>CAKRSU010000001.1 GCA_934401755.1 uncultured Oxalobacter sp.
ATTGCAACACCGGCATAGGCATTGTCTTCAACTCGATTGATGTGTTTGTCCATGTTGCCCAATTTCTGGTTGAAGTTAGCCTCAGTTGCTTTCAACTGAGCAAAGTTAACAGCATCGGTATCTTCGGTACCAGCTTTTACGCCATGAACTTGTTGTCCGCCCATATTAATTTCGTTGTTAGTAAAAATAACAGAGGATCCATTGTCACGTTTGATGGTGATGCCTTCGCTCTTAACAGAAGTGTTTCCAACGTTTACGCTGTCTGAAGCATTTACCTTTTTAACATCGATATCTTCTTTAAGCCCTACTTTGATATCTGTGGTTCCATCTTCATTTTTAGAAACGGATGTAGTGATGTTTGATCCACCTTTAATACCAAGAGCATCTCCTGGTCTTACGTTGGTCGTTTCTCCATCATCTGTTTTATAGTCAGTTCCTTTAACGGAAATTTCAGCAATTCCATCTTTATTTTTAATTTCTACTGAGCTGTCTCCTTTGATTGTAGCGCTAGCAACTTCGTCATTATTATTGGCATTAATTAAAGAAATCTTAGTTTGGTTGTTTTCTTCATCTACATTTTGTCCGAGTCTGTATTTGGTATCAGTATCCACAAATTCACCATGAGAAGTACCGCTACCACCATTATCTTTTAACGTCTTTTTAGAAACGACACCAGCTGCTTTATCTTCCTCTGAAATTTCTTCCGGCACTAACTGATAGTCTGATTTTTTAGCTAATTCAAGAGCATCTGTTGCCTCTTTAGTCAAACCAACTTCGTAGTTAAGTGGACTATCTTTAGTACCTTCACCAGTTGGTTCTCCTACGGTTAAATAACCCTTTGATGCTTCACTTGCACTTACGGAGGTTACGGTGTCATTATCGGTAAAAGTTGTACTTTCACCATTAACAGAAATAGTTAGTGTTTTTTCGTCTTTTGAAGTTGAAGCTTTAACAACATCACCAGTTCTTGTTGTTGTGGAAACTTTATCCTCTTCTCCTGTAACTTGTCCTGTTTTTGTTACTGTGTTTGTCTGGAAATATCCTTGTTCTGTTTTATCAATCTTACCTACTGAATACTTGACATCTTCTAGTTCATCAACACTACTTGATAAGTTCAGCATTCTTCCTACATTCGTTGCAGGATTACCTTTCTCATCAACACTGCTGAAATTCCATTTTTTATTTTCTTTATCATATGTGGCTGTGATCGTATAGTATTTGCTATCAGTTATATTCATTTTGCCAACAAATACATTAGAGCCTCTTTCTTGTTCATAAAGAATAACTCCCGGATTTGGGTAATTAGTTACTCCCGGTAAATAAGCACTACTTCCTATAGGATGGGCAACAATTGTTCTTACGTCTGCAGCATTCTTTTGTTCTATGGTTAAGCTTGTTTCTCCCGTTTCTGAATCAGAGTCAGGTAAATAACTATCTTTAGTTGTAGTTAACGCTGTATCGTTATCAGCTCGGTATTTGTCCCAAAAATTAAATGCAAAAGACGGTATTGCTGTCATTAGTAATGTTCCTATGCCTAAAACTGGAACAATTTTTTTGATGATTGATGTTTGTTGTTTTTTGCCTGCTGTTCGTGCTAATTCGCTAACTGCGGTGTATTGACCGAGTGTTTTATTAAAGATGATTTTGAATATCCGATTCATCTTGTTGCCCTTTCTAGACATCAATTGATGTTGCTGTCTGGCTTTGCCGTTCAGTCAACATCCGTTAATAAGTATTAGCGGATATTCATTTCGCATTTAATCGATTGTTTTTATTCGTTTTTTTAATTTCTAACGTTATTATTTTTTTATAATCTTTTTAAGATACTTCAGGTAATAATCTTAAAATTATCATTTAATTTCATCGAGTTAGTGTTTTAATGTAGATTAATTGTTACAATGCTTTACATTGTTTAATACTTATTATGCGATCTTGATTTCCTCTCCCCTTGTTGTAATTTTGCATAACTTGAGTTTTCTCAGACTGATTGTAAAAAATGGTCTGTGACTAAACCGATTTAGTAGTACTTAAAATCAAAAAAGATAGAACGTCGAAATCCGACGAATCTAGAGAATAAATTGCCAATATAATCAGATAAAAATCATGCACTTTTCATGATTAGCTAATGCAGATATCTAAGCTGAATTTGGTTCGTTTTTCGATTATTAATTGGCGTTTCTTCAAAAAAGAGAAGAACTAAAAGATAGGCATAACACTGAAAAAATGTTATGCCTTAAGAAAAAACGGAGTTCTCATGTCATCGCAAACTCTTTTCGAATTACCCGATCTTCGGTTTACAAAAATTCTCTCAGAAGATCCTCTCATTTATAAAGCCATTTATACTGGCTCTAATACTTGTCCGTATTGTCATCAGACTCAAAGACTCATTCTGACGGTATGTTAAAAATGGACTTATCTTTGAGAAATGTTGTTCCATTAAAGTACGTTGTCATAAATATCAATGTTTAACCTGTCATCGGCATTTCAATACCCGAATAAGAGGCATCAAACCTTGGAATCGTTGTACAGAACCTTTTAAACGCAATGTCTTTTCACAATACAATAAAGATGTATCTATCTTTCAAATAGCTCAAGATTTCCAGATAGGCAAGGCTACAGCAGAACGCTACTATCGACAAATAGTCCAACTTGAAAACCGTAATATTAAAAACAACAGCAAGCCGTCAAAATAAAAAAGCTCATAATACTTTCATATAAATAGCCACGAACCTACTCAGAAAATTCTTTCTAAAACAAACGAATTTTGATTAATTAATACTAGAAGAGATGTAGCAAGCTCTTCTACTTACCAATCATCAATCGAGGAAATATCTGGATTGGAAACAACATACGAAGCGTTGAGCATGAGCTGTTGCTCTTTATTGACAAACCATCTATTGAAAAAACGGCTACTCAATCAAAATTTTATCAATTATAAGAAAATAATGCTTTTGTACGACACAATATGACATATTAAATGCCATAATACTTGTAGCTTTAGTTTCAATATCAGTATTGAGTTAATTTAAGTCATTTAAAGGATGGAGAGGAATATATTATGGCTGCTATAAACGAAGCTTTGGAAACAGGCGAACACCTTTCAGAAAATTATGAATATTGGTTGAAAAATGTGCAAGAAACCGGATACAAACTATCCGATGTGCCCGAACCATTAAAAACCGCAGAACTTTGCCTAGAAGGAGTTAAAAGCAATGGATAAGCATTGGAATTTGTTCCAGATGCATTGAAAACAAAAGAATTTTTTGACACTCTCAAAAAGAAATTCCAACAAGCTGGAAAAGATTATCCAAAATGGTTAAATGGTTGATGAGTGAAATAGACTCAATATCATCAAAAAGAAATTGGACCTTGATTTCAATTCAATATTGGGATCAGAGTCCAATCTTATGATTCATAAAATGCTCTACTTTTTGGGATAAGGGCAGTTTTTTCTTGCTTTTGTGGCTTTTTTAGTGGCTGGAACAGGAAACTTTCTGTCCCCTGTTTAGCAACGTAGAATCGATTAGCCTAATGCCTGAATTAACTGCGGAATCACTTCATTGAGATCCCCCTCAATGCCATAATCCGCTGTCAGAAAAATAGGAGCATCAATATCTTGATTAATCGCAACGATAACTTTCGCATCTTTAATACCCGCGACATGCTGAACAGCTCCTGATATCCCGACTGCAATATAGAGATCCGGGGCAATAATCTTCCCCGTCTGTCCAACTTGCAATTCATTAGAAACATAACCAGCATCCACTGCAGCACGAGATGCGCCAATAGCAGCCCCTAATTTATCAGCAAGCTGCTCAATCAATTTGAAATTTTCTTTTGAACCAACACCTTGCCCACCTGCAACAACGACTTTAGCACTTGATAAATCCGGACGATTAGAACGATCAATTTCTGCTGATAGAAAAACCGTTTTTTTGTCTCCTTGAATCGCATCAATTTTTTCAATCGGTGCCGCAACAGATCCTTTTTCAGCCATTAGAAAAGCTGCCGTACGAACAGTAATAGCCTTAATAGGATCCATAGTCTGCACGGTTGCAATCGCATTACCCGCATAAATAGGCCGTTCAAACGTATCTTCAGAAATAACTTTTGTCATTTCAGAAATCTGCTCAATATCAAGTTTTGCGGCAATACGCGGCATAACGGCTTTCCCAAATGCAGTTGCCGGAACCAATAAATGTGAATAATTTTGAGCAATGGTCAAAACTTGCTCTGCTTGGTATTCGGGTAAACCATGATCTAACACTGAAGAATCTGCCCAAATAACTTTGGCAACACCTTGCACTAAAGCCCCTTTTTCCGCTGCTTTTTGACAATTATAACCGGCTACTAATAAATGAACGCCATTGCCACACTGTTGCGCGGCAGTAATGGCACTTAATGTACCGCTTTTAAGCATACTGTTATTATGATCTGCAATAACCAAAACTGGCATTTCTATATCCTCAATTAATTTTTAAATAACTTTGGCTTCATGCTTTAAACGTTCTACCAATGTTGCTGCATCAGCAAGCATCTGAACGGTTGAACGTGCGGCAGGCTCTGCCACTTTAATGACTTTAATTTTTGATTCAACAGAAATTCCCAATTCTTCGGGAGTTATTTTTTCAATCGTCTTTTTACGAGCTTTCATCATATTCTGTAACGTAACATAACGCGGCTCATTAAGACGCAAATCAGCAGTAACGACAGCGGGTAACGATAATTGAATCGTCATAAGTCCATCATCAACTTCTTGAGTGACTGTTGCTAAATTATTTTCTATCACTAATTTCGAAATAGCCGTTGCCTGCGAGACATTCATTAATCCCGCCAACATTTGCCCCGTTTGATTAGCATCATCATCCGTTGCTTGTTTTCCTAAAATAATTAGGCTTGGCTCTTCCTTGTCAACAATCTTTTTTAAGATTTTAGCCACAATTAATGGCGTTAATGAAGCATCAGATTTGACAAGAATTCCTCGATCAGCACCGATTGCCATTGCGGTACGAAGCACATCTTGCGCTTTATCTTCACCACAAGAAACGGCAATAACTTCTGTCGCTACACCTGATTCTTTTTGCCTAACTGCCTCTTCAATAGCAATTTCATCAAACGGATTCATTGACATTTTGACATTAGCCGTCTCAACATCACTACCATCTTCTTTGATACGAATACGGACGTTATAATCCACTACTCGTTTGATAGGAACGAGTATTTTCATCAATCACTCCTTATTTTTATATTATTTTCTTTTAATGATAATGGCATAAATGCCATTTTTTTCTGTTTGATTAATAACAACATTTCCTGTCTGTTGTCCAAAAAATTTAAAATCTCCGACAGCACCAGGATCTGTTGTTAAAACCTTGAGCAATTCGCCTGATGCCATATTCGATAAAGCTTTCTTTGCTTTAAGAATCGGCATCGGGCATTTTGTCCCACAAGCATCTACGACCAAATCAACGGTTACAGCAGTATCTTCCATGTTAGCTTGCCAATTTTTGAGCAATCCAATCTTTAACACTGGCTAATGCAGCGGCTAAAAATTCAGGCTTTGTACCGCCAGCTTGCGCCATATCAGGTCGTCCACCACCTTTACCGCCAACTTGAGCAGCCACAAAATTAACTAACTCGCCCGCCTTAATTTTGGAAATACTATCAGCAGTCACACCAGCAATGAGATTAACCTTTTCATTTTTCACCGTAGCCAGAACAATTGCTGCCGTTTTAAGCTTGTCTTTAAGCTTATCCATCATGTTTCGCAATGCAGGAATATCAGCGCCATCAATACGAGAAACCAGTACTTTAAGACCATTAACCTCTACTGCTTGATCCAATAAGCGATCTCCTTGGTTTGATGCCAATTTTGCTTTGACTCCAGCCAATTCACGATCCAACTCTTTAAGGTGTTCTTGCAATTGGTTAATCCGATCTACGACATTATCTGGCTGAGTTTTTAATGCTACCGCAGCATCATTAACACTTTGCGCCAAATCTTGAACCCAATGCATTGCCGTTAATCCAGCCACTGCTTCTATACGACGAATTCCTGCAGCGATACCGCTTTCAGAAATAATTTTGAAGCATCCAATATCCCCCGTGCTAGATACGTGAGTCCCCCCACATAATTCACAAGACGTCCCAATATCACATACTCGAACAATATCGCCGTATTTTTCTCCAAAAAGAGCCGTTGCACCATGCGCAATAGCTTCATCATATGACATTTCTTCTGTATGAGTTGGCCGATTGTCCAGAATTTCTTGATTAACAATCTCTTCTATCTGCCGAATTTGTTCTGCTGTAACAGGCGCATTATGACTAAAGTCAAAACGAGTCTTATCGGGATCAACAAGAGAACCTCGCTGTGCGACATGTGAACCAAGAACTTGACGTAATGCTTTATGCATTAAGTGAGTAACGGAATGATGGCGAGCAATTTGTTTACGGCGTTTTACATTAACACTCGCCATCAATTCATCGCCAACAGAAACCGCACCTTGTAATACTGTTGCGTGATGGCCAGAAACCCCTGGCTTAATACGCTGCGTATCCGTTACTTCAATTGAAACATTTTCTGCGCTTAATGTTCCTGTATCACCAACTTGTCCCCCCATTTCCGCATAAAAAGGAGTTGTATTAAGTACAATAACGCCATGCTGCCCCTTTTCAAGCTGAGTAACCGGCACTCCTTCTCGATAAAGTGCAACAACCACGCCCTTTTCAGCTAACTTATCATACCCAACGAACTGAGTCTTATCTCCTTCATAATCTAATATTGCTGCCATTTTAAATTTACCGGAAGCACGTGCGGCTTCCTTTTGTTTTTCCATCGCAGCGTTAAATCCCTCTTCATCAACCGATATTTGACGTTCTCGGCAAATATCTGCTGTTAAATCCAAAGGAAATCCATACGTATCGTAAAGCGTAAAGGCCGTTTCACCACTTAACTGGTCACCACCCGCAGAAAGCGCCGATTCAAGCATTTTCATGCCATTATCCAGTGTTTCCCCAAAACGTTCTTCTTCATGACGTAAAACATCCTTGACGTGATCGGCAGCTTCCACCAATTCGGGATAGGCCTCTCCCATTTCTTTGATCAAATCATCAACTAATGTATAGAAAAATGGCTTTGTTTGCCCTAACTTATAACCATGGCGTAAAGCACGACGAATAATACGACGTAACACATAGCCATGACCATCACTTCCTGGAATTAAGCCATCCACAATCATGAAAGCTGTTGAACGGATATGATCTGCAATCACTTTCAGTGAATTTTGAGATAAATCATTGGTTCCGACGGCTCTTGCTGCGGCTTTGATTAAATGCTGGAATGTATCAATTTCATAATTACTATGAACATGCTGCATAATCGCTGCAAGCCGTTCAATCCCCATCCCCGTATCAACACAAGGTTTTGGTAGCGGCGTCATATTACCTTGTTCATCTCGATTGAACTGCATGAAAACAAGATTCCAGATTTCGATATAACGGTCCCCATCTTCATCAGGACTTCCTGGAGGCCCACCTGCAACATCAGGTCCATGGTCATAAAAAATTTCACTGCATGGGCCACATGGTCCCGTATCTGCCATCTGCCAGAAATTATCTGAAGCATAACGCGCGCCTTTATTATCGCCAATGCGAACGATTCGATCCTCAGGAACGCCAATCTCTTTAGACCAAATATCGTATGCTTCATCATCCTCTTGATAGACGGTCACCCAAAGTTTTTCTTTCGGTAACCGATAAACTGTCGTTAACAATTCCCACGCAAAAGAAATGGCATCACGTTTGAAATAATCACCAAAACTGAAGTTTCCCAACATTTCAAAAAATGTATGATGACGCGCGGTGTAACCAACATTTTCAAGATCATTATGCTTACCACCTGCCCGGACACAACGTTGGCAAGAGGTGGCCCTTGTATAAGGACGCTTGTCCAATCCAAGGAATACATCCTTAAATTGCACCATACCTGCATTCGTTAGCATTAAGGTTGGATCATTAGCAGGAACCAAAGAACTTGAACGTACAATGGTATGCCCTTTTTCTTTAAAGAAATTTAGAAATTTCTGACGTATTTCGGCTGATTTCATTTTTTATCGTAAAGCTATAGGCTGAAACAGTGATTATAGAAAAAAAATATCGAATCGACGACTATCTATACACTGTTTAAAAAAACAGAAGCAGTCTGCTATGCAACAGACCGCTATTTCTTTGAATCAAATCATACTACCCGACCCATTTGCGCGCATTTTGGAACATACGTATCCACGGAGAATATTCTTCCCAACTATCAGGCGCCCATGAATTTTGAACGGTTCTAAATACTCGTTCTGCATGCGGCATCATCACAGTAAAACGGCCATCTTCCGTTGTAACCGCCGTCATGCCATCTGGCGACCCATTCGGATTTAACGGATAAACTTCTGTTGGTTGGCCATTATGGTCAATATAACGCATCGCAACTAATGCCTTATTGATATCTCCTTGTTGAGAAAAATCCGCACGACCTTCACCATGAGAAACCACAATAGGAGCTTGTAACCCTGACATTCCTGAAAAGAAAATTGAAGGAGAATCTGGAATCTCAACCATTGTAAAACGCGCCTCAAACTGTTCGGAACAATTACGGACAAATTTTGGCCAAGCACTAGCCCCAGGAATGATTGAGGCAAGATTACTCATCATTTGGCAACCATTACAAATCCCCAACGCAAACGTATCCATACGATTAAAGAAATTCTCAAACTGCTCTTTAAGGTCACGATTGAATAAAATTTTCTTCGCCCAACCTTCACCTGCTCCTAAAACATCACCATAGGAAAAACCGCCAACTGCAATAAGCCCTTTGCAATCGTCTAAATACATACGTTTTTCCATTAAATCCGTCATATGAATATCTGCAGCTTCAAATCCAGCTAAATGCATCACATAGGCCGTTTCAACATGTGAATTCGAGCCCTGTTCTCGAAGAATCGCAACTCGTGGCTTAACGCCTTTATTAATATAAGGGGCCGCAATATTTTCATTCATATCAAAAGGAACAACTGGAGCAATTCCTCGATCGGATTCATCAAGAATCCGATCATATTCCATATCGGCACAAACTGGATTATCGCGTAATCTTGCAATACGCCAACTGGTTTCACTCCATAACCGATGTAATTCAATACGTGATTGCTTATAAATAGATTTTCCACGCAATCTAAATTCAATATCGGCTCCAGAAACAATTGTTCCCAAACAATGCACCGCATCACCCAGACCAACCGCATTAAACCGTGCTTTCACCTGAATAAAGTCTTCTTCTTTCACTTGAAGCACGGCTCCTAATTCTTCATTAAATAGGACAGCTAACACACGTTCCATATCAAATGATCGTCTTCCAACCGACGCATCAACTAATGTATCCAAATCAATACTTAGCCCACAATGCGCAGCAAACGCCATTTCGCATAGCGTTGTAAAAAAGCCTCCATCAGAACGATCATGATAAGCAAGCAACAATCCCGCACGATTTAAATCTTGAATGGTATTAAAAAATGCTTTTAAATTTTCAGCACTATCTACATCCGGCACAACCGCACCAATTTGGCGAGTCACCTGTGCCAATGCTGAGGCACCTAGACGATTTTTACCAAACCCTAAATCGACTGCGACCAATACACTTTTTCCTTTATCTACACGCAATTGTGGCGTCATAGAAAAACGGACATCTTTTACTGGAGAAAATGCTGAAACAATCAATGAAACCGGTGAAATAACTTCCTTATCTTTTTCGCCATCTTTCCAGGTTGTCTTCATAGAAAGAGAATCTTTGCCAACAGGAATGCTAATCCCCAAATCTGGACATAAATCTAAGCCAATCGCCTTAACGGTATCATATAGTGCGGCGTCTTGCCCGGGTTGTCCGCAAGCTGCCATCCAATTTGCAGATAATTTGATATCAGAAATATTGGCAATAGGCGCTGCAGCAATATTTGTTAACGCTTCACCAATTGCCATACGCCCTGATGCAGGCGCATTGATAACAGCAATAGGAGTCCTTTCTCCCATTGCCATTGCTTCGCCAGCATATCCTTCAAAACTCATCAAAGTTACGGCACAATCAGCAACTGGAACTTGCCACGGACCAACCATCTGATCACGACAAGTCATTCCTCCTACCGTACGGTCCCCAATTGTAATCAAAAACGATTTGCCTCCAACTGTTGGTAACAGTAAAACATCTTGAGCAACCTTTTCCAAAGAAAGCCCTGTTAATTGAATATCAGGATAATCATGAGTTAGATGAGTCACACGACGATGCATTTTAGGCGGTTTTCCTAACAAAACATTCATCGGCATGTCAACGGGCTCATTATTATAGTCGGGATCAACCACTTTCAATTGGCGCTCATCAGTTGTCCGCCCAACAATCGCATAAGGACAACATTCCCGCTTACATAATTCATCAAATAATGCAATATCCTCTTTTGCGATCGCTAAAACATATCTCTCTTGAGATTCATTACTCCAGATTTCACGAGGAGATAATCCTGTTTCCTCTAAAGGAACCTTCCTTAGATCAAATACAGCACCACGATCAGCATCATGAGTAATTTCAGGAAATGCGTTTGATAACCCTCCTGCCCCAACGTCATGAATAGAAAGAATCGGGTTTTTCTCTTTCATTGCCCAACAAGCATTAATGACTTCTTGAGCACGACGCTGCATTTCAGGATTGCCTCGTTGCACCGAATCAAAATCTAAATCAGCGGTATTAGCACCCGTTGCCATAGAAGAAGCAGCGCCGCCTCCCATGCCAATTCGCATCCCAGGCCCACCTAGTTGAATCAATAATGTATCAACAGGAAGCGCTTGCTTTTGGGTATGAATATCTGAAATAGCCCCTAATCCACCCGCTAACATAATAGGCTTATGGTAACCAAAAAACTGATTGCCGATATTTTGTTCATAGGTTCTAAAATATCCGGCTAAATTAGGGCGACCAAACTCATTATTAAATGCAGCACCCCCAATAGGCCCGTCTATCATAATCTGCAATGGAGAAGCAATACGATCTGGTTTTCCGTAAATGGCTTGACTTTCGACATGACTGACCACATCGGAAACATTTTCCCAATCTCTTTTTGCACCAGGTAAATGCAAGTTTGATACCGTAAATCCTGTCAATCCAGCCTTGGGTTTTGCGCCACGTCCTGTTGCGCCTTCATCACGAATCTCACCGCCAGCTCCTGTTGCTGCGCCAGGAAATGGAGAAATTGCGGTTGGGTGATTATGCGTTTCAACCTTCATCAAAATATGGGTTAATTCTTCATTCGGCTGATAAATGCTTTCTCCAGATTGTTTCTCTGGATAAAAACGCATGATTTTTTCCCCTTGAATAATCGAAGAATTATCTTTATATGCAACAATTGTATTTTCTGGATGTTTTTCGTGAGTATTCCGGATCATGGAAAAAAGGGAGCGACTTTGGGACTTTCCATCAATCGTCCAATCTGCATTAAAAATTTTATGCCGGCAATGTTCACTATTTGCCTGAGCAAACATCATTAACTCAACATCTGTGGGATTACGATTCGCTTTAGAAAACGCATCATACAAATAATCAATTTCATCATCAGATAAAGCCAAGCCTAAACTGGAATTAGCACGAACCAACGCTATTTTTCCGCCTTGCTGAATATCAATTGATTCGAGTGGTTTAGCTTCTAATTCTTGAAAAAGTATTTCCGCTTCTTTTCTGTCTGACAAAACCATCTCTGTCATTCTGTCATACAGATTGGAAATCATCTTAAGACGAATAACATCAGAAATAGAAGATACTTTGTTGCGCTTAATCCAATAGGAAATGCCTCTTTCAACGCGTTTTATTTCGTTAAGAGAACAGCTATGTAAAATTTCAGTTGCTTTAGATGACCAAGGTGAAATAGTCCCTCTTCGAGGAACAACAATAAATTCTTCGCCTTCTTCCTCTTGATCATAAGGTTCCCCATAGGTCAGCAAAGTTGTCAAACAGTCAATATCTTTTTGAGAAAGACTATCCCCACCATCTATAAAATGAAGATAACGACCACTGATTGCTGTTACAGTAGGATCGATCTCTTGAATCGCTGACAACATACGTTGCGCACGAAAAACCGAAAGCGCATTAGAACCTGGCAGAATAAGCATAATAGCATCCCGAATGGAAAAAACAACACAAATGGGCTCTCACCCCTAATCTATTATTATACCTTGCCGTCTGAGTAAAAACTAAGCGATAAAAGCTTATTCCGCGATTTCACTAATTCTATTCATTGTCTATTCATTGAATCAACAGGAAAAATAGACTTACAGGAACGAATCACTTTTAAATAGTTTCAGTTTCATTGAATCGAGGGAATATAATCTGAATAATAAGACCGCCCCCCGCTCTATTTTTAAGATGCAAACGTCCCTGGCAATTTTTAGTAATTCTTGAGACAATTGCTAATCCTAAGCCTGAACCATTGGCTTGACCACGTGCATTATCCATTCGAGTAAATGGACGAAGCATTGTTTCAAAATAGGCTTCAGGAACACCTTTACCATGATCAGCAATTTCTAAGAGCACTTCATCGCCCGATTGGACACACAAAAAATCCACTTCCGTTAATGACTTGTCTTGAGATTTTCCATAACGAATCGCATTATTCAAAATATTATGAATAATTCTTAGAATATCAACTTCACCAGCAAAAATCTTTAATCCATTCTCAATTTGAGCATTAATGACTAATTCCGATCGAACACGATAAGATTCGACAATTTCCGACGCTAATGCACTAAGATCAATGGCCGTTACTTTCCTTGTCTTGGCTTCTAACTTCGCATAATCCATAAACTGCCCAACAATGGCATTCATCTGTGAAAGATCCGCTTGCATAGCCATTTTGCTGTCTTCTGGAATAGACAACATTTCGATTTCTAACATCATTCGAGATAATGGCGTCCTAAGATCATGTGAAATGCCCGCAAGAATTTCCGCGCGATCTGATTCAACTCGCGCTAAATCTTTAACCATCTGATTGAAATTCTGATTAACCTCTTTGATTTCTGTGATGCCACTTTCAGGCAAAGGAGCAGGGCTTTGTCCTATCGCAATAAGTCGAGTTGCCTGAGAAAGCCTGGCTAAGGGTTGATTGAGGAATTTTGAAATAAATCCTGCTCCAATCAGTGAAAGGACTAATACAGCGCCACTCCACCCTAACCATCTCAATACCGAAACACCGCCATAACGTCCATTATCCAATCGAAGCCAATAGACATCATCTGCATAATCTTCTTGCAACCGAAAGCTCACCCAAAAACCAAGTTCACCATTGACCCGAGGCGAAACAACCGTTCCTGCACCTAATTTTTGCTGCAAATAAGGTGCAATACTCTGTACCATTTCATGAGCATGATCTAAAGAGTCAACTTGATCGGTCGGCTCCTTCGGGTAAATACGAATTCCTTCTTTACTCACCAAGTCATAAATTAATTCTTGCCGTGAAGAAGGTGCTGAATGAACTAAAGCCGCTCTTGTAATAGTGACAACAGATGCAATTTGCTCAGAAGCCGCTTTTGCACGATTATCTCGATCAATCCAATGGAAACTGGCAAACCAAATTCCCATGCTAACGATTAATAAAATGCCAACTAATACAAATGTTCGCAAAAAAAGCGTACTCTTCCACCAAGGAATCGCCTTCATTCGCATAACCATTTGATTTGAGAGATGCTTCTCATTCATCTCTACACCACTTTTTAGTCTTTAGAAACACTGTCTGGAATAAAAACATACCCTATTCCCCAAACCGTCTGTATATACTGAGGATGAGAAGGATCGGGTTCAATTAATTTACGTAATCGAGAAATCTGAACATCAAGACTTCTATCAAAGACTTCATATTCTCTTCCCTTGGCCAATGCCATAAGCTTATCCCGTGATAATGATTGACGAGCATTACGCGCAAATGCTTTAAGAACCGCAAATTCTCCGGTTGTTAGAGAAACTTTTTCGCCATTTTTCTTAAGTGTTCTGCTTCCAAGATCCAATTCAAACTCACCAAAACAAAACACTTGCCTATCGTCAGACGGTGCTCCTGGATTTTCATCGGGGCGTTTTCGCCGTAAAACCGCCCCGATGCGGGCTAATAACTCTCGTGGATTAAAAGGCTTGGGTAAATAATCATCAGCTCCCATCTCAAGCCCAACAATCTTATCGCTATCTTCTCCTTTTGCTGTCAACATGATAATTGGGGTTTGATCACCGCCTCCTCTTAATCGACGACAAATGGAAAGACCATCTTCTCCTGGAAGCATAAGATCTAATACAAGCATATCAAACCGTTCACGCATCCAAAAACGATTCATCGCCTTTGCATCTTCTGCTACCGTAACGGTATAACCATTTTCAGAAAGATAACGACGCAAAAGATCTCTTAAGCGAATATCATCATCGACAACCAACACTTTTGGCTGACGCTCATTTTTTTTCTGAATTTCTACCGCGCACATTTTCCCACCTAAATAAAAGAAGATAATATCGGAAAAGCTAAACTACTCCATTAAAAGCCCTAAAGAAGATTACACAAAGTTACAAAGTTTTACGGCTTTTTTCATTGATTATCGCTATATTTGAATATATTAGCTTCAAATTAATGCGATTTCTGCCATACTAATCCTGTTGCAAATTCACTAAAAGCTCATGAGATTCACGATAAAACTGCTTTTCCTCTCAACAGCTGCTATAGCAAGTCTTGCTTTAGCAGATACATTCAATACACCCCACACACCCCATAATAACCCGATTTCCCCTTCCTTTAATAGCGATAGATATCTATATAGTCAACAAACACGGTTTATGGCAATTAAGACAAACTTTAAAGATCCCATAAAAAACCATAATGCCCATAAATCAAAACGCATGTCTCCGAGTGAACGACATCAACTCAGAAATCAAATTAAAGAAGCGGGACATATGAATTTCTACCGTCAATAAGAGTAGAAAATCTTGACCATTTCATTAAAACATGTCAAACTTAATAGTTTGAAAGTTTTAGCTGATATGAACTTTTAACTTTTTATTTGATATTTGGCTTAACCAGGCAAGTGATGAGCAATCAGGTTGAGAAGCAACAATAACCAATGAAGTGCTAATTGGCTACCGAAACGATTAGAGGCAATAATGAAAGAAGGCATCCATCCAGAATATCGTGAAGTCGTTTTCCAAGACGTTTCATGTGATTTCAAATTCGTTACACGTTCAACAATTCCAACTCGTGAAACTATTGAGTTTGAAGGAAAAGAATACCCTCTGGTAAAAGTTGAAGTTTCAGCTGAATCTCATCCTTTTTACACAGGTAAATATAAGATTGTTGATACAGCTGGTCGTGTTGAAAAATTCCGTCAGAAATATGGGAAAGTTGGATCCAAAATTTCTGGCAGCTAATTTTTCTTTTCATGAAAAAAGAGCAGCTTCGGCTGCTTTTTTTTTCAAAAATTCCCATTTTCAGATTAAACTGTCAGCAACAATAGTCCTGATTCTTGATGATGGATACACCAAATAGTCTTATTCCTTCGAAGAAACCCGTGCGTTTGTCCGCCGCTGCTGCAATATCTTTGCCACGCTGGGGAATTCTATTACTTTGCTTGATTTATATTCTGCCAGGTCTTATTGGACGTGATCCTTGGAAAAATAATGATGCCGCTGATTTTGGCACAATGTGGACAATGGCAGAAGGTACTTTTAATGATTGGTTATGGCCCAATGTCATGGGATTACCGACTGCAGAATCTGGTCCATTGACATTTTGGATTGGGGCAATTTGCATTAAACTTTTTGGCGGAGTGCTAGGTGCACCAATAGCCGCACGAATCGCTACAATCCTTTTTTTCCTACTTGGCGCTTCCTCAATTTGGAAAACAGCAAATTTATTAGGACAACGTGCCGATGCACAACCTATGCATTTGGCCTTTGGTGGACAACCTGATACCACCGCCTATGGACGTATGCTCGCTGACAGTGCCCTCTTAATTTATTTAGGATCATTAGGTCTGCTGATATACAGCCATGAAACGAGTGTCAATGCCCTTTTTGTGGCACTAATTGCTTATGTGATGTACCGTTGTACCCGATATATTAATCTCCCGTCGGTTAAAAATGCGTGCATGCTAGGTGTTGTATTTGCGCTATTAGTCCTAACAAATGGATTTATTGTTCCTGTTGGCCTATATTTTTGCTTAATTGTTGGCATTTTTTTCATTCACCCACCTCGCAGGCGTCATTTTAGGAATTTAATCATCGCTTTTATTATTTCTATTTGGATAATTGCTATTTGGTGGAGTCTTTTGGAATTAATACAACCCTATGGTAGTTCCCCATATGACGAATGGATTAACTGGAATATGGGACAAATTACTTGGCCATCATTGCAAACACTTTCTATTTTCGCTAAAAAAAGCGTTTGGTTCTTTTGGCCTGCATGGCCTTTTGCTTGCTGGGCTATTTATGCTTGGCGACATCAATGGAAAACGGCCGCACATGTCATCATGCCGCTTCTGTTTACTGTCACATTTATAATCCTTGCTCTTTTTAGTTCGTTAAATGACGATACCAATTTACTAACATTCATTCCCCCTTTATCTGTACTGGCAGCATTAGGTTTGCCAACCATGAAACGAGGTGCGATTAACGCCATTGATTGGTTTTCCATCATGGCATTAACCTTAATCGCACTTTTTATCTGGATTGCATGGTGCGCTCGTCATACGGGTTGGCCAACAAGTATTGCAAGAAACGCTATTAAACTCGCCCCTGGATTCGTTCCTGAATTAAACATCCCGGTAACAGTCATCGCTTTTTGTACAACATTAGCTTGGTTAGCCCTTGTCTACTGGCGCATTTCACGTCGCCCTTCTGTTTTAATGCGTGCAGTGGTTCTTTCTTCGGGCGGAATTATGCATTGTTGGATCTTATTAGCAACGCTTTGGATGCCATGGATCAACTACAATAAAAGCTATGCGGGTATTGCTCATGAAATGGCCCAACAGATGCCAGAAAAACTGAGCTGTATTTCATCGAATACAACACCAGCACAACGCGCTTCCTTTGCTTTCTTTGGTCAAGTGCGATTTGAAAAATTTGGTCATGAATCTTGTGCTTACCAGCTAATTAAAGATCGCGTTCCTAAACGACATCGTCCTAAATCGCCTAAAATGTATGACGGACGCTATCTTATTTGGGAAGGGCATCGCCCCAGTGATCGAGAAGAACGATTCCGTTTGTACTATCTAAAAGAGCCTCAAAGATAATCCCTACGATTTGGCTTTTTATAAAGATTAATATGGGATCAAAAGAAAATAAGCAACGTGAATATTGTCATACTCATCGGCTTTTTATTGCTCTCCTTCCCGATTCCTATACGGTTAATCAACTGACTCAATTACAGAAACCGATTAAAGGAAAAAAAACATCAATAGAAAATTTTCATTTGACACTGATGTTTTTAGGCAATCAACCTAAAACCAATATAGCTGCACTAAAAGCTTTTATTGACAGATTACCTTTTGAACCATTCGATCTTAAAATCGATCAATATGGTTTTTTCTCAAAATTGAAAATCAGTTGGGCAGGTTTTCAACAAATACCCGCTTCACTTACCAAATTACATAAAATAATCTGGAACCATCTTGTTCCAGATTATGTCAATGAAACAAAGTATTCATTTCGCCCTCATATCACACTAGCAAGAAAAGCATTACCACCCCCTTTATCGTTGGATCAACCTTTTATTTGGCATGTCAATCGCTTAGCCCTTATGGAATCTATCATCAGTGATATTCCGAGAAAACCTGCCTTTTATCGGATTCTCCATGAAAAACGTGCATAATATGGCATTATTTTTATTCTGCTAGCATCGTGATCAATAAATAAGAAAAATACTTGATGACGGATTATTCTTTGGCTGCTAATTTTCTTAATACATATGATGCTGCCGCTAAACCAAATCCTGCGGTAACAGGCATTACTGTTCCAAATCCAGCAGGATTCATACCAGCAATAGATTCATTATCCTTGTTTTCTGGATATCGAATCGGTTCACGAGAATAAACAGCATCAATGCCAAATTTTGTCTTTGGATTGCGAGAAAATCCATATTGACTACGTAACCATTTTCTAACCTTTGCTAATAATGGCTCTTGATGTGTTCTAGTGAGATCACAAATTTCAATTTGAGTCGGATCGGTTTTACCGCCAGCCCCTCCAGAAACTAATAATGGAATAGCATTTTTTTGACAAAACACAATAAGCGCCGTTTTATCAGCCACTTTATCAATGGCATCAATCACAAAATGAGGAGATCTTGAGCCAACAATTTCAGCTAAATTATTCTGATTAATAAAAAGCGGTAACGCTTCAACCTGACATGCTGGATTAATTTGGGCAATTCGCTCTTTTAATACCAAAACTTTAGGTTTTCCAATATTAGAATCTAATGCTTGAATCTGGCGATTCATATTCGATTCTGCAACAACATCACCATCAATTAAAATCAGATGACCAACTCCACTTCTTGCTAATGATTCAACAGCCCAAGAACCCACACCTCCATTACCGATAATACATACCGTCGAACATTGAAGACGCGCTAAAACATCCTTTCCCCAGAGACGGGAAATTCCAACAAAACGATTACTCATAATTAAAATCCTATTGATTATTTATACTTACCCTTATATTTTTAAATTTCAAATTATTCTTTCGATTGGCCGCAGTTTTATCAAAATATTAATGATCATTTTTTAGAAATCCTAAAATATTCCTATTCTCTAAAAACCATAAAACCCTCATGGGTCACAACGATAAGATGGCTTTTTAAAGCAAAAATCACATTTCGACGATATTCACAATACCAACAAATTTTTCAACAGTATGCTAAATAGACTTACGGTAAAAATAAATCTGTTTTACAATCGAAATATTGAGCTAAGGGGACTCATATATATTCTTCGGATGTATAGAGTTATCCAACTAACGAATTTGAGGAGACTATTGTGTTCTGGCAAACGAAATTAGACAAGTGGGTTAAAGATATTCGTGAAAATAATCCCCTGCCATTACGGCTAGAATTATGGACTGGGCAATCTTATGATTTAAAGCCTGGCGTCCCCCCAAAAGTTACTGTTAGAATTCCTGAACTTGCTTCTCTCGGCTGTTTTTTAAAACCAACGCTAGATAGTCTGGGATCTGCTTATGTAGAAGGAAAAATTGAAGTTATTGGATCTCTAAAAGACGTTGTTGATCTTGCCAATCAACTCTCTGATACATTTGATTCTCCTGAATCCACCACTGCCGCAAAATTCCGGCACTATTTTGGCGGATTTCACAATCGAAAAATTGATGCTGAATCAATTGGTTATCATTATGATGTCTCCAATGAATTCTATCAGCAATGGCTTGACCCTAATATGGTTTATTCCTGTGGTTACTTTGAAAATGAAGATGATGATCTTGCCACAGCTCAAATTAAGAAAATTGACCATATCCTCACTAAAATTAAAGTTAAGCCAGGCGATCGTCTTTTAGATATCGGCTGTGGTTGGGGCGCATTAGCTATTCGTGCCGCCGAAAAATTTGGCGCTAAAGTTGTTGGAATCACTTTATCAAAAAATCAATATGAACTGGCTCGCCAACGTGTGAAAGAAAAAGGCCTTGAAAATCAAATTGATATTCGAATTCAAGACTACCGCGATGTTAAAGGGACTTTTGATCGCATTACCAGTGTTGGTATGTTTGAGCATGTTGGCCTTCGCCATATGGTTGAATATTTTTCCATTATTCACAATCTACTGACTGATGACGGTCTTGCAATGAACCATGGCATTACCAGTTGCGATGCAGGCAGTGGGGCAACACCTTTCGGAGGGGGAGAATTTATTGAAAAATATGTATTCCCAAATGGAGAATTGCCACACATTGGTCTCGTTCTACAAAATATGCAAAAAGCAGGACTCGAAGCCCTTGATATTGAAAACTTACGTATGCATTATGCTAAAACATGTGCTATTTGGGCCGAAAATTTTGAGAAAGTAACCGATAAAATAAAACAACTAACAGACGAAAAGCGTTACCGCATTTGGCGCGTTTATCTTGCAGGTTGTTCTTATGCGTTTGAGTATGATCGCGTTGCTATCTTTCAAGTGCTTTGTACTAAAGCTGGCAAAAGATTCCCTGCTCATGGATGGAATAGGAATTACATCTATAACGGGAATTAATCTTATTTTAAAAATCAAAGAACTTCCAGCAAAAAGGCCCGAACCGTTGAATTCGGGCTTTTTTTAAATCTTCAAATAGCATCTAATTGCTAATTGAGTTCAGGGAAAAGAACCGCTTTTTTCTCCTGGCTGAATTGAATAGCTCCCATGATACGATCATAAACGGCTTTCCAATACTGTAAACTAGGAACCGCTTCAATCAAAATACAATCAACACAACTCAAATCCAACTTGCGCAATGCCGCATAAAAATGTTGTGAGAAACCTTGCGGAACATTCGGCAAACAAATAACGCTCTCGGGTGAAAAATGTTTTTTTAATTGATTCGATAAACTCTCTGTATGAACCAGAAAAGCAACTTTTATAGACAACTGTTGCATCATCGGTATACGATGTATTTCCTCGATTGACAACATAATAGCCGGCGTTACCGGCGCATAATGCTTTTCTACCGACGAAGAATGTTTTTCATGCAAAGTAATCTGATAGCGATTTAGCACTTCAGCAATTTGCGCCGCGGTTATAACACCTGAGCGCAAAATAAAAGCGCCTTTCGTATCTAATGCCGATAAATCCAATATTGTCGATTCAATCCCCCAATCACAAGCACCACCATCTAAGATCAAGCTAAGTTTTTCGTCAAGCCCAAATTCACTTTTAACATGCTCAGCCGTTGTAGGACTAACATGTCCTGATTTATTCGCTGAAGGCGCCGCAATGCCTCCTTGACCACATTTAAAGGTAGCTAGTAATGCCATTGCCAATGGGTGTGAGGGACACCTCAAAGCAACAGAAGCTTTTCCTCGTGAAACTAAATCTAAAACATGACAACTTTTTTTCAAAACTAATGTTAATGGCCCAGGCCAAAAACAAGTAATGAGATCATGAACAACAGGAGGAATATCTGATGCCCAATAGGACAAATCCACATCCCGAGAAACACAAATACTGACAGGACGATCAGGCGGACGCCCTTTTAAAGCAAATAACTGCCGAACCGCAGCAGGATTTTCTGCATCCGCCCCAATGCCATAGACCGTCTCTGTTGGAAATGCGACTAACCGCCCAGATTCGAGCATCTTGGCAGCTGTAACAATCTGTTTAGAATTAAGATTAGATACTAAAGTCATTCAGTCAAAAGACGAAGCGCCTCATTATATTTTTCAGATGTACGAGCAGCAACATCTTCCGGTAATCGAGGTGCTGGTGCCTTTTTATTCCATGGCTGAGATGATAACCAATCTCGAACATACTGTTTATCAAAAGATGGCGGAGACATACCAACTTCATAACTGGATGCAGGCCAAAAACGAGAAGAATCAGGGGTTAAAATTTCATCAATCAAATAAATCTTCCCATCATCATCTTGACCAAATTCAAATTTGGTATCTGCAATAATAATCCCCTTAGAAGCAGCGTATTCTGCAGCAGCTTTATACAAAGTAACGGCCATATCACGAACCTTTTCTGCGACGTCTGCGCCAACAATTTCTTTCATTTTTTCAAAAGAAATATTTTGGTCATGATCCCCAATTTCTGCTTTTGTGGAAGGGGTAAAAATCACTTCAGGCAATTTCTGTGCTTCTTTTAATCCTACTGGCAATTGGATCCCACAGACAGAACCTGTACTTTGATAATCTTTCCATCCTGTTCCAATAATATATCCTCGAACAATCGCTTCAATTGGCAAAGGTGTAAATTTCTTAACAACAATTGCTCGCCCTTTTACCTGATCTCGTTCTTCTGGAGCAACAAGCGTCTCTGGATCGATATCTGTCATATGATTTGGCATTAAATGACCAAATTTTTTGAACCAGAAATTAGACATTGCTGTCAAAATTTTTCCTTTTCCTGGAATAGGATCTTCTAAAATAACATCAAACGCAGAAAGACGATCTGTCTGGACAACAAGCATCTTGTCATCCCCCACTGCATAGATATCACGCACTTTGCCACTATGCAAAAACGGCAATGACTTAATATGAGTTTTCATTAAACCAGCCATTATTTTCTCCTTTAATCAAGTGCAGGCAAAACTGCATTGCGAACCTTTTCTGATTGTTTTGCTCTAAAAGCAATTAATTTTTCCCGAACTGTCGTATCACTCAATGCTAATACGGCCATAACAGCTAATGCTGCATTAACAGCACCTGCTTCACCGATAGCATGTGTTGAAACAGGGATCCCTCGTGGCATCATAACTGTCGATAATAAAGAATCCATTCCCTTCATATATTTGGATGGCATAGGAACGCCAAATACGGGGAGAATCGTACGAGACGCGACAACACCTGCGAGATGAGCAGCACCACCTGCTCCAGCAATAATTGCCTTACATCCCTGTTTTTCCATCTCTTCAATCCAATTTTCTAATTCAATCGGTGTTCTATGAGCAGAAAGTGCTTGCGTATCAAATGGAATTCCAAATTCACGGCAAATTTCTGCAGCCCCCTTCATAATATCCCAGTCAGAAGTAGACCCCATAACAATACCGACTAATTTCTTTTCTTTATTGATATTATCTCCAGTCATTTTTTACTCTTTAATATTGATTTTTCACAAAACAGACAGGTGCACCAATATGGTTGCACCTGTCTATTGCAATAACATTTTTAGAATTATTTCACAATTTGAGACAACTCGCCTTTTTGATACCGTTCTGCCATTTTTTCTAAAGGAATCGGTTTAATCTTAGATGCTTGTCCGGCACTGCCAAATGCAATATAACGAGATATACATAATTTTTTGGCTTCTTCCTGAGCGGCTTTATTATACTGACGAGGATCAAAATGAGAAGGATTTTGCGCCATATAACGACGAATTGCGGCTGTCATCGCCAAACGAATATCGGTATCAATATTGATTTTACGAACACCGTGACGAATACTTTCTTGCAACTCTTCAACAGGAACACCATAAGTCTCGCGAATATCCCCTCCAAATTCACGAATCACGGCTAATAATTCCTGAGGCACCGATGAAGAACCATGCATCACTAAATGGGTATTGGGTAAACGCGCATGAATTTCTTTTAGACGATCAATGGCTAAAATATCTCCTGTAGGCTTACGAGTAAACTTATAGGCCCCATGCGATGTTCCAATTGCAATGGCTAATGCATCACACTGAGTCTCTCTCACAAAATCTGCAGCCTGTTCAACATCCGTTAATAGCTGCTCACGTGTCATACTGCCTTCAGCGCCAATACCATCTTCTTTATCCGCTTTTAAGGTTTCCAAAGACCCTAAAACACCTAATTCTGCTTCAACGGTCACGCCAATTGCATGAGAAAAACGAACAACCTCTTTAGAGACTGCAACATTGTAATCATAAGTAGAAGGCGTCTTGCCGTCCGACATTAATGACCCATCCATCATAACAGAACTAAAGCCGGAACGAATAGCAGCCATGCAAACTGCCGGAGACTGTCCATGGTCCTGATGCATTACAACAGGAATATCTGGATAAGACTCTACCGCAGCTTGAATTAAATGACGCAAAAAGGCTTCCCCTGCATAACGTCTCGCACCAGCAGACGCTTGCATAATGACAGGAGAATTCACTTCTGAGGCCGCAGCCATAATCGCTCTAACCTGTTCAAGATTATTGACATTAAAAGCAGGAAGACCATACCCATTTTCAGCAGCATGATCTAATAATTGACGCATAGATACAATAGACATTTATTTCTCCTAGACTTTTTAATTGGCTCGCTGCATTAATATTCCAACAGCAGGCAAAATCTTACCTTCTAAAAATTCAAGGAATGCCCCTCCTCCTGTTGAAATATAGCCAATTTTCTCTGCAATATGATATTTCGCAATTGCAGCTAATGTATCACCACCACCTGCTAGCGAATATGCAACGGAATCGGCTATTGCTAAAGCAACAGCGCGAGTGCCGCTACCAAACTGATCAAATTCAAAAACACCAACCGGCCCATTCCAAACAATCGTTCCTGTATGAGCAATTATTTGAGCATATTGCTCTGCCGTTTTAGGACCGATATCAAGAATCATATCATCCGGCTCGACTTCCGAAACTTTTTTGACCGTTGCGACGGCATCTGCTGAAAATGTTTTTGCGCAAACAACATCGACAGGCAACGGAACTTCAGCGCCTCTTTCAGCCATAACAGCCATAATACGCCGCGCCTCATTCACTAAATCTTCTTCGACTAACGATTTTCCGACAGGAAATCCCGCTGCTAATAAAAAAGTATTTGCAATACCGCCGCCAATAATCAAATTATCAACTTTATCGGCAAGTTGTTTGAGCACTTGCAATTTACCCGAAACCTTTGCTCCCCCAACAATTGCTAACATAGGACGATGAGGGGTCGCAACCGCCTTTTGAAGGGCATCAAGCTCTGCCGCCATTAACGGTCCTGCACAAGCTATTGGCGCAAATTGTGCAATACCATAAGTTGTTGCTTCAGCACGATGCGCTGTACCAAATGCATCGTTAACATAAATATCACACAAAGCGGCAATCTTTTTGGATAATTGCTCGTCGTTTTTCTTTTCCCCTATATTAAAACGAGCATTTTCAAGTAACACAACTTCTCCGGGAATAAGTTCAACACCATTGACCCAATCACGGACTAATTTGACGTCTTGTCCTAATAACTCTCCCATCCGGATAGCAACCTTTGCTAAAGATTCCGTTTCCGAAAATATTCCTTCTTTAGGACGTCCTAAATGGGAAGTCACCATCACGGCAGCCCCTCCTTTGAGCGCCATTTGAATGGCAGGAATAGACGCACGAATACGGGTATCTTCTGTAATTTCCCCATTAGCATTACGTGGAACATTTAGATCGGAACGAATAAAAACGCGTTTGCCTTTTAAAGTTCCTTGATTGACTAAATCCGTCAGACGTTTAAATGAGCTTTCTGCTTGCATAATAATGGTGTTTTTGAAAATAAAGAATATCGTATTTTACCGTACACGGACTATGAATAGAAAAAAGCACGGGCATTTCCGTGCTTTTCCAAAAAATTTCTATCCTCTTACAAAATACTACCTAACCGTTTTATGCCTTCTTCGATGATTTCTTCTGTCGCATTCGTATAATTTAAACGGAATGTATTAACATCAGGAGCCCCCACATAAAAAGGATTGCCTGGCACAAAAGCCACTTTCTTTTGCATTGCTTTATTAAACAATTCCATGGCAGATCGCCCTTTTTCCATCGTCACCCACATAAACATGCCACCCTCTGGACGCGTATATGAAACACTTTTTGGAAAATATTTATCCATTGCGGCTAACATACAAGAAGCTTGTTTGCCATATAAATCAACGATTTTTCTAATATGATCTTCATAAGAATTGTTGATTAGATATTCGTTAATTGAATATTGCGTAAATATACTGGTATGCAAATCAGACCCTTGTTTTGCAGTAACAAGATAACGCATCAATTGCTTATTTCGAGTTGCCAGATACCCTAAACGCATCCCTGGGGTCACCGTTTTTGAAAAAGATCCCATTAAAATACTTTGTTCGTCTAAGTATCCGCCACCAATATAAGGCAAAGACTCGCCTTGGAAACGCAATTCTCCATAAGGATCATCTTCAACTAAGACCACATCATATCGAGATAAAATATCACGTACCGCTTTGCGTTTTTCCAAAGAATAGGTTAACCCCGTTGGATTTTGAAAATTGGGAACGGTATACATCACTTTTACTGAATGATGTTTTAAAACTTCTTCTAGTTTTTCCGTATCAATTCCATCATTTTCTAAAGGAACAGACAAAAACTGGGGTTCACATAACGATAATGCTTGAATTGCACCTAAATACCCGGGCTCTTCAA
Organism: uncultured Oxalobacter sp.; assembly: GCA_934401755.1. Classification (GTDB taxonomy): domain Bacteria; phylum Pseudomonadota; class Gammaproteobacteria; order Burkholderiales; family Burkholderiaceae_D; genus Oxalobacter. Next base: position 26,125 of record CAKRSU010000001.1, read on the forward strand.
TCAAAACCTGATCCCCCTTATTCAACATGACCTTACCAATAAGATCTAAAGCCTGTTGAGACCCATTAGTCAGTAAAATATCATCTGGAGAAAATTCTAATCCAAAACGCTTTTTATACCGCGCAGCGATAGTTTCTTTCAAAGAGACCAATCCCTCAGTTGTGGAATATTGGAAAAGCCGACTGCCATATTTTCCAATAGCGCTATCAATCGCTTGCTTCATGGCTTCAATTGGAAAAGAAATCGGATTTGGTAAACCACCAGCAAAAGAAATAATTTCAGGATCACCCAATACTTTTAAAATATCACGGATGAATGATGAGGGTGTATTCAATATTCTGTCTGAATAATTCATGATAAAGCCAATATTCGTCATTGTTCTTTGAAAATTATACTGCGGAAAACTAAACCGGAAACCTCATTATCCCGTCAAAAAAACATTTTTATGATCCAAATCAATCTCATTTTTTTGATTTGTCCATTTTTAGAAACAAGGCTTAAAAAGACAAAAGCAAAATTAGACTCTCACAAACTTATACTTGATCAAAATCGAAATAAAATTTTCTGTCAGAATAAATTTCCTCCAACATAAAATGAAAGCTTTCTCCTTTAAATTATTTTGGCAAAATGTTCCCTAATCAACAGAAATTTTTCAACTTTAGCCAATAAAAAAAATGGCAAACTAAAGCACAATAGATATTTCTATCAACTGACAGAAAAAAGGATAGCTTCTACTTTTTCCTAAAATTCCCCTTTATTTTTAGGATTTTTATAAAAAATACTTTCAATACCAATTATCAAGGATTACAATACGCCTCGTAATCATTCCTTTTATTAGTTATTTCCCCATCTGAGTATTGCTTAGATGGGGATTTTTTTATGCACTTTATTTGAAAAATAACTTGATCAGAAAAAAATAAATGTCCCAACACTCCCTTTTGCTACATTGATTTGGGGGATCACAGTCTCAAAAAGGCGTTGGCACGAAAAACAACAATGAAACCAACTAAGCCACTTTAAACGTAGATTCTAATCTGTTTCGCAATCCATCTGCTTCTGATTCCTTTTTAATCCCATTTTTTCTACTGGCGGGCCAAAGATTAAATTCTCGGACTTCTCCGAGCCCTTTAGGTTCACGATGAGCAATGACAATAATACCGCTATGGGGTAATTGTTCTCGAATAATCCGATAAAGATCATTTTCTGCTTGCCTATCCAGCGAACTGGTTGCTTCATCAAGAACAACCCAATCTGGTGCTGCATAAAGAATGCGAGCAATCTGCAATCTTTGTTGTTCTCCCCCAGAAAGACGATAATCATCATCTAACGCCGTTTTTTGCTCTAACTGCTGAATATGTCGATCTTCATTTAATCCAACCCTTGATAGAATCTGCTGAATTCGCGCAATATCACCTAAAGATTCTGGATAACACACACATTCAGCCAAACTCCCGAGTGGTAAATACACTTTTTGAGGAGAAAAATAAATTTTCCCAGGAGGAATTTGAATATTTCCCTCACAATATCGCCAAATACCCGACAAGGCTTTAATAAGCGTTGATTTTCCAATACCAGAAGGCCCATTAATCCAAACGGTCTCTCCAGGATTAATATCCAAACAATTAATATGAATTAACGATTCACCTGATGGCGTATCCACCCATAAATCTCGGATATGCAATGCCTGATCGAAAGATTTAACGATTTTCACTCTTTTTTCAACTTCTGCTGCCGCAATCGCATCGGTTTCTTCAATAAAATCCCCGAGACGACGTGCTGTTGCACTAAGTTCTGCTAATTCACGATATGAGAAAATAAACCAAGATAACGTTGTCACCAATCGGGTAAATGCGGATCCTAATTGCATTAATCCTCCCAAAGTGACATGTCCCATCAAATAAGCAGGAAATGCTAAAAATAAGGGAATCCGTAATACGGTCATATAATATGGCCGCGTAAAAATGCCCAAAATGAATTCTCGGTTCATTCTTTGCTTCCAATTACTGAGAATCTGCTTATAACGCTGATCAATAATATGGCGTTCTGCGCCTTCACCATTTTCTAAAGCAACCGCTTCTTTCGATTCTCTGAGTCGCGCCAGAGCGAAACGCATATCCGCTTCACGATGCTGGCTAATCACATTTAAACGCATGAGCGGAGCTCCCATCCAGTGCGTTAATCCACTTGAGATAAGCACATAAATAGGCGCTGCAATAATTAAATAATGATGAATCACAATTTCACGATCCCCCCACGGAATACTTAAAGGAAAATCAGACAATTTCCAAAGCAAAAAAGCATACGTTGATAATCCCACTAAGCTTGTAAAAAGATCTAATCCTCGACCTGTTAAACGTTCAACAAAAATACGGCAATCTTCTGAAATACGCTGATCAGGATTATCCATTGTCGATTGAGTATCCATTTGCATATGCCAGTAAACCTTATGATCAAACCAACGCTTTAACATACAATCGGTTAATGTGGTACGCCATTTCATTTGAATCAGCTGCCGAATATAAGAAGCCACTAAGAACTGAAACGAATTAATCCCTGTAATGACCGCAAATACGCCAATCTGATATAAAGCCCCTAGTCCGTCATATTTTTCTAATGCACTATAAAAATCCTTATTCCAGTGAATCATCTTTAATGCTAAAAAAATCTCTGAAAGATTTAACAATAAGACGATGACACAGTAAAGAATCGCAATTCGCCCTCCTTTTCCTTTTATACTAATAGCTGTTAAATTAAAAATTCGTTTAAGTGTCGTATTCATCGGACTATTTGTTTTATTTTTTCTTGTGTTCAATTGCTTCACTCAAAGCATTTTTGGGCATATTTTTTCGAATAGCTCGCGCTTCTGGCATATCAAGCCTGAAAATAGCATCAGCGTAGGGACGTTCAGGCAATCCATTACCCGCTAAAATATTTGGCATTAATGTCCAATTTTCATTCATTGATGGCAACAACACCGCGGAATTTTTAATCCCCAAATCAAATAATTGATATGGTGTTCCAAATCCATATTCAAGATGCCCTCGCCCTAAAATACCAACAATTAATGGGGCTTTTTTATTTTTCTGCTGCCAAGTTTCATAAGCATGGTAAATATTGCAAGCAAACGCACGATCCCAAGTTTGCATTGCTCGTAAAAAACGCGCTGAATCCATTGACGAGCGTGGCAGAAATGCCGTTTTTTTAGCAGCGAGTGGCTCACGAGCCAATTTTTGCTTGGCATCAAACGAATTACGGCGCATTCCCATTCCTTGAGTCATGGCTTGAATATGCTCCCAATACCCGGGTAAAGGAGAAGCCGCCGGCGTTAAGCCATCACGCTCTTCAATGGGAACCGCATCCCATCCTTCTTTACCAACACGTGTTACCAATTCACGATAACAATTCAGTGCAAGCATCCGTACACGATATTGGCGACAGAAATGAAAAATCGGTAAATAAATTTCAGCCGGAAATCCCCAAACTTGATACCACTCTGATTTTTCAATGAACTGTTCTGTCGTCAGTTTTCCCTCAACCCACTCATCTAATACAGGTTGGCAACGCCGAGGAAACATCTCAAATCCCACCATTATGTCTTGGCGCTGGGTATAAAGAAATGTAATCAAATGTAATTGCCAACGATGAATCTCGGGAATATCATGAGTCTCTCCCATTAAGACAACCGCTTTTTGGGATAAATTTTCAATCAGACGAGGCAATTCAATCGCTTTACCCGTTGCCGGGTAAAGCCATGTCCCTCGTTGATGGAAAACGTGATCAGTTTCCATAACGAGACTCCTTAAAACGTTGCCTGTAATCCCACACTAAATACCCGTCCTGGTGCAACATATAATTCAAGTGGATTGGTATAGGCAGAAGACGCACTTGGCGCATCAGCGGTTTGGCCTGCCGCGTTATAATCAAAATAGCGCCGGTTAAAGATATTCGTGACAGCTGCATTGACTTTCAAATATTTATTAATCTGCCAATTAATATAGCCATCAAATACGGAATAACCGCCTGGTTTAAAATATTCTTTATCAGAAGTCCGTGTTACGCCACGTGCAAACGTCCCAAATAATTCCGTCGTTAGTCCATATTCAGGTTGTTCCCATTTCAAACCAATAACAGCAGTTAGTGGTGATGCCCCATCATAGGCCGTCCACTGATCGCTATCCCCTTTTTGTTTGCCATATTGCCAATCAATCGAACCATTAACAGACCAATTACGCGCAAATTGCCATTCACCGGATGCCTCAAGTCCCCACAATCTCACTTTATCAATATTTAAATAAGTAATTTTGCTATAGTTAGATTCTGGTAAATATTGCCATCCCTGAATAAAGTTTGTATAACGACTATAAAAAGCCCCTAAAGAGAACCATCCTTTGTCCCATTCTCCTCGCAATCCCAATTCATACGAATCCACTTCTTCAGGCTTGAGATTGGGATTCGGAACAACCGTTATCCCCATTGATGGCATATCGTAAGTGGTATATAGCTGCTCTGAAGTCGGCATCTTAAACCCTTTAGCAAAACGACCATATGCCGAATAGATATCATTGAACTTATATAAAAGACCAATCTGGGGTAACCATTTATCTTCGCCCATCTTCCGTGGTTCATCCCCTTTAATAGCCTTATACCCCCCTCCGGATTCAGGATCTAGCGAATAATGCGCCCGACGAACCCCTGGTGTAACCGTTAACCGATCATCAAACAACTTAATCTCATCTTGCAAATACAAATCGGCCCGTGTTGTTTTAGCGTTAGCAAAAATAGCCCCAGCTGCACTACCTTTTTTAATCGTTGTTTTTCCGTTCGTAAATTCCCGATTGGTCACCGAATAATCCGTTTTTGTATAGTCGCCTTGGAATCCATAAGTTAATTTATGGTGGGTATTCATCCAATCGAAACTAGACGTTAACTGAATATCTCCTTGGAGAAAATCTTGATCATATACGTTATTTCTGGATGTTTTATAATCATTACCAAACCGAATATATTGATTTTTGCTTTTAACGGTTCGACGTTGAGGCGAATAAGAAAGATGCCAAATCACATTATCTAACCAAGTTTGATGAGTATCCCATTGATGCTCAAAAGCCAAGCGATAACGACGCATTTCCTGTGTACGAAAATCACGACCATCATTCGCAATATACTTGAGGCCACCCATCGCCGTACTTGGCTGCATATAATTATAAATATTCTGGCTATCGGTATCTGACGCATACATTTCGCCCGTCAATTTAAATTGATGATCTTGGTTCGGACGATAAACCATTTTAGCCATTAAATTATTGACTTCAGCATCTGTTGGATTGAAATCATCACAGCCATAACCAATACGTCCACAAATCCCCCAACGTCCCCCATCGGCTTTAGCCGTTTTTAAATTAACTTCATGGTATTCACGATGAGTATATGAGACTAACGCAGAAAGATCCTGATTAAATTTTCCGGCAAACATCACATTTTCAGTATTGCCATTATTTAGACCATCATAGTTATAAGAGGCTTTTGCACCAAATAACTTACCGCCTTGTAGCAAATCATCGGGATCTAATGTCCGATAGGCCACCATACCGCCCATCGCATCGGCTCCCCATAAAACAGAAGCAGGACCTCGTTGGATTTCGACGGCTTTAATCGTCGACATATCGACAAAATTACGACCTCCTTTATTCCCGTTCATTTGATTGGCTTCAGCAACCCGAGAACCATCAACCGTCGTTAAAATTCGATTCAAACCAACACCACGAATGGTAAAACCACTACCTTCTCCACCAAACTGACCATTCGCACTCGTTGAAATACGATTGACATGCACTCCTGGCGTATGACGAATCAACTCTTCAATATTATTAACATTATGATTTTCAATCGTTTTCCGAGTAATCACATTAACAGTTTGAGGGACATCTAATGCTCTTGCTTTCTGGCGAGTTGCTGTAACAGTAATTGCCTCCATTTGCATGGCGTCTCCTGCTGATTGCTCGGTTAAAACGCTTTCTTTGGGAGATTCGATGCCTTTTTGTAGCGCATTTTCAGCTCTAGACTGCAATGCTAAAAAAAGCGCAGAGGCTAAACAAACACCTCTCACAACGTAATACGGTTTCTTCATATAGAAACTTTCTATTCCTTTTAAAAGTTAAATAAAAATAAGCTCTCCTGATATTTTATTTTTCAGGTTGAGTCACAAATCCGATACGAGTAAGCCCCGATTGACCGGCATCAGACAAGGCTTGTGCAACGGATTGATAATCCGCATGCTGATCTGCATAAATATGGACTTCTGGCATCGTTTTTTTTTGAGCTGCCGTCATAAAAATCAGACGGCTTTCTTCTCGGCTAACGGCTTTACCATCAATTAAACGACTGCCATCAGCACGAATGGAAACAGCAATTTTTGCTGGCACTTGAATGTCCCCCGAAGCATTAGCTTGAGGAAGATCAATTTTCATTGCTTGCCCCATTAATGGCGCTGTTACAATAAAAATGACGAGCAACACCAACATGACATCAATTAATGGAATCATGTTCATCGCACTCATAGGAGAAGCATTTCTGCGACTTGAAAATTTACTCTCTAGCATTATGCCCCCTTACGATTGATGGCAATAACATTGCCATTTCGCTGATTACGATCAGCTACCTCAGAATCAGGAATAGACTGCTTAATGGTATAAAGTTTCCCGGTTGTTAAAAACGTTAACAATTCATTGGCAAATCCATCAAGTTTTCCTAATGTCACGTTATTCATTCTAAGCAACCAGTTGTACCCAATAACAGCTGGAATTGCCGTTGCCAAACCAATTCCTGTCATAATCAATGCTTCACCAACGGGACCTGCAATTTGATCTAATCCAAAAGATCCCCCTGAGCCAATCCCAATTAACGCATGATAGATTCCCCAAACCGTTCCAAAAAGTCCAACAAACGGCGCGGTAGAAGCAATGGTTGCTAATATTGTCAAACCATTTTCAAGTTTCGCGGCTTCTTCATCAATGACCATACGCATCGTACGCATAATAAATTCCTGCCGCGTTCCTGCCTCAGAAAGTTTAGAAGCCCCATAAGTTTCATGATGTGCTTTTGCATGTTGAGCATGAGCCGTAAGATGTGAAAAAGGACAACGGATCCCATGAACTTGGATTTCATGCTGAACACTATCGAGTGAAGTCGCATTCCAAAAAAGCAATAAAAAATCTCGACTATTCTTTTTTTGTTTCCAAGCGAAAATCCCTTTTGCGACTAAAATCGTCCACGAAACAACAGACATTGCAATTAATACAAAAAAAAGAAATTTTCCTAAAAAATCACTTTGACTAATAAAATGACTAAACCCAAAGGCACTCGTTGATACTTCCATTGTGGCAACTTCCTTCTTTCTAATAACGATCAATCAATGCTTAAAATTAGGCGTTTTTTATTCATTCAAGTTAAAGCGGTAAGGAATAATAGCGGCAACCGTTAACACAACACCATTTTGAATATAGGGATAAAACGAACTGCGTCTAGCTGCCACAAGTGCTGCATCATCTAGTCGCCGATATCCTGATGAACGTTCCAATATTGCGGTTTGAACGGAGCCATCCCCCCTCACTACAACTTTAATCATTGCTTGTCCGATTTCATGACGTTCAATTGATATCGCGGGATATTGAGGCCGAACAGCATGCCGATAACGCAATGCAGAAGCAGCGACCTTGATGATTTCTGCACGATTTCCCGTACCATTTCCTATACCGTTGCCAACCCCATTTCCAATTCCATTTCCTTTTCCTGCCCCTATTCCATGACCAACACCTATTCCACGCCCAAATCCAATGCCACCTTCGTTTCCGATTCCCTTTTCACTCGTTGAAGCATTCGCAACTTGATGAGATACCGTTGGCGTCTTTTGCTGTTTATTGGCAGCCGAAAAGTGAAAATCCTTTTTTTCGATACTTTTAGAAATAATCAGCTGCGAATGCTTTTGAACATTAACGGTCTTTACCACACTCTCTTTTTGAGAGATCGGAAAAACATTAACCCTCATAACGGATTCTTCAGCTCCCTTACTTCCTTTTCCATTACCACCACCGCCCCCTTGAATTGCTGAAGCACTCAAAACCACCGAATTATTTTGAGAAATCATGCCAATTAATAAACAATGAATTAAAGTCACCGTAATGCAGAGTCCTCGAACGGCTGATTTCGATAATAAATAACGATGCTGATAAAAAAATGGGGACTGATTAGATTCCAACATGCTTCATTCACTTTTTCTTCACAACTCAATTTCCATTGACGATAAAAATAATTCTCATTATCATCTCGCTTTGTTTAACTGAGAATAATTCTCATTATCATTTCAATGAGTACGAATGATAATAGTTCTCATTCTCAATAGCAACAATTTTTTAAGAGGAATGTATGCAAAAAAAACAACGAGAGATAAACAGCAATTTTCCTGAAACAAAAGAAATGCTACGAGCTCAACTCGCCGAAAAACCGGGAACGATGTTAGAAGCTTTTGCTAAAAATCACGGCTTAACCGTTGCTGAAGTGATTGAATTGCTTCCCAATAATACTTGGAAGAAAATGGATAAAGCATTCTTAATCGATTTACTGAAAACACTTCCTGATATCGGTAAAGTAACAACTGTTATTCACACAGCTGATGTCATTTTTGAATTTTCTGGACACTTTCCACGAGGCGGTATGGCTCATGGATTCTACAATCTCTCATTTAAATCGCCTTTTCATGGTCATATCCGTATAAATAATTGCCAATCTATCTACTTAATTGAACGCCCTTTCATGAATACACAAACAGTCAGTGTGCAATTCGTTAATACAGAAGGCGACGTTATGTTCAAAGTATTTGCTGGCAGAGATGAAAATCATCACCTTATCCAAAAACAAGTCGAAACGATGCGGCAATGGTTTACGGATGATTTTCAAAGATCATTGATGGAGAAAACACAATGAGTGGAATTGATTGGTTATTATTTGGAGGCACAAGAAATACGGGACTAGAAATCGCCAAATTAGCGATTAACCGTGGAAAACGTGTCTCAGCAATGGTTCGGCCAGAAAGCTATGACTCAGCCTTAAGATCACTGGGAGTATCTATTATTCATGGCGATGCTTTTTCTTTAAACGACTGTATTCATGCCGTTAAATTAACCCAACCTCAATATGTTATTAGTACGATGGGCGGCAAAAATAAAGATGGGCGCCGCATCTGTGCGATTGGAAATATTCATGTTGCCAAAGCATTAAGCCATGCGAAAAGACTTGAACGTTATTTATTAGTTACGTCTATGGGATGTGGCGATCAATACGCAACAACCAGTGATCAAGTCAAAAAGTTTTTGGGAGAAGCACTTTTAGCAAAAACTGAAGCGGAAAATTTTCTACAAGATAGCCAATTACCTTGGACAATCGTCCGTCCAGGAGGACTTGAAAACACACCAGCAAGCGGCCGTTATTTTTTAACCACAAAACCGGATAAACAACACAAAAGCTACCTTTCTCGTTTAGATGTCGCACAAGCCATTATTCAATTGCTTGAAGATCCATATTGGTTGCACCGTATTGTATCTGTTCAAAATGCAGCGCTCATGGAGGATAAATAACGAATGGATCTTTCTCTTTTTTACGCCAAAAAATCTGATTTTCCGATACGAGATGCCTTTACACAAGAAACGATAAAAATGCCTTCTGCAGCAAGCATGATGCAAAAACCGCCTAAATGGACAGGGGGTACTTTTCAAGAATTTGCAGAAGAGGCTTTTATGGCCGATCCTTCTCGACCACTCGCATTATATCTACATATCCCATTTTGCCATCATCATTGTACGTTTTGTCCTTTTTATATCAATCAAACCAAAAAGAATTTTAGCCAAGACTATACAACATTGGTGTTACGTGAAATCGAATTAACCGCAGATATTCTAAAACACGTCATTGATAAGCGAAAAGTCGATACCATTTATTTTGGCGGAGGCACCCCTAGTGACCTTGATGAAGCGGATATGGCAGGACTATTGACCTCACTATTTGATCATTTCAATATCCCCAAAACGGCTGAAGTCACTATTGAAGGACGAACAACAGGTTTTAGTGCTTCTAAAGCAAAAACTTGGAAAGCAGCAGGCGCCAATCGCTTCTCATTAGGCATTCAGTCTGCAAATACTCGATTACGTAAACGATTGGGACGACTGCAAAGTCGTGAAGAATTACAAGCAACCCTAAGCGGTATCGGAGAAAGTGGCGCCTCTTTAATTATCGATATGCTATATGGGCTCCCTGAACAAACTGAAGAAATTTTACTCAATGATATTCAATTTGTTTCAGAAAAAACGCCAATTGATGGGCTTGATCTCTATGAATTACGTATTTTTCCGGGAAGTCCTCTCGCTAAAGCAATTGAACGAGGTAAAATCGCGCCAGCGCCTTCATTTGAAGACACTGCATTAATGTTTCATTCTGCCTATCATGCTTTAGAAATACAAGGCTTTCGCCATTTTTCCCCAAAACATTGGCGACGGCATCCCAAAGAACGTTCACTATATAATCGTCTTGCCTCCCAACAATGCGATATGATTCCTTTCGGCTCTGCAAGCGGAGGACGACTGCATAATATTGGCCTTGGTAATGCTCGTGACCTTAAAAGCTATACTGAAAAAATTGAATCAGGAGTCAAACCTTTAAGCAGAATTGCATCCTCGCCATTACATCATCCTTCAACGGAGTTTAACAAAATACTGTCTTCATATACTGAATGGTTGTGTTTACCCCCGATTGCACTATGGCCAAAATCACACCGTGAATTCGCTGCAATATTACTCCAGCAATGGCAAGACGCGGGATTACTTTTTCCCCAAAATCATCTAGATGAAGATCCTTTATTAATGGGCCCAAATGATGGATTTCGTATGACAAGTGCTGGATACTTTTGGAATCGAAAACTGAATGTTTTAATTCAACAATTTTTAAATACGCCCGTTTAAATCCTCCTATTTAATAGGCTTTTCCTACTTCAAAACGGGAAAAGCCTTTATCAACAATATATTTAAAATCCCTCATCCTGTTTTAAATTATCCTTTTTACGTTTTACGGCTTCACCCTTTTCTTCTGCTGTATCTGAACGCATTGCCATTCGTTCAACTAAAGTTTTGGGACCATTTTGTTTAGGAATAGGACGCGATGTCATATAAAACACCCCTAAAATCGTCAAAATACAGATTCCCCAAACAGTAATCGTATCCTGCAAAGAGGGGGAAATGCCATTAGGAGACGGTAAAAAACTCATCACAGCAGCATATAGAAAAAAATACCCTGGAAATAATCCGATAACAATACCTAAAAAATGAGAAACCAGTTTTCGTGATCCTTTTCTTTGATTATAAACATAAACACGACGCCAACATAAAAGCCCTATCAAGGCAGATATTATAAAAATGGCAATAAGCATCAGCTCTTTTCCCTTCAATGATTCGTACTAAAAACAAAAACCCCGTTGAACGGTATTTTTCTTTCAACGGGGAAAAAAGATTGTTCAAACAAAACGGCCTAGAATTTTACTTGATCAGGATGCAAACACATACCACCACAATCGGTTAATGCATCAATATTAGCCGTATCTTCTGCGGTTAATTCAAAATCAAAAACATCTATATTTTGCAAAATACGAGCAGGAGTTACCGATTTAACCAATGGAAGTAGCCCTTTATCTAACACCCAACGCAAACAAACTTGCGCTGCTGTTCGTTTATATTTTTCTGCAATTTGATTAATCACCGGATTAATCAATACATCCCCCCGTCCAAGCGGGCTCCATGCTTCAATTTGAATGCCATTTTCTTGACAAAATTCAACGACTTCAATTTGTTGATATCCTGGATGATATTCAATCTGATTAATCGCCGGAATGACATCACACTTATCAAGCAATGGTTTCAAATGATGTGGCATAAAATTACTAACACCAATAGCACGAATCTTCCCAGCTTTGTATAACTGTTCCATTGCGCGCCAAGTATCATAATTGATCTGCTTCCACGTTTCAGGAAACTGAGTTGGAATAGCTGGCCAATGAATCAGAAACAGATCAAGATAATCCATTTGTAAATTCTGTAATGTCCGTTCAAACGCTCTGAAAACATTGTCATAACCACGCTTTGTATTCCACAATTTACTGGTTACAAAAATCTTATCGCGCATCACGCCACTTGCTCGAATAGCTTTACCAACACTTTCTTCATTACGATAAGCTGCCGCTGTATCAATATGAGTATATCCTGCCTGAGTAATCGCATACTGAATCGCAGAAACCCCTGTTGCATCATTGGGGATTTCCCATGTTCCCAAACCAATCACTGGAATTTCTATTCCATTATTTAATTTATATGTTTTCATAAACCTCATCCTTACTTACACGCCATTTCCAACACGATCATTTCCAGCTTCACATATTGATTGTACCTGAAAACCCAATATTTTCGATGAACAATACATCGATTCCCTCTCACTTATCTCGCCACGACAAAGAGCAGTTATTACTCATTTAACCACTCATTTGATTGCTTTAAGCACTATTTTCGAAAATAGAGAACAAAAAGAGTAAAGACTGTTTTAAACGGAAATAGTTAATGTTTAGTAAAGAATAGCGATACAGCAACTCAATACGAATTTGCTATTATTGATATCCCAAAAAGTCCATTAATCCACGAAACACGAATATTATTTGGCTTACAAAAATGACTCACTTAGCATCATGGAAAAACACTTTCTGATTCCTCCAAAAAATGCTCACAATTTAAGATAGAAAAAGATATGAAACTGAACAAAATAATGCAATGACCACAAATTGATATCATAAAGTGAATGAAGCCATAAAAACTTAAAAAATACTAAAATTTGTACGTTAGCAAATCATGCAATACTACATAATTAATCGCCAGAATTCCTTTTTAGAAATTAAAAGAATATTCTATAAATATATTATTAATATTAAATAACCATTCTTTTTAGCAAAAATTCAAAACCATGAACAAGATATCCCATCCTAACATCGACAACGATCAACTGATTGAGGCTTTAAATGGAAATCAGAATGTTCAATTTGAATTGGGAAACGACTTTGCATCTGGCATTGAGCAAGATATGGAACAAGCCGCCTTTTGGTTTCGCCAAGCAGCCGATAAAGGACACATCAAAGCGCAATCTCGACTAGGACAAATGTATTTGAATGGAGAAGGCATTCCTAAAAATCATAAACAGGCCCTTAATTGGTTACAAAAAGCCGCCAATGAAGGAGACGCTAATGCGCAATACCATCTTGCTATGATGTACAAAAATGGGCAAGGAGTTGCTATTGATTTATACCAAACGGCTTACTGGGCAGAAAAAGCGGCTCGTCAAGGACATATTAATGCCCAACACGAAATTGCTTTTTGCTATTACAACGGAAATGGGGTAACAGCAGATGCACCCCAAGCATTTCATTGGTGGCATCAAGCCGCAAAAGCTGGACATTGCGATGCTGCATTTTATTTAGGATGGTTATATAGCCAAGGATTAGGCATTCCTCATAATGACTCTGATGCCGTCTACTGGTATCAAAAAGCGGCTAATCAAGGGCAAAATGCGGCTCAATTTAATCTTGGCTGCGCCTACCATGAAGGAATTGGAATAGAAGCCAATCAAGAATTAGCGCTTTTATGGTGGCAAAAAGCGGCAAAAAATGGCAACGCCAATGCCCAATACAATTTAGGACTCGCATTTGAAGAGGGATTGGGTACCCCTAAAAATCTCTTAAAAGCACACAATTGGTATCAGCTTGCTGCAAAAAATCATCATACTGAAGCTCAGCTTCGACTGGGCAATATGTATCAAGAAGGCATTCCATTTGAAATCAATTTTGAAAAAGCAGTGTATTGGTATCAACAAGCGGCACAACAAGGAAATAGCCAAGCACTATTTCACTTAGCTCAAGCCTATCAAGACGGTCATGGGATTACACAAAATCTTGAACAAGCATTGATTTGCTATCAACAATCTGCTCGGAAAAACAACCGAGATGCACTCTTTAATTTAGGTTGTCTTTATCAAGAGGGAATTATCGTACCGAAAGATTCAATTCACGCATTTTCATATTGGCTAAAAGCTGCGAATGCCAACCATCCAAAAGCACAACATAATACGGCCGTTTGTTATGAATATGGTTTCGGGACTGAAAAAGATATAAAAGCCGCATTTGTTTGGTATGAAAAAGCAGCAAAAAACGGCCAACCTGACGCCCAATTTAATATGGGTAGAGCTTATGAATTGGGGATCACTGTTCCCAAAGACGCTATTCGATCTCAGATTTGGTACAGTCGTGCTGCAAAACAAGGCCATCAAGACTCGCTCAATAAACTCCTAAAATTAAGAAACAATTTGCTACAATGACCCAAATTTCGCTACTTTCAGAATCATCACCTTTTTATTCAGAGAACCTTTTCAAATGGGCTATTTTGCTTTCTGGCCTTTAATTTCACGATAAAACAAAAATATTATGACAGTATTTGAAAATAATATAAAAGATCCTCTAACTGCCCCTAAAGACCAGAATTCTACCGAAAAGAAAACTCAATTATTTGACCAAAATACTTTTATCCTAGCGTCTAACGATTATTTTATTCCGTTTCCAGATCAAGCTGATATAGAAGATGCTCTTGATGATTGTTACGGTCAAAGTACAAAAAATAAGCGATTTTGCGTGCTCGCTAAAAAAGATTATTCATCTTTCATTCAAGCAACCTATCAAATCGATCATGCTGAAGAAGATTGTTGGTACTTAGAATGTCAAATTGCTTCAAAAAATGAAATATTTCAGCACAGTTATGCCGTAATACCCAACGCAAAAAGTCGACAAACTGCATTCATTAATCAAATGACTCTCATTAAAACAGCATTTGCCAGTTTTTTAAAAAATAAAGGGGATCACTTTCCCAAAATCAATCTCGAATGGCACAAACTCGATCATGAAACTCATATAACCAATAATGCCATTAAATGGGATAATGATGCCCCAGATATTTTTTGTACTCCTGATGCCTTATTTGATCAAGGAATGGGCTGTCGAGAAAAAGAAGAAGCTTCCCAAGCGGTGATATGGTGGCGAAAAGCAGCCCGAATGGGGCATGGTCGTGCACAATGCTTTCTGGCAAGTGCTTATTATACGGGCTATGGCTGTCGAAAGAATTTTGAAAAATTCATTTATTGGGAAAAACAAGCGGCTAATAATGGAATTATCACGTCTCAATATCATCTAGGACGAGCGCATTATTACGGAGAAAAAGTTAATCAAGATATCCCTATTGCCTACCAATACATTACAAAGGCTGTAAAAGCGGGCAGTCCTCGAGCAATGAATGCATTAGCCTACATATGTCTTAATCATCCAACACTGACTTATGAAGGAAATATTGTTGATTTATTGGAACAATCAGCTAGTCAAGGCATTCAAGCAGCATTACTCAATCTGGGAGATTTGTATTATTGGGGATACAAAAACATCCCTATCGATTATGAACAAGCTTTCAAATATTTTCAAAAAGCATCAAAATCCCAATCGCTTCATGCGAGATCGATTGCTAAAATTTATTTAGCTTTCATGACTCATTATGCAATGGTCAAAAAACCAATCGAAAAAAAAACTAAAAAAATAAAAGTAGACGCCTTTAAAGCAATTCAAATCCCGCCTTTTTATCCTGATCCAACAAAACAACTATTGGTCTATCAAGATCAAGTGATTATCAACGCTCAAGCAGGTCACTCTAAAGACCAATATCAACTAGGCTGCTTTTATTTAAAAGGAACAATCGGTATCAAACAAAACAAAAAGCGAGCAATTTATTGGTTTCAAAAAGCAGCGGAACAACAAAATGCTGATGCCATGAATGCCTTATTATCTCCTTCTCTTTTAAATACTTCCAAACAACATCGGATTAATATACTTCGATTATCTATTCCCAACCTTCAAAAAGGCGATCTTCAAACAATCCTCAATATTGCCCGTTTATTGAGTCAAAATACCGACTCTTTTGATCACTTAGCAATAAGCTACGCGCTTTATAGATCTGCACTATCTCATCAAATGGATCTTTTAGAAGAATTCCATAACTTCTGTAAACGATTAGATAAAAAAACTGGCCGCCGGCTTTTAAAAAAGCCCTCGCTCTCTTTAGAAGAAACCATTAAAAAAATTCAAAAAATGGTTAAACTCCATCTACACACAAAAAGTAATACCCCGTAAAAAATGAGCCGTCGCTTAAAATCAAATTCCTCTACCATATTTATCAATATAAACTGATTACAACAATTTGCTATTTAACGTATCGGAAATCTATAATTTCTCCACCAAAATGGAGAGATATTTTGAATAGACAAAATAATCAGAATCATTTGATGACCGAAGGTCCAATTGCAAAAAAGATTTGCTTTTTTTCAATTCCCTTAATTTTGGGAAACTTTTTGCAATTACTCTACAATACTGTTGATTCCATCATTGTCGGTAATTTTTTAGGAAGTCATGCATTAGCCGCCGTTGGCTCAACAACTTCGCTTATTTTTCTTTTAGTCGCATTTAGTCAAGGCGCTTCTGTTGGAGCTGGCGTGGTTATGGCCCAATATCTTGGCGCAGGTAATCTCAAAAATGTCCGAGCAACCACCCACACTGCATTAGCGATTGCATTACTTTTAGGACTAATATTAACGATTGGGGGGATTTTCTTAAGTCGCCCTTTACTTATTTGGATGAATACGCCATCAGATGTTTTTGCTGACTCATTAAGCTACTTTCAACTCTATTGTGGAGGTCTTCTTTTTAGCGTCATTTACAATATGGCCGCTGGTATCATGAATGCAGCAGGCAATTCAAAACGTCCTTTATATTATTTAGGCTGTGCCTCAATCATTAATATGATTTTGGATATTGTTTTAGTCAATGGAATCGGTATCGGCATTAATGGGGCTGCAATAGCAACAGATATCAGTCAATTCATTGCCTGTCTATTTGCCATAAAACATTTGATAGATACCTCGGCAGACTACAAAATTCAGCTAAGTAAAATAGCAATTCATCGCCGAATAGCCAAACAAATTATCCATATTGGCCTTCCTACAGGCATTCAAAACATGGTTATTTCCTTTTCAAATGTACTCGTACAATCTGGGGTGAATAGCTTTGGCGCCGCGGCCATGGCGGGTTTTGCTGCCTTTTTACGAATTGATGGTTTTAACATCCTCCCTATTTTGAGTATCAGCATGGCAATGACAACCTTTACCGGACAAAACTATGGCGCAGGCAATATTGAACGCATCAAAAAAGGAATTAAAGTCGTCCTTATTATGGGATTTAGCTATACCATTTTTATTGGAAGTCTCGTTTTGGCTTTTTCAGATCCGATCATGAGACTATTTAGTCATGATGCGAGCGTAATTGCCTATGGTCGTCTCGCGATGCATTATTTTTGTCCCTTTTATTTCCTTTTAGGCATTCTTCAAGGGCTAGCAGGAACGGTCAGAGGAACCGGAAAAAGCATTCCTCCTATGGTTGTTCTACTTATCTCATTATGCTTATTTAGAATAATATGGCTGCAATTTATTTTGCCATTATTTCATTCTATTGATGGTCTTTATGCTTTATACCCCGTTTCATGGGCATTAGGCATGTTAATGATGATTTTGTATGCATGGAAAGGTCACTGGCTACAGAACACAAAAAGGGTATCATGACAATATTCGAAGACAAGTATCTCCTTTCAACACGCTAAAAATGATGACTATTTTTTCAGATAATGGTTTCAACCTGATGTAATACTTCATCTACTGTTAATTTTTCAGCTTGCGCAATTTCAGCAAAACTCATCTCTAAGCTCAAATGAGTGAGCGCTTTTTGAGCTTCGACACGTATTTTTGCTGCATGATAAAGGACATAGGCAATGACTGTATTTTCTGAAACAGACATGCCCTCATGCCAAATTTTAGCAAGATTCATCAAAGCCGATAAATTGCCAGCACGAGCTGCTTTTACCCATAATCGAATTGCTTTTTTAAAATCTTTTATTATTCCTCCTTTGCCGTCCAAATAATAAGATGCTAAATTATTCATAGCTGCAGGGACATTTTGTTCTGCAGCCTTATTAAACCAATACGCAGCTTTTCGAGTATTTTTTCGGACACTGTTTCCCATTTCATATTGAATAGCTAATGCTAATTGCGCATTGCAGTCTCCCGATTCAGCCTGACTGATTAAAACATTAAATTCTTCGCCACTTAAAGCTTGCGGCCAACAAAGGCAATCTTTGGCATTTTGATTCCCCAGTTTAGCGGCTTTTTGCCAGAGAACTCTCGAATAATGCCGATCTTTTTTGACACCTTGACCGTGATAATACATAAGGCCCAGCAAATACATCGCATCATCATCGCCTTGATCAATAATCTGATGAAATAATTTTGCCGCTTTTTTGTAATTTTTGCCCGTTCCTTGTCCATTACGATAACAACAAGCAAGATTAAAAATAGCAATAGGATGTTGCTGTATAGCCGCTTGTCGAAATAAAAGAAAGGCTTTTCGCTCATCTTGTCCCACGCCTTCACCATCACGATAAAGCATCCCAAGACAACATTGAGAAGCAGCAAATCCTTTTTCCGCAGACTGTTGCCAATAACTAATGGCTTTATGAAGATTCTTTCTAACGCCTCTTCCATGATAGTAAGCCATAGCCAGTTCATAATTAGCGGCCACATGCCCTTGCTTTGCTGCTAATGTCCAAAGATCAATCGGTCTTTCTTTGCCAACCTTTTTATTTTGATCGATCAAAAGACCAAGACGATACTGTGCATCAGGATCTTTCTGAGAAACCGCTTTTCGATACCAATTAGCCGCTAATTCGATATTTTTTTCCGTTCCTTCCCCATGTTCATATGCCCACCCCATATAATATTGAGCTCGAATATGATTTTGCCTTGCCGCTTTTTGGTACCAATAGACTGCTTTTTCATGATTAACTTTGACGCCAATTCCCTTATCATAAGCCAAACCTAAACTGAACTGAGCATCATCTCGTCCTTGCCTTGCGGCTTTACGAGTCCAAACTGCAGCACGTGAATGACTTTGCCGTACCCCATAACCATGCGCATAAGCAATCGCCATGCTAAATTGAGCAATTGGGTAACCATTATCTGCAGATTTTTTAAACCAATGAATCGCTTCAACCTGATCTTTTAATACACCATCTCCATTATAATAAGTCTGCCCAATGCAATATTGAGCCCGAACATCCCCATTTTCTGCTGCTTTAAACCACCAATCCCTAGCTTTAGTGAGATTACGCGAAACACCTTCTCCATTCATATAAGCCAGTCCCAAATAAAATTGGGCACTAGGGTGCCCTTGCTCAGCCGATCGTCGCCACCATGCTACGGCTGCTTTATCATCTTTTTTCATGATAACGCCGTCTGATGATGCAGTTCCTAGAAAAAATAATGCACCGGGATGATTTTGATTAGCCGCTTTACGGTACCATTCAAGTGCTTTATTAACATCTCGAGGGGCACCTTCTCCTAATGAAAAAGCAATCCCCAAACTATATTGAGCGCTAGCATGCCCTTGTTCTGCGGCACGAAGATACCATTTCACGGCAACTAAAGAATCCATTTCAACGCCTTCTCCTCGGCTATACATGAGTCCAAGCGCATATTGAGCTTCACAATCTCCCTGATCTGCTGCCAAACGATACCAATAAGCGGATTGAAAAGGATCCCGTTTTACACCTATTCCTTCTTCAAAAGCAGATCCCAAATAATACTGTGCTGAAATATGCCCTTCATTAGCGGCAAGTGTCCACCAATGAATCGCTTGTTGTTCATCTTTTAACATGCCAATTCCTAAACTTAATGCCACGCCTAATCGGAATTGAGCCTCAGAATATCCTTGTTGAGCGGCTTTTTTCCACCAATACAACGCCTTTTCGGCATTTTGTAAAATGCCTTCAGCTCCTCGAAAATAAAGTTCTCCCAAAGCAACCTGTGCAATAGAAAGTCCTCCTTCTGCCGCTAAACGATACCAGTAAACAGCCATAGCGACATCATGCTTAACACCGGAACCATTCATATAAGCACAGCCAAGGTTATAATATGAAACGATATCTCCTTGATTGGCAGCTTTTTGATACCAATAAACCGCCAACATTAAATCTTTTTTAGTCCCGCGTCCTTCTTGATAAGCAACGCCCATACTAAACTGCGCATCACGATGCCCTTGATCTGCGGCTAATAAGCAAAGTCGAACCGCTTGTTCAGGATTTTTCTCAACACCAATCCCATCATAAAATCGCATGGCCAAATGATATTGACCATTGGGATCATTTGCTTTAGCTGCCTTTTGCCACCATTCAATGGCTTTGAGAATATCTGGCTCTCCATTTTCTTCACCTTTAAAATAGACTTCGCCTAAACGACTCCAAGCTGGCGGATAATTTTGTGCCGCTGATTTACGTAACCAACTTAAACCTTCGTCAATATTTAAAGCAATCCCTGTCCCTGTTAAATAAAGAAGCGATAAAGCATATTGTGCTGGCGCATAATTTTGTTTTGCGGCTAACAAAAACCAATTAGCGGCTCTTTGGGAATTTTGAGGAACACCTTTCCCATTCTGATACATAACACCTAAGTTATACTGCGAAATAATAAAGCCTTGAGAAGCCGTATTTTGCCACCACTCGATAGCATGATTTATTTGAGTTTGCATACTAATATCTTTTTCAATAATGCGCTTATTCTGATGGGGATTGTTTTTTCAAACAAGAAAAATTTTGAACCTATTCCATTCTCATTTTTCTGCTAATGATCTTTCCATTTTTCAGAATAAAAAAATCGCCATTCATTATGTATAATTTCGGATTTATTTTCTATTCAAAATCCAACTCGTTTCTCTTACGGCCTCAAAATGCCTTCTTATACTCATACTTCTTCTCAATCATCGGCAATTTCACCTTCAGCATTTGCACTAATGCCATTTGTTGTATTAATAACGGTCTATTTACTATTTGCAATCACAATGGGCAATTTATCTAAAGTCCCCATGACCGCTGCTTTTATTGCAGCATCTGCTGCCGCATTAATCATGAATCGTAATCATTCTGTGACTCACAAAACGGAAGTTTTTGCTGAAGGTATGGGCAACCGTGACATTATGATTATGTGTTTGGTTTTCATTTTAGCGGGCATCTTTACCGCATCTGCTAAAGCAGCAGGAGGAATAGACGCCGCAGTTTCTATTACCTTATACTTTGTCCCCTCTGAATTTTTAATTGCAGGCATTTTCGTCGTTTCTGCACTCATTTCACTAGCCATTGGCACATCTTGCGGAACAATTGCCGCGATTGTCCCCATTGCAACGTCACTTGCCCTATCTGTACACATGGACGTTGGTATCGTGATTGGAGCTGCTGTTGGCGGCGCAATGTTCGGAGATAATTTATCCTTAATTTCCGATACAACTATCGCAGCAACACGCACTCAAGGTGCAACCATGCAAGATAAAATGCTAGGAAATTTAAAAATTGTTCTGATTCCTGCTTTGCTCTGCACATTACTTTATATGCTGCCGATCTTCTCTTCTTTTGAAGAAACTCCGTTTATTTCATCAATCAGTTGGCACGATTTCGTAAAAATTTTTCCTTATTTACTGTTATTAGGGCTAGGAATCTATGGCGTAAACGTGATGACACTACTACTTATTGGCACAATCCTAAACATTATGATAGGACTTTACTATGGCACAATAGATGGAACGAGCGCTATTGCAACATTAGGAGATGGAGCCCTTAATATGTCTGAAACATTAATTATTGCATTGCTTGCAGGCGGGCTATTAGCGTTAGTTCGATTCAATGGGGGCATTGAATTTTTATTGAGCATGGCAAAACGATGGGTCAAAGGACATCGATCTTGTGAAGCAGTACTCTGTCTTTTGGTTGGCACCATTAATTTATTTACCGCAAACAATACGGTTGCCATTATTACCTCAGGTTCTGTTGCCCGTGAAATCGCTCAACAACATGGCATATCACCTCAGCGCTCTGCTTGTCTACTTGATACGATGTCATGTGTCATTCAAGGAATAATTCCTTATGGGGCACAAATTCTCATTGCGACAGGACTGTCCACTGCGGCAAACCTTTCTCCCATCAACATCATGATGGGACTATTCTATCCTCTTTTAATGGCACTGGGATTACTAAGCTCAATACTTTTTCATAAAACAGCAAAAGAGTAAAATAACCTTTTTATAACTCTTTTTGCTGAATAGATACTCAGCAAATTAATCAATAATAGTGTATCGCTATGGAACGCCTTAAACAAACGAATCCTGAAATGATTGCTGCTATCGTGCTCTGGATTGCAGGAATTATTATCGCGATATTAGATGCTCAGGATATATGGTCTCCAGATTATTCTGAACAACTCGAATTTATCATGTATTTAGGTGCTGGCTTATTTGGCATTTATAGTGTTTTCATAAAATGGCAGCAATCTAAACAACATCATGAATAAGCCATATCCTAATTTAGGAACAAATTTATTCTTTTTTCTTTTCTAAATTTTATCTGTAATAATAAGGTTAGATTACGATATTCACCATTTCCCCATTAAAAAATCCCTATGAAAAAAATCTTGTTAACCACAATAGCAATAAGTGTCTTAACACTCACAGGTTGTATGCATAAAGCCGGAAATTTAACGGTACTGAAATATAAGGTTTCCAAACAGGATAATATTTCTGATCATGGTCGAAAACGCGTTAGCATCGAAGCTTACATCAAAGATGAAATGGCAGACCAACAAACACTGACTAGTACTTGCATGGGCGCTTCTAAATATCTTGCTGAACAAACGACAGCCAATTTTGTGGATATGAAATTATATGATCAACCCGGAGAAGGTGAAGGACATATTTTACTGGCAACTTGCCAATATGCAGCAGATGGGAAAGGAAAAGACGGTAAAAGTCAGTGGACTTGGAACAATATAACCGCAGCAAATGATACAACTCGTATTGATGTTCGAAATATTGCCAAAAAGATGGGAGAACATCCTCGGTTCAAAGGTGAAACAGATGATGCTTATTACGATAGAATTGGCAATGAAATGAGTTTTGGTGTGTTTGAAATTAAAAAAATGATGTCAATGCGCCCAATTCCTTCCCCTATCCAACCGACAACTGAACAAGAAAACATCGAACCAATTCCTGAAACTTTAAAAGACGGCATTTTAGGTTAGATTTACGCCTTTTATTTTTAAACAACAGGCTCAATGATTATCTTTCCCGACTCATGCTGATAGGTGCTTTGATGGACTACGACCTTGCCATCTCCGTCTTTCTGCAAGGAAACTTCGGCTTCACCCCATTGTAGTGTCTTGTCTGTGCCACGTTTGGTCGAACGACATGGCAATGTAGCTGTCTTGCTCGTAGG
The DNA here is from genome assembly GCA_934401755.1 of uncultured Oxalobacter sp. Lineage (GTDB taxonomy): Bacteria > Pseudomonadota > Gammaproteobacteria > Burkholderiales > Burkholderiaceae_D > Oxalobacter. Next base: position 49,647 of record CAKRSU010000001.1, read on the forward strand.
ACTTGCCCTGCTTGTCATAGGTTTCGTATGGTTAGCAGATGCAAAGAGCAGTGGAACTTATATTTTCTCTGTATGTCTGCCGATGATATTCATTGGCTTTAAGCAAGGACTTGCGATGAGTCCGCTCACCAACCTTGGCATCGGGGAGGGAATGTTATGCACCAGATAAGCGGTACCATCGGCTTATCGCTAATGGTATCGACTTCCGATGGTATCACCAACAGCACTCTTCGTTTCAGTCATAGCATGATGATAGCCACCCTGCTCATCCTCTCGGCATTCGTCGTCACATTATTTTTTCAACATACTAAAATCTCTAACAAAATGAAAGCAACTCTTCGCTGTTTACACATGGGTACATATCTCTTTGCCATCATACTGTTTGCGTGTTCCCTCAAAGCGAAAGCCCAAACCAATCAACCGCTTGTAATACAAGAACAAGGAAGTTTCGCTTTTGGAGGAACCATCCTCACTGACAGTATCGGACATGAGTTTCATGGCGACCATGCCTATGTGTTTTACCAGAAGCCAGTGCATCCACACAAATATCCTGTTGTGATGATACATGGCATACACGAGGGACCAAAGACTTGGGAGCCCCCTGATGGGCGTGAGGGATTTCAGAACCTTTTGTTACGCAAGGACTTTAGCACGTATAATATAACGATGCCTCGCCGTGGCAATGCTGTGCGCAGCACCATTGGAATGACGATCAATCCAGAGTTCGACGAGCAGACATGGTACACTAAATGGCGCATCGGTGTCTATCCCAACTATTTCGATGGTGTGCAATTTAGTAGAAGCAAGGAAGCCCTCAATCAGTTTATGAGACAGATGACTCCAGAAACAGGTCCTACCGACTTCGAGCACAACTCCTCAACCATCGCCTCACTTTGCGACAGTTTGGGCGGAGTCATCCTCATGCCTCATTCACAAGGCGTGATGCACACTTGGAAGATTCTTCCTAAGACTCGTTCCGTCAAGGCAGTGGTAGCTCTTGAGGGCGGAGGATATTTCTCCTTTCCTACAGACGAACCACGCCCGAAGACAGATGCGAAAGAGGGATTAGAATATATCATGGTTTCGCCAGAGGTGTTCGATTCGTTCACCCATACCCCGATGCTCCTCGTCTATGGCGACAACATTCCTTCCTCTGCCTCACCGACAGGCATCTATGAACTTGATGTGTGGACTACACGTCTGAGTCTTGCTCGCCAATGGGCGGAGGCGGTGAATCGCAGAGGCGGTGATGTCACGATAGTTCATCTGCCTGATGTAGGAATCAAGGGCAACACCCACTTCCCGATGTCAGACTTGAACAACAAGGAGGTGCTTGACTTCATCTGCAAGTGGTTGAAAGAAAAGAATCTATAAATAGACAACTTGCAACCGAACTTCGCCATTGTTCGGCTGAGGGTGATGTGTCCCATGATGGGAGCCTTTTCGGTCTTGTCCAATCCGCTATGTACTTACTTTTTTAGTTTGCAAAAATAATCAATCAGTAAGCATTCTCTGTTATCGAAAGTTGTGCAGAACAGTGCAACAAACACTGGTAATGGACTATTTGTTTCTCACATTGTCAGCAATGTCGTTTTCGGTAACTAACCGCTAACGGTTTGGCAACTGAAAGAACTCAATATCTTGCTCTCTTTTGCTTTATCGCAATTCTGCAGAATTATGAAATATTACTCATTCTCAACCACTTGCAGTTTATTCTTCTCATCTTCCCTGTTCGTTGCTTTTACTTAAATTGTGCATATCAATAATCACTCAAGCATCATAAATATAATTAAAACCTCTAAATAATATTATCAAGAATATCTTTATAATATTATTAAAATTTCACAGTAATCATCGTTCCTTTTCCGACTTCACTATCTAGCACAATATGAGCTTCGTGAAGCTCTGCAATATGCTTAACAATCGCAAGGCCAAGCCCAGTTCCACCAGTTTCTCGAGAACGACTTTTATCAACACGATAAAACCGCTCAAAAATACGTTCTTGCTGATCTTTCGGAATCCCAATTCCATTATCTCGAACTTGCAAAAATGGTCGATTCTCTTTAACCCCTACCTTCACATCAACCCATCCTTCTTTTTTATTATAAGTAATAGCATTTTGAATAAGATTCGTTAATAACTCTTGGATTAAATCTTGATCTGCAGAAAGTGTCGTCGCAACGCCATTACAAAATAACTTAATTTCTTTTTGCATGGCATTCATCTGTAAATTCTCACAACACTCTAAAGCAAGTTGATAAAGATCAAAAGTACGTAATTGTTTCGGACGTTCCATATGATCAAGATTAGACAATTCAATAATGTCATTAATAAGAATCAACAAGCGCTTAGCATTATGTCGAATCTGCTTTGCCATATACACATCTTGGTCAGGATCAACCATTCGATTTTCAATCAGTTCAGAATACCCTGATATTGCGGTTAACGGCGTCTTTAGCTCATGAGAAACATTGGCCGTAAATTCTTGTCGACTTTTTGCGGCGGCAAGAATTTTGTCATGTTGTAGACGAATTTTATCGAAAAAAGGAATGAGTTCTCGATAAGGAGGAATCGCTACCCCATTATCAAGATGTTCAGCCATTGATTCAATTGGACGAATTAACTGCCGAGTTAATAGATGTGCAACAATTAAACAAGCCAGAAATATCACAACCATAATCAATAAGATGATAGGCAATGCATCAAGAAAAACGCTGGTAATCGTTTTGACTTCAGTCGAGACGCGAAGCACCATACCATCTTCCAATCGTAATGCATAATTAAATGTATCCGTGCCTAACGTATAAGAATCACGAACACTCTCCCCCTGCCCTGTTTTAAATGCCTGCTGCACTTCAGGGCGATGGAGATGATTGTCCATTTTTCGAATATCTGCGTAATTATCGCCTAAAACATTTCCTCTGCTATCGATTAAGGTTACACGCAAATTTTCTGTACGTAATGTATTGAAAAATGGAGCAACACTCGTATGTGACGAAATCGCTCTACTCAATAACATCGCATGACTGCTTAGCGATTCCCTAACTTGGAACTTAAAAAGATTGTAATAAATGACAGTGATACCAACCGTCGTTGCTACAACAGCAATTAAAGCAATCAATATCAATCGTAAATTAATTTTTCGTTTCATACTCTGATTACTCGCCTTAATACCGATTTATTCAAATGAAAAAGCCATATGATTTTTTCATTATTTTCTCTCATAGAAAATCATTTTTGAAATCCATGAATTCCCTTACTTATCTCACACACCTTAAAGAATAATCAATAAATATGACTTAACGATTAAATCGATTTCATAAATATTAGCCACTCAAATTCATGCAATACCTTAAATAGATAGGCATTGAATCGATATCATCAATTGAATCAGTTTGTCGCGCTATTTTGTATCATTTATCTCAACAAATAACCTAAAAATATATCTTTTGCTTTCATCTTGAAAATTTCTTCCTGCTTTCCTCTAAAAATTTGAGTTTCAAGCTCAGATCTAATATTCGATTATTTAATTTTTATTTCCCTGCAATAAATCCTAATCTCTAATATTATTCTCAGCGATAAAAAACGACAAAAAAACTCCCGAGAAAAATACAATCTCGGGAGTTCAAATTAAACATCTAAATTAATAATGATAAGCGGATTCACCATGAGATGTTTTATCCAATCCTTCTTCTTCCTGTTCTTCGGTCACTCGTAATCCCCAAACTTTATCAATGATAAAGTAAGCAACAACTGAAACAACACTAGACCAAAGTAAACTAATAATCACACTCTTAAATTGGATCCAAACCTGTTCTACCATGGATAAATCAGTTCCTTGACCTCCTAGACAAGTATTAACAAATACCCCTGTTAAAATTGCACCAATGATACCGCCAACACCATGTACACCAAATGCATCCAATGCATCATCAACTTTTAACATCCTCTTTAAGCCAGTAACACCCCATACACAAACAGCCCCTGCAATCAATCCCATCACTAATGCTCCCATAGGGCCAACAAATCCAGCTGCAGGAGTAATGACAACCAACCCAGCAACAGCACCTGATGCAGCACCTAACATACTTGGTTTGCCACGAGTAAATGTTTCAACAATACACCAAGATAAAGCTGCTGCTGCCGGTGCAATAAAAGTATTAACAAAAGCTAATCCTGCTAAACCATTTGCAGCCCCAGCAGAGCCAGCATTAAAACCAAACCAACCAATCCATAACATAGAAGCACCAACCATCGTTAATGTTAAAGAATGTGGCATCATGGGTGTCTTACCAAAACCTTTACGTTTACCGACAAAATAAGCACCAATTAATCCAGCAATAGCAGCATTGATATGAACAACCGTCCCCCCTGCAAAATCGATTGCACCATCTGACTGAAGGAATCCGCCTCCCCATACCATATGAGCCTGAGGAACATAACTAAAAGTAAACCAAATTGCAATAAATGCCATAACAGCACCGAATTTAATACGTTCTGCAAAGGCGCCAACAATCAAAGTTGCAGTAATACAAGCAAAAGAGCCTTGAAATGCGACCCAAACATACTCAGGGACTGTGGTCAATACAGAAGAAAGTGTATCAATTGTGATTCCCTTCATAAACACTTTTTCAGCAGTACCAATAACAGGACCATCCCCCGTAAAAGCGAAAGAATAACCATAAAGGAACCACAATACGGTCACTAAACAAAATGACATAAATGTTTGCATCAAAATAGACAGCATATTCTTAGCACGAACTAAACCACCATAAAACAAACCAATAGCAGGCGCTGTCATCAATAATACAAGCATCGTAGACGTTAATACCCAGGCGGTATCACCAGAATCCATAACAGAAGTCTCTTCAGCACAAGCGATTCCACTTATCCCAATGCCTATTAAGCCAACGAATAAACTGCTTAATCTCGTTTTCATCATAATCTCCCTATTCCTTTTATTACAATGCTTCTTCTCCAGTTTCCCCTGTACGGATACGGATAGTCTGTTCAAGATCAACAACAAAAATCTTGCCATCACCAATCTTGCCCGTTGATGCCGATGAAACAATCGCTTCAACAGCCGTATCAAGCATATTATTTGAAACAGCAATTTCGAGCTTAACTTTTGGAAGAAAATCAACAACATATTCTGCTCCGCGATAAAGCTCAGTATGTCCTTTTTGACGACCAAATCCACGTACATCGGTAGCCGTCATCCCATGAACACCTACTGCTGCTAATGCTTCACGAACCTCATCTAATTTAAATGGTTTAATAATTGCAGTAATCAGTTTCATTTCTTTTCCCTCACTTTCCGTTTTATTTCCTGCACAAATATTTGTAATTTTTATATACAGGTGTGATCGTACTTTTACTTATTGCAAGTAGCGTGCCAATTTTGGAAAGTAAAATAAAATAGGGAACTTATAAGAGAAAAACCGTTGATTTAAAATAAGAAAATCAGTCAATCCATAAAAATTTTTCTGCCATTTTTCTAAAAAAATAACTCAATTTATCGCTTTACCTGTCAGCCATTCAAATAATGCTCCTAGCATTAAAAAATATGCCCCAAAAAAGTGCATGCACCTAAAAAAAGCACAAAAGCCGAGTAAAACAACTCAAATAACATTGATTATCTAAGTTTCTTTCTGATAATTTCTCTCAAAAAAAATCCCTGTAAAAACAGGGATTAAGGAAAATAAAGCTTTCAGAAACAACTTCTGAAATTTTTTCTAAAAGGGAAATATTTCTGATGTCATCAAGATTTCAATATTTTTGCCAAACTCGTCTTAAAATTTATGATTAATACCAAACTGGATGCCAGTAACAGAATCATTTTCAACACCATTGGTATTATAAATACTTCCTACCGCGCCATTATCACTATCGGTATAAGCAACCATGCCGTATAAAGAAGTTCGTTTCGACATAGCATAACTATATCCCAATGCATATTTATTCATATCACCATCATATTGACTGTTACTTTCCAAACTACCCCGATTGTATGAAAATTTGAATGTATGTGGCCCTTCTTCATACATCAATCCCAAAATCCAGTCTTTTTGTTTAAGTGAAATCCCTTCAATTTCTAATATACTGTCAGCTGTTGCTGCTTTAACAGTCGTTCCCTGATAACCCGCCGTTACAGTAAATCCGTTATAGGTATATCCAATACCAGCATTCCACAACCACGATTTATCCGAATCTGCCAAACGATCATAATTTGCTGTCAACCATAACCCATCATTGTCATATTTCACGCCTAGACCAAAGCCATCATTGCCATAAGAATGATAATATCCTTCTGGATGAGTATCTTTTCCCAAAGTATAACTAGCTGATATCGATACCCCCATCATTTCAGGACTATCATAACGAATTGTATTTGATAATTGCTCTGCATAAATTAAATTAGTTGCAGTCCCAGCCATACCAACGCTGAAATAAGCAAATGGATCAACTGCCCCATAATTTTCAATGGCAATATTATTGACTCGACCTAGCGTGACAGCACCATAATGATCATTACTAATCCCCACATAGGCAGCTCCTTGCCATTCAGCACCATTACTTCCTTGCAATGTATCTAATGCATTATTATCTGAATACTTTGTGCCATCATTTAAATTAAAACGACGTTCTAATTTAAAAATTGCTTTGGTCCCACTTCCCAGATCTTCTGTCCCTTTAAAGCCGATAACGCCATCTTCATTATTCCCCATACGAACATCTGATCCGGTTTCTTTAATAATGCCAGTATCGACCGTTCCATAAACCGTTACATTTGTCTGCGCAAAACTTTCCCCAATGATCGAGCCAAATATGAACGTAGCAATAAGCGTTTTATTTACTATGATCTTTTTCATTACGTCCCCCTTATTGTATATAGTGATGTACTCTAAATTAAGCAATTACCATGCCAACATTTAAAAAGAGGGTAAACCCAATAACTCAATGATAAAAAAACGCTCAACCAAACATATATGCATTGCAAAAAAATAAGCCTAAGTCCATTAATACAAAATAGGGCTTTTTTATACTCAATTAAGTTAGTGCAAATTTAACTATTCGTTGTGAGTTTCAAAACAAGTTAACATAAAGTAGAAGCATTTTAGCCTCCATTATTTGGCATAACATCAGCAAAATGCCCTGAATACGAACACATTTTAAAAGAAAGGGGAAAAATCAGTCTCTATTTTTGTGCATCAGATATAGCTACCGTAAAAAATGCTTAGCCCTATCTATACTAGGCAAAGATATTGAGCTAGTTTGCAAAATGAATCGTGCTACAACAAAAAAATATTGAATTTAAAAAAATAAAACGCAATATAACGCTTAAAAATAAGCCAATGCAGACGAATTTTTTCATTCATCTGCATGACTCGCACTTTATTAATTAATAGCCGCCACCCAACAATTGGTTACGTTTCATATGACGACAAAAAGCTCCGCCAACCTGAAGATTTTCAAGATCATCTCTTACCTCAGCATAAGCATCAAGCAAATCCCCTTCATCAATTGCCTCATTAAAATGAGCATAATCAATATCATTGATACATTGACTCATCGCCGCAATAACTGCCGCCTTTTTTAAAACAGCACGATAACGATAGTCATACTCCAAGGTTTCTTTGACATTTGCTTGGGGAAAAATACGTTCAATATCCCCTTTTCGTCTCGCACGAACCAGTAATTCATCTTCATGACAATCGCGCTTAGCAATAGAAAGAAAGCTATTCCTTAATATGATCCACATTATTTTTCCTCTTAATTTATAGATTATTTTTCACGAACATTCGGATTCTACCTGACCCTCTAATAATCAGCTATTTTAAAGAGAAATAAACCTTTTTAGAATAATGATTAAATTGTCATTTATCGATGATCAGCGTAGGATATGAATATTTTCAGTTACCTAGATATATTCAATGTCTGCAAATACACATGCTTCAAAAAAAGACTTTGTTCTCATTATGATAACAACTCTTTTTTTTATGAGCTCTTATGTCATGATCACGCCACTGATCACAGGATTTGCGGAAAGTCTTGGATCCTCTCATATTGTGATCGGAATCATTGGCGGAATTGCTAATATTGTTTCATTATTTTTCCGCCCTGTTGTGGGTGCCATTATTGCCCGATACACAAAAATTCGACTCTGTACGCTTGCTAGCATCTTGCAGCTTATTGGTGCTATCGGATATTTTCTATCTTCAGATCCAATCGTTATTCTTCTCTGCCGAATCCTTACCGGATTAGGCTACGCTACATCATCATTATGCCTATCTACTTGGGTGGCCGAAATGATGCCACCGCACCGTATTGGTTACGGTGTTGCCATGTACGGCACCATGAATGCGCTCGGAATGGGACTTGCCCCTGCTATAGGCATATTCATTTACCAGCATTTAGGCTATCGTATTTCTTTTGAACTCGATATTGCCCTTATCCTTGGTATGATTTTGCTTCCTTTCTTTATCAAGCATAATGGAAAACCGTCCTTTACCGCATCAAGTACAAAATCACGACTTCAATTTTTTCTACCATCTATTATTCCCATTGCCATTATTAGTTTGATGTTTACGCTACCGTATTACACGATGCAAACTTTTATTGTGCGATACACAGAAATACGTCATCTTTCCGTCATGGTAAGTCTATTTTTTCCATGTTATGCGGTTACCTTATTTCTTATGAGGCTAGGTGCAAAAGATCTTTTTGATAAAGTTTCTTTCATTTGGTTTCTACTCTTTTCCTCTTTTACTGCTGGCATTGGTTACCTAGCACTTACCTTTATGACTGGAAATTTCTTAATGTTTCTTGGTGCTATTGGTATGGCAGGTGGATTTGGATTTGTCTTTTCTGCATGCCAATCTCACGCTATTAAAATTTCTGGTCCTGATAAAAAAGGACTTGCTAATAGCACTTTCTATATTGGCGTCGATATTGGGATGGCAACAGGACCTTTTTTAGGCGCAATGCTTTTGGAATATGTGCCTATTGAGTATTTTTTCCTAATTCTGTTCTTTTTTACTCCCGCTACGCCACTTGTTTGGTGGCTCACTAAACCATTCCGAGAATCAACAAAATAAATACGTTTTATAAACAATAGGGGGCTAATGCATTATCCATTTGCTTTATATTGGATTGATTGAATAATATAAAGTAAAGAAAAACCTAGCTGTTTTTGAGCAGCTAGGTTTTTCAAAGGTTGAGTATATGCGGTTATTCCGGTTACCATCCTGCACTTGCCCACCGAAAGGACAACGGTATCAAAGTGCTGTACTGGTTTTTCCCCACCATGTACTGGGGGTTATGAAGAAAGTTCCTACACTGTTAATGTACCATCTTCCTCATTATCGAATTGTTTTATTTTGTAACGCCTCAATAAATATTCCGCATTGCTCATTTTTTGTTTGCTATAAATAGGCTCAACATCACTTTTTTGTCCAGATTTCATCGAATATCTGTTGAAGCTTTTCACGCAAATTTTGATCGCCCGTAACAAACCCCTTTAAACGTTCAAGATATTTTGTCTTAGCTTCTTCTAAAGACATGGGAACAATTTTTTTTCTAAAATAAGGCAAGTCTGGAATTTCAATACCTTTTGCTTCAATTCCCATCAAATCACGCATTTCCATGGCTGTCGCAAGATTATTGGCTGCCATCACTTCTTCTTGCATACGAGGCAAATGGAACGCATCACAGATCGCATTATCAAGATCCGTCCTAATTTTCATTGATTCTTTTAGCATACGAAAAACAGGAGAGGTTCCAACGTAAGCTTTCGAAGCATTACAAAGTAAGCCATTAAAAGAAAACTCAACGGGCAAAATATCTGAAACAAGCAATGCATGTTGAGCTTCACTAAAAAAAACATGAGTATGCCCATTAAAACGAGGAAGATAGGACAAAGAATGAGCGATATCCATCGGTTTAAAATCTGTTGGATGTATATCATGGAAATCTAAAACACCGCCGCTATACAGTTTCATTTTTGGCAAAATCTTACCTTCAGGAGAAACTTCGATTTCACCAGCAAAATCACCAAACATATCGAAATCGTCATTGCTGGTACTGCTATTAGTCATATATATTTCCTTTCTGCAATTAAATTTCCATGACATCTAAACAGGTATTTCGGAGCACTAATCGTTATAAAATTTTAAATATTTGCTCTAGAAATAAATATAACAGAGATTCACCCAAATACGCTCTGTATTTATTGATACTTAAATTCAAGTCAATGAAATATCATACATTATTTTTACTTTCCTCTTCATAAACACCTGAACACCCTCCTTCTCCAAAAACAATCTTTGCTACTTTCAAATTACAGTATACTGTCCACCCTTATTTTTCTATCTCCGATAAAGGTACACAATGTTTCTAATCAACAATCTATTTCTTGGTATTGGACTCGCTATGGACGCATTTTCTGTTTCCCTAGCAAATGGTCTTCAAGAAACTAAGATGTCTATACGCAAAATATGCTTGATTGCAGGAACTTTCGCATTATTTCAGATTGCAATGCCTCTTATCGGATGGATAATCGTGCATACAGCTGTTCACTATATGCAAGCAATTTCACCTTTTATTCCATGGGTCGCTCTAGGATTATTGCTATATATTGGTGGCAGTATGGCTTTGAATTCCTTAAATCATCATGATGAGAATTCTCCTAATACCACCAAAGAACTAACTGGTATATTATTATTCACGCAAGGAATCGCAACTTCTATTGATGCATTATCCGTTGGATTCACTATTGCAGATTACAATAGCATATTGGCAATTGCCGCATCATTGATTATTGGAATCGTAACATTCATCATCTGTATCTGCGGCATCATCATTGGCAAAAAATTCGGGATGAAGTATGCCAGTAAAGCAGAACTACTCGGTGGTATTATTCTAATTAGTATCGGTATTGAAATTTGGGTGTCTGGCGTGTTTTTTTGAAATGCTACTATTGGAAAAATAAAATTTCTTATTATTTTATAATAAGCAAATCATTCAAATTGATAGCCTAATTTCTTATTGCCCAATCAAAAATTAACATTTATATTTTTCTAGGATATATTAATCATCGTATGATCCCGTAAATTTAATTTTTCTTATCGATGTTATCAACAATTCTGTACAAGATATCTTCTTACAAAATAATAATTCATTTTTTATTGGAAATGTCGTCAATTAGATTGGACAAATCAAATAAAAACTTTTCAGTCATAATAAAATTTTTTTGTTTACTATGTTGGATAGTCAATTGATTGATACATAATTCTTTTTGCCAAGGTAGAAGATAACTATTCATAATTTGCTGACAACTTTGATGATACGATATATCAGAGGCAATATCTACTCCTTGCAATATGTTTTTCAGGATATCCAATACATTCGGGACATAATTCATATAATCCTCCTAATTTGATAAGTTTTTTATCTAATTAATCAATTAATATGAATAATTGATATGAGAACTTATTAAGTTTCAAATTTTGAGTAAAAAAATTCAAAAATTATTCGATACATTCTAGTTCCGAATTTTACAACTTCCTCATATTAATAAAATTGAAATGAAGCTCTTGATAATCAATATTATATATTGTCCGAATAGAGAATATTTGATAGCATATGCTAAAAGTATATGGTGTTTGATTTTATCGTTTGTCTTCAGCAATTATCATATTAGAAGATACCGCAAAAGAATATTAGTGTAGAACCCAAGATCTTCGTGGTATTGATTTGATATTCTGCAAAATCCATTAAAGAGAGGAATAAAATGGCAAAGATATTCGTTGTAGATAAAGAAAACAAGGCTGATATAAAAGTATTTGCCGCTGACAAGGAATTCAACGCCGATCTGGTTTTTTGTGAAGTTGATCGTGAATCTGACGCAAAAGGTGATGAACGCTGGTTTTTCGTCAAAAATGAAAAAGATGCTACGATAAAAATATTCTGGGTTGATCGAAACAACCAAGCTGACTTGAAAGTATTCAAGACAACGAAGACATCTGGCGCAAAATGGAGAAAAAGCCATACATGGCGGAATCGCTTGTCCTGATGACGGAAAGCTGAAATTATTTCATGGCAGTTTGTCAAATTAAGAGCAACTTGAAGGAGATCAGGAATCAAACTGACTTATCCATTGGGTTCTCAATTACAAGCAACCTCTGAATACAGAAACGTTGGATAAAACTTGATTTCTGGCACACGTTGAGATAACCACTTAGCATTATCTCATGTTGGGTATTTATCTGTTTTTTCTATTTTTATCCGTTCGTTAAAATCTTGTGATATCTGCTGATTTTGAGTGTAGAACAGATTAATTGAATCGTTTGGAATGGAGTCCTCCCCTCTTTTTGGTGTAGAGCCATTAATTTCGGATGTCACTAAAATAGCAAAAATTACTCTAAGCAACGTGATTATATAACTTGCTCAGCCCCTCGGTTTGCTAACATATCAGCTCTTTCATTCCCCTCATTACCAGCATGTCCTTTAACCCAATGCCATGTTATTTGATGACGCTGAACTGCTTCGTCCAAAGCTTGCCATAACTCTGCATTTTTAACGGGCTTTTTATTGGCCGTTTTCCAATTATTTTTTTTCCAATTATTGAGCCACTGAGTAATGCCATTTTTAACATATTGACTATCCGTATGAAGATCAATTTGACATGAACGCTTAAGCGTATTCAAAGCTTGAATAACCGCGGTCAGTTCCATACGATTATTGGTAGTTTCTTTCTCTCCACCGTACAACTCTTTTTCATGCCCACGATAAGTAAGCCAAGCCCCCCATCCGCCAGGACCAGGATTTCCCTTACATGCGCCATCAGTATAAATGGTAACGCGATTAACTTTTTGAAGCGCTGAAACTTCATTATTATCCATATCTGTCAATATCATGTTCATGTATGTTTATGGTTATAATATTTTCTAAAATCTATTGCAGAGGAGAATGTGTTATGCCAACCATTAAAGTCGGTTTTATTCGTGCATTTAGAGATAATTATATATGGACTATTGAATATGATTCACGAGTTGTACTCGTAGATCCAGGGGAAGCAACACCAGTACTCAATGCATTGAAACAACGTAAATTACAACTATCGGGTATTTTACTAACGCATAAACATAACGACCATATAGGTGGTGTAACTGATCTGCTGAAAAAATTCTCAGTTCCAGTTTATGGTCCTGTAAATGACAATATTCCATTTATTACCCATCCATTAAAAGAAGGAGATACTGTTACCTTCGATGAACTAAATGCATGGAAAGTATCTATATTAGATGTGCCAGGACATACGCTAGGACATATTGCTTACTATGCTCCTGTGCAAAAATGGCTATTTTGCGGCGATGTATTGTTTGGAGCTGGTTGTGGTCGTATTTTTGAAGGTAGTCCAAAGCAGATGTTTGATTCCATTAACAAAATTTCAGCTTTGCCTGATGATACATTAGTTTATGCAGGACACGAATATACTATTCCTAACCTAAAATTTGCTGCTGAAATTGAGCCTGACAATACAGCAATCGCCATGCGAATGAGCACCTGCTTAGATAAACGCAAAAAATATATGCCAACATTACCTTCAACGATTGCAGAAGAAAAAGCGACCAATCCATTCATGCGAACAAATCAAGCTACGGTCATTTCTAGAATGGATTCACTTAATAAATTATCTGAACATTCTCCTATCGCAACATTTACAGCGATTAGAGAATGGAAAGATAATTACGTTGGCTAATATAAATTCACTTAAGCTAATCAGATGGTTAATAAAACAATGCATGATTGGCTAGTTTCCCCCATTGGACAGTACATGTTGCAATGGGAGGAAACTTATTTCTGTGAATTATCTGAAGATATTTTTGGGTTTCATGCTGTTCAAATTGGACTGACCGAATTAGATGCATTAAAAGAAAACAGAGTTACTCATCATTGGTATACCAATCCTTTTTTATCCACTTCTGACATGATTAATCCGAAAACTTATAATCATGACACTGAGAAAGGATTAAATGGGTATTCTGTCCCTATCTCTTTGGCACATAATGATCTGCAGCTCCCATTTGCAACTGAATCAATAGATCTCGTAGTCTTACCGCACGCGTTTGATTTGGCATCATCCCCTCACCAACTTCTACGTGAAATTCATCGAATTTTGATTCCTGAAGGACAAGTGATTGTCAGCGGATTTAATCCAACAAGTTTATGGGGACTTAAACAACGCTGGGGAAAAATTACTGGTAAATATTTCTTACCAACTGATGCGGCATTTATCAGTCTTTCTCGAATTAAAGATTGGTTTGCATTACTTGGCTTTGAAACGAGCCGAGGATATATCGGCTGCTATCGTCCCGCTTGCAATTCTTGGAAAGGCTTAAAACGATTCGCTTTTATGGAAAAAGCTGGTAATCGTTGGTGGCCTTATTGTGGTGCAGTCTACCTAGTATGCGCTATCAAACAAATACCAGGAATGCATTTAATTGGACAAGCTTTTAATGATGAAACTAAATCCTTTTTTAATACGGCTTCAGTACAAAATAAGATTCTCTCAAAAAAAGAATAAATAAACATAAAGAATTTACATCTACAAGCCCAATCGTTTCATAAACTACACTAATTTGCTAAAAATGATTTAATTCTGTATACTTGCTTATTCTGGAGAGATGGCAGAGCGGTCGAATGCACTGGTCTTGAAAACCAGCGATGTGAGAGCATCCGTGGGTTCGAATCCCACTCTCTCCGCCAGAATTTAGTCCCACACAGTTCCATACTGTGTGGGATTTTCTTTTTAATCAATACATTAATCCACTTCTTTGTCCCATATCGTCTCATACCATTTCCTATTACTTCACAAAATTTGGTAGGTACAATGGTAGGAAAATGGGGCTCTCCCTCACTCAAATCGCTCAAGACTTTCAAATCGGCACCGCAACCGTAGAACGCTATTACCAGGCTCTCCCTCAAAAAGAGGGGAAATGCTAAAAAAATAGGCACAACATGTTTCCAATGTTATGCCTAAGGGAAATCCATTCCAAGCCAAGAAAAGGAGCATTCCCATGACACCCATTATATCGGAATTACCCACATTTTCAAGAGCGAGTCATTATCAAGAGCGAATCATTATTTCATTTTTTATTAATCAAGCTATAACAATATTCTCCCCAACGTTCCATAATGGCACGACGTTGTTGTTCCAGATTATTTCTATCATATGCGCCTTTATATGGATCATTCTTGCCATGAAGCATGCATAACTCAACAGCTTCTTGGTTGAGATCTTGATTCTCAAGACTTTTAGACCAAGTTTTAAAAGATGCTCGAGCTGTTGCATGAGGTGTAATAATTTTAGGTTTTCCATTTTTATCTTTTGTCATCGGATCAACCCAGCCAATACCATCTTCATGGAATTTCTTTTGATGAAGGCCTTTAAGAAACATTCTGACCGCATCTCCTGATAAACAGTCTCCTTGAGAACTGACAAAGACATAAGGAGATATAAATCTTGGGAGCTTTTTAAGCAGATTAACGGCATAACTGGATAGATAAATGGTTCTATCACGTTTTATCGCTTTAGCTTTATCATTTTCCAGAGGAACGTTCCAAATGCCTTTATTAATATTTAATTCTCCCTTCCATTTCATGAATCGGACCGCTTGTTGACGAGCTGCCGTGAGAATTTGAAATTCCAACATTCTTGCGGATATGGATGAATATTCTTGAAGTGTTTTAAAAAGTAACGGAATATCTTCATAAGGACAAGCCGCTAAGTTTTTTTCTTCTTGTCGATTATGTTTAAGTGATTCGAGTAACACGGGTAATGAACCATCCTTTGCCGCTGGATTAATGGGATTTTTTCTTTTTTCTTTGGCAATTGCCCATTGCATAATTTGTTTAACATAGGTTTTTACTTTATCTGCAACACTAGGATGATCTTGCCAAATCAATTTTAAGCACCCAAAGATATCGTTGGCATTAATCGTTTCAATATCTTTATCGCCTAAGTAAGGATAAGCATGATTGGTGAGTTTACTTCTGGTTTCTTTTTCTCCTTTGGGATTATCTTTCCAATAATGATTTTGTTTACGTTCTTGAATCCATTCTTCAGCACATTGCTGAAAAGTAGCCGTTTTAGGGGGATTAATAATCGCATGGGTTTTCTCAGCATTTTTACGTTTTTCTGTACGAAAGCATTCAATTGGATCTAATCCCTTTCGACGCATTCTTGTGTACTCATCTGATAAATCAATGGCCTGTTTTAATAATGACTGACCTTTACTAAAAGTTGTTTCATGAGAAAAATGAAGTAAAGGCAATTCTCGTCTTTTACCACTTACATCCACATAACGATAATAGAAGTAACAAGACTCTCGTTTACAAACATAAAGGTTCTTGGCGCCTGTTACGGCAAATCGTTCTTTTTGACAATTTTTAATGGCTTTAAATGTCATTCTTTGCTGATTATCCCTCATTTTTTACAATTCCTTTTACTTTTTTGATCCTAATAAAAACGTTTTTATTAATGTATAATAATTATTTATGTAGAGAATGGTAGGAAATATAAAACGAAGTGTCAAAACCCATTTTCCTACCATTGTACCTACCAAATTTTGTGAAGTAATATGGAATGGTATGAGACGATATGGGACAAAGAAGTGGATTAAGGTATTGATTAAAAAGAAAATCCCACACAGTATGGAACTGTGTGGGACTAAATTCTGGCGGAGAGAGGGGGATTCGAACCCCCGATAGGCTATTAACCTATACACGCTTTCCAGGCGTGCGACTTAAACCGCTCATCCATCTCTCCTGATTTAAATCAGAAAAATAAGATTATAGCACTTTTTCAAAGTTTGTCTTCAATTTTTGACTTTCTTTGTTTTCTCTGCAACATTTTTATTAATAATTCTCAATACCTCTATTTTCATTCGTGATAGCAGAAAACAAATTTCATCCATAGATATACTTTGTAGCAGTTAAAATATCTAAGAATTTTCTTGTAACGTTTGCAGGTAAAATTTCACTTATAACTATAATTATTATTAAGGCATAACATTATGACGACTTTTATCAAACAAAACGATCTCATTGACTCAATTGCCGCAGCTCTTCAGTATATTAGCTATTATCACCCGAAAGATTATATTGACCATTTAGCCAAAGCGTATGAAATTGAACAAAGCCCTGCAGCACGAGATGCTATTGAACAAATTCTAATGAATTCTCGCCTCTGTGCCGAAGGAAAACGTCCTATTTGCCAAGACACCGGCATGGTCAATGTTTTCCTAAAAGTCGGCATGGATGTGCAATGGGAAGGATTTACAGGAACTATTCATGATGCTATTAATGAAGGAGTTCGCCGCGCTTATACTTACCCTGATAATAAACTGCGCGCATCTGTCGTAAACGATCCTCATTTTAATCGTAAAAACACCCGAGACAACTCCCCTGCTGTCATTATGATGGATATCGTACCGGGAAATACCGTTGAAGTTTCTCTCGGCGCTAAAGGAGGCGGTTCTGAAAACAAATCCTCTCTAAAAATGCTCATGCCATCTGATTCAATTGTTGATCATGTATTAGAAACCGTCAAACACATGGGAGCAGGATGGTGTCCTCCTGGCATTCTCGGCATTGGTATTGGAGGCACAGCAGAAAAAGCGGTCCTTATGGCAAAAGAAGCTGCTATGGAATCAATTGATATGGCAGATTTAAAAACACGAGGCCCTCAAAATGAAGTTGAAGCACTGCGAATCGAACTATATGACAAAATTAATGCGCTAGGAATTGGTGCTCAAGGAATTGGAGGCATCACAACGGTTCTCGATGTAAAAATTAATATGTACCCAACACATGCAGCATCAAAACCTGTCGCTATCATTCCAAACTGCGCGGCCACTCGCCATGCACATTTTGTATTAGATGGTTCGGGCCCCGTCTATCTTGATCCCCCTTCACTATCTGATTGGCCCGATATTCGTTGGTCTCCTAATATTGAAAAATCAACACGCGTCAATTTAAATACGTTAACACGTGCTGAAGTCGCATCTTGGAAACCTGGACAAACACTTTTACTCAATGGAAAAATATTAACAGGACGCGATGCCGCTCATAAACGAATTCAAGATATGCTCGCAAAAGGAGAAAAACTTCCTGTTGATTTTACAAATCGTGTAATTTATTACGTTGGTCCTGTCGATCCTGTCCGTGATGAAATCGTTGGCCCTGCTGGTCCCACAACCTCAACGCGTATGGATAAATTCACAGAAATGATGCTCAGTCAAACAGGCCTTATTGCCATGATCGGAAAAGCTGAACGTGGCCCCATTGCCATTGATGCGATTCGCAAACATCAATCCGCTTATATGATCGCTGTAGGTGGCGCTGCGTATCTAGTGGCACGTGCGATCAAATCCTCCAAAATATTAGCTTTTGAAGATCTAGGCATGGAAGCTATTTATGAATTTGAAGTTGAAGATATGCCGGTGACCGTTGGCGTTGATTCGAAAGGAACATCGCTACATACAACAGGGCCTGCCGAATGGAAAGCCAAAATTGCCAATTGCCATAATGGTAAAATTCCTGTCGTGTCCAAACATTAAATATCTATATTAAAATGGATACTCTCTCTCCAATTGGTGTATTTGACTCAGGCATTGGTGGATTATCTGTAACCCAGCATATCCAAGCTATGTTACCAGATGAGCATCTGATTTATTTTGCTGATTCAAAATATAATCCTTATGGCGATAAACCAGAAGCCTTTATTATTGAGCGTTCCTACAAAATAACGGATTTCCTATTAAATCAAGGAATTAAGGCACTGGTGGTTGCTTGCAATACAGCAACTGCAGCAGCAATCCATTTATTAAGAAACCGTTACCCGAATCTTCCCATTATTGGAGTAGAGCCAGGACTAAAACCTGCCACAGTCAAGACAAGATCAAGTATTGTAGGCGTCATGGCAACAGTACGAACATTATCTAGCCATAAATTTCATGAATTACATCAATTACTCAGCCAACAATCTGGTGTGACCTTTATTTTGCAACCCTGTCCAGGGTTGGCTGATTTGATTGAGCATGAAAATATTGAATCGATAAAAGTCATTCAAACAATCCGAACTTATCTATTACCGTTACTTGATAAAAAAGCCGATACAATTGTTCTTGGCTGTACACATTATCCCTTTGTTCGCCATATCATCAAACAATTAGCAACAGAAGCTGGGCATCCAGAGTTAATGATCATTGATACAGGACACGCAATTGCCCGACAACTCAAACATGTTCTACAAAATAATCATCTACTCAATACCAATAAAAATACCGCTCATTTTGAGATTTTTACATCTGGCAATGTCCCATTGATCACTCAAATCGTTAAGCGACTGTTAAAAATGAATTATCCGATTACTCAAGCTTTATTTTAAAGGTGTTTTATGAAACATTTATTTTCTCTATTAGCCATATTAGCTTTAGCTGGATGTGGAACGACAAGTAACAATATCACTCAAAATTTAATGCCTTTGCCAAAACAAGCAACAAGCTGGCAATGCGACAGCGGCAATAGAATCATTATTCAGCCTACAAAAGATAACTCAACAGAAATATTATACCGAGGAGAAACGATAAAAATACAAAACGATTTTGATCCTAAAAATATGGATTTAGTCCAGAATAATTTGGTATGGAAAGTTAACGGCATAAATGCTAATTTTTCCTATACTAATCCCAAAAATCAAACATCTTATACTGAATATTGTTTCCAAGTCCTGCCATCAACTCCTAATAAATCATAATCCTTTAATCAACTTAAAAATAGTGGAGGTTTCCATGGGAAAAACAGTGAAAATTACCGTATTAGTGGATAATGAAGCCCCAGAGAATCTAGCCAAAGAACACGGATTCTCCGCATGGATTGAAACAAACGAATATCGTATTTTATTTGATACAGGACAATTAGGCGCATTACTGACAAATGCGGATACACTAGGAATTGATCTGAATTCTGCTGATAAATTGGTTTTCAGTCATGGTCATTATGACCATACAGGGCAATTACCAGCTTTTCTTGAAAAAAATCATACCGCTCATCTTTACTGCTGTCCTCAATTACGGATCAGTCGTTATAGCTGCAAAATAGGAACGACACCACGATTTATTGGCATGCCTGAAGCCTCCATTCAGGCTTTATCCTCAATTCCGACTCATCGAATCCACGAAATATCTTGTCCTCACTATCTGACATTAAAAACAGGGATAACGGGCCCCGTTCCTCGCCATACCTTACTAGAAGATACTGGCGGTCCTTTTTATTTAGATGATCAACGTCATATTCATGATCTCATTGAAGACGATCAATCAATGTGGTTTGAAACAGAACAAGGTCTATTAATTTTACTGGGATGCTGTCACGCAGGGCTTGTCAATACTGTTGAATATATTCGTAAAATCTCGGGTATCTCCAAAATTCACGCAATCATTGGGGGAATGCACTTAGTTAATGCCAATGAAGAACGACTTGCATATACCATTGATCACTTGAAAAACTGGCACCCAGACTTGCTCATCCCTTGTCATTGCACAGGACAACCTGCAACAAACTATATGTTAGATACGATTGGTAACACGATTGTAAAACCAGGACATGCTGGTTTTGTAATTGAAGCTTAATTTTTATCCACTACTTCTGGAGGTTTTATGGTCTTGCTCGAATTAGCTATTTTCCCTAATGATAAAGGGACAAGTCTCAGTCCTTATGTTGCCCGTGTTATGGATATCATTGATAAAAGTGGACTGACCTACCAATTCTCGGCAATGAGTACCACAATTGAAGGCGAATGGGACGATGTCCAAAAAGTTGTTGGCGATTGTTTTAAAGCACTTGCAAAAGACTGTCATCGTATCAGCGTCATGACTCGAGTCGATTATCGTGCTGGCAATCAATCTCGTCTCAAAAGTAAAGTAGCTGCAGTTGAAGAAAAATTAGGCAGAGAACTGGTTAAAAAAAACAGTAACTAACTCTATAAAACAAAACGGGACTATTAATCAACAATAGCCCCGTTTTATTAATCACTTTCTTTTTAAGATCCGCAAATTTGGCTTTCTGCTAAGACTTTCCAAGTCGGAATAACTGCATCTGGATTTAAAGACATTGCATCAATGCCATGCTTCATTAGCCAAAGTGCTAAATCCAAATGATCAGATGGTCCCTGCCCACAAATACCAATATACTTTCCTTGCTCATTGCAAGCAGCAATCGCTTTTGAAATCAACGCCATAACAGCAGGATCCCGTTCATCAAAATCTGACATCACCTGTTCAATTCCTGAAGCACGATCCAATCCCAATGTTAATTGCGTCAGATCATTCGATCCAATTGAAAATCCATCAAATAACTCAAGAAATTGTTCCGCTAAAATCGCATTAGCTGGAACTTCACACATCATAATAATACGGAGTCCATTCTCTCCTCGGCGCAGTCCATTGACAGCCAATAAATCAATAACAGATTGAGCCTGTTTTACTGTCCGAACAAACGGCACCATAATTTCAACATTAGTCAGCCCCATATCATTTCGAACTTTTTTCAAAGCTTCGCATTCCATATTGAATGCCTCTGCAAAATTTGGGGCTAAATAACGTGATGCGCCACGGAATCCAAGCATTGGGTTTTCTTCAGCTGGCTCGTAACGAGTTCCTCCCATTAAAGCACGATAACCATTCGATTTAATATCAGACAAACGAACAATAACAGGTTTTGGCCAAAACGCCGCCCCTATTGTCGCAATTCCCTCTGTTAGTTTTTGTACATAATAATTACGCGGACTGCCATATCCTTTAGCAACAGATTCAATGGCTAATTTAAGATCAGGATCAACATTAGGATAGGCTAATATCGCATTAGGATGAATACTAATTTCATTAATAATAAATTCCAAACGAACTAACCCAACGCCACCATTTGGAATCGCTCTCAATTTAAATGCCAACTGAGGATTTCCAATGTTCATTGATAATCTGACGGGCAACACCGGTAAGTCGCCATAGGTAATACGAGATTCTTCCATTTCAAGGGGACCTTCATAAACACGACCATTTTCCCCCTCAGCACAAGAAACCGTCACCAGTTGGCCATCTTTCAAAATCTTTGTGACATTACCACACCCCACAACAGCAGGAACACCAATCTCTCTAGCGATAATAGCGGCATGACAAGTACGTCCACCACGATTTGTCACAACAGCGGCTGCTTTTCGCATAACAGGTTCCCAATCAGGATCAGGCATATCCGCAACTAAAATGTCACCTTCTTGAACCTTATCCATTTCTGCAGGACTCATCACGATACGTACTCGACCAATGCCAATCTTTTGGCCAATTGCCCGTCCTGATGCTAACACATTGCTATTTTCTTTGAGTTTAAAAACTTGAATAGAATCGCTTGAGTGCTGAGAACTCGTTGTTTCTGGACGTGCTTGAAGAATATAGATTTTCCCATCGATACCATCTTTTCCCCATTCTATTTCCATCGGACAGCCGTAATGATTTTCAATCAATACGGCAAATTTTGCCAATTCAAGCACATCACTATCTAATAAAGAAAACTCATGCCGTCTTTCTTCAGAAACATCAACGGTCAATGTTGAGTATTTAGCTGTTTTTTCCTTTGAAAATACAGTTTGAACTAATTTAGATCCTAAAGAGCGCCGAATTACCGCCATTTTTCCACGTTCAAGCATGGGCTTATGAACATAAAATTCATCAGGATTGACCGCACCTTGTGTCACCGTTATACCTAAACCATAACTAGACGTAATAAATACAACGTCCTTAAAACCTGAATCCGTATCTAACGTCACCATCGTACCAGCTGAGGCTAAATCAGAACGAACCATTTGCTGTATTCCAACAGACAAAGCGATCTCTGAGTGTTTAACTCCTCGAATCTGACGATATGAAATGACTTGATTACTAAATAATGAAGCAAAAACAAGCTTTATGGCATGCAAAACATTTTCTGCCCCCATAACGTTTAAATATGTTTCTTGCTGATCAGTAAATGAAGCATCATATAAATCTTCAGCAATTGATGATGACCGAATGGCCACCGAAATATCCTTATTTCCGGTATTTCGAGCGATCTCATCATAATAATTTAATATTGCTTGCTCCAATTTTGGCGGAAAAGGCGTTTCAATAATCCATTGACGAACTTCGGCCCCTGCTGTGGCTAATTCTTTAGCATTATTAACATCAATATTTAATAGACGATTTTCAATACGTTGTGCTAATGCCTCTGTCCCTTCAGCACAAAATGACAAAAAATCTTTAAATGCAAGTGCTGTCGTTGCAAAACCATCTGGAATGCGAATGCCCTTTTCCGACAACTGACTCATCATTTCTCCAAGCGATGCATTTTTACCGCCCACAAGGGAAATATCAGTCATACGCAATTGGTTAAACGGGATAACATAAGCAATCTGTTTATCTAAAGACTGGACAGCAGCTTCCGACATTTTCCCCTCCTAAAATCAAATTCAGTCGTATTGAGTTGATGTTACTGTCAGAATAATCTTCTATTTAAGAAGACTATATTTCTACACATTGTACCGCTTTGGTCATGGTGTTTCGTATGATTTCATGCTAACTTTAAAATTATTTTTCATTTCTCCTTAGGTACCTGATCATGACAACACAACAAGATATTCCCTCGAGAACGGTTTATATCGTTTCTGATGGAACAGGTATTACAGCAGAAGCTTTAGCTCGTTCCATTCTGTCTCAGTTCAATTTAACCTATTCTAGAATTTACATTCCTTTTGTTGATACCCTAAAAAAAGCACAACAAGCACGTTTACAAATTCAATCTGAATTTGATCGAACAAAATATCAGCCTATTGTATTCTCAACATTAGTGATTCAGGAACTCGTCAATGAAATCCGCAAAGCTAAGGCCTTGCATCTTGATATTATTCAACCCTTTACTGAACCTTTAAAACGGGAACTTGGAATCTCCCCCAAACAAGAAATTGGGTTAAGTCACCAAAATATGGAAAACGAAGAATACAAACTTCGTATGGAAGCCATCAATTTTACCTTAGCACATGATGATGGCATTTCTGATCAAAACTTAGAAGAAGCCGATATCATCCTTGTTGGCGTTTCTAGAAGCGGCAAAACCCCAACAAGTCTTTATTTGGCCATGCAATATGGTTTAAAAGTCGCTAACTATCCATTGATCCCTGAAGATTTTGACCGAAAAACGCTTCCACTTCCCTTGCAAAAACAAAAAAGAAAATTATTCGGTCTAACCATTCAACCTGAGCGTTTATCAAATGTCCGCAATGAACGACGACCAAATAGTCATTATGCTTCATTAGAAAACTGTCGATATGAAGTAGCAGAAGCTGAACGAATGATGTCAATGAATGATATTTTCTTTCTACCATCCACATCAAAATCCATTGAAGAAATTTCAACAGCAATCGTCAGTAAAATGCACGCCTATTCTCCGAACGCGATTAATTTTACCGATCATTCAATCGCAGATTTCAACCTCAAATGAAGCAGCATATGGCAAAGTAATACCCAATTCTTTTGCGGTCTGGCGATTAAGTGTTAATACCCTATCATCAAATCCATACCCACGAACTCTCAGATTACGCTGATGTTGTGAATCATGAAAACGCAATAATTGGCGCTTCCATTGCGCCTTTTCCTGACTAAATGGAACAAACCAATCTTTACGCATATCAACGGTTTTAACATCACTATTTAACATAAGCGCTATCGGCCATTCCATACATTTCGCAATATGGCGCATCATA
This sequence comes from uncultured Oxalobacter sp., assembly GCA_934401755.1. Lineage (GTDB taxonomy): Bacteria > Pseudomonadota > Gammaproteobacteria > Burkholderiales > Burkholderiaceae_D > Oxalobacter. Next base: position 74,500 of record CAKRSU010000001.1, read on the forward strand.
CGATACATATCACGATGTGCTCGATTGCTGTCATTACCATGAGGCATAAATAAAATATTCGGTTGGATCTTCCTGACGATTTCTTTAAGCCGACAAATATTATTTTCTGTATAGTCAACTTGATCATCTGCGGCATTATCGAGGGCCAATATCTGATAATGACTTTGAGGTAACCCAAAAAATGCAAAACTCGCACGCTGTTCACGATTACGCAACAACGTTCTATCCTGTTTTGTCATTCCTGCGCCATAGATTGTATCAATTCCACTTCCAGTTTGTGCAACAATGGCATAAAGTTCATGACCTTGCGTTTGCAGATATTGAAGCGTCACACCAATGGCATCAAAATCATCAGGATGCGGCGCAGTCACAAGCAATCGAAGCTTCTGAGGCCAAGATACGGTTCTTAAGTCAACAGGTTTTCCTTGACTGCTAAGATATTGCATACTCATCATTTAAAATGGCTTTTTTTGTTTTTCAAGCATCCTGCGAATAGGCGCATAAGAACGCCGATGTACTGGCGAAACCCCATACTTTTCTAATTGCTGGAGATGATAGGCTGTCGGATAACCTTTATGGCGATTGAAACCATACTGAGGATACAAGGCATGCAACTGCATCATAACAGCATCACGAGCAGTTTTCGCCAAAATAGAAGCGGCTGATATTTCAGGAATTTTATCATCCCCTTTAACGATAGCTTGTGCTGGAATATCCAAATCTTTAGGAAGACGATTTCCATCAATCATTGCCATCGTCGGTTTAATCTTTAAAGCCTCAATTGCACGCTTCATCGCTAACATAGACGCCCAAAGAATATTCATTTGATCGATTTCATCAATAGTACAAGAAGCAATTGCCCATGCTTTTGACTTTTCTTTAATCTCTAATGCTAAGATATCACGCTGTTTTTCTGTTAGTTTTTTGGAATCTTTTAGTCCTTTTATGGGACATTCAGGATCCAAAATAACAGCAGCCGCATAAACAGGTCCTGCAATAGGCCCTCTTCCTGCTTCATCAGCCCCACAAATAATCGCAGATAAATGAGAAGGTGCTGAAAATAAAGACATTGTCAAAACATCATCCATGTTTTATGACATCCAATATTGCCTCAGAACTCGTATGAGCCATATTCCGAAGTAATGAATAATGCATATCCGTAAAACGTTGGTACAACTGAGTTCGATTGTCATCATTAGTCAGTTGAAACCAAAGCGCATCTGCTAATTTTTGTCCATTCGCCTCATCTTGGAGCAATTCAGGGACAATCATTTCTCCCGCTAAAATATTCGGCAACCCTACAGGCGGTTTGACAATACGACGCGCGATCTCCCATGTTGCTCGCATTAAACGATAACCAATCACCATAGGCTTTTTCAAAAGAGCCACTTCAAGTGTTGCTGTCCCCGAAGCAACTAATACGGCATCAGAGGCTGCAATCACTTGCTGTGATTGTCCTTGGATCACATTAAGCGGTAAATGATCAAAATGATATTCTTTAAGCAATTTGCTAAAATAAGCCCCCTGACGCTCTCCAGCCATCGGAATAACAAACTGCAATGATGGTTCTCGTTTCAACAATATCTGAGCCGCTTCTACAAATGGCTGGCTGTTATACTTTAACTCTGACATACGACTGCCAGGTAATATCGCGATAACCGGTGAATTCGCCTTTAACTGCAATTTTTGACGAGCTAAAAGCATATCGACTTGCATGGGAATATTTTCAGCTAACGGATGCCCAATACAAGTTACTGGAATCCCTGCATTTTGATAAATCGCTTCTTCAAATGGAAAAAGAACTAAAATTCGAGAAACCGCTTCACGAATCTTTTTGATTCGCCCACTGCGCCACGCCCAAACCGAAGGACTCACAACATGAACGGTCTTAATGCCAGCTTTTTTTAATTGAATTTCAAGTCCTAAATTAAATTCAGGGGCATCAATTCCAACAAAAACTTCCGGTCTTTCTGCAATGATATTATCACGGAGACGATTACGAATGCCCTTTAGCTCCCAAAAATGAGCAAGTACTTCAAATAAACCATTAACGGCTAATTTCTCCATTGGCCAGTCACTGATAAAGCCATGCTTTTTCATTTGCTGACCGCCAATACCATGTATCAAAGCATGCGGCAATCTAGGACGAAGCACTGATAAAATCGCATCCCCAAGGATATCTCCAGAGGTCTCCCCCGCCACCATGGCGATTCTTTCCATATTTATTGCTTTGGTATTTTCTATTCGTAATCAGCGTAGTAACCCACGTTCTGATTGATCAATAAATGCATACATCTGTTGGAGATATTTTGATGCTTCTTCTGAATGTTTCGCATCTTCAAGTAACTTAGCTTTTGCTTCCTCTAAAGAAAGATCTGAACGATAAACTGTCTTATAGGCACGTTTAATATCCATAATCTGTGAAGAAGTAAATCCTCGGCGACGCAATCCCACCGAATTAATGCCATAAGTCGTCGTTGGTAATCCTGAAACCATTAAAAATGGCGCAATATCTTGAGAAATATGAGAACCAAATCCCGTCATAGCATGAGCACCGACTCGACAGAACTGATGAATGAGCGTAAATCCCCCTAAAATCACCCAGTCGCCAATGTGGACATGTCCCGCTAACTGAGCATTATTAGCAAAAATCGTATTATTGCCAACCTGCACATCATGCGCTAAATGGACATAAGCCATAATCCAATTATCATTACCTAAGCGAGTGATTCCTTCATCTTGGACAGTTCCCACATTAAATGTACAAAATTCCCTAATTGTATTCCTATCTCCAATCTGCAAATAAGTTGTCTCTCCTGCAAACTTTTTATCTTGCGGCATTCCTCCTAATGAAGCAAATTGGAAAATATGGTTATCTTCTCCAATCGTCGTATGCCCTTCAATAACAACATGCGAAGCAATTCGTGTACGAGCACCAATCTTCACATGAGGTCCAATCACCGAATAAGGACCAACATCTACCGTACTATCCAGTTCGGCATGAGAATCAATAATTGCTGTTGGATGGATTGTCATCAGGATTCAGCTTTCTGGGCAACAACTCCGCCCCTAATTGCACACATCAGTTCAGCTTCTGCAACGACTTGCCCTTCAACCATTGCACGCGTTTTAAATTTCCACATTCCTCTTGAACTACGCAATAATTCAGCTTCCATGATAAGCTGATCTCCCGGTTCAACAGGGCGTTTGAATTTTGCATTGTCAATTGTTGCAAAATATACCAATGCATCTTTATCGAGTTTGCTGGCATATGACATAAATGCAAAAACAGCGGCAGCTTGCGCCATCGCTTCAATAATCAGCACGCCTGGCATCACCGGATGTTCTGGGAAATGACCATTAAAAAAAGGCTCATTAGCTGTCACGTTTTTAACTGCAACAATTTTCTTGCCAGCTTCCCAATCAAGCACCTTATCAACCAAAAGCATGGGATAACGATGAGGAAGAAGTTCGCGGATCTGATGAATATTCAAACTGTTCATTTTTCTTTTTCTATTAATGTTTGGATTGTTTTTTCAAGTTCGCGGATTCTATCTCGCATAGAACCCAACCGGCGGATCAATACGGCGCTCTTTTCCCAGTCCCGATGTGGCGCTAAAGGATAGAACCCAGAATACACACCGCGTTTCTCAATAGAACTTTGTACAACACTGGAAGCTGTCACATGAACACCATCTGCAATCGTTAAGTGTCCTCCGATCATAGCAGCACCACCAACGGTACAATTTTTACCAAAAATGGCACTCCCTGCGACACCAACACATCCTGCCATTGCAGAGTTTTCTCCAATATGGCAATTATGGCCAATTTGGATTTGATTATCGAGTTTAACGCCATTTTCAACAATGGTATCTGCCAATGCACCACGGTCTATTGTTGTATTAGCCCCGATTTGAACATCGCTACCAATTATAACCCGACCTGTTTGTGGAATTTTAACCCAAACACCATTTTCATTAGCGAACCCAAATCCTTCGCAACCAATCACAGATCCTGGACGCAATACACTTCTTTCTCCAATTTCGCATTCATACATAAATACAACACGAGGAAAAAAGTGACATCCTGCGCCCACTTTAGCATGGTGACCAATAAAGCATCCCGCTTCAATATGGCAATTTTCACCAATTTGTACCCCCGCTTCAATGGTCACAAAAGGACCAATTGTTGCACTTGAAGCAATTTTTGCGGTGGGATCAATACAAGCACTCGGATGAATGCCTGGAATTAAAGGTTCTTTTTTCAATCCTTGAAATAATTGTGCCGCATGTGCAAAATATGCATAAGGATTCGGGGTAACGATCCGACATCCTTCAAAAAGATGTCCTACAATCTGATCATCTTTAGGAGACAGAATCAATGCTGCCGCTTTACAACGGCTAACCTCATTACGTAATTTCGGATTGGTCAAGAAACTGATGTTATTTTCTTTTGCATCATCTAAAGGTGCAAAACCAATCACATCAATATCACCCTTACCAATCAGTTGACCGCCTAAGCGGTCAACTAGATCCTGAAGTTTCATCGATATCAACCCTCTAATCAGTTGCTAAGTGCTTTCAGGACTTTTTCTGTAAGATCGGCACGTGGAGAATGATAAACAGATTCATTCACAATCAGATCATAATTTTCTGATTTAGCAATTTTTTCGATTTCTTTTTTTGCACGATCAACAACTTTCGAATATTCTTCATTTTTGCGCTGCATTAAATCTTCACGATATGCACGCTGTTTGCGCTGAAAGTCCTGACTAAGATCGGTCAATTCGCGCTGACGCTTTAATCGTTGAGATTCCGATAGAACTGGCAAATCTTTATCAAGTTTTTCGCTTAAAGATTTCAGTCGAGCTTGTGTATCACGAAGATCTTTTAAGCGCTTTGAAAAATCATTTTCCAGTTTCTTTTCTACAGCCTTTGCTGGTGCAGATTCTGTCAAAATCCGATCGGCATCAACATAACCGACTCGATATTCTTGTGCTTCTGCAACGCCTAATGTACATAAACAAAAAGCGATTACTGCTAATTTTTTGGAACTCAGAATTGTCTTAAAGAGATTTTTCACGAGATTTCTCCATTTGTTTTACAAACATTCAAATTATGCCACTGTTTTAGAATCCTGTACCAAGCTGAAACTGGAAAGATTCTTTTTTATCGGAACTATCCGCATTAAGTGGCACGGCATAGCTCAACTTAAGCGGTCCAATTGGTGACAACCAACTTAAACCAACCCCTGCTGAATACTTAAGATCTCCCAAATTAAAATTCTGATTTTCGGTAAAGACATTACCACCATCAACAAAAGCAAACCATCGCAATGTCCGATCACCTCCAACCCCAAACATTGGGAACTGGAATTCAGCATTACCAATTAAACGCTTAGTTCCCCCCATATATTCGCGATCGCCATCTCTATCCCGTTCAACAGGCCCCATGGAAGATCCTTCATAACCACGAACAGTACCAATACCCCCTGCATAAAAGTTTTTAAAGACAGGATATGATTTACCACCAAGGCCTTTACCATAATCAATCATCCCATTAAGCCCAAAAGTCCCTCCTTCACCAATTGGCCAGAAATATTGATGTTGATAAGATGCTTTATAGTATTGCATATCGCCAATAACCGATACTTCAAAATTTGCCTTTTGCATACGTCCTTTAGTTGGAATTAACGTACTGTCACGGCTATCTCTTTGCCAAGCCGCTGTTAATGGAATGGCATAGGCAGAAACAGTCCCACTTTCAACAGGGAATCCATTTTCATCAACTTTGATATGACCGAAATCTTGAGCAAATTTAACATACCGACGAGGACTATCCTCATAAATATCTAAAGCTGTATGTTCATAGCCAATCCCAAAGAAAATACGATCAATTTCTGTAACAGGAACCCCAAACTTTACATTAGCCCCAATCGTTGTGACTTTATAATCACTATCATTAATCAATGGCGGTCGAACGGTGCGGTAGAAAAGCTCATAACGACGACTAACCCCATCATCTGTAAAATAAGGGGTTGTTTGTGTCAATGCAATTGTTCGATAACGATGGCTCGTATTGATATTTAATGCAACATCGTTACCCGTACCTGCAAAATTATCCTGTTCAATAGAACCGGATAACAACAGTTTATCTTCTTGAGAAAACCCAGCTCCTAACAATAAATTGCCTGTTGGTTTTTCCTCAACTTTTAACTTAACGTCAACTTGGTCAACGGTTCCAGGAACTTCTGGTGTTTCAACCGTCACATTCGTGAAAAAACCTAATCGGTCCACTCTATCACGAGAACGTTTGATACTTTGCCCATCATACCAAGAACCTTCTAACTGCCGAAATTCACGACGAATCACTTCATCACGTGTTTTATTATTCCCAACAATACTAATTTGTCGAACATATACTCGCTTACCAGGATCAATAAAAATAGTAAATGAAACCTCTTTATTTTCTCTATCAATCTCTGGCTGAGGATTCACATTAGCAAAGGCATAACCAAAATTTCCAAGATATTCTGAAATTTTCTTAGTGGTGGCCGTCAATTTTGAACCTGAATATAACTCCCCTTTTTGAAGTTCGATTAAATCTCGGATTTCATCTTCCCGGCCAAAAAGCTCCCCTTCAAGGCGAATCTCATTAACCGTATATTGATCACCTTCTGTAATATTTAATGTTAAATAAACATCTTTTTTATCAGTAGATAAAGCAACTTGGGTTGACTCCATCTGCATTTCAATATAACCGTTATTTTGATAAAACGATTTAATCGATTCAAGATCCCCTGTTAATTTCTCCTTAGAATACTGATCGGCACGAGTATACCAAGTAAACCACCCCGGCGTTCTCAATTTAATGAGATCTTGCAGTTCATCATCCGTATAAGCTTTATTGCCCACAAAACGAATCGCTTTAATATGAGAGGATTCCCCTTCATCAACAATAAAATTAACGGCAACTCGATTTCTTTCCACAGGAGTTATAGTCGTTGTAATTTCAACGCCATACATACCCCGAGACATATATTGCCGTTTTAATTCTTGTTCTGCCCGATCAACTAAAGAATGATCATAAATTCGTGCTGCACCAAGCCCCACCTCTTTAAGAGATTTAATCAGAGCTTCCTTATCAAATTCTTTGGCCCCTGTAAAATCAACGCTAGCAATCGCCGGACGCTCTTGGACAATGACAACCAGCACATCCCCCTCGGCATCAATGCGAACATCTTTGAAAAATCCAGTCGCATACAATGCACGAATCGATGCCGTTGCTTTCTCATCAGTAAATGTATCACCTACACGAACCGGTAGATAATTAAATACTGTCCCCGCTTCTGTCCTCTGTATTCCTTCAATTCGAATATCTTTGACAGCAAATGGTTCTATCGCCATTGCCTGATCAGCATAAAATAATGCCCCAGTCACAGCCAATACCGAAAGACTATGTGTTAACTGACGATGAACGTTTTTCAATAATCCCATTTGAAACGCAAACGAAACGCCTATTCACTTTAGGAGAAGAGTCTTCCAAAATCATTGCACATTGCAACAATCATTAAAAACCCAAGTACCCCCAATCCAATAACAGTTCCAATTTTTGATATTCTTTCAGAAACAGGACTGCCTTTTATAATTTCCACAGCATAATACAGCAAAAGTCCACCATCCAAAACAGGAATTGGCAGTAAATTCATCATACCAATACTAATACTGATAAAAACAATGAAACTTAAATACGATATTCCACCTTCGCTAGCGGTCTTTCCTGCATAATCTGCAATCGTAATCGGTCCTGTCACATTTTTAATAGAAAGCTGACCACTGATCATTTGCCCAATTGATTGAACAGTTAAAGAGATCATGGTAATGACATCCTCAATACTCTGTTTGAATGCAGATACCACATCATATCTAATATTAACGAGATCAGGCGTAACATTTATTTTCACGCCAATTTTCCCAATAATTGCCGCATCCTTTTCTTGGCTTTCACTGTGAACATCTAACTTGAGTAATTGCCCTTTTCTTTCTATGGTAAAACACAAATCTTTATTAGGAGACTTTCGAATAAATTCGATCAATGCTAAAGCATCCAATATATTCACGCCATCTATCGCAATAATTTTGTCTCCTGGACGTAACCCCGCCCGTTCTGCAGCACCGCCTTTTTCAAGCTTATCCAAAATAGCAGGAGGTTGAGCCATCATTAGCCCCAAGGACGTTAAGAAATTCGCTTCTCCCTCTTGCTTTATCGCTTGTGCTAGCACAATATCCGCCGTATTTTCTTTTCCGTTGCCTTGCATCCATTTTATATGGACAGATTGGCGCTTTTTAGCGACCGTATCAGCAAACACTTGCTTGACATCATCCCAACATCGAATTGGATGTTCACCAATAGCAACAATTGTCTCACCACCACGCAGCCCCACTTGATATGCTGCAGTATTAACGGGAACCACACGTATTTGAGCTGAAGGACGAGGAACGCCATAAATATACAAAACAAACAACACAACCACAGCCAAAATAAAATTTGCAATAGGCCCTGCAGCAACAATAAATACCCGTTGCCAAACATTGCGTGATGTAAATTCTTGCGCCATTGCATCAGCAGGATATGAGTTCATATCCTCATTTCTTGCATCAAGCAATTTGACATACCCACCCAATGGTAATAAAGAGAGTGCCCATTCCGTACCATCTTGCCTGAATTTTTTCCGATATAAGATTTTTCCCATCCCGATAGAAAAACGCAAAACTTTAACACCACAAATCCTAGCCGCAGTGTAATGACCTAATTCATGAATAATAACAACACTAAAAATAGCGGGAATAAACGCGAATAGAGCAATCCAAAAATCCATTAAGCAATCAATCCTTCTGCAAACACTCTCGCTCTTTTATCTTCATACCAAACATCATCAATATTAGATATCGAATGAGTCATCGCAATTCCCGCCAATGTTTGTTCAACGATTGTTTCAATCTGCTGAAATCCAATACGTTTTTCAAGAAATGCTTGTACAGCCACCTCATTTGCTGCATTTAAAATTGTCGGCGCCGCTCCACCGGTTTTTAATGCATCATAAGCTAAACGAATACAAGGAAATCGCTTCAAATCCGGAGATTCAAATTGAAGAGAGCCAAGTGCGACTAAATCTAATGGTTTGACTCCCGAACTTATTCTTTTAGGATAAGCTAATGCATGAGCGATTGGAATTCGCATGTCAGGATTTCCCATTTGCGCAATCACTGAACCATCAATATAAGATACCATTGAATGGATAACACTTTGAGGATGGATCAATATTTCAATTTGCTCAGCGGGAATACCAAATAACCAATGTGCTTCAATGACTTCTAATCCTTTATTCATCATTGTTGCAGAATCAACCGAAATCTTTCGCCCCATAACCCACCGAGGATGCGCAATCGCTTCTTCGGGTGTCACCCTATCTAAAGTATCTGAAGAACGATGCAAGAAAGGGCCACCGGATGCTGTTAATAGCACCTTAGAAACGCCATGCCTTTTAGCATCCCCGTCATGATAAGCATGCGGCAAACACTGGAAAATCGCATTATGCTCGCTATCAATCGGCAATAATGTAGCACCATATCGCTTAACAGCATCAATAAAAAGATGCCCCGACATAACAAGTGCTTCTTTATTAGCAAGAAGAAGTTTTTTCCCAGTCCTTGCCGCCGCTAATGATGATTCTAATCCCGCAGCTCCCACTATCGCACACATCACTGCATCACATTGAGGAGAGGCTGCCACATCCATTAGCGCTTTTTTTCCATATAAGACCTGCGTTGTGATATTTTTTGCCCGAAGATTTCGTTCTAACACAACGGCGGCGGCGGCCTTACCTACAACAGCAATTTCTGGATGAAATTTTTCACATTGCCGCTGAAGTTCACTCACTCGACTATTTGCCGTTAGCGCATACACTCGATAAAGATCGGGATGATGTGAAATAACATCTAAGGTAGAAACCCCAATTGAACCGGTCGATCCTAATACTGTGACTTTCTGAACCGCTTCATCCATCATTTCACAACCACAACCCTAACAAAACAGCGAGTGGCAATGTAGGAATTAAAGAGTCAATTCGATCAAGAACACCACCATGTCCTGGCAATAAATTACTACTATCTTTCATAGCAACACGTCGCTTTAATTTAGATTCCAATAAATCGCCCATGATACTTAATGCGACAAAGACGATAAGGCTGATCAACATCCCTCCCCAACCATATCGGCTATAAATAGAAACAGCAATATTTTCTTGTAAAGGAAAAAATAACACCATCGAAAAACCGTATATCAACACAGCAATAGCACCGCCAATGGCTCCTTCCCATGTTTTTCCAGGAGAAATTGTGGGAGCCAACTTGTGTTTTCCTAAAGCTCTGCCTGCAAAATAAGCCCCAATATCTGCTAACCAAATAACAATTAATATCGATAACAGAAAAAAGACTGATTTTCTATAAAGTACTAAGACAGATACAATACTGCACAATACGGATAACCAATATACCCATTGGCAAATACGATTAAATACGGTCCCCAAAGCAGGCATTCGACTAAATAAAGCGGGAATAAGAAATACCCCCCAAATCATACAACCGAGCATAGCAAGCCAGATATATTCACGAATTGTCAGAAAATAAGCGATTCCTGCCAATACAATACAAGAAAAAATTCCGATCAAAATCGGATAACGACTCTTAAATAATCTTGTATTTTCCCAAGATGCCGCTCCAAAAAATGCCAATAGCAATCCAACAAACAGAAAATCACTGCCTGAATATAATATTAAAAATAAAACGGCCGTTAAACACACTGCCGTTATCACGCGCTGTTTTAACATGATTTCCCCAATTGCTCACTTATTTGACCAAAACGTCTCTCTTTTGATTGAAAATAAGTAATCGCCTTTTCTAAGTCAGATCGATTAAAATCAGGCCAATATGTTTCAGTGAAATACAACTCGGTATAAGCAAGTTGCCAAAGCAGAAAATTAGAAATCCTTCTTTCCCCGCCTGTCCGAATAAAAAGATCGGGATCCGGCGCATAAGAAAGTGCAAGGTATGATGCTAATCGCTCTTTTGTCACATCTTGATCTGAAATACCCTCTTGCAGCATTCTTTGAGTCGCCTGCAAAATATCCCATTGTCCCCCATAATTAGCACAAACCGTAAACGTCATGGCAGTATTTTCTGCAGTCAACTCTTCGGCATCTCTAATTGCCTCACGAAGCGCATCATTAAAACCACTTAAATCACCAACAACACGCAGCCGTATATTATTTTTATGCAACCGAGAAGTCTCTTTTCGAATGGTTGACAAAAATAAGTTCATCAAAAAACCAACTTCTTCATTAGGTCGTTTCCAGTTCTCAGAACTAAACGCAAACACCGTAAGAAATCGGATTTTCAATGCCATACATTCTTCAATCGTACGACGAACCGCTTCAACCCCTCTTACGTGACCGGCAATTCGGGGCAGAAAGCGCTTCTTTGCCCAACGCCCATTACCATCCATTACGATAGCAATATGCTTCGGGAGCAATTGTGCTTGTGACAAGCGAAAATCAGTATTCACGGAAATATCTGAAAAAAAATTGATCAGATAGTCATCATTTCTTTTTCTTTTTCAGTCAACAACGTATCAATTTGTTTGACATATCTATCGGTCAATTTTTGGATATCGTCTTGTGCACGACGTTCTTCATCTTCAGAACATTCTTTCTCTTTAATCATTTTTTTTAAAGATTCATTGGCATCACGACGAATATTACGAACGGCAACCTTGGCGTCTTCACCTTCCGTTTTGACAAGTTTGACCATTTCTTTTCTGCGTTCTTCTGTCAACGGAGGCATAGGAACTCGAATAATATCGCCCACGGAAGAAGGATTTAACCCAAGATCAGAATTACGAATTGCTTTTTCAACCGCACTGATCATCTTTTTTTCCCATGGCTGAACAGAAATTGTACGGCCATCAATTAATGTTACATTCGCAACTTGATTAATGGGGGTTGGATTTCCATAATAATCGACTTGAACATGATCAAGAATTCCTGTGTTAGCACGTCCTGTGCGAACTTTTGCTAAATTAGCCTTTAGAGAATCAATGGATTTAGACATTCTCGTTTCGGCATTTTTCTTCAGATCTAAAATATTCATCTAACACCTTTGCAGAATTAACTGTACAAGAACGGCATTATAACCGACTCCCTCTTATACATGAACGAGTGTTCCTTCATCTTCTCCCATCAACACTCGTTTGAGTGCGCCTGATTTCAGAATAGAAAAGACTTTAATTGGCAACTTCTGATCACGACATAACGCAAAAGCGGCCGCATCCATGACTTCTAAATGCTTTTCAATCGCTTCATCAAAAGTGATACTCGAATAACGAGTTGCCTTAGAATCTTTCATAGGATCTGCCGTATAAACCCCATCGACTTTTGTTGCCTTAAGAACAAGCTCAGCACCAATTTCTGCACCACGCAAAGCAGCCGCTGTATCTGTTGTAAAAAATGGGTTCCCTGTTCCCGCTGCAAAAATAACGACTTTTCCTTCTTCAAGATACTGAAGCGCTTTAGGTCTAACATAAGACTCAACGACTTGTTCAATCCCAATTGCTGACATAACCCGTGTTGTTACGCCAGCCTGGCGAAGAGAATCAGACAAAGCTAACGAATTAATAACAGTCGCTAACATTCCCATATAATCTGCCGTCGCACGATCCATCCCTTTGGCACCAGGAGCAACGCCACGGAAAATGTTTCCACCACCAATAACAATTGCTATTTCAACCCCCAATTGTGTTGCTTCAATCACATCTTTAACCATGTGTTCAATCGAAGCCCGGTTAATGCCAAACTGGTCTTCCCCCATTAAGGCTTCACCAGAAAGTTTTAGCAATACTCGTTTATATATTGGCCCTGCCATATTCCTTGACTCCTTTTACAAATCGTATCGACAGTTCAAATGTCCTCATCTAAAAAAACGGACCTTTCGGTCCGTTAAAATCATCAGGCTTTTGCTGCAGCCATTTGAGCTGCAACCTCTGCCGCAAAGTCATCTGATTTCTTTTCGATGCCTTCACCAACAACATATAATATATAAGAAAGAATGGAGGTATTCTTTTCTTTGAGCATTTGCCCTACTGATTGTTTGTCATTTTTAACAAATGGCTGATCCAACAAAGAAACTTCTTTCAAAAACTTCTGAACAGAACCTTCAATACGCCGAGCAATAATTTCTGGCGACTGCGCTTTTTTGCCTGCGGCAACAGCCTTTGCAGAATCTTCTTCCGCTTTCTTAGCGGCAATTGCGCGTTCACGTTCGATCATCGCTCCATCAACTTGTTCTGAAGACAATGCAACGGGCTTCATTGCGGCAATGTGCATTGCAACATCTTTGCCGACCTGAGGATCATCTCCTTCATATTCAACAAGAACACCAATACGTGTTCCATGTAAATAGGAAGCAATTTTCGATTGGGTTTGAATCCGAGCAAAACGACGAATGGACATATTTTCTCCAATACGCCCCACCAGTTCTGTACGAATAGATTCAATGCTCTTACCATCTAATTCCAAAGCAGAGAGTGCCGCCACATCTGCTGGTGCTTTTTCTGCCACTAATTTTGCACAAGAAGCAGCTAACTCAATAAAATCAGCATTCTTAGTGACAAAGTCTGTTTCACAATTAACTTCAGCAATTGCAGCAACCCCATCGCCAACGTTCACTGCAATAACACCTTCTGCAGCAACACGACTAGACGCTTTAGACGCTTTATTACCTAATTTGACACGCAAAATATCTTCTGCCTTTTGCATATCTCCATCTGCTTCAGTTAATGCTTTTTTGCATTCCATCATGGGTGCATCGGTTTTAGCACGCAATTGAGCAACCATTTTTGCTGTAATAACAGCCATCCTTTTCTCCTTTGATAAAGGGAATTATTCCCGAGGCTAAAAAATCCTGCAGGTTTCCAAAAACAAGAAACCTGCATCATCAAATGCCTTATTCAGCTTCTGCAGCACCTTCTTTTGCTGCTTCAACAACTTCCTGCAAAGCACTTGCACGACCTTCTAAAATAGCATCAGCAACACCACGTGCATACAATTGAATCGCTTTAGAAGAATCGTCATTACCCGGAATAACGTAAGCAATCCCTTCTGGGGAATGGTTAGTATCAACAACCCCAACAACAGGAATACCCAATTTAGCGGCTTCAGTCACCGCACCTTTATGATATCCAACGTCAACAACAAAAATGGCATCAGGAAGTCCTGCCATATCTTTAATGCCGCCAATGGATTTCTGTAATTTCACAACTTCACGTTGGAAGAGCAAACCTTCTTTTTTGCTCATCTTTTCAACGGTACCATCTTCGATTGCAGCTTCCATATCTTTCAAACGTTTAATGGATGTCTTAATCGTCTTGAAATTAGTCAGCATACCGCCTAACCAACGCTGATCAACATATGGCATGCCAGCCCGTTGCGCTTCCGCAGCAATAATATCGCGTGCTTGTCTTTTGGTTCCAACCATTAGAATCGTGCCACGATTAGCCGCCAATTGACGGATGTAATTCATGGCTTCATTGTACATCACCAAGGTTTTTTCCAAATTGACAATGTGGATTTTATTACGATGGCCAAAAATGAAAGGAGCCATCTTAGGATTCCAAAAACGAGTCTGGTGACCAAAATGAACACCAGCTTCAAGCATTTCACGCATAGTTACGGACATAATTATCTCCAGGGTTAAGGTCTTGAATCCGTCCTAAAAACCCCAAAAGGGCACCCTTTCAGATCGGATTCGCGATTTCGTGTTAAAAATAATGCCTTGAATTCATTCAAGGGGTTATTATTTTACTTAAAAAAACATATGCTCACAAAGCGATCATCCGAAAAGTATGTAACAAATCCTACAAATTTGGATAAATCCCAACTTTTGTAGGTGTTTTTACCGATTTCTTGAATCATAACCTCCTTTTTATTTGGCTTTTTATGAATACCCTTTATTCCACCCGCGCAACGCGTATCATTGAGAAAACGGTTCTTGAAAATCTGCCTACAGGAACATTAATGCAACGAGCAGGACAGGCAGCTTATCAGCTAGCAAAAAATATACTTGCTCAATCATTAAGTACTGAAAAAAAAATCTTGGTATTAGTGGGCCCAGGAAATAATGGTGGCGATGCGCTTGAGACCGCCGCTAATTTAGCCAATGCCGGTTTTTTTGTTTCCATTTTACGGGTTCTTCGTTCAAAAAATTCATCAGAAGAAGCAAAATCAGCGCTGCAAAAAGCCGCAAAAAGCCCAGCCCATTGGGAAAATGCACTATCGATATTTGAAACATTCGAAAATCTTAAAAAACAATCATGGTCTTTAGTGATTGATGGTATCTTTGGTATTGGATTACGTGAAGAATTATCGGGTAACATCAAAGAATTAGTTGCTATCATTAATCACATTAAATGCCCAATCCTAGCTTTAGATATTCCAAGTGGGCTTAATGCCGATACAGGAACCATCATTGGCAACGACATGGTTGCAATAAAAGCAACCCATACCATCACATTTATTACGGATAAACCCGGCCTACATACAAATAAAGGGAGAGATTATGCGGGAGAAATCCATATTGCGCCATTAGATATTGATCAAAAATATTTCATATCGACCCCCTTTTATCTTAACAATCCTCAATTATTCGCTAATTACTTAAAACCACGTCAACATGATTCTCACAAAGGATCTTATGGACGACTTGTCATTTTGGGAGGAGACGAAGGGATGGGAGGCGCCTTAGCCTTAGCATCAAGAACTGCTTTGATGAGTGGAGCCGGACTCTGTTATGCCGTCTATCTCAAACATGCGCCGATATTTGATTTTTCCTGTCCGGAAATCATGCTACGCGAAGCGCATCGGTTTAATTTTCTGTCTCATGAATACCCTATTCTTGCGATAGGCCCCGGTCTTGGCCGTTCAGCGATTGCCAAAGAATATCTTCAACAAAGTCTTGAATCTGACAAAATAATGGTGCTAGATGCTGATGCCTTAAATCATCTCGCCGAAAACAATCATTTACAACAATTATTATTCGAAAGAAAATCCCCGTCCATCATAACCCCCCATCCATTAGAAGCGGCAAGATTACTCAAAACGGATACGCTATCAATTCAAAAAGATCGCATCTATTCCGCTCAAAAACTATCAGAAACCTTTAATACAGTTACTGTCTTAAAAGGATCGGGATCAATTATTGCCTCTCCAACAGGTCAATGTATTATTAACCCAACAGGGAATCCCGGACTCGCTACAGCAGGAACAGGCGATGTTCTCACAGGATTAATAGGCGCCTTACTGGCTCAAGGATATCCACCTTTTGAAGCGGCTAGTGCGGCTGTATGGCTCCATGGCAAAGCAGCCGATAACATCGCCACTAATTTACATGGCTATACAGGAATACTGGCAAGCGAACTCGCTAAAACAATCAGAGCTATCATGAACAATTTGATTTACCAATAATCATGATCGCTAAACAAAACTATAATGCCCTACCAAGTCATTTTTGCTGAGTAGGGCATTTTTTAAAAAGAACTTAGAATCAAGTTATTAATGTGTTGTCACTGATTCTGCATCTTCTGATACTTTTTTCTCTGCATTTTGCGCAGAAGTATCCGTTTCTTCAATGGCTTTTGGCTGATACTCAAGAGCCGTTTCAAGCACGGTATCAATCCATTTTACCGGAATAATATCCAGATTATTTTTAACATTATCTGGAATATCTGCTAGATCCTTAACATTTTGTTGAGGAATAATGACTTTCTTGATTCCACCACGCAATGCCGCCAGCAATTTTTCTTTTAATCCACCAATCGGCAATACTTCACCTCTTAATGTGATTTCCCCCGTCATGGCAACATCCGAACGAACAGGAATCCCCGTAAAGCTAGAAACAAGCGCTGTTGTCATAGAAATCCCCGCTGAAGGTCCATCTTTTGGCGTTGCTCCTTCTGGGACATGAATATGGATATCCTTTTTCTCAAAAGTATCCGGCTTAATCCCCAAACGGGCAGCACGACTACGCACAACAGTTCGAGCGGCTTCAATGGATTCTTTCATCACATCGCCTAATGTCCCTGTCCGGAGAATATTCCCTTTTCCAGGAACTGTCACAGCTTCAATCGTTAATAATTCACCGCCAACTTCCGTCCAAGCCAATCCAGTTACTTCCCCAACACGATTTTCTTTTTCAGCGACACCAAAATCAAATTGACGAACGCCCAAATACTTATCTAACGTTTTAGGAGTAATCGAAATCTTATGCGTTTGTTTTTTCAACAATAATGTCTTAACGACTTTACGGCAAATTTTAGAAATTTCACGCTCTAAAGCACGCACTCCTGCTTCTCGAGTATAGTACCGAACAATATCGCGTATTGCTGATTCACTAATACTTAATTCATTTTCTTTGACCCCATTTCGTTCCATCTGCTTAGGTAACAGATAACGCTGGGCGATATGAATCTTTTCATCTTCCGTATAGCTTGATAGATTAATAACTTCCATTCTATCAAGCAATGCTGGCGGAATATTATAGGAATTAGATGTTGCAATAAACATCACATCCGACAAGTCAAAATCAACTTCAACATAATGATCAGAAAAAGCGTGATTTTGTTCTGGATCCAAAACTTCCAATAAAGCCGCCGCCGGATCTCCTCGAAAATCTGCCCCAATCTTATCGACTTCATCCAATAAGAACAAAGGATTTCTAACGCCAGATTTAATCAGATTTTGCAAAATCTTCCCTGGCATGGATCCGATATAAGTCCGACGATGCCCTCGAATTTCTGCTTCATCACGCATCCCCCCTAAAGCCATACGGACATATTTGCGATTTGTCGCTCTTGCAATAGATTGACCCAAAGAGGTTTTACCCACTCCGGGAGGACCAACAAAACACAAAATAGGTGCTTTCACTTGATCAACACGTTGCTGTACGGCAAGATACTCCAAAATTCGTTCTTTAACTTTTTCTAGGCCATAATGATCGTGCTCAAGCACTTTTTCAGCGTTTGCCAAATCATGATTTACCTTCGATTTTTTCTTCCAAGGTAAAGAAATTAGCGTATCAATATAATTTCTAACGACAGTCGCTTCAGCAGACATCGGAGACATACTTTTTAGCTTTTTAAGTTCCGACATTGCTTTATCCCGTGCCTCTTTAGACATCTTTGCGGCAGTTATTTTCTTTTCAAGCTCTTCAAAATCGGCGCCATCTTCTCCTTCACCCAATTCTTTTTGAATAGCTTTAACTTGCTCATTCAGATAGTATTCTCGCTGCGATTTTTCCATCTGGCGCTTAACTCGGCCTTGAATACGCTTTTCAACCTGAATGATGTCTAATTCGCCTTCAATCTGTTCTAAGAGATATTCCAGACGATCTGAAAGTTTATTGGTTTCTAAAATGGTCTGTTTTTGCTCTAGCTTTAAAGGCAAATGAGCCGCAATAGTATCCGCAAAACGTCCATGATCCTCAATAGCAGTTAATGATGAGACAATTTCTTTTGGAATCTTTTTGTTCAGCTTAACATACTGTTCAAACTGTTCCATAACAGCTCGTCTTAACGCTTCCATTTCTGGCGTACTGCCTAATATGGGTTGTTCAGGCTTAATTGCTGCATAAAGACAATCTTCATCAGAACTCATGTCAATGACACGTGCACGCTGAACACCTTCTACAAGTACTTTTACGGTGCCATCTGGCAATTTCAACATTTGAAGGACATTCGCCTGACATCCAATTTCATAGATATCTTCAATAGAAGGATCATCTTTTGCTGCTGCTTTTTGGGCAGCCAACATAATGATCTTGTCGTTTTCCATGGCTTTTTCCAAGGCATGGATGGACTTAGTGCGTCCAACAAACAACGGAATGACCATATGCGGAAAGACAACCACATCCCTTAACGGCAACAATGGCAGTTTGGATAACTGAGTTTCGTTTAAAGTCATTTCGATTACCTTAATCTACAATTTATGATGGATTTGAAAGAATTGCTAATGATGTTGGGGAGTTTTCTCGTTTTGCAAGTCCCCGATTCAAAATTTTCGCAATAACAAAGCCATTTATTTAAGTAAAAACAGAAAATCAAGATCATTTATCTTTATAAATAATCTGAGGAGCAATTCCTTTTGTGACCGTATCCTGGTTAATCACAACACGGGCAACATTTTGCTCACTAGGTAAATTGAACATAAGATCTAAAAGCAATCTTTCCATAATGGAACGCAATCCTCTCGCTCCTGTATTGCGCTTTAATGCATGCGCAGCAATCGCTCGTAGCGCATCTTCTGTAATTTCAAGCTCAGCACCCTCCATTTCTAAGAGTTTTGCATATTGCTTAACCAACGCATTTTTCGGTTTAACTAAAATATCAATCAGAGCATCTTCCGTTAGATTATGCAAAACGGCAATAACAGGTAAGCGACCAATTAATTCTGGAATTAATCCAAATTTCACCAAATCATCTGGTTCAACATCTGATAATAATTCACTTTCTTTTAAATGCTCTGTGCTTTTTACATTGGCAGAAAAACCGATCCCTCCTTTTTCCGTTCGATTCTGTATAATTTTAGCAAGTCCATCAAATGCACCCCCACAAATAAACATAATGTTAGAAGTATCGACTTGAATAAAATCTTGTCCGGGATGTTTTCTCCCGCCTTGAGGTGGAATCGAAGCCACGGTTCCTTCAATCAACTTTAATAACGCTTGCTGAACACCTTCCCCCGATACGTCACGAGTAATTGAAGGATTATCTGATTTCCGAGAAATTTTATCGATTTCATCCAAATAAATAATGCCTCGCTGCGCTTTTTCAACATCATAATCGCAACTTTGCAAAAGCTTTTGAATGATATTTTCGACATCTTCTCCCACATAACCCGCTTCTGTTAATGTCGTTGCATCAGCGATTGCAAACGGAACATCCAACATTCTTGCTAAGGTTTGCGCTAATAAAGTTTTTCCAGAACCAGTTGGTCCAATTAAAAGGATATTACTTTTGGCTAATTCAACATCATCCGTTTTTCCACCAAAAAATTTCAATCGTTTATAGTGATTATAAACAGCAACAGATAATACTTTTTTAGCCTGCTCTTGGCCAATAACGTATTGGTCTAATAATGCGCAAATCTGATGAGGAGTCG
This sequence comes from uncultured Oxalobacter sp., assembly GCA_934401755.1. Taxonomy (GTDB): domain Bacteria; phylum Pseudomonadota; class Gammaproteobacteria; order Burkholderiales; family Burkholderiaceae_D; genus Oxalobacter. The sequence goes on from CAKRSU010000001.1 coordinate 94,762, forward strand.
GCAGTTCTTTGGTTTCTGTTTGAAAAGCCTCTTCTTTAACACTGTCACGAATAATCTTGTCACAAAGATCAACACATTCGTCACAGATATAAACAGAAGGCCCTTCGATTAACTGCTTTACTTCATTTTTTGCTTTGCCGCAAAAAGAACAATAAAGCATTTTTCCTGTGGTTGAGTTGTTTTCCGACATATTATTCCTGTGCAATAAATGAATTTCAAACGATTTTTCCAATGAAGCTCATCAAAACAAGGTGAAAAAAGCCCGAACACAAGGTTCAGGCTCCCATACCATGAATCGATAATGTTTAGACCCTCTTTGTCAAAACCTCATCAATTAACCCGTATGTTTTAGCTTCACTTGCAGACATAAAATTATCTCGTTCTGTATCACGAGCAATTTCATCTAAAGTTCTGCCTGTATTCTCAGAGAGGATTCCATTTAAGCGTTCACGAAGATAAAGAATTTCTTTGGCATGAATCTCAATATCTGTTGCCTGACCTTGTGCTCCACCAGACGGCTGATGGATCATAATTCGAGAATTTGGCAATGAGAAGCGTTTTCCTTTAGCACCTGCTGCCAACAGAAACGCCCCCATTGAAGCCGCCAAACCTGTACACAAGGTTGAAACTTGTGGCTTAATGAACTGCATGGTGTCATAGATTGCCATCCCTGCTGTTACTGAACCACCTGGCGAATTGATATAAAGAGAAATATCCTTATCTGGATTTTCACTTTCCAGAAACAGTAATTGGGCAACAATAAGGTTTGCACTATCATCTGTGACTGGACCAACCAAAAAGATAATCCGCTCTTTCAGCAAACGGGAGTAGATATCATAAGCACGCTCACCACGGCCACTTTGCTCAACAACCATCGGAACCATGCCTAGCATCTCTGCTCCCAACGCTAAATTATGAAACTGTGTCATCTGCATTCTGTGTTTTTAGAAAACAAATTCTTCCCTATATTACATAGGTTGTGCCATTAGTTCTTCAAATGGAACATTTTTTTCTGTCACTTTAGCTTTGCTGTAAATATATTCAACAGCATTTTCTTCCATCAGAATATTTTCTAATTCACGACGACGATTAGCATCATTTAAATAATAATCGATAACCATTTGTGGTTGCTGATAACTAGAAGCAATTTCTTCAGCACGTTCTTTTAATTTTTCTTCAGAAACAGCAAGGACATTATCCTTCATGAGTTCCCCAAGCAATAACCCCAAACGAACACGATTTTCTGCTTGTTTCGTAAACATATCCCGTGGTAATTCATCGTCTTTATGGGCTGGATTACGAGCTGCAAGATCTCGACGAGTAAATTCAATCAGATCATCGATCTCTTTTTCAACCATTGCTTTAGGAATATCAAATTCATTTGCTTCAACTAATTTAGCAAAAACGCCACTTTTATTGACGGTTGCGATTCGATTTTTGATTTCACGAGTCAGATTTTTTTTGATGTCTTCACGCAACTTATCAGCGCCACCTTCCGTAACACCTAACTGTTTACAGAACTCATCATCAATTTCTGGCAATTGAGGCCATTCAATTTTTTTAACACTGACGGTAAATTCTGCGGTTTTACCAGCGACATCTTTACCATGGTAATTTTCAGGGAACGGCAAAGGGAATGTCTTACTTTCACCAACTTTCATGCCTAAAACAGCATTTTCAAATTCAGGTAACATTCGTTTTTCTCCTAAAACAAATGTAAACCCATCCGCTTTACCGCCATCAAACTCAACCCCATCAATTTTGCCAACAAAATCAATGGTCACTCGGTCGCTATCTTCAGCCACATCACTGCTGTTTTCTTTAACATGGTATTGAGCGCCTCGTTTTCTTAAAATATCAATTGTATGATTGACATTTTCGTCGGTTACTTCACAAGCGACTTTTTCAACTTCTAAAGCAGACAAATCACCCAATTCAACGTCAGGAATGATCTCAAAAATGGCATAGAACTGGATATTCCCTTCTGGAACATCTTCTTTCTTTTCCTCAATCCTTGCCGTTCCTGCAACAGCCAGATTATTTTCTTTAACAGCATCGTTAAATGCTTTATTGACATTTTCATTGAGAACATCCGCATTAATCTGAGCACCATACATTTGAGCGACCATTTTCAAAGGTACTTTACCAGGACGGAAACCTGCAGCTCTTGCTGTACGAGCACGGATTTTCAAACGTTTCTGAACTTCTGCACCAATTTCTTCAACAGGAAGGGTAATGGTTACCCGTCTTTCAAGCTTTTCCAGATTTTCTACAGCGTATGCCATTTACTTATTCCAAATCATTTAATCCTAGAATTAACAAAAAGTCTCTAGGAATATTTCAATTCATTAAAAAATAAAAATTCCATTCCCTGATGACGAGTTTTAATGCCCGATGATCAAGAAAAAGAAAATTATCCACAAAAACAGCCTTACATTTTAACTGAAATTAATAAAAATCCACAAAATTCTGTCTCTTTTCAAAAAAAAAACCGCTTTTTATTGAAAAAGGCCATAAATTTTGCCTTTTAGATCCCAAAATGAACCAATGCTATGGCTAAATGTCATCGAATCGATGCTTGTTATCGTTGCGATCGCTTTTTATTGACAAGATAGCATTTGTGATATCTTTTCTTGTAGACTACAATATTTCCCTTTTTAGGGAATAATAGATTTAATTCCCATTATTCCCGTAGGGTATGATAAAATTGTCTAAATAATTTCATGCCTAGTTCATTATCCCCATATAAAGGATTTAATACCAAAAACTGGTGGAAAAAATAGAATTATCGACTTTATCAAAAATAAATGAGATCAATGAAATATATAAAACAATAATCACAAAATCATAAAAACTCAAACTTAAAAAATAAAACAGGAATGGAAACAATAAATAATCAACCGATTGAAACCGATGCTGTTATTATCGGTGCAGGTCCCGTCGGACTATTTCAAGTCTTTGAACTCGGACTACTTGAAATTAAAGCTCACGTCATTGATTCTCTCCCTTATGTGGGAGGGCAATGCATTGAACTATATCCAGATAAGCCCATTTATGATATCCCGGCCTATCCCAGTGTAACTGGAACTGAATTAACAGAAAATTTGATGAAACAGATTGAGCCTTTTAAGCCAACCTTTCATTTAGGTCAAGAAGTGGTAAAAGTTCAACGTCGTGAGGATGAACGATTTGATCTTGAAACATCAAAAGGCACACAATTCATTACAAAAACCGTTTTTATCGCAGCAGGAGTTGGTGCATTTCAACCAAGAGTGCTTCCTGTTGATGGGATCTCACAATTTGAAGGATCTCAGCTTTTCTATCGCGTCAAAGATCCTGAATTTTTCCGTGGTAAAAATCTGGTTATTTGTGGAGGAGGAGACTCTGCACTAGACTGGACATTGAAACTTGTTGATATTGCAGAATCCGTCATTTTGTTACATCGTCGTGAAGAATATCGTGCAGCCCCGGCTTCTGTTTCAAAAATGAAAAGCCTTTGCGAAGATTTTCGTATGCAGGCCTTAACAGGACAAGTCACGGGCTTTGAAGCCACAAACGGTCAGTTAACTGAAATCAAAGTCTCTGGACTAGATGGGGTGACTCGTCGAATTCCTTTAGATGCTCTCTTAGTCTTTTTTGGTCTTTCGCCCAAACTCGGTCCTATTGAAAATTGGGGATTAGATATTGATCGTCGTCAAATTACAGTAGACACAGAAAAGTTTATGACAAATATTCCCGGTATTTTTGCGGTTGGAGATATCAACATCTATCCTGGAAAGAAAAAATTAATTCTATCGGGCTTTCACGAAGCAGCATTAGCCGCATTTGGCGCAGCCCCTTTTATTTTTCCTAAAAAACGCGTTCATTTACAATACACAACAACATCCCCAAAATTGCATAAAGTCTTAGGCGTCGAGTCTCCTGTCTTTGACTAATTGTTATTTTTCCTGTAAAAGCCGACAATATTATATTGTCGGCTTTTATTATTCTTTTCAAATGAGCGCTTCTCCTATAAGCATGCAAAATATCCTGATCGAAAAAATCCTTGATCTGCTCCCACAAACACAATGCACACATTGTGGTTATATTTCATGTCGCTCTTATGCTCAAGCAATTGCCACTCAAAAAGCAAATATCAATCGATGTGCAACAGGGGGGCAACAAGGCATCCATCGACTTGCAACCTTATTAGGTATTGAAGAACCTTTACTAGACACAACCTATGGCGAAGAAGCGCCGCGTTTTTCTGCACAAATTAATGAATCCGCTTGCATCGGATGTACAATTTGTATTCGAGTCTGTCCAACAGATGCGATTATTGGTACATCAAAAATGATGCATACCATCTTGCAACAATTCTGTACAGGTTGCGGACAATGTGTTCCTAGATGTCCACTCGATGCGATATCCATGAAAAATATATCTGGCAATGAAACAGGATGGAATGCGTGGTCTTATGAACAAGCGCTAAATGCTCGACATCGCTATGAAGCAAAATTAATGAGACTTCATACAACGCCAAAGACAACATTACCTCTTGCTCATGAACAGCTTCCTGCAACCTCGGCTAAGGCAAAATCAATCTCAATTAAAAAAGCCATTGAACGTGCACGCGCACGTTTAAAAGCTTTTGGCATTAAAACAAATTAATCCTTATTTCTACCCACTAAAACATAATATGGGTTATTTAAATACGACAATTTCTTGTTAATATGTCCCCAGAAAAAATAACAGCTATTTTTGAACGATTAAAAGCAAATAGCCCCGATCCTCGTTCAGAACTTAAATTTTCAACGCCTTATGAATTATTGGTCGCGGTAATACTTTCTGCACAAGCAACTGACAATTCGGTTAATAAAGCAACAGAAAAACTCTACGCCATTGCTAACACCCCCAAACAAATTCTCGCGCTGGGAGAAGACAGGCTAAAAGAGTACGTTAAAACGATCAACCTTTACCCAACAAAATGCAAAAATATCATTAAAACATCTCAGATCTTATTAGAAAAATATGAAGGACTTGTCCCTCAAAATCGAGAAGATTTGATTACTTTACCTGGTGTTGGTCGAAAAACAGCGAATGTTGTTCTCAATGTTGCATTTAATCACCCTACGATTGCTGTTGATACACACATTTTCAGAGTTTCTAATCGAACAGGGATTGCTCCAGGAAAAAATGTTTTAGACGTCGAAAAACATCTATTAGAAAACGTCCCTGTTCATTACCAACTCAATGCGCATCACTGGTTATTGTTACATGGGCGATATGTTTGCAAAGCAAAAAATTATCAATGTGAGCATTGTTTGATCAATGATCTTTGCGAATTTCCAGAAAAAATAGGCAAAGCCTTATAAACTTTGCCTACTCTCTTTTTAATAAATGATACTTTTAAACATCCTTACGACGAGACATGCTCTGTGTGCTACGTAAATTTCGGTTATGCAATGTTGTTCTTTTTCCTCTAAAGCGATTTTGCTCTTCCCCCATATAACCGAAAGACGTCTGCAATGGATCAGGTTGATGCCCACCATGCTCTTTTCGTCCATAAGAAGGTTTCCCTTTTCTCGGCATCACAGATTGACGATTGTATTCCTTAGGATTTTCTTTATTTTGAAAACCGACTGGTTTTCTAGGATATTTTACGTCTTCTGAAGCGCTTTTGGATTCTAAACCACATTGGCGCAATAACGCACGCACATCATTAGCCAGCAATTCATCCCAACGCCCACGCTTGAGATTCTTAGGTAACGTCAAAACCCCGTAACGGGTTCGGATCAAACGAGAAACAGTCAATCCAACGGCTTCAAACATACGTCGAACTTCTCGGTTACGCCCTTCTCCAATCGTCACACGATACCAGCGATTAACACCTTCCCCGCCACCATCAACAATTTTAGTGAATTGAGCAAGGCCATCTCCTAAATCAACACCAGCCAGTAACTTTTGGCGAGAAGCTTCGTCTAATTCCCCTAACGTACGAACGGCATATTCACGGTCAATATTATAACGAGGATGCATTAAACGATTTGCCAAATCACCTGAATTCGTAAATAACAACAATCCTTCTGTATTGAAATCAAGTCGCCCCACTGCTAACCATTTTCCATTTTTAATATTAGGAAGCCCATCAAAAACAGAAGGCCTTTTTTCTGGATCATCTCGACTAACAATTTCCCCAGTAGGTTTATGATAAATCAGAACTTTAGGCAGCGCTTTTGCCGTTTTTCGCTGCACTAATCGTCCATTAAAGCGGACTTGATCGGTTGGTAAAATACGCTGTCCAATATGAGCAGGCTCACCATTGACAGAAACACGCCCTGCAATAATTAATTCTTCCATATCGCGGCGAGACCCCAACCCTGCTTCTGCCAACACTTTATGTAATTTAGGCGCATCATCTTCAGCCGTTAATGTTCGTTTTATTTTCTTACGTTTCAGGATATTCTTCTTTTCTTTTTCCTGACTCGTATTATCTTGATCATAGGCATCAGAAGTCACATAACTAAATACTTCATCTGAAGTATCGTGTTTTACGAATTTTTCATCATCCTGCCGAGGACTTTTATGATTAATTTTTTTATTCACTCTAGTTGATGCATGACCGGTACGACGCCCAAATTTTGGCTTCCGATTCAGTTTTTTATCACGATTATTATCATGATCAACCACTGCTATTGGTGTTTTCGACTCAAGTTCTTCACTCATATTGATACTGATTTTCTTTATGATATCCGGTATAAAATACTCTATACCTACCCTTTTGACTGACTCTATCTTCTATTTAAGAGAGATCCGATTGCAATAGATCCATTTCATGCAATATCTGTAATTGAGGCAATTGTTCCAAAGATCGCAACCCAAGATCATTGAGAAATTGCAAAGTCGTTGCGAATAATTCAGGACGCCCAGGAACATCTCGTCGTCCAATCACTTCAATCCATCCCCGGTCTTGCAACACTCTAATAATCGATGGATTAACAGCGACTCCACGAATCTGCTCAATATCTCCTCGCGTGACCGGTTGACTATAAGCAATAATCGCTAAAATCTCCATTGTAGCTCGACTATAACGAATCGGTTTATCTTGACTTAATCGATCAAAATAAGGCTTCATTTCTGATCGACTTTGAAAACGCCAACCATCCGATAAATGCACAAGCTCTAATCCCTTATTGGCCCATTCAGATTGCAAATCATGAAGTAACTGATCACAACGCTGATCGGTCATCGGTAAATCGGCACTATTTTCATCGTTAAAATTATCAGTGCGAGCAAATAAACTAACGAGATCACGCAATGACAATGGCCGTTGAGCACATAAAAGGACTGCTTCGAGGATCTTCTTTTCCTCTTCAATCTTCATAGATTTTGGAAAAATCGTCAGAACAGATTCGACGATGGAACAATTATTCTAACCTCTGCTCAAATTAAGAACTAGTAAGAAATAATCACCATATAACTAAGACAGAAATTTCTTACTAATATCTTTACGTATTTCTTAATTATTTCATCTTCACCTAAAAGATAATGGCAGAATGTAAAACATAACTTCTTTCATTGTCCAGCTAAAATAGCAACCTTAAGAAAAAAGGCGATATTTATGTTGCTTTTTTTGATTTTAACGTATCATTTCTCCATCAAAAATCAAGAAAAATCGACACAGCCATTCCAATCAATACTTTCTTTTTGTGAAGCAAAAAATAAATCTACTAGCATGTTAGCGAAAAAGCCTTTTGTCTATCAGAATAAAATTCTGACTTGCTAGCGCACAAACTGCATACCATAACGATGCAAATATTCAATAATAAACAAAACAGCGATAACAACATAAAATGTGAGCATATCGAACAACTCAACCATTTTAATGAATTGATTTTAAACCTATAATTTATAACATGAAAATTGCAACTTGGAATATTAATTCGCTTAATATACGTTTGCCACACGTATTGCAATGGCTTGAAAAACAACCGATTGATATCCTTTGTCTCCAAGAAACGAAATTAGTCAATGCAAAATTTCCCGTTAAAACATTAAGAGACGCTGGATGGTATCCTATTTTTAATGGTCAAAAAACTTACAATGGGGTTGCCATTCTCTCTAAAATCCCCGCAATCGATATTCAAAAAGATAATCCTTTGTTTCCAGACGATCAAAAACGAATCATTGCCGCGACCTATTATAATATACGTGTCATTTGTATTTATATTCCTAACGGACAATCGGTTCAATCCGAAAAATATACTTACAAAATGAATTGGCTATATGCACTACACCAATGGTTAAAAGAAGAATTAAAAAAATACCCCCATCTGATTTTATTAGGTGACTTTAATATTGTTGTTGAAAATCGTGATATCTATGATCCAGCCGCTTATAAAGGAGAAGTTCCTATGACTGATCCCGAACGTAATGCTTTTTATACGTTTCAAAATTTAGGATTAGTTGACGCATTCAGACTTTTTGAGCAACCTGAAAAAACTTACAGTTGGTGGGATTATCGCCAACTAGGCTTCCCTCTTAACAAAGGAATGCGTATTGACCACATCATGTTATCACCTTCACTTGCCAAACGATGTCTATCATGTGCTATTGATAAAACGCCTAGAAAATGGGAAAGACCATCTGATCATGCTCCCATGATGGCAGAAATTGCAATAGATTCTGCCATTAATAATTTGACACGATCCCACTATGATTAATCTGCCATAATAAACAATCTTATTAAAAAAGAGTTAAACGTGATTGATCTATCTCAAAGCCAACTTTTAGGTGAAGGTGCTCATCGTAGCTGCTACCGACATCCCAACAATAACAATCAATGTATCAAAATACTGCACCATGTCACAAAAAGCGAATTACGTGGCATTCAATGCGAAATGCGATACTACCGTCATATTAATCATTATCTTAAAGATTGGAGTGCCATTCCTAAATATCACGGTACCGTTAACACGAATATGGGAATCGGCTATGTTTTTGATATGATCTTAGACTATGATGGAACTCCTTCAACGACACTAGAAGATGCGCTTAAAACGTGTGATTCTATTGAACAAGCGAACAAAATCGTCGCACTCATTTTGCAGCTCAAAAAATATATCCGCGATAATCATATTCTGACTATTACTATGAATCCCCATAATGTTTTATGTAAACGCATTTCTAAAACAGAGTGGATTCCTGTTATTTGCGACAATTTAGGACGAAGCTCTCTTATTCCTTGGTCGCATTGGTTTACTGCTATTGGAGACTGCAGCCAACAAAAACGTTGGGAAAAATTTATCAAACTTCCCCTTGTCAATCAATTTCTTACAAAATTTAACATAAATGGTCATGCTCTAATTGCTTGAGTCCATATTTTCTTATGGTGTTTTTTTTAGATTTCTTTGACAAAGTCAAAATCCATCATGGTCTAAAACAGTATAAAAAACACAGTATGTTAAAATGATAGATGATCTTAAGAGAATTCTTTGTGGCTTTTTAGTACATAACGATTCTGGATATGTCTTCTTAAGGCCTGAACACCTTAATATATGTCAGATACATTCAAAAAATTACGATTTATTACCAACTACAAACGCATGTGGCCTTACATTAAACCTTATTGGTTTCGGTCACTCGTTGCGATGCTGCTTTGTTTTCCTATTGGCTCTCTTGATGCCGTTATTGCATGGAGTCTAAAACCTTATATGGACTCAGTGTTAGTCAAAGACTCCGCATCATCAACATCAGCATGGTATGTTCCTTTATTCATCATCGGTTTTACCGTTTGCCAAGGGGTATTAACTTATAGCGTTACTTACTTAAATACTTGGCTTGGAACCCATATTTCAAATGATTTAAAAAGAACGCTTTACAACAAGCTACTGGTTTTTGAACCGGCTTTTTTTGATACCCGTAATTCAGGCGAAATTGTTTTTCGTTTTAATAGTGATGCCGACACGGCCTGTTCTGGGTTGCTTGATAATGTCAGACTATTTGTTTCAAGATTATTTTCTTCTATCTCATTGATTTTTGTTCTATTTTATAACTCATGGCAATTGACGCTCATTGCAGTTGCTGTGCTTGGTATTACATTTTACCCGGTTACGCGGGTTCGAAATATGATCAAAAATGTGATGCGCAAAAGTGTTGATGTTAATGCACAAACAATCACGATGATGAATGAGACTTTTGCCGGGAATCGAACAATTACCGCCTATAACTATCAAATGCAACAACGAGCAAAGTTTTCAGCGGTTATGAAAAATTTGTTTAGGCTAAGCATTAAAATGACACAGCGAACCGCTTGGTTAACACCGATGATGCATATCACAACAGCCTTTGGAATTGCAGCGGCTATTGGCTACGGGTCTCATTTGATTATTTCAGAACAATTAACCACTGGCGGATTTGTTTCATTTATTACCGCACTATTATTGCTATACAATCCACTCAAACATATTGGCAATCAATACAATAAAGTTGAATTTTCTTTTATGGCAATAGAACGGTGCTTTGAACTCATAGAACGATCTCCAGCGATTAAAGACAAAGCAAATGCCATTGAACTCAAAAATGTTTGCCATTCAATTGCATTTAAAGATGTCAATTTTAGCTATACGCCAGGGGTTCCCATCTTAAAACATATCAATTTAGATGTCCCTGTTGGTAACAGCATTGCCCTAGTTGGTAATTCTGGCGGCGGAAAATCGACCATCGTTAGTTTAATTCCTCGCTTTTATGATATCCAATCAGGTAGCATTACCATTGATGGAATTGATATCCGAGACATAACACTACAAAGTTTACGCGACAAAATTGCCGTTGTTTTTCAAGATAATTTCTTATTTGCGGGCACAATCCGTGAAAACATTAAAATTGGCAAACCCGATGCAACTGACGATGAAATTATGCATGCGTTGGATATGGCTTATTTAACCGATTTTATCAATACCCAGCCCGAAGGTCTTGACACTTATATTGGCGAACGTGGCATCTTACTATCAGGGGGCCAAAAACAACGTGTTGCGATTGCTCGTGCATTCATCAAAAATACGCCTATCATTATTTTAGATGAAGCAACTTCCGCTTTAGATAACAAATCTGAAGCGGTTGTCCAAAAAGCCATTGAAAACTTAATGAAAAATAGAACCGTCTTTGTCATTGCACACCGATTATCAACTGTGCGCAATGCTGACAAAATTGTCGTGATCAATGAAGGTGAAATTGCAGAAATTGGCTCTCATGACGAATTAATTGTCAAAGAAGGGGGCTTTTATCGTGCGCTATATAATGCCCAATTCCAAAAGACTCTGTCTTAACACCAACACAATATAGAGAAATTGAAAAGCAAATTCATGATAAAACGACGCGACTACCGCTATTTCCTAAGTTCTGAGCAAACATCGACTCATCTTTTTCTCTATTATCTCTTTTCTGCCATTATTACCGCTTTATTGGGCACATTGATTTTATGCCGCAATTTATCCGTATATGGGACCGATAAATGGGAAATTTCCGCATATTTTTACTTCGTTCTATATGGCATGAGTTGGTATGGCACGGCATTAACATGTGCCACCCTCCCCGCTTTTTTACTGCACCGATTTCATCTAAAAAAAACAGGACTATTTCTCCAATATATTTTAAATAGTAGCTTTCTAATATTTATCACTGCAGATACTTTCGTCTATAACCTATTTCGGTTACATCCCAATATGGCAATGCTTCAAATGACTTTGTTGGGAGGAGGAAAAATTGTCCGTTTTACGGGCAGTATGATCATTCAAACCATTGTATTGACATTGATTGTTCTTTTTTGTACGGGCATTTGCCTATTAGGTGCTTATTATCTGACTCAACGTTGTCCTTGGCCCAAAATCATATTTTTCTCTCTCTTTGGATTGCTAATTACAACCCAAATCATTTATGGCATTGCTTATGCTTTTCACAAACAAACGATCACGGCCGTCTCCGAGATCATGCCGCTTAATAAACCGCTTACCTTTAACCGATTACTAGTTAGATGGCATCTCGTTGATGCAGATACGGTAAATGCCAATAATTTAAATCTCCAAAATTCTCAACATAAAATGAACTATCCGTTACATCCATTGGACTGTAGCGAACCTGTTCCTCAATATAACATTGTCTTCATCTATGTTGATTCATTGCGTGCAGACATGCTAGACAAAGATGTGATGCCAAACGCATGGGCATTTGGACAAGAAAATATTCGCTTCAATGACCATATTTCGGGTGGCATTAATACCCGTCATGGCATATTTACGCTTTTTACGGGACTGCCTGGCTCATATTGGCAAAAAGCATTATCAACAAAAACGCCATCCATTTTGATACAAGCTCTTTTACAACGCCAATATGCCATTAATGCTTTTACTGGTGCAGGCCTTACGATGCCAGAATTTAACCGTACTGTTTTTGCTACGGTCAAAAATCTACGGATCACACCACGTGGTGATACCGTTTATCAACGAGATGATAATGCAGTTGAAGATTTTATGAACTGGCAGGCTCAACTTCCCAAAACGCAGCCCTTTTTTAGCTTCATTTTCTTTGATAATGTTCATGCTTATGATTTTCCTGAAGATGCCCAACACACTCCCTTTAAGCCCTATTGGGAAGAGGTCAATAATCTTCAATTAAATAACGATTTTGATCCAAAACCCTATCTAAATCGTTATAAAAATGCGGTGCATTATGCCGATATTAATATCGGAAAAGTACTCACTTATCTCAAACAAAAACACTTACTAGAAAATACCATTGTTGTCATCGGATCCGACCATGGGGAAGAATTTAACGACAGTCATCAAAATTATTGGGGACACAATGGCAACTTTATGGAATACCAAGCTAAAGTCCCCATGATCATTCACTGGCCAGGTAAAGAAAAAGGAGAAATCAACTATCGGACATCAGGACTTGATATGGTACCAACACTATTACCACAAGCTCTTGGCTGTAAAAATCCAACAACGGACTATTCAGTAGGCACCCCACTATTTACACAGGAAAACCGAAGAAATTGGGTCTATGTGAGCAATTACACTCAAGACGCTTTTATAGAACCTAATCGGATTATTCTGATTAATCCCGTTGGGATGATGCAATATTTAGATCCTAACTATCGCCCTGCAACCGATACAACACCGCCTGCTTTTTTATCGACAATCTTAGAAGAAAGTTCTCGATATCTGAAAAAATAAATGGCACTCTTTTAATATCGTTTCATTATCCTTATGATCGGCAATAACAAAATCATGGAGCGATTAACTTAAAACTAAGCAATATTAATTGCCAACACGATTGGGATCAATATCAAATTTTGCTAAAAATGCTTGCACAGATGGAGTCTCCATAAAAGCTTTCCAGCGCCGTTCTTGCTTTTTATGACAAAGAAACGTAAACCATCGAGATAATGGGATTCCTGCTCGTTCTCCCAGATTATCACAAGCAACAGGGCGATATTCATTCAGACTGACTTGTTGACATAAAATATTGTAAGACTGTAACGGTAACGTTTGAATCTCATTATCATGTAAATATCTTTTTAAACGACGAAATATCCCTAAAATTCTTTTTACATCTTCAGATGTTTCACACTCTTTCATTAACTTTTGTAATGTTTTTGCAGGAGTTCCATCATAATTCTTAATCAAATCATAGATATACCCTGTTCCTATATCTGTTTCAATTTGCCCGTGATAACGAGGGATACCACTCCAATCTTTAAGACTACGATTTAATATTTCATAGTATTTTAATTCCCGAACAATCTCTTTTTTTGCGCTAGTCGAAGGGTTATAAATGACCTTAATGCATTGATCCGGATTTTCAGGGTGAGGAAAACACTTACGATGTGCACCAATACCAAAAGGTTCTAAATTCGAGATATGAATGATTTTGTTGGCCATCTCTGACAACTTTCTGGGAATATAAAAAAATTATTGCGATTACCTTATACAATTTTATCAAATAAGTATTGTTCCTTCTTGATTCGATTTAAAAGACAAAAAGCAAATTATTCATTATGAAATCAAATAAAGTCTTTGATCTTGCAAACAATAAATAATCACCATAACTTGCAAGTTCTCCATGCATTAAGTAGGATAATTATCATTAGCATCATATCTGTGAATATCCAATTTTTTCATTATGATAAACATTCAACCGGTCATTTTATGTGGAGGGTCCGGAACCCGTTTGTGGCCATCATCCCGCTCAAAATATCCCAAACAATTCATGGCATTAGGCAACGGTAGTTCTCTATTTGCAGAAACATTAAAAAGAATTGAAGGCATAAAACAAGCACAAGATGCGATTATCATTAGCAACAATGAATACCGTTTCTATATTGAACAATGCTTAAAAAATACCCATCAATCAGGAACGATCATTTTAGAACCAGAAGGACGCAATACTGCACCAGCGATTGCTCTTGCCGCTTTTGCAACTTTAGAATCAGAAGATGCTTTAATGCTAGTGATGCCTTCTGATCATATATTTCAGCAAAATAACGCGTTTCATCAAGCCGTAGCATCAGCCCGATCTGTTGCTGAGCAAAATTATCTCGTCACATTTGGGATTACACCCACTTGTCCTGAAACAGGCTATGGCTATATTAAACAAGGATTAGCTATAAATTCTTATAGCTACCAAGTTGCTTGTTTTTTAGAAAAACCACAAAAAGAAAAAGCACAAGCCATGCTATCAGAAGGCGGATATTATTGGAACGCTGGTATCTTTTTATTTAAAGCATCCGTTTACTTATCAGAACTTAAAAAATACGCACCGACCATTTATCATACGGTTGAATCTGCTTGGAAAAAACGCCATCATGATTTAGCCTTTATCCGCCCAGATGAAAGCTTCAAAAACGCCCCTTCAACTTCCATTGATTATTCAATTATGGAGCATTCTGATCAAGTTGCGGTTGTTCCAATGAATGGAGGATGGAGTGATCTTGGTTCTTGGGAATCTTTTTACGAAATCGCCCCAAAAGACAAAAATGGGAATGCCTGTGAAGGAGAAATTGTCACAACAGATTCCTCAAACTGCTATTTAAAAAGCACCGGACGACTTGTTGCTGCAGTTGGTATTCATAACTTGGCCGTTATTGAAACAAAAGACGCCGTTTTAGTTGCTGACCGTGAGAAAACGCAAGATGTAAAAACCATTGTCAATTTATTAAAAGCAAATCATCGCAATGAAGCGGATTCACATCCATTAGTTTATCGTCCTTGGGGATGGTACGAAACTTTAGCTCTTTCAGAGCGTTTCCAAGTTAAACGAATCACCGTGTATCCAGGCGCTGAAAATTCTTTACAAATGCACTATCACCGTGCAGAACACTGGATCATTGTACGAGGCACTGCAGAAATCACCATAGGAAATGAAAAAAGACTGATCTCTGAAAACGAATCGGTCTATGTCCCACTTGGCACCAAACATCGCATCAAAAATCCAGGCACACTTCCTCTAGAATTTATCGAAGTACAAACCGGCGCTTATCTCGGTGAAGATGATATTGTACGATTTGAGGATAATTACGGCCGAGCAAACGTTAATGAAAAAAGCACATCCTTTGCAAAAGCCACTACACATTGCATCGTTAAGGAGAAATAAATGAATTTATCCGGCTTTAAAGCCTATGATATCCGTGGTCAAGTCCCTTCTATACTTAATATTGATTTTGCCCAAAAATTAGGATTTGCTTTTGCCAAAGAATTTAATGCCCAAAAAGTAGTTATTGGCCATGATGCTCGTCTGTCAGGCCCAGCACTTTACCAAGCACTTACAAAAGGACTTTGCGCCGCCGGAGTTGATGTTACAGGTATCGGGTTATGTGGAACAGAAGAAATCTATTTTGCATCATTTGCCAAAGATTTTGACGGCGGCATCATGATTACAGGCAGCCACAATCCTGCAGATGAAAATGGATTTAAAATCGTCCGAAAAGGGGCCATTCCTGTTAGTGGAGATTCAGGACTTTTTGCTATTCGAGATCGAATGGCAACGATTAAAACACTACCGCAATCTGTATCTGGAACTTTCCACGAAGAGTCTTTTCGTCAAGATTATATTCACCATTTACTCCGTTATATCCGACCCAATACTTTAAAACCCATGAAAATTATTGCGAATCCAGGGAATGGATGCGCCGGATTAGTCATGCAAGAACTTGCCAAACAATTACCTTTAGATATCACCATTATCCATGGTAATCCAGATGGCACTTTTCCAAATGGCGTCCCAAATCCGCTACTGCCTGAAAATCGGCAAATAACGGCAAAAGCAGTCATTCAAAATAACGCAGATTTAGGCATCGCATGGGATGGTGATTTTGATCGTTGTTTCTTTTTCGATGAAAACGGAACTTTTATCGAAGGATATTATTTGGTCGGAATGATCGCACAAGCATTACTGAAAACCAATCCTCATGCAAAAATCATTCATGATCCTCGTCTCATATGGAATACTCAGACAGTTGTTCAGCAAGCTGGCGGTCTTGCTATTGAATCAAAAACCGGACATGCTTTTATTAAAGAACGCATGCGCTCAGAAAATGCCCTTTATGGTGGTGAAATGAGTGCTCATCATTATTATCGTGATTTTGCTTATTGCGACTCTGGCATGATCACCTGGCTTTTGGTCGTTCAGTTACTCAGTGATACGGGGAAAACACTCTCTGAATGTGTTTCGTCTTATCAAGAATCATTTCCTTGTAGTGGAGAAATGAATTCAACCGTCAAAGATATTCAAGCAACAATTTCAAAGATTGAAAAGATTTACGCTAACCAACCTAATGCTCAAATCTCAAGAACAGATGGTCTTTCAATTGCTTTTCCTAATTGGCGTTTTAATTTGCGTGCGTCAAATACAGAACCAGTCCTTCGACTAAATGTAGAAAGCAAAGGAAATCCTTCTTTAATGGAAGAAAAAACACAAGAATTATTAGAAATTATTCGAAAATAAAATTTACTCATAAGGATAGAGAAAATTCTTCCCTATCCTTCTTCTATTTGACAGACTATCTTATAAAAAACACCCTTTGTTCTTCAATGCATTTTGATGAGTATTATTGAATGTTTAGTATTAATTCTTTCACATCTTTCATTAAGCAATTAAACCGAAAAAGACTTGAACGTAAAAAAGAAAAAATTATTTTTAAAGATGATATTGCGCCAAGACACATCGATTTTCCTAAAACAATCAAACGAATTTTATTCATCGTAACTTCTGGAGGATTTGGAGATGCGATTTATCTTGCTGGATTATTCAAAACACTTTCCGAAGATGGCTATTTCATTGATATCGCCACAATAAACTTACAATTTCCACGCTTTTCTAACTTAGCATTTATTGAAACTTGTTTCAGATTAGAGAACACAGACGATTGTCTCGCTGCTCTTGAAAAACAGCCCGATATACTGATTGACTTGACATGGAATGGCATTAAATTTTGGGAAATTCGTAACACTTTACTCAAAAAAGCAACTTGTTATAAAGCAACAACGAGTCCAATTTGTGCCAAACTTAATTTATTTGATGCGCATACCAATTTTTGGAACGTTGCCCATATATCAAAAAGGTTAGCATTTATTCGAAATTTTATACAAGAAGGGGAAGGTAAAATTCCCAATGAAAAGAATCTTTCTCCGATACTTCCCTATATCCAAATTTCAAATAATGAGGAAACTAACGCTCAAAACTTTATTCATCAAATCAAAACTCATCATCAAATGATTGTGCTCCTCAATGGCATCGCAGGAGAACAAGACCGATGTTTATCGGACGCTCAGATTCAAACAATTCTTGATAAATTAAAAACTTTCAAAAATATTAGAATCCTTTTAAAGAACGATTTATGCCAAAGATTATCTTCTAATCAGATTGTTGCGCTACCAACAACTTCTTTTACAGAATTTGCGGCTATTTGTAAAAACTGTGATGTGATTATATCGGTCGATACTTCTGTCATTCATATTGCTTCAGCTTTCAATAAACCCACTATCGGTATTTTTGCCCCCAATGACCGGGATTTTTATCCTAAATATAGTACATATGATACCTATGCCCCCATTAGTGACCTATCGTTTATTGAATCATTTGATGATCCGGCACTAGTTGTTGACGAACTAGGCATTCGAAACGTTAAAATGCAATATATGAATACAATTCCTGCCGATCTACTAGCCAATCATATTTATGCAGATCTCCAAAAAATATTGATACAACAAGAAAAAAAAATCAAATGTAATCAATAATCCGTTAACAATTTTTTTTGAAGCATCTTAAAGCTTTGTTGCCAATTAGGAAACTGATTCGCTTTAGGCATGGGAACGGATTCCCCGCGAATAATCTTTTCATGGAGCTGCTTAATCGCTTCTGCTAATTCATTGCCGCCACCGGAAAAATAAGTAGCTCCATTTTGGGCAATTTCCTTAAAAATGGGAAGATCTCGTAATAATAAAGGACGCCCAAACCATGCCCCTTCTGCAACAGGTAATCCATACCCTTCCGCTTTTGAGGCTAAAACAACGGCTTCTGCATGACGATATAAACAATGAAGCGCAATATCATCTATATTGTCAAACCAAACAAGCAATTTACCATTTTGAGGATGACTTTTGATTTTGTCAGTAACCTGTTTGACTTTCCATCCTTTGCGCCCAACAATCACTAAACGTAATTGCAATCCTTCTGCCCAAAGCTTTTCAAAACCAGATAGCAAATCATCATGCCCTTTACGCAATTCAACCGTTCCTACTTGCATAAAATATGGTATTTTGTCAGTCGCAATTGACAAAACAGCGCTATCATGACATTGATCATCTAATGCAATATCAGACTGCAGATCGGCGCCCAAATGAAACCAAATTTTTTGAAATCCTTTGGGCAATTGGATCTTTTCTTTTTTAACCCATGTTTCAAATGCCGCCAAAGTCGTCTGGGAATTCGCAAAAATACCATCATAGCGAATAATTAAATACAACCAATCATGAAGATGACGAGTATCACGATCACGCGAAAACTCAGGTTGCAAAACCGCAATCAAATCATGCACCATGCATAATACTCGAACTCCAACAGCACGCATTGCTTGAAAGGCTTCATGTTCAAAAGTTAATTCATTCGGATTAACGGTCACATTAAGAAAAATATCACCTGCAGCAACAGCCATGATGTTTTCTGGCACATTTAATTCTCTTCCCGTCAATGCTTTAGCTTGAGACTTTGCAATGTTGAAAACTCCAGTTTCTAAATCAGCATAAACTGGAATCAACTCAACGTCATTGGACAATATCCCTTCTTTAGCAAGGCTTTTTACAACGCGAGGAATCCCCGAACGATTGTCAATATAAGCAACAGCACTTAAATTCAGGAAAATCCGTGCCTTTCCATCAGCAGGACGTAACTGAAACATCTGCTTGGCCTGTAATGCCGTTAAAGGTTCACGATGCTGATTTCCCAAAGGAATTCCCGCAAAATAAAGACGACGCCTAAAATTAGGAAGTAATACTTCTTTTACCAAAGGAAAAATGGTTCGCTCTAAACCATTTTTTGTTTGTTGATAAGACTTTTTCATTTATAAATGGCGTTTCTTTTTTAGATTTTCTTGATGACGTTCCATTCGGACAACCCTTGAATGAGCAGAAGCAATTAAAGAGGCCTCTTTTTTCAAAATTTCAGGTAATGGCATTTGAAAATACACTTTCAAAAAACGGAATATATCACGCACAGAAATCTCT
Source organism: uncultured Oxalobacter sp. (assembly GCA_934401755.1). Classification (GTDB taxonomy): domain Bacteria; phylum Pseudomonadota; class Gammaproteobacteria; order Burkholderiales; family Burkholderiaceae_D; genus Oxalobacter. The sequence continues at coordinate 114,522 of CAKRSU010000001.1, forward strand.
TTAATTTCTCTTGCTGAAAATAGTAATCCAATCAAATCCTTATCACGCCATCGCGTTGGAACTTTATTTCGTAACTGCGCCCGATGTAAATCAATCACTGAAATTTTAAGCGCTTCTTCTTGCCCTTTTTGCGGATCAAATGGCATCTGAATTAGATAATGCACTAAATAACAATCTCGATGATTGATGCCACAATCATGCATTCCTCGAACCATTTTTGCAACGCGGCGAATAATCAACCGTTTAACAGTTGGCGATGGATGATAGCTCAAAATAAAATTACGGACATTGCATGTTGGAGACAAATCTTTTGTAATGATAAAAGAAGTTTTTGAAAAAGGATTACCATTTTCCTCTCCAAAAGCGACCCCTTCCATCGTATCAATACCATGCTTTGCCAACCGATGAATCGCATACCATTCACGATCAGCCCCTAATACAGGAAGTCGCAAACGAATAAGACTTTTTATGATTTCTTTAATCTTGGTACCATGATGCAATTTCAGATAATAGCTCGCACCATTAACATCAAAACGCAGTGTCCGACGGCTTTCTAACGCACGCATCACATCGCCGGAAATCTTTTCAACTTCGTCAAATGGATCTTTATTTTTCCATAATGTCTGAAATGGCTCTTTCAATACCAGCATGGTCACTCACAATTAAACACAACGCCGAAACATAATTCGCTTTATAAATGTCATTTTAACCTGTTATCTGGCCAACTCCACAAAGTATCTTCAAAAACAATACCCTAACAAACTTTCAAGTTATGCCAACTTTCCTAACGCCGCCTTTGCCAACTCAACAAGCCCCATCGTTGAAACATCATGGTTAAGTGTGCTGCCTTCGGTTAGTTCTTGATAGATGTCTGCGGCTAACGTTTTGCCAAGTTCTACCCCCATTTGGTCAAAGCTATTAACGTTCCATATGACGCCTTGTACGAAGACTTTGTGTTCGTATAAAGCCATGAGGGCGCCCAGTGTTTCAGGGGTGAGTGTGTTCATGAGGAGGGTGTTGCTCGGTCGCCCTCCTTCAAGGTGTTTTTGTTTGTCTTTTAAATTTTGGGTTGGATTAGGCTGGCTTCCTTGCATGAGGGCTTCTGATTGGGCAAAGCAGTTGGCCAGTAGAAGAGCATGGTGGGCATCATAGGGGTGATTGGGGGTTAGTACGGCGATGAAGTCAACAGGACTGATGATGGTTCCTTGGTGAAGGTGTTGGAAGTAGCTGTGTTGTCCATTGGTACCGGTGCTGCCAATGATGAGTGGGGCGGTGTTTACGGTCACAGGATTTCCGTTTTTTTGGATGTTTTTTCCGTTGCTTTCCATTTCAAGTTGTTGAAGCCATTGGGGAAGGTATTTTAGGTCTTCATGATAAGGGGCAATGATTTGGGTGGTTCGGTTTTTGATGTTGATGTGCCAGATGCCAATAAGGGCAAGGATGATTGGCATGTTTTTTTCGAGTGGCGCGTGTTTGAAATGGATGTCCATGGTATGGGCACCGGATAGGAATGCCATGAAATGGTTGTAGCCAATGGTGAGCATGACGGGGAGTCCAATAGCCGACCAGACGGAGAAGCGTCCGCCAACCCAGTCCCAGATGGGATAGATGTTGTTTTTTGGAATACCGAAGTTTTGGGCAGCTTTGGTGTTAGCCGTTACGGCGATGAGGTGTTTTGCCAGGTCTTTTTCGGTAGCTTGGGACGCATTTAGTATCCAGTTACGGACGGTTTTGGCGTTCATGAGGGTTTCTTGGGTTTTAAAGCTTTTGCTGGAGATGATGAATAAGGTGGTTTCAACTTTAAGGTGTTTGAGTAGGTGGTGGAGTTCGTGCCCGTCAATGTTGGCGATGAAGTGGGTATTTATGTGTCCAGTATGGTAATGGCGCAAGGCATGGCAGACCATGCGAGGGCCGAGATCAGAGCCTCCAATACCAATGTTGACGATGTCGGTGATAGTTTTTCCAGTGTAGCCAGTCCAGGTCCCATTATGGATTTGCTCGGTCAATTCACGCATTTTGTCTAATACGTGATGAATTTTTGGGATGATGTTTTCTCCATCAAGAAGGATGTTGGCTGTTTTGAGCGCGCGCAGCGCAGTATGTAGGACAGCTCTGTTTTCACTGGTGTTGATTTTTTCACCCCGATACATGGCGTCTCGTTGTTTTATGATATTTTTTTCTTTGGCTAGGTTGATGAGTGTTGACATGGCAGTCTCATCAATTTGGTTTTTTGTGTAGTCGAGTATGAGGCCTGAGGTTGCGATGGTTTGATGAGTGAGGGGCAAAGATTCTTTTTTTGACAATGATTGAACAACTTGACTATTTTGCTCTATACCATGACTTGTCGAGTCACCAAAAATCAACATTGAAGACAAATTCGAAATTTCCATCAACTTACCTACATATTTCTTTATTGTTGTTATAACAACTAAACGACTCACCGAAATCAAGGATATTCATAAACTAATATCCTATTAATTGCTGATTTCAATAATTAAAAACCTAAAATATCATAGCCACTATTTTCTCATTTTACCGAATATGCCGTAAAGCCTCTTCTTTTAGCACAGAGAAAATAAGCTCTAAATCAAAAAAAGAAAGAACGATAAAAATAAGTTAACACATAAAAATGCGCTATACCCTCAAAAATATATCCTTTAAAGGTTTTTTATAGAACGGTTATAATTGTGTCACATCTTTTTCAATCAATATCTCAGAAATCATGAAAGGTATCATTCTTGCAGCAGGGAAAGGCACCCGATTATATCCTGCCTCACTTCCTATTTCGAAAATTTTGTTAACGATTTATGACAAGCCCATGATTTACTATCCGCTCGCAACACTCATGCAAGCGGGTATACGTGATATCCTTATTGTGACTAATCCAACCGATATTGATAACTTCAAAAAAGTACTGGGAAATGGATCACAATATGGTATTCATTTATCATATATTCCTCAATATGAGCAAAATGGAATTGCGGCTGCTTTATTAATCGCGGAAGATTTTATCGCCCATGAGCCCTGTGCTCTTATCCTCGGAGATAACCTCTTTTATGGATCCTCTTTGATCTCAAAAATGAAAACCGCTATTCAAAATGATATCGGGGCAACCGTATTTGGATATACGGTCAGAGATCCAGAACGTTTTGGGGTTGTTGAATTTGATGATAAAAAACAAGCCATTTCCCTTGAAGAAAAACCAAAAAAACCAAAATCCAACTATGCCGTTACTGGGTTATATTTTTATGATGGACATGCATGCGAATATGCAAAAACTCTAAAACCTTCTGCTCGAGGTGAATTAGAGATTACCGATCTAAACAAAATCTACTTGGCAAAGCAACAACTCCGAGTAGAACGTTTAGAACGAGGCGTCGCATGGCTAGATACAGGAACACACGATTCAATGCTACAAGCAGGAATCTTCATCCAATCCATGGAAATTAATACAGGGCGCAAAATTGCTTGTTTGGAAGAAATTGCCTATGAACAAGGTTTTGTTTCTTCAACTCAACTATTAGATTATTTAAAAGCTTTTAAAAACAACGGTTATTATGATTACATCCGTGAAATTGTTCTAAAAGATATATCAATACAAGATCATTGATCATATATAAAAATTTTATACTGATATAATGGGCAGTTCATTTTCTTCTGTTTTATTGAGCTATGAATACACCGAATGTTTCAATTATTGTTCCTATTTATAATGTTGAACAATATCTTGTTCAATGTATTGAAAGCATTCTAATTCAATCACTTAAAAATATTGAAATTATTTTAATTGATGATGGATCCAAAGATTCATCTAGTGCAATATGTGATGACTATGCCAAAAAAGATCACCGTATACGCGTCATTCACAAGCAAAATGGTGGGTACGGTAAAGCTGTCAATCTAGGATTTTCATTAGCACAAGGAGAATATCTCGGCATTATTGAATCAGATGACTTCATCAAACCAGAAATGTTTGAGCGTTTATATGAGACCGCAATAGAACATGATGCCGATATTGTTAAATCAAATTTTTATCGATACTGGTCAAAACCAACAGAACGTATTGAAAAAGCAAATCTCTTAAAACATTTTGCAAAAAACACGCCAATTAATGCGATCGATCACCCAACACTCTATACAACTATGCCAACAATTTGGTCGGCTATCTACAAAACCGACTTCATTCGAAACAACAAAATTAGCTTTCTTGAAACACCTGGCGCTTCATATCAAGACGCTGCATTTACATTCAAAATTTGGTTATATGCAAAACGAGCTATTTTGTTAGACGAAGCATTTTTATATTACCGTCAAGATAATGAAACTTCTTCAATCAATAGCAAAGGGAAAGTATTTTGTGTCTGTGATGAATGTGCTGAAGTCGAACGTCTGCTTCAGGCTAACTATCCCGATAATCGGCAATTATGGTTTATAAAAGATAAATTCAAATTTGATAAATATAATTGGAATTTCTGGCGACTAGAAAATAATTTACGAATACAATTCTTACAACAATTTAGAACAGAATATTTACAAGAAGTTGATAACATTCCAGAAAATAAATATCTAACATCATTTGAAAAATTTATCATCCGTTGGATTATTAATAATCCTAATGGATTCTACCAAGCAAGCATTACTCCTTTTTCAAAAAGGACAATGTTAAAAGCAAAATTACAATCTATTCTTGGCTTCGGAAAAACAAAATTAAAAGGGAAATTCTTTTATTTACAACAAAAAAGAATGAGAAATCATAATATTTAAAACTTTTATTTTTTTAAATATTTTCTAAAATAGGCTAATTCTTTTTTCGCTTTTTTATATTTTAACTTATATGTGGGTTTAAATGAAACATAATACATAAATTTATTATACCAATAATCCCTAGAAAGGACGGACTCTGTTATTTTATGTTTTCTGATAAATTTCACCCCATAAAAATGAGTCTGTAATTGACTAGATAATCTAATAGATACACTATTATCTAATATAAATTCATATTTGTTAAATAAAATCTCCCAATTAAAAGATGGATTAGAATGAATCAAAATAACATAATTAGAACAGCTTGTAGCTCTTTTTACAATATCATCTAAATCAAAAAAATCACCCGATACACAATTTAATAAAGTTGTCTGAACAAAATCAAACTCAATTCCATAATCTGTCAACCGAATATTTTTATTGGGATAATATTTCTTAGTTTCTATTAATAAATACGGATTATGAAACATACCAATATATTGATCATCGGCAAATTGTTTCATAAAAGTTTCATCTATCGCAGCAACCTCTAATAATGGATAAGAAATATCTAACCCTTTAGTGAATTTATAAATATCACTATTTTTTAAGATATTTTCATGATATATTTCATGAACAATAATATTTGATTGTTCTTTAGTCCGCCATAAGATATTATTTTGACGTTTTTTAAGACCTTCAACATTATATCTAATAGGGGATGTTGTCTTAGTCTTATTGTGACGCGATGCTTGCCATTGTTTTATTACAGGATACTTCAGCTTATCATCATCAAATATACTACAATAGTCAATAGGCAACCATGATGTCCTTAATGGATAAATTGCACTAATATCACACCATGCGCTATGTAGGCTAACCTGATCCCAATTGATAGGATCGGCAATACATCTTTTAACCCACATATCTAATAACTTTCCTGCTAATTCTGTCTTTCCAAAATATAAAGTAGCCGATACAAATTCCCAACCATTTAATTTATGTATCGCAAAATCACAATCTAAATTGTCAAATAATTTTGGATATTGTTCCAATGTCGAATCAGCATCCATCCATACAATGGGCTTGTCTGATTTTAACCATTGTTCTCTGATAAATGTTGCTTTATATGCACATATCGATTCCCATGCATCTCTATTTTCTATTGGAACTAATTTATAATCAATATTAAATCTTTTTAAACTTTCTTCAAGATGATGGGCAATATCTTTATATTCGTTATATGCCGTATAAAAACTTATAATAGTGAAATTATTCATTGACATTAAGAGTATTATTTCTTCAAAAGATTATATAAAGATTCCATTTCTTTGAATTTTTCTTTGTACTTATGACGTAAACTGCCTAATAAAATTTTTGAAAGAATTCCATAGCGAATATATTTACTTACCCTAAAATCCTTGATTCTTCCAAAGTTATCATCAAATAATGAACCACTAGAAATGTCTGATTCTTTACTCGTATTTTGATACCAATCAACGAATAATCCTTTTAAATTAACTGGGTTCACAGAAACAATCTCAATATCTGGATAATAAAGTTGGATAAAATCTTTCATTTTAGCCCATCCATAACAAACATTCCCAACAGCTAATTTATTCATATGATTATCATAATAACCATTATTAGAACAATCACATCCTATTAGATAAATACGTTTAGGATGTGTCCATAATATAAATTGCATTGCCGAAAATACAATTGACCAATAATCACCTAGTGGATTAATACTAATATCATATGCAAATTCTGGCATTTCTTTATTAGGAGGTAATACATAATAAGGAAATACATTTTCCCTAACTAAAAATTGCTTTGGAACAATGCATGTTGGATTATAATAATCCGCTTGAATGCCTAGAAATTTTTGGCATTCATAATCCATAAATGATTCTATCTGTTTCTTATTTTCTTTACTAAAATCTTGTAAAAACAGATACATAAATTTTACTTGATCAAATTGAAAAGCACGATTAACTCCAATATTAATACACCCTTTAATTGGCAAATACTCCTTTAAAGTCGGGCCTGTAGCGACCAACGCAACATTTTTCCCTTTGTAAATACCTTTAAATTGAGAAAAAACATTAGGATGTACTTTACGAGCAGCATCATATACTGATAATTTATTTACTAATCCATCATTCATGATCTAGATTTTTATCAATTGAAGACATTGCTTTAATCTTAATTAATTGATCTTTTAATTTAATACATTTCTTTTCATAAGATGCTCCATTTTTACCCAGCAATCCTGAAAAGAATCTTCCTATCCAATATGAGAAACGAATAGATATTTTTTGGTCTTTAAGATTATCAAGCCATTTTGCATTCTTATTGGCTTCTTGTTTCAACTCTTCATAAAATGGTGTTTTTTCTGCATATTTCCAAAACAAATCATAATATTTAATTTTGGCTTGAGGTAAATGCCATGGTTTAATTGCACTAAAAAAATGAATAAATTTTGGAGACTTTTGAATACTTTCAAATGGATACTTCTCAAGTATATTAAAATACTGTTTGAATTTTTGATCTACTGATAATTGAACTTGAAAATTATATTTAAATGGAAGAATACGAACATTTTGATTAAAAATACTATTTAAAACATCCTGTTCCAAACATTTAAAAGAAATATTAGTTTTGCATTTTTTCAGAAAATCATAACGATATTGATCAACATCTAACATTTCAAGATCAAATAACAACATACCGCCATTAAAATAATCAGTACATTGCTTTAATCCAATTTCTTGCTGATATTGCTTATCTTTTGCCTTTTCCTCATTTTCAATAGAAAAAGACATAACATCTCGAACTGCACCTAACGGACGATGTAATAAATCAACATTAAATAATTCATTAATATCATATTGAACAATTGCATCGACATCCAAACAGCATGCTTTTTTATACCCCTTCAATAAAAAAGGAATAAAACATTTATACCATACGACTTCTGTCCACCAAGATTTCCCATAAATTCGTATTTCTGGAAAATTTTGTTTAATGAAATTAGTAATATCAAAAAAACGAATACTAACGTGATTAGGGCACATTGCTTTAAGTACTATTCGATCTTGTTCTGTGAAGGTATTCTCAAAAACAATTAGATCATATTGACTCTCTAATATTGCATGCTCAATAATCGACTGCAACATCACAGCAAACTGCTTTAGATATCCACGATCTAAAACGAAAACAATTGCATTAGCCTTATTTTTAAAATATGGCTTAATAACAAAAGCTTGATTATCTTCCAATGATTGCTTATATTCCCCCCCCTTAAAAATTTCATTACTAGAAAGGAAAGCTTCTTCTGAATTAAAACTATTAATTGTTTTTTTTCGAATACCTGCTCTACTTTTCACCTGCAATCCAAATCGGATGAGTTCACGTTTAATTTTAATGCCTAATCCCATCTTATTCCGAATACGGTGAAAAAATGCTTCTTTTCTATTATCTATAGTACTTTTAAAAACACAGTTATCTCCATGAAACTCTGAATCCTGAATACAAATAGCAGGAACAACTTGATAGCAGATTAATTGACTGAAATATGGAAAAAGACTCCCAAACATTACATGATCAATCGGTACATAAAATCTATCAGTCATTTTCAAAAGTTTAGCTGCAGCCTCTTTTGAAATAATATAAGCAGCGGTTCCAAGATTTGAAGAATAAAAACGAGTAATGGCTTTGCCATTCATGACTAATCTAGGACTAATATCTGTAATAATTTTTTTAGTCAACACTTCAAGTTTGATAATATCTGCATTCTGAGGAATCCATGAAGTATCACTAAGAAATACATCTGCATCACGCGAAAAAATAATATCGTCTTCTAAAACAGCAGCATACTGTTTTCCAGAATTTACAATTTGTTGCCAACAAACTCTATGACTATAAAAACAGGCAATTTCTCCTTTTGTTAAGCCGCCTGGCGGCAAAACATTTGGGAAAAACCGAGCATTAAAGGAATAATGTTGCCTATCATAATGAGCAGCTATTTCCGTATTACTAAGTCTAAAAGCATCGATCGCTGGAACACGAATTAGATTAATGTCCCCATCAATGACTCTTTTCTGCAGATATTGTATCTGCTGTTGCATAAACGAAAGCCGATCAGTACTTCTATCAAGATTAATAAGATAACAGTCCATTACTTTATTTATTAGAATCAGATATTTGCTTTAAGCAATATTCTGCCAGAGCTAAATCCTCATCTGTAGTAATTTTAAAATTTTTCTTTTCTCCGTTTACCAAATAGACAGGAATACCATCTTGATAAAGAATCCCAATTGCATCTGTTGTTTTTTCTACTGCTGTAACATTCAATTTACGATAACTACTAAGGAATTGCCCTAACCTAAATGTTTGCGGAGTTTGAACTTGATACATCCAATTACGTTCTGTTGTCGCAGACATTACCCGACCATTAATTGATTGAATAATGGTATCTGTCACAGGAATCACCGTATTAACGGCCTGTGCATGCTGCATAGCATGAATATTTGCTTTAATAATATCCAGACTAACAAATGGACGAGCCGCATCATGCGATAAAATAATTGTATCATCTGGTGCAGATAATGCTTTTTGGCAATAACGAAGTGCTTGATATAAAGATTTTTGTCGATTGTCCGCACCAGTACAACAAACAATCTTTCCATTTCCCATTCCTGCAAACAGTGTTTCAGTATACGTAATCCAATCTGGATGAAGTGCAATAACAATATGATCTATCAAAGAACAAGCAAGGAATTTTTCAACCGTATGACAAAGAATGGATTTGCCTTCAATTTCAATATACTGTTTTGGGCATTTTGCCTGTCTAATTCGAGTCCCTCTACCCGCTGCTAGTATGATTGCAATAATCATTATTCTTTCCAAATTATTATTTAATTCATCGTCTTAAAAAAATCAATATACCATTCCACCGTCTTCAAAATCCCCTCTTCAAAACTTTCTTCCGGTTGCCAATTAAGCGTTTGGGTCAGTTTTGTGGCATCAATGGCATATCGGTAGTCATGCCCCGGACGGTCAGCAACATGGGTGATGAGTTCAACGTAGGATTGTCCGTTTTGTCTCGGTCTTTTTTGATCCAGAATTGTGCAGATGGTTTGTGCGATTTGTAGGTTGGTTTTTTCGTTATTTGTGCCGATGTTGTAGGTTTCTCCACTTTTGCCTTGGTGGTAGATGAGGTCAATGGCTTTGCAGTGATCTAAAACGTAGAGCCAGTCTCGAATGTTGGTACCTTTTCCATAGATGGGAATCGGTGCTTCGTTTAGGCATTGACGGATGATGGTAGGAATGAGTTTTTCGGGGTGTTGTTTAGGACCATAGTTGTTGGAGCAGTTGCTGGTGGTGGTGTTGAGGCCATAGGTGCGATGGTAGGCTCTGATGATATGGTCAGATGAGGCTTTGCTGGCACTGTAAGGGCTATTGGGGGCATAGGGGGTGTTTTCGGTGAAGGCACCGGTTTGTCCTAATGTGCCATAGACTTCGTCGGTGGAGATGTGATGGAATCGCGCGGTTTGGTACTGGGGTTTGGGTTGGTGTGGGGCTTCCATCCAGTGTTGTCGGGCGGTTTCGATGAGGTTGAAGGTGCCGATGATGTTGGTTTGGATGAAGGTTTGAGGGCTTTTGATGGAGTTGTCGACGTGGCTTTCGGCCGCGAAGTGGATGACGCCTTGGATGTTGTGTTGGGTAAAGAGGGTTTCTATGAGGGTTTTGTCACAGATGTCACCTTTGATGAAGGTGTAGTTGGGGAGTGTTTTGGTTTCTTTGAGGTTGTTAAGGTTGCCCGCATAGGTGAGTTTGTCGAGGTTGATGAGGTGGTATTGGGGGTATTTTTGGGCAAAGTATGGCACGAAGTTGGCGCCGATAAAGCCAGCGCCGCCAGTGATTAAGATGTTTTTTTTGTTGTTCATGGTGTTTTGTTTTTTTTATTTCATTTCGTTTTGTTTGTTTTGTTCTTTTTAGGGTTGTTGGTTTGTTTTAAGACAGTCTTTTAGGGCGTCTCGCCAATGCCGAATGGTGAGGTGGTATTGGTTTTTTAGGGTGGTTTTGTCTAAAACGCTATAGGCAGGTCTTTTGGCTTTTGTGGGATATTCTGTTGTCATGATGGGGTTGATTTGACAGGGCTGTTGGGTTTCTTCGATGATGGCTTTGGCAAGGTCGTACCAGCTGCAGACGCCTTCGTTGGTGTAGTGCCCAATGATTTTGGTGTTGGGTTGGATTTGGGGCAGAATTTGAAGGATGGCTTGGGCGAGGTCTTTGGCATAGGTCGGAGAGCCGATTTGGTCAGAGACGACGTTTAGGGTGTTTTTTGTTTGGCTAAGTCTTAAGATGGTTTTGACGAAGTTGTGACCATAGTTGGAGTAGACCCAGGCGGTACGGATGATGAGGGCGGTTTTGGCATGGGCGAAGATGGCTTTTTCTCCGGCGAGTTTGGTTTGTCCATAGACGGAGATGGGATTAGGAATGTCTTGAGGTTGGTAGGGACGATTATTTGTGCCATCAAAGATGTAGTCGGTGCTGATGTGGATGATGGTGGGGATGTGTTTGGCAAGTATCCCGGCTCCGATGTGGTTGATGGTGTTGGCAAGTTCCGGTTCGTCTTCGGCTTTGTCTACGGCGGTATAGGCGGCGCAGTTGATGACGATGTCGATTGGGTGTTGGGCGATGTAGGCTTTGACGGCTTTTTCATCGGTGATGTCGAGTTCTTCTCGATCGGTGTAGTGGATGTTAGGCGCTTCTCCCAATTGATTTTTGAGTTCGCTGCCGAGTTGCCCTCGACTGCCGGTGATGAGGAGGTTTTTGGAGGTGTTGGTGTTCATGGATGGTTTCTCGTTTTAATGGCGTTTGTTTTGCTTTGGCTTTATTTGGTTTCGATAAAGTCAGGCGCTTGGTTGTATTGTTGAAAGCTTGGGGCTTTTTGGTCTTTCGCCGATTGAATGATTTTGTCTTTAGGAATTTGCCAGTTGATGGCAAGGGTTAAATCGAGGGCATTGACGCTGCCTTCGCTTTCTGGTACGTAGTCGTTGTCGCATTTGTAGGTGAAGATGGCGCTTTCACTGAGTACGGAGAAGCCATGACCAAAGCCTCTGGGAATTAGTAGTTGTTTGTGGTTGGTTTCAGTGAGTTCTACGGCGATGTGTTTTCCATAGGTGGCTGAGCCTTTTCTGAGGTCAACGGCGATGTCGAGTACGCGACCTTTGATGACTCTGACGAGTTTGGCTTGGGCTTTGTTTCCTTTTTGGTAGTGGATGCCTCTGATGGTGCCGTAGCTAGATTGGGATTGGTTGTCTTGGACCCACTGGTAATGCAGTCCCATTTTTTCAAAGGTTTTTTGGTTCCAGCTTTCGTAGAAGTAGCCACGAAAATCCCCATGAATGACTGGCTCTATAATAACAACCCCATTAAGAAATGTTTCAATCACCCTCATACCAATATTTCAATTTTATTTTTGCAAAAAATAAAGATTAACGATAACCAATTAAAACATCTAACATTTTCTTGTAATCCTTTTATCCCATCATTATTGTCAGTATGATGCTTGGGATGCAATGAAAGTGTCAGGTATAATTATCTGCTTTATTAAGTTTATATTTTAATTGGATTATGGAAGCCGAACACCTGAATTCTATTGCAAATCGTATTGCGGATCTTTCCGAACGCGAAGCTGCCTTACGGGGGTATCTTTGACTACGCTGCGAAATCAGACAAACTTGAACAAGTCACTGCTGAATTAGAAGAACCCGATATTTGGAATGATCCTAAAAAAGCACAGGATTTAAACAAAGAAAAAAAATCACTTGAATCCGTTGTGCTCACCCTTCAAAGTATTAAATCAGGACTTTCTGATGCACAAGAGCTGTTTGAGCTCTCTAAATTAGAAGAAGACGATGATTCTCTTTTATCCATTGAACAAGATCTATTAAATCTGCAAAAACAAGTCGAACAACTTGAATTTCGCAGAATGTTTTCTAATCCAATGGATCCTTGCAACTGTTTTATTGACATCCAAGCTGGAGCGGGTGGAACAGAAGCTCAAGATTGGGCATCGATGCTATTACGTCAATATTTGCGCTATTGTGAACGTAAAGGATTTAAAGCAACACTCGTTGAACTTTCAGAAGGTGATGTTGCTGGTATCAAAACAGCAACCGTCAAAGTGGAAGGAGATTATGCTTATGGATATCTACGAACAGAAACAGGTGTTCACCGTTTAGTTCGAAAATCTCCTTTTGATTCAGCAAATGGTCGACATACGTCTTTTAGTAGTTTATTTGTCTACCCTGAAGTTGATGATTCCATTGATATTGAAATTAATCCTGCCGATGTACGTGTTGATACCTATCGTGCTTCAGGGGCAGGAGGACAGCATATTAACAAAACAGACTCTGCCGTCCGCTTAACTCATATACCAACCGGCATCGTCGTTCAATGCCAAAACGATCGAAGTCAACACCGTAATCGTGCTGATGCCTGGGAAATGCTGAAATCCCGACTCTATGAATTAGAGCTCCGTAAACGAATGAGCGAACAGCAAAAACTTGAAGATTCAAAATCTGATATCGGTTGGGGACATCAAATTCGCTCTTATGTATTAGATAATTCACGCATTAAAGACCTTCGTACAAATTATGAAACAGGAAATACGAAAGCAGTGCTAGACGGAGACTTAGATGCATTCATTACAGAATCTTTGAAACAGGGTGTGTAATTTTCTGCTTCAATACTAAATATTGTACTAATCTGATTTTTTATTATGACTAAGCAAAACAAGAATAATGATGCTGTAACTTCTGCACAAGATGAAAATTCAATTATTGCAGAACGTCGCGCAAAATTAGCCGCACTGCGTGAAGCTGGTATCGCTTATCCCAATGACTTCCGTCCAACCCATAAAGCTTATGATTTACATCAGCTTTATAATGAAATGGATAATGAAGCCTTTGAATCCAATCCAGTTAAAGTATGTGTTGCGGGCCGTATGATGTTAAAACGTGTCATGGGAAAAGCTTCTTTCGCAACGATTCAAGATGCTTCAGGCCCACAAGCTAACGGACGCATTCAGCTTTTTCTTTCTAATAATGAAATTGGTAAAGATGCTCACGATGCATTCAAGCGTTGGGATATTGGTGACATTTTGGGCGCTGAAGGGACTCTATTTAAGACGAAAACAGGTGAACTCACAATACGTGTTTCAACGATCCGCTTAATCACAAAATCCATTCGTCCATTAGGTGATAAATTTCATGGTTTAGCTGACCAAGAAATAAGATACCGTCAGCGCTACGTTGACCTTATTATGAATGAGGATACACGTAAAGCATTTAAAGTTCGCACAACTGCGATTGCAGCTATTCGGCGATTTATGGGAAATAATGGCTTTATGGAAGTCGAAACCCCAATGCTACACCCTATTCCAGGCGGAGCGGCAGCTAAACCATTTATCACCTATCACAATGCATTAGATATGCAAATGTTTTTGCGTATTGCTCCTGAACTGTACCTAAAACGCTTATTAGTCGGTGGCTTTGAACGAGTATTCGAACTCAACCGTAATTTTCGAAATGAAGGAATTTCTCCACGCCACAATCCAGAATTTACGATGATGGAATTCTATGCAGCTTATGTGGATTATAAATGGCAAATGGATTTCACCGAAAATTTGATTAGACAAGCTGTCATTGATACATTTGGAACCGCTCAGATTTCTTATCAGGGACGCGAATTAGATCTGTCAAAACCATTCCAACGCTTAACCATTAATGAAGCGATTTTAAAATATGCCCCTCAATTTTCAGAAGAGCAATTACATGACATTGATTTTCTGAAAACAGAACTCAATAAACGAGGCGTCACTTTATTGCCAACAGCTGGAATAGGTGCCATGCAATTGGCATTATTTGAGGAAACAGCCGAGTCTCAACTATGGGATCCAACGTATATTATTGATTATCCCGTTGAAACATCGCCTCTTGCACGTGCTTCTGATGCCCATCCTGACATCACGGAACGATTTGAATTATTCATTGTTGGGCGTGAATTAGCAAATGGTTTCTCTGAACTGAATGATCCGGAAGATCAGGCTGCTCGTTTCCGTAAACAAGTTGAAGCAAAAAATGCAGGTGATGAAGAAGCCATGTACTATGATTCTGATTATATTCGTGCATTAGAATATGGGATGCCCCCTGCGGGTGGATGCGGTATCGGCATTGATCGTCTTATGATGTTATTAACCGATTCTGCCAATATTCGTGATGTTATTTTATTCCCACATATGCGTCGGGAAGACTAATTAATATCTTTCCCAACAAACAAGCTAATACTGATTATGCATTTAGCTTGTTTGTTGCCTTTTCAATGTCTTTAGCGATTGTCTGTCATCTTCCTAGAATTCCTTAAGTTTAGATAAAATCTTTAAGAGACAATCCTCTTTTATTCTTCTCTTCCTTAAAGAACAGCATTTTAGCTATTCAGGGTAGAATATTATTTTTCTTTATATTTTCTATTTCTATGCTTCGCCTAACTGAAATCCGCCTGCCCATCAATCATGATGAAAATGCGTTATATCAAGCGGTATTAAATCGTTTAGGGATCAATCGGGTAAATTTACATCGCCTATCCGTCTATCGGCGAAATTACGATGCGCGCAAAAAATCCGCCATCATGTTCTCTTACTCCATTGACGTAGAAGTTGATCATGAAGACACGCTGTTAGCACAATTTCAAAAAGATCCACATATTCAAAAGGCGCCTGATATGGCCTACCATTTCGTCGCACAAGCGCCTCATTCCGCCTTTAATCGCCCGATTATTATCGGATTTGGCCCATGTGGAATTTTTGCCGCACTAATTTTGGCACAAAGCGGTTTTAATCCTATTATTATTGAACGAGGAAAACCCGTTCGTGAACGAACACAAGATACATTTGGATTTTGGCGCCAACGCGTCTTAAATCCTGAATCTAATGTACAGTTTGGTGAAGGAGGGGCTGGTACATTTTCTGATGGCAAATTACATACACAAATCCGCGATCCGAATCATTATGGCCGAAAAGTTCTGGAAGAATTTGTAAAAGCTGGCGCTCCAGAAGAAATTCTCTACTTGGGAAAACCACACATCGGAACCTTTAAATTAGTACAAATGGTTGAGCGATTACGCAAAGAAATTATATCGCTAGGGGGCACTTTCTATTTTAATCGCCGGGTTGATGACTTACTGATTCAAAATAATCGTATTACAGGCATTGTCCTTAATAACAACCAAACACTTTTATCAGACCATGTACTGATCGCGCCAGGACACAGTGCACGAGATACCTTTGAAATGTTATATAGATGTGGGGTTTCCATGGAAGCGAAACCTTTTTCTGTTGGCTTTCGAATTGAACATCCTCAATCCCTTATTGATTCATGTCGCTTAGGACCTAATGCAGGAAACCCTTTATTAGGATCTGCGGATTACAAACTGGTACACCACTGTAAAAATGGAAGAACCGTATATAGTTTTTGTATGTGTCCTGGTGGAACTGTCGTTGCAGCCGCTTCTGAACCGGGACGTTTAGTCACAAATGGAATGAGCCAATACTCACGTAATGAACGCAATGCTAATGCCGCCATTGTTGTCAATGTTACGCCTGATGATTTTCCCAAAAATCATCCTTTAGCAGGCATTGACTTTCAACGTGATCTTGAAAAGAAAGCCTTTGAACTAGGTGGAAATAATTATAATGCGCCTTGTCAACGAGTCGGTGACTTCCTAAAAGGAAAACCTTCAACAAAACTAGGCAAAGTCATTCCCTCTTATCAACCTGGTGTTACACCATGTAATTTAATAGATGCCTTGCCTGATTTTGCAATTACAGCACTACGTGAAGCTATTTTAGCCTTTGAACGCTCAATCCCTGGATTTTCAATGGAAGACGCCATATTAACAGGAACAGAAACACGCACATCATCTCCTGTCCGCATAATTCGTGACCGTAAAAGTTTTGAAAGCGTTTCAATAAAAGGATTATACCCTGCAGGTGAAGGTGCTGGATATGCAGGCGGTATTCTCTCTTCGGCAATAGATGGAATTGAGGCTGCACAAGCTATCGCACTATCGATTGTTGCTTCTGTATAAATATTCTGAAATGCCATCAAACACTACGTCAGTGTTTTTTACCAGATTTCAATGGCATTTTTTTTGATGATTTCGAACTTTTTCTTTCTTTTAGAGCAGATGTTTTATCTATTTTAGTAGGCTTATCTACGTGTTGCGCAGGCTTTGTCGTTTTTCGTTCCGCTCTTCTTAAGGATCGATCTTCTTTATTTTTAAGAATCTGAGTATCTTTACCTTTGCGAAGAATCTGCTTTTGGCCTGCTATTTCGCTATATTTCGCTTTTTCATGTAACTTAGAACGAGAACCCTTTTTTATTTCTGCTGTCGAAGTGTTTTTATGATAAGACGATTCTTTATTGGAATGATTTAATCTCCTACGCCGAGACTGCTGAGTATGTTGCAATCCCTCACGATCAGTAACGGCTTGCTTTGAACGGGGCCTCTTGCTTTCAGTCTCTTGGGATTTTATTTTCAAATTCTGACGACTTTTTGTAAACCGCCGTCTATTTTTTTCTTCTTGGCGATCTGGCGTATCATAATCATAAGTATCTGGGGCAGTATCCGCATTTTGGCTATAAGGAGAAAACACCTTTTTATCAATACCTTCACCCCGGATAACACGGCGAGCCCCATTAAACCGACCACGCCAATAACTCTCATTCATATTATCAATACGAACATGTTGCCCTGTCCTCGGAGAATGAATAAATTTATCATCCCCTAAATAAATCCCAACATGAGAATTGCTTCGTCGCATCGTATTATAAAAAACCAGATCACCTGGCTTTAATTCATCTCGACTCACCCATTGTCCAACCTGACTCATTTCTGCTGCCGTCCTCGGAAGACTTGTTCCCAACGTCTCCTTATACACATGACGCACAAAACCGCTACAATCTAGCCCTGTTAGTGGATCATTTCCGCCATAACGATACGGCGTTCCAATAAGCGACATAGCCGTCATCGCGATATCCGTGGCACGTTGCGTATACCCATGAGACTTTTTCCCAACAACATGCTCAACCATATCATCAACATATTTCCTTTTTAAGGGACTTGAACGACTCATTCTTCTTTGATTTCTACTACGAGTATTATGGCGCTCTTCCTTATTTGAGGTCGATGGTCTACGCTTACGTTCACGATGCTGTATATCTTGTGTCTCTTGTTCTGTATTTTTTCTAGAATGCTTTTTATCTTTTAATGGCTTCCTTTTTTCGCTGGCATTCCGATAATCTTTGATATTCTCTTTGACACTATGCTTTGTAGACTTGCTTTTCTTTGCAGGTTCTGCCATTTTCACCGTCTTTTTAACCAACGGTTTAGATACAGATGGAATATTATGATTCGCTCTTCGAGCTGCATACGCTGGTGCAAACATTACTGTTGCAGCAGCTGCTGTCAAAAAAACAGCACGTAGTAATGTTTTCCAACCTAATAACATTTTAATCCCAATCTACTGACAGAATTAAACTTTAAGGGAATCTAAACTAAATGTCAAAAATTAAAGTTTGAAAAAATGACTTATTTTCATGTAATTTTATCTATTTAGCATTTATTTTGTAACAAAATGCTTCTTTTTTAAGATTTCCCCTAAAACCCTTCCAATTCTTGAATAATTGATAGAATTTTCAACTGGGAGCTATTTGTACGCCAAGACAAGTTTTCTGTCTCTAAAAAGTTTCATCGAAACTGAAATCCACGAAAGAGATCTAAATACTGGTAATCAGACTCAATAGAAGTCTCTTGTTGATTGGCAGGAGAAGAAATCAACGGCTCAATTTTTCCATCATTTGAAATCATAAGGTTTGTATCTGGAAAATCGATTTGGGTCAGTATACGTATTCGATCTGACACATGATGCGTCATTTCTTTACGAGGTCCGACTCCTTTTAATTGGACAAATGAATGGATTTTTCCCCTGACAAATGTTCCATTTGTTCGATCTAACGTTACTTCAAGGATTGGCGCATGAGCAAGAGGCCCTGCCAGACTAATACGATATGGCGTACAAAAATTACCCAAGCTATACGCAATCAAATGATTCTTATAAAGTTCTATTGCTCGAGATAAATGAGGACCATGTCCATAAACAATATCAGCACCAGCATCAATGCATGCACGAGCAAACGCTTTGACATTACCACGATCTTCTTCTAAAAAAATTTCAGTTTTTCCGGTGACATGATCCGCACCTCGCCCTTCAGCGCCACCATGAAATGAAATAACAACAAGATCTGCTTTTTCTTTTAAGTATCGAATAAGCTGCTGTGCCTTTACAATATTTTGAATACGAACCGTTCCTTTATTATGACCAAATGCGGCGAAACCATAAGTCGTTCCATTTCTTTCGAAAATAGCGGTTTCAGCATAATCTTCTTGCCCCGCATAAGCAATTCCTGCTTTTTGAAGAACTGCCATTGTGGATAATCTGCCTACCAATCCAAAATCATTAGCATGATTATTGGCAATAGACACGGCATCAAACCCCGCACGAACAAGATTGGTCACATAATGAATAGGAGTACGAAAGGCAAAGCAAAGATCAGGATTTTTGCATTTTTTAACGTCTCCACCATGATCCATTAACACGCCTTCAAGATTACCAAAAGCAGCATCAACTCGACTCAGAATGGGAGAAACATCTTTAAACAACTTTTTACCACCATTATCCATCAAATATCTTTTATCCGGATAATTTGTCCCCATCATAATATCCCCCGTAAATGCTAAAGTAACGGTCTTACGATGATGATTTTTCAATGGATAAGTCGATAAGACATTCTTATCAATCGAATGTGTTTTTAAATCTGTCGCTAATATGCCAATCATATATTCTGCGAATGCAGGAACACTAAATGCAATTAGCAAACTTAAAATGACAAAAATAACTATTCTCTTTAGAAACACCATAATCTTCGAGTTTTCACATCAATGTCCATACTATATCAATTGATATTCATTCATCCAATCGCTATATTGGCATAACTGATCCCTTTATCTTGAAGTAAAAGGACTAGACATATTTCGATAAAACGAGATTATGAGCAAATTATTATCCGTAAATTGACATCCTCCCCTCTAAAGCAAGGAGATTCCTACTGAGCCAGAGACGAGTGCTCTGGTCTCTTCGGTGGGTTCCTGCTGCTGACGGCATTACCGCGCCGTTCACTTCACAGGCTATCAGGGCGTGTCCCGCCCTTAGTATGTTGATTGCGCCAACTAAGTCGGCATTTTCCTCAAAGCCACATGACATGCATCTGAACCCAGCTTGCGTCTGACGGTTCTCCGCCGATATATAGCCGCATTCCGGACAGGTACGGCTGGTGTTTTTGGGTGGAACGGTTATGAGTATCCCGCCGTTCCATGCCAGTTTGTATTTGAGTTGCCGTCTGAATTCATTCCAGCCTTGATCCAGGATGGATTTGTTCAGTCCTGACTTGGCGCTGATGTTTCTACCAGGTGTTTCTTTTGTCTCTGATGCCGATTTGGACATGTTTTTTATCTGCAGGTCTTCGATATAGACTATGGCATGGCTTTTGCTGATGGCGGTGCTGATTTTATGCAGGGAGTTTTTTCGGATATCGGCAATACAATTGTGGATTTTCTGGACTTTGGTTTTGGCTTTTTGCCAATTGCTGCTGAATTTTTGTTTACGGCTCATCGCTTGCTGTGCTTTGCGTAGCGTTTTCTGATGATGTCGGAAGCTGTTGGATGGCTCATAGTAGCTGCCGTTACTCAATGTGGCAAAGCGAGCTATGCCCATGTCGATACCGACAGCAGTTTGTGCTGTCGGCAATGGATTGGTGGTTTCTTGTTCTGTCTGGATAGAGACATACCATTTTCCGGTTCTCTGGCTGACAGTGACGTTTTTGATTTTACCGGAGATGGCTTGGCTTTTCCGGTAGCGTATCCACCCAAGTTTCGGCAGGTATAGCCGGTTGTTCTGTTCTTCGAGTTTGATGCCTTGTGGGTAGCGAAAGCTATTCCTGCCACTTTTACGCTTGAACTGAGGAAAATTAGTTCTCTTAGCAAAGAAGTTTTTGTAGGCTGATTCAAGGTCTTTCAGGCTCTGCTGGAGGACTTGGCTGCGGCAGTCTTTCAGCCAAGGGGATTCTTTTTTCCAAACTGGCAGGAAATTCGCCAGTCTGGTGTCGCTGAATTGGGTTGGATTGAACGGTGAAGAAGACGATGTCCTTCTACTGGTACATTATCCGCCAAAGATTGCTATATCCAACTTGGTTAACAGGCTTAAAGGAAGTTCCTGCCGTTTTATCAGAAGCTGGTATTATTCTTCAATCAGGCACTTCTTTATGGTCACGATCTTATTTCGCTGGCAGCTGTGGCAGCGCTCCTATTTCGATGATCCGGCAATACATCGAACAGCAGAATACGCCTGATTAGGACAGCAAGGCTGTCCGCCCCCTTATATCCCCGTCCTGAAGGACAGGGTTTTACGGGGCATTTTGATAAAAAATGCTTTCGCTATATGAACGGATATCACAATCCTCATCAATTGTTACTATCAATTTCTAATTCATGCATTTTCCGTGCAATCGTGTTCCTTCCAATGCCTAACAATACAGCGGCTTCATTTTTACGTCCATGGGTATGCTTTAATGCCGCTTGAATCATAATGCGTTCAAATTGGTGACCGACAGTGTCCATAAGATGGCTATGTCCTTGATTAAACAGATCAGTGACTGTATTTTCTAGTAATACTTCCCACGAAATCGGCTGAGCAATTGTCGTTTCTTTTTCATAACATGCATTATTTTTAGAACCTAATGATGCATTACTAATGATTTTTTGATCGATTTTCTGTCCAATACTGCCTTGTTCTTCGAGCAAATCTGTCGGCATATCCTTAACTTCAATAATTTGCCCCGCTACCATAACGGTAAACCAATAACAAATATTTTCTAACTGACGAACATTACCCGTTAATCGACATTGAGATAAAAATGCAGCAGCAGCATCTGATAATCTTTTGGGTTCAACCCCCATCTGCTCGGCACTTTGCTTTAAAAAATAACGCGCAAGAACCGGAATATCTTCTGCGCGTTCTCTTAGTGGTGGAATTCTTAAACGAATAACATTCAACCGATGGAACAAATCTTCTCGAAATGCGCCTTTTTCAACCAATTTTTCAAGATTTTGATGAGTTGCAGCAATTACACGAACATTGGCTTTGACAGATTGATTGCCGCCAACACGATAAAAATGACCATCAGACAAAACTCGTAAAAGTCGTGTCTGCATATCAAGTGGCATATCACCGATTTCGTCAAGAAATAACGTTCCACCTTCAGCCTGTTCAAAACGTCCTCGACGCATAGTTTGAGCGCCCGTAAATGCACCTTTTTCATGACCGAATAATTCTGACTCCATCAGATCTCTGGGTATTGCCGCCATATTTAATGCAATAAAAGGCTTCATCGCACGAGGACTATTTCGATGAAGCGCTCGAGCAACCAGCTCTTTGCCAGAACCCGACTCCCCTGTTACTAAAACCGTGGCATTAGAATGTGACAACTTGCCAATTGCACGAAAAACGCTTTGCATCGCAGGTGCCTGCCCAATAATATCGGGAACTTTTGATTCTGAACGCTCATTTTCGTTTGTGGCCTCACTTTCTTGCAATGCCCTTTTAATTAGATCAATTGCTTTCCCAAGATCAAAGGGTTTAGTTAAATATTCAAATGCACCCCCTTGAAAAGCGGACACTGCTGAATCTAAATCCGAAAATGCCGTCATAATAATAATCGGCATTTCTGGAAAATGTTTTTTGGCTTGTTCTAATAATTTTAAGCCAGATGTACCAGGCATTCGAATATCAGAAACAAGTACTTGAGGATGCCCGACCTTAAATGCTTCTAATACCTCACCAGCATTAGCAAAGGTTCTTAACAAAATATTTTCACGCGTCAGTGCTCTTTCAAGTACCCAGCGAATAGACTCATCATCATCAACAATCCAGACCGGTTCCATATTTCTTCCATTTAAAATGAATTTTATGCTTGCTTTAGTGGCAACCGTATCAAAAATTCTGTTTTACCCGGAACACTATCACACTCGATAAGACCATCATGCTTTTGTATCAATGTTTGAGATAGTGCAAGTCCAAGACCACTTCCCCCTTCTCTGCCAGAGACCAGTGGAAAAAATATCGTTTCTATCATTTCAGGAGGTATCCCTGGACCATTGTCAATAATATGCAAATTCAATGCCAATTTATAATAGCGTCCAGCGATCGTCACTTTTCTTGATACACGTGTTTTAAATATCAATTTTGCTTGACCCGTTTTTATCTGCGGTTTAAGCACATGAGCCGCATTTTCTGCAATATTTAATACAGCTTGGATCAATTGCTCTTTATCTCCTCTAATTTCTGGCAACGATAAATCATAATCTCGTTTTATCTCCAATCCCTTGGGAAATTCTGCCAACACAATGCGACGCACCCGTTCACACACTTCATGAATATTGACATCATTTACAACATGAGCTCGTTTATGAGAAATTAGCATACGATCAACTAACTTTTGTAAACGATCGGTTTCTTTGATAATGACCTGTGTATATTCTTGAAGTTCTTCAAGATGTTCATCTGGAATGACCAATTCAAGCAACTGAGCGGCCCCTTTAATGCCTCCCAATGGATTCTTAATTTCATGAGCAAGATTACGAATCATTTCCATATTGGCTTGATTTTGATTCACAAGACGATTTTCTCGATCTTGCCGAATTCGTTGAACATTTCCACGCATTTCAATAAGAACCCCTGCAAACGGCATGTCAATCGTCTTAACAATGGCATGCACGGCTAGCGGTTTATTGGCTAATCGATGAAGAATAATATCTTGTCTAATTTCAACGGTTTCCTGTCGAATGACATCAGCGCAAATTTTTTCCAGCTCATCTCCATTTAAAAATACCTGCCAAAGCTGATGTTTTTTCAAGCCCTTTAATGAAATTTCGAGCATATCTTCTGCAGCAGAATTAACATATTGAATATGCCCATCTTTATCTAAAATGATGACTGCAGACGATAACAATTCAAGTCCACTGAAATTTTCCATGACACTTTCTTTGATAAAAAAGGCGAAAATGATGCCATTTCCGCCTTCGTTGAAATAATCTACTTTCCTACAAATAGGATAGATTTGATTACAGTGAATAATACATATCAAATTCCACAGGATGAGTTGTCATCCGCAGTCGGGTAACTTCCTGCATTTTCAATTCAATATAAGCATCAATCAAATCATTACTAAAAACACCACCTCGAGTTAAAAATTCACGATCCTTATCAAGCGATTCCAAAGCTTGATCCAAAGAAGAACAGACTGTTGGAACTAATGCATCTTCTTCAGGAGGAAGGTGATATAAATCCTTGGTTGCCGCTTCCCCTGGATGAATTTTATTCTGGATACCATCAAGCCCTGCCATTAACAATGCAGAGAAACACAAGTAAGGATTAGCGGTTGGATCGGGAAAACGCGTTTCAATACGTCGAGCTTTTGGATTAGCCACATGCGGAATACGAATTGATGCAGAACGATTACGTGCAGAATATGCTAATTTAACCGGTGCTTCAAAACCTGGAACTAAGCGTTTATAGGAATTCGTACTTGGATTAGTAATCGCATTCAAGGCACGAGCATGCTTAATCACCCCGCCAATATAATACAAAGCTAAATCAGATAATCCTGCATAGCCATCACCGGCAAAAAGATTTTGCCCATCTTTCCAAATAGACTGATGAACATGCATCCCCGTTCCATTGTCACCTACTACAGGCTTTGGCATAAAAGTCGCTGTTTTACCATAAGCATGCGCAACATTCCAGACAATATATTTTTGAACCTGCGTCCAGTCTGCACGACGAGTCAATGTCGAAAATTTTGTCCCAATTTCATTTTGACCGGCACCTGCCACTTCATGATGATGCACTTCAACAGGAATACCCATCTGTTCCAACAACAAACACATTTCAGAACGCATATCCTGAAAACTATCAATAGGTGGAACAGGGAAATATCCCCCTTTAACTCTTGGACGATGCCCCGAATTACCCCCCTCAATGACAGCGCTAGCTGACCAAGGCGCTTCTTCTGATTCAATTTTGACAAAACAGCCAGACATATCATCGCCCCAGCGAATGCTGTCAAAAACAAAGAATTCCAATTCCGGTCCAAAAAACGCAGTATCCCCAATTCCAGAAGATTTCAAATGCGCTTCTGCTCGTTTAGCAATAGAACGTGGATCACGATCATAGCCTTTACCGTCAGATGGCTCAATCACATCACACTGCATAAAGACGGTAACATCTTCCATAAATGGATCAATATTAGCCGTTTCAGGATCAGGGAGCAAAAGCATGTCTGATGCTTCAATTCCCTTCCAACCCGCAATGGATGAACCATCAAAAGCATGACCTTCTTCAAACTTATCCAGATCAAATGCAGAAACAGGCACACTAACATGCTGCTCTTTACCACGAGTATCTGTGAAACGAAGATCAACAAATTTGGCTTCATTTTCTTTGATCATGCTCAATACGTCTGCTGCAGACTTTGACATACCTCTCTCCTTTTTATTCCTTCCCACTTGGCGAAAAATTTGGGGCAATTGTTGGATGGCTACGACCATCGAGAAAATCTAAATCTTTAACAAGCACTTTTCATGCCAATATTCAAATTTTTTATTCTTTAGAAAAAACCAAAGAACTTTTCTAATATTTGTCCCAAAGCATATGCCATAATGATGCATTTAGTCCACCATTACGCACAAACATAGTGCATGCGCACCACTTTTAAGCGCTTAGTGCGCCTCTTTTTGTACATAATAAGCCCCCATACGATTCAAGCCCTCTAATAAAACATCAAAAGCAGGTTGCAAATATTCTTGCTTACCTTTTACACCAACCTCAATATAATTATCTGAACGTTTTGGACCAATATGCGGCAAACTAAATAATTTGATTAAAGGGAAATCTTTTGTGATTTTCTCCATTAAGGGTGTCAACCTTGCTTCCATCATGCCTGGAACATTAACAGCAAGCTCGGCCTCTTCTGTTAAATGAAAAAGATCTTTATGATACGTATCTAATGCCCATGCAATCATGGGATGAGCCATTTGTGGAAATCCAGGCACAAAATAATGCGTTCCAAAAGAAAATCCAGGAAAATGATTAATTGGATTAGGAATAATGGCAGACCCAATAGGAAACTCCCCCATTTTTAGTCGACGAATATTTTCAGGGGTTTCATAATCAGGATGTGCTGGATCGGTAGCGATTTCACGAATACGCTTATCAATTTCCTTTCTAGCATCAGGATGCATAACAAGTGGACGAGAAAATGCTTTTGCCGCACATGCACGCGTATAATCATCTGGCGTTGACCCAATGCCCCCGCAACAAAATACAATATCGCCCGAACGATACGTTTCCTTAAGCGTCTCCGTAATACGGATAGGATCATCTCCTAAATAGCGCGCCCAATCAAGCTTCATTCCTCTTTCTGCTAATATTTCAATAACACGGGTAAAATGCTTATCAAGATATTTGCCTGACAGAATTTCATCTCCAATGATCATTAATCCAATTGCCATAACGCCTTTTCCTTTTTTTAAATATCACAAGCACTGATGATAACGCTGCCTGATATATTTTAATTCTAGTGGTACTATTGTAGGCTGTTTTCCTTTTCTGGAGATTTTGATGATGGACGAACTAAAAACAACAACAGATGGCATTCAATATATTGATCATGTCATCGGAACAGGCACAGAAGTCGGTCGCGGTTCTTCTTTTATTAAAGTGCATTACACAGGATGGTTGAAAAATGAAGACGGATCAAAGGGTAAGCAATTCGATAGTAGCCGTACGCATGATCGCCCTTTCACTTATCCATTTAACAGAGGATATGTGATCAGAGGTTGGGATTTAGGCGTTAGAGGCATGAAAGAAGGTGGTAGACGCACTATCTACATTCCAAGTCATCTTGGATATGGCCCCAATGGTATTGGTGGCGTTATTCCACCTAATGCTGACTTAATCTTTGAGATTGAAATTCTTGAAGCCTAATTAATCGCTCATTTAAAGCAGTCCCTGTTCCACAAAAGAACAGGAACTGTTTCCTGCGATCACAATATGATCGAGGACCATAACATCAACTAACTGCAATGCCTCTTTTAATTGATGCGTTAAATCAATATCTGCTTGGCTTGGAATCGGTAAACCCGATGGGTGATTATGAGATAAAATGACACTAGCCGCATTAAGCGACAAGGCTTCTTTTACAACTTCTCGCGGATAAATACTTGCTCGAGTTAATGTCCCTCTAAATAGTTCTTTTTCGACAATTAAATGATTGCTTGCATCTAAAAAGAGAACAACAAATGCCTCATATTTCCTATTATGAAAATGTAACTGCAAATATTGTTTGACATGATTTGACGTCGTCAGGGTAACCCCTTTATTTTTGAGTTCTTCTGACAAAAGACGTTTTGAAATTTCCATAATTGCCGAAAGCAGCGTTATTTTGGCGGGCCCCATCCCTTTAATGGCCCTTAAATCATCTTTTGTGGCCGTTAACAATGCCGAAAAAGAGCCAAAGTGCGCCACAATATCGCGCCCTAATTGCACCGCACTTTTCCCTCGGACGCCTGTCCGTAAAAATATCGCTAAAAGTTCAGCATCCGTTAATGCGGCTGCCCCGCGAATCAGCAATTTTTCCCGAGGACGATCATCGGTTGGCCAATCAGTAATTGCCATAACAAATGGTTCTATAATGTCGTTCTGTTAAAAAGACTATTTTTTGAAAAAAGTTATTCTACTATAGTATTGTACCGAATTTTTCCGATTTTCCATATGAAGCTCATTCTTGCTCAACCACGCGGTTTTTGTGCTGGCGTTAAACGCGCCATTGAAACCGTCGAACAAGCACTTATTCAATTCGGACGCCCTATTTATGTCAGACATGAAATTGTTCACAATACTTATGTTGTCGAAAACCTTAAAAAAAAGGGCGCGATCTTTATCGAAGATTTAAATGAAGTCCCATCAGGAAGCGTTTTAATCTTCTCGGCACATGGTGTTTCTCAAGCTATTCGAGCCGATGCTGAAAAAAGAAACCTTACGTTATTTGATGCGACTTGTCCATTGGTCACAAAAGTGCATTCTGAAGTGATTAGAAAACGTCATGATCATTATGAAGTCATCGTCATTGGTCATAAAGGTCATCCAGAAGTCGAAGGAACCATGGGACAATCATCATCTGGTATGCACTTAATTAGTAGCATTGATGATATAAAACATTTGGCGATTTCCAATCCTCAAAAAATCGCATATGTTTCACAAACCACACTATCTATCGACGATACAGCCACAATCATTGATGCTTTGAAAAAACGCTGGCCCGCTATTTCAGCCCCTCGAAAAGCAGATATCTGTTATGCAACAACCAATCGACAAGAAGCCGTTCGTCAACTCGCACAACAAACCAGTTTGATTTTAGTTGTTGGCAGTGCAAATAGTTCCAATACCAATCGTTTAAGAGAAATGGCTGAAAAAAATGGAGCAACAGCATATATGGTCGATAATGCTTCTCAAATTCATCTGGATTGGTTAAAACCACATACTTGCATTGGTATTACAGCAGGCGCATCAGCCCCTGAAATTCTTGTACAAGAAATTATTACTTTATTGGCAAACTATGGCTATAACGAGATCATTGAACAAACTGGAATACCAGAGACTCTCTCTTTTAGTCTTCCCAAAGGATTACGCTCTCAAACTACCGAAAATTAATTGTTTTTTGCCTTGTCATGAAAAACTAAAATAGGAATAAGATTTATTTCGACAATAAAATCCTATTTTCTAGCATGAGAGAAACGCTATTGTCGCCAACGAAAACCCCTTTGATTTATGTTAGAATCGTAGGTTATTCGAGTTAACTTTTCATGGAAAGAAGAACATGTCCGGACACAGTAAATGGGCTAATATTAAGCATAAAAAAGCAGCAGCAGATGCAAAACGAGGAAAAATCTGGACTCGCTTAATTAAAGAAATCACAGTTGCCGCTCGTATGGGAGGTGGCGACATTGATAGTAATCCCCGCCTACGTTTGGCAGCAGATAAAGCTTTTGCCGCAAACATGCCAAAAGAAAATGTAAAACGTGCTATTGCTCGCGGAACGGGTACCTTAGACGGCGTGAATTACGAAGAAGTTCGCTATGAAGGCTATGGCATTAATGGTGCAGCAATCATTGTTGACTGCTTAACAGATAATCGAGTTAGAACAGTAGCGGATGTCCGTCACGCATTCACAAAATATGGCGGCAATATGGGAACAACAGGATCTGTGGCCTTTCAATTTAAGCATTGTGGTCAACTCTTATTTGCTCCTGGAACAGATGAAGAAGCATTAATGGACGTTGCCTTAGAAGCCGGTGCGGAAGATGTCATTACCGACGATGAAGGTGGCATTGAAGTCATTTGTGAACCTAATAACTTCGTTTCAGTCAAAGAAGCCATTGAAGCGGCGGGTTTTACCCCAGAAGTCGCTGAAGTGATTATGAAACCAGAAAGTGAAACTGAATTCACGGGAGAAGCAGCGGAAAAAATGCAAAAGCTTTTAGATGCATTAGAAGACCTAGATGATGTCCAAGAAGTCTATACCAATGCTGTCATCGATAATGGTGAAGAATAAATAAGCCATAATCCCCCTTTCCTTTAGGAATGAATATCAATGAAGATTCTTGTGATTGGTTCTGGCGGTCGTGAACATGCTTTAGCATGGAAACTCGCGCAATCAGACCGCGTATCAAAAGTATTCGTTGCCCCTGGCAATGGCGGTACAGCAATGGAGAATAAATTAGAAAATATCTCCATTTCTGGAACTGATTTACTCGCTGATTTTGCAAAACAAAACGATATTGCACTAACTGTTGTTGGTCCTGAAGCCCCATTAGCAGATGGAATTGTTAATACATTTCGCGCTCAGGGATTAAAAATATTTGGTCCTACAAAAGAAGCCGCTCAATTAGAAAGTTCTAAAGATTTTGCTAAAGCTTTCATGAAACGGCACAATATCCCTACAGCAGACTACCAAACATTCACTCATTTAGAACAAGCTCATCAGTATATTGATAAAAAAGGTGTTCCCATCGTTATTAAAGCAGATGGATTGGCTGCCGGAAAAGGTGTCATTGTTGCGACTTCTCTAAAACAGGCTCACGACGCCATTGACATGATGTTATCTAGCAATAAATTTGGTAACGCTGGTTCACGTGTTGTTATTGAAGACTTTCTTGAAGGAGAGGAAGCTAGTTTTATTGTTCTTGTCGATGGTAAAAATATCTTGCCATTAGCAACAAGCCAAGATCATAAGCGATTGAAAAATAACGATGAAGGCCCAAACACTGGCGGAATGGGCGCTTATTCTCCGGCTCCCATTGTAACCCCAGCATTACATACCAAAATCCTTAACGAAATTATCGTCCCAACTGTTGAAGGAATGCGTCATGAAGGACATCCTTTTACGGGTTTTCTTTATGCTGGGTTAATGATTGATAAAAATGGAAATCCTAAAACATTAGAATTCAATTGCCGCATGGGAGATCCTGAAACACAACCCATCATGTTTCGATTGAAAAGTGATCTTACTACTATACTTGAACATGGTGTTAATGGCACCCTTGATCAAATCAAATTAGATTGGGATCAACGAGTTGCACTAGGTATTGTTATGGCAGCAACAGGCTATCCTGATAATCCTAAAAAAGGTGATATGATCACGGGTATCCCTGAAGCGTCAGAAGATGGAAAAGTATTTCATGCCGGAACAAAAATCGATCCTAACAAGCATTTATTAACATCCGGTGGACGAGTACTATGCGCTGTTGGTTTAGCTGATACGATACGCGCTGCCCAAAAACGAGCCTATTCACTCGTTCAAGCGATTCAATTTGAAGGCGCACAATTTCGAACGGATATTGGTTGGCGTGCATTAAAGTCCTGAGAAATGGCTAATTAATACATACTAGCGCATATCATTCAAACAAATATAGGTTTAAATTGACGCAGAAATGTACACTGCTACTTGGTGGTAGTTTTGATCCGGTCCACACAGGGCATGTTGAACTTGGTCAACATTTCTGTCGACTCTTTGATACGAATATATTGCGCTTAATTCCAACAGGAAATCCATGGCAGAAATCGCCTCTCTCTGCCTCAGCTAACCATCGTGTTGCTATGCTCAAATGCGCTTTCAGTCATTTAGGACTTACCGTTTCAATTGACTGTCAGGAGATTCAGCGTTCAGGAGCAACTTACTCCTACGATACTTTGGTTAATATTCGCAATGAACTCGGAAAATCAACCCCTTTAATTTTTCTAATAGGAGCAGACCAACTACATCGATTGCATACGTGGTATAAATGGCAAAAACTATTTGATCTAACCCATTTTGCGATTTCAACTCGAGCGGGTTTTCCTAAACCGTTAGAAAACCTTTCGCCAGAGGTTGCCAATATCATTCTTCCTCGGATCGCCACCGCTCAGGAACTAATGACAGCCCCTGCCGGAAAAATTTTGATAGATGACTTTTTGCAATTGGATATTTCTGCAACAGAAATACGTAACGCTTTCAAACAAAATAAGACGCCACCGTCATTAATTCCATCGGCCGTCATTGATTATATTTATAAACATAACCTTTACAGGAACTAAATCATGAATAACATCAACGTTTTACAAGCTTTGGCTGTCGATGCTCTCGAAGACGTGAAAGCAATAGACATCGTTGTTTTTGATACAACTCAATTAACCAGCCTTTTTGAACGTATTATCATCGCTAGCGGAAATTCCAACCGCCAAACTAAAGCCCTTGCCGCTTCTGTGCGAGATAAAATCCGAGAAGCAGGTGGGACTGTCACAAGTATAGAAGGTGAAGATACGGGGGAATGGGTTCTTGTTGATCTAGGGAGTATCATTGTACATATTATGCAGCCAGCTATTCGTAATTATTACCGTTTAGAAGAAATCTGGGGTGGAAATGCCATTGATCTTGAAACAGTAAAAGCAGCTTTAAAACCATAAACAAAACTATTATGCAAATTACTGTTATTGCTGTTGGGCATAAAATGCCCAATTGGATAGAGAACGGCATTAAAGAATATGTAAAACGAATGCCCGCTGAATGGCATTTTTCCATCAAAGAATTAAAACCGATTGAACGCAATAATAATCGTTCGGCGGAATCTGCCATGACAGCAGAAGCGATACGTATTCAAGCGGCGATTCCTAAAAACGCTCGAATCATTGCTTTAGACGAACATGGTAAAGATCTTACAACGAGGGATTTAGCCGATAATGTTAAGCGCTGGCAACAAGATGGACATGATATCGCTATTATTATCGGAGGAGCAGATGGGCTTGATCCACAATTCAAAAATCAATCGGATCAACTGATTCGCTTATCTTCACTAACACTGCCCCATGGTATGGTTCGGATCCTATTAGCGGAGCAGTTATACCGTGCATATACCATTTTACAGAACCATCCCTACCATAGAAATTGATTATTATGGAAAATCGGGACATCCCTAATCGTATTTGGCTTGCTTCTAAAAGCCCTCGCCGACAAGAGCTATTAACTCAAATCGGCATTGCATTTGATATCTTACAACCGCCAGCTCAAGACATTCAAAACAGTGATATGGTTAATGAAAGGATTCTTTCAAAAGAATCTGCTTTTGATTATGTCTACCGTCTTTCTCAAGAAAAAGCGAATTATGCATGGCATTATTTGCTTAAAAGTGGACTCGCCCTACGTCCTATATTATCGGCAGATACCACGGTTACGATTAATCAAAAAATTCTGGGGAAACCAGCAAATAGAGAAGAAGCTTATGCCATAATCAAAATGCTATCTGGACATACCCATCAAGTATTAACAGCAGTCACTGTTAAATGGAAAAATAAACAACTCACTGCAACACAAACCTCTGATGTTACTTTTACAGCATTAGATGATGCTCGCATTAATGCTTATATTGCAACCGACGAACCTTATGATAAGGCTGGCGGCTATGGAATACAGGGACTCGCAGGAAAGTTTATTTCCCATATCAATGGGAGTTATTCCAGCATTATGGGACTTCCCTTATATGAAACAACAGAATTGTTGAGAGAAATAGGAATGCATATTAAATGAAAGAAGATATTCTCATCAACATTACACCACAAGAAACACGCATCGCTATCGTATCTGAAGGAACGGTACAAGAATTACATATTGAACGTTCCCAAACTCGAGAACTGGCAGGAAATATCTATTTAGGTCGTGTTGTTCGTGTCCTTCCAGGCATGCAATCCGCATTTGTCGATATTGGTCTTGAACGGGCTGCATTTTTGCATATTGATGACATCCTTGCTGCCCACTACAATGAAGAAGGGCAAAATAAAATTACCCCCATTGAGCGGATGCTACAAGATGGACAATCCGTTATGGTCAGAGTCATTAAAGATCCCCTTGGAACAAAAGGCGCACGGCTATCAACTCAAATCTCCATTGCTGGACGTTTATTAGTTTATCTGCCTCAAGAAAAACATATTGGTGTTTCTCAACGCATTGAGGACGAAAAAGAACGTGAAAACTTAAAAATTCGCGTTCAACAATTAACGCATGAAAATGCTTTAGGCGGCTATATTATTCGGACAATGGCAGAGGGTGTCTCTGACAGTGATCTGAAATCTGATGTTGATTTTTTGCAAAAAATTTGGGAAACCTTACGTCATAAAGCGCGTACTTCACCTGCGCCGACATTACTTTATAAAGACTTAACATTATCAGAAAGAATTCTGCGCGATTGTGTCCACGAAGAAACCCATCAAATTTTGATTGATTCTCAAGAAGAATTTATCAAATTACAAGAATTTGCCCAGTCATATACGCCCGATATTTTAGATCGAATCGTCTACCATAAAGGGGAACGCCCGCTATTTGATCTTTACAACGTAGAAGAAGAGATTAAACGAGCGCTTTCACGACGTGTTGATTTGAAATCTGGCGGATATCTCATTATCGATCAAACAGAGGCCATGACAACCATTGATGTTAATACGGGAGGCTTCGTCAATGGCCGTACTTTTGATGACACTATTTTTAGAACAAACCTTGAAGCAGCCCACGCCATTGCAAGACAATTAAGGTTACGCAATCTAGGTGGCATCATCATTTTAGACTTCATTGATATGGTCAATCCGGATCATCAACAAGCAGTCATCGAAGAATTACGCAAAGCATTAGCAAACGATCGCACGAAGGTCTCTATTTCAGAAATTTCAGCACTCGGTTTAGTCGAGATGACACGCAAACGAACTCGAGAATCGCTCGCTCATATTCTTTGTGAACCTTGTCCAATTTGCCAAGGAAAGGGGCAAATAAAAACAGCTCAAACCATCTGTTATGAAATTATGCGAGATATCACCCGTGAAGCCAAACAATTCAGTCCTCGTGAATTTCGCATTTTAGCTTCTCAAATTGTTATTGACCGTTTCTTGGAAGAAGAATCTCAGCATCTTGCCGGACTCGGTGATTTAATTGGAAAACCGATTTCTTTACAAGTCGAACCTTTATATCATCAAGAGCAATATGATGTAATTCTGATATAGCTTTTTCAAAAAGAAATTCCACCAAGCTGGAAAAGATTATCCAGAATGGTTAAATGGTTGATGAGTGGAATAAACTCAATACCATCATCAGAAAGAAACGTAACTGGTAATGCGGGATCTCACCAATAAAAAGACCGAATCTGCCAGTCAACATTCTCAAACGTGAATTCCAAACTGAAAAACCAGATGAGAAACTTGTCAGTGATTTTACCTATTTACCTATTTATGATGGTAGCAGGTGATGTCTCCCTTATGAAAGATTTCGCTTCATCGAAATCACAGACGAATCACTTGGATTCGAAACGCAGAAACAACTCGAAAATGTGAGACTCAGGCAGAACTTGCCAAGAAAGACAATATCCTGGGTATTACAATGAAAGAAATATCCAGAAGAAACGGGACTACTTTTTGGAGTAGCGTTCAGTTTTTTTGCTTTTGTGGCTTTTTAACGGCTTGAATAGGAAACTTTTCTGCTCCCTGTTTAATAAGAAAAGTGATAACAACTTAAAGATATTTTGCCACAAATGGGAAAACCTGACTTGAATCTAGTTTTTCCATACAATGATGATGCCCTAAAGGGCATTCTCGTTTTTGACACGGCGCACAGGGCAAATCCAAAGAGACAATTTCAGAATATTTCGAAAAAGGTGGGGTATGATGATAATCAGTTGATCCATAGATCGCAACGACTGGTTTTTCAAACGCGGAGGCAATATGCATGAGACCAGAATCGTTCGTCACCATCAATGTAATACGCGAACTAATCGCAATAGCTTCTTTTAATGACGTTTTTCCTGCTAAATTAATCACTTCAGGGACTATACGCTTAATAGCATGACAAACTTCCTGATCATTAGCTGATCCCAATAAGACAATTTTCACATCAGGATAATCATTCAATATCTGTTGAGCAAGCGCTGCAAATTGACGATATGGCCAGCGTTTTGCAGAACCAAACTCGGCCCCAGGGGCAAACGCAACCAAACGCTCCGTCATATCTAATCCAAACTTTTTAAAGGTCGCTTTAGCATCCTCGGCTAATATGAACATGGATGGAACAGGATAATTTTCTTTTGGGCCGACTCTATCCATCGGTGCTTCAGCTAAAGCCGCATAAAATGGAATCATTGGACGAGGATGCGCTTTATTATCATGATGAATGACATTTAAAAGCCCATAACGTTTTTCACCCAGATAACCAATCCGTTCAGGAATACCTGCCAGCCAAGGTATCAACGCATACTTAATTGTATTCGGTAAAACATACGCTTTACTATATCCATTTTTCTTAAGTTGACGAGACATTTTCCAACGTTCCATGAATTGCAACTTGCCATGCTTAAATGGCGTTGGAATCACCGTATGAACCTCTTTCATCGATTCCCACACGGGAGCAGCCCAAGCTGGAGCTAATACATCAATTTCACTATCGGGCCAATGTTTCTTTAAACATTGCAATAATGGCTGAGCCATAATTGCATCGCCAATCCAATTGGGAGAAATAATAAGCATCTTAAATGATTTCATATTCAAATCCTTTAATGGAATTTGATATGTGCATCAGGAAAAGTTTCTTTAAAGTTCAAAAGACACTCTTCCGTTGGCCTTATCCGCCATTTATCATCAAAAGCAATCTGGCAGATGCCTTTGGATGAAATATAATCGGCTTTAACGGGCATACCCTCTTCACTTCGATAAGGCATCAATAATGTCTTAATCTTATCTAGGCTATATGCTTCCGGCAATGTGAATTGAATATAATCGCCAAATTGTTGCCTTGTTTCTTCAAGATTTAAAACTTCTAATGCGGTAACACGAGGGCCCTGCTGGCTTTCAGAGACTTTCGCGAAAACGGCTAAGAATTCATCTTGCACAATGACATGTTGTCGAGATTCAATCATCTCATCATACAAAGAGACCTCTATTTTTGCTGTACCATCTTCTAAAGAAACAAGCATAATTCTACCGCCACGTCTTAACGTTTGAATACGATAATCTGAAACAACTCCCACAATCCATTGCGCATCACGAGATACTTGAAGCCCCTTAAGAGAGGTTTTGGTATATTGCTTTGCCTCTTTCGTATAATCTGTAAAGAAATGTCCCGTCATACAAAAGCCTAACACCCCTTTTTCTTCTTGAAGTCGCTTTTTATTAGTCCATACAGACGTATCCACATAACTAACCACATTTTGAACCGCGTCTTCATCACCAAAAAGACTTTCTTGACCCTCAGCGGTTGCGGCCTGATCGGCCGCTTCAAGTGCTAATCCAAGCGACTCAAGCAGAACTTCTCGACTTTTTCCCAAAGAATCAAAAGCCCCTGCTCGAATTAATGATTCAATGGTACGACGATTAATCTGATGTCGATCCACTCGCATACAAAAATCAAATAAATCCTTATAAGGTCCAGACTGCCGACCGTTAACAATAGCTTGTACAGCACCTTCCCCCGTTCCTTTCACAGCCCCTAGTCCATAACGAATTTGAGACGCTGTATCTTCTGCACGATCCGTCTCAGCCCTGACTGGCCTAAAATAATAAACAGATTTATTAATATCAGGAGGTAAAACCGTAATCCCACAGACATCTTGGCAATCCTGAACCATCGTATAGATCTTTTCAGTATCATCCATTGCTAATGACATATTGGCTGCCATAAATGCAGCAGGATGATGACGCTTTAAAAACGCCGTCTGATACGACAATAATGCATAGGCTGTCGCATGAGATTTGTTAAACCCATATCCTGCAAACTTTTCCATCAAATCAAAAATTTCATCGGCTTTGGCTTCTGACACATGATTTTTAGCGGCACCATCTCGAAATGTCTGACGATGTTTAGCCATCGCAGCAGGGTCTTTTTTACCCATTGCTCGTCGCAGTAAATCAGCGCCCCCTAGCGTATAACCCCCAATAATCTGAGCCATTTGCATCACTTGTTCCTGATAAATCATGATGCCATAGGTTTCAGAGAGAATATCTTTTGTCCGTTCATCGGGATATTCAAACGGTTCACCATGTTTACGACGACAATAGTCTGGAATCAGATCCATTGGCCCTGGGCGATACAAAGCCACCAATGCAATAATATCTTCAAAACGGTCTGGCTTTGCCTCTTTTAACATCCCCTGCATGCCACGACTTTCAAGCTGGAAAACAGCAACTGTCTTCGCTTCCGTTAGTAATTTAAATGTTGGTACATCGTCTAACGGAATATCATCAAGCGAAAATGATGTCATATCAGGATCAAATTCATGAATATAGCGCACCGCTAAATCAAGAATTGTCAGTGTCGTTAAGCCCAGAAAGTCAAATTTAACTAATCCGACCGCTTCAACATCGTATTTATCATAATGCGATACAATTCCCGCATCGCCATCTTGGGTATAAAGTGGGCAGAAATCTGTTAATTTCCCCGGGGCAATAAGAACCCCTCCAGCATGCATGCCCACGTTCCTTGTAATCCCTTCGACTTGCTCAGCTAAATCCAGTAGTTCATGGACTTCTTCTTCATTTTTTTCCCGTTCAGCTAACTGAGGGTTTTCTTTTAAAGCCTCTGCAATCGTAACTTGTTTTCCTGGAGGCGCCGGAATCTGTTTTGAAATACCATCACAAAAACTATAACCAAAGTCCAAGACACGCCCAACATCTCGAACCGCAGCTTTAGCCGCCATCGTACCAAAGGTTGCAATTTGTGATACCGCATCATGTCCATACCGATCTTTGACATATTGAATCACACGATCTCGTCCATGCTGACAAAAATCCACATCAAAATCAGGCATAGACACACGTTCTGGATTGAGAAAACGTTCAAAAATCAAGTGATAACGAATCGGATCCAAATTAGTAATCAGCAAAGAATAAGCAACCAATGAGCCGGCCCCCGAACCACGGCCTGGGCCAACTGGCACATTATTATTTTTTGCCCATTGAATAAAATCGGCCACAATCAGAAAGTATCCAGAAAAGCCCATTTTGACAATAACGCTAATTTCATATTCAAGCCGCTCATCATAGACTTTTCGCTTAGCTTGCCGTTCGGTCTCATCAGGAAAAAGCGAAATCAATCGTTTTTCCAATCCTGCTCTTGCTTGAGCAGTCATAAAATCATCTAAAGACATCCCATCGGGCGTGGGAAATAATGGTAATTTATGTTCCCCTAATACGAGAGTTAAAGAGCAGCGCTTCGCAATTTCAACTGTATTTTGTAAGGCAGCCGGCATATCTAAAAACTTCTCTGCCATTTGCTCTTGCGTGAGAAAATACTGATGCTCATTAAATAAATGGGGCCGTTTGTCGTTTGC
Organism: uncultured Oxalobacter sp.; assembly: GCA_934401755.1. Taxonomy (GTDB): domain Bacteria; phylum Pseudomonadota; class Gammaproteobacteria; order Burkholderiales; family Burkholderiaceae_D; genus Oxalobacter. Next base: position 153,402 of record CAKRSU010000001.1, read on the forward strand.
TAAAATTTCCCCTTCAGCAATACATGTTCTCGCTTCATGGGCACGAAACTGTTCTGAGGATAAAAATTGAACCGGATGAGTCGCAACAACCGGCAAATTCATTTTCTGCGCTAATCCTTTTACCTGGTGAATATAATCTTCTTCTTTAGGATTTCCTGAGCGCTGAACTTCAAGATAAAACGTATTCGGAAAAATATCCATCCATTGACGAGCATTACGTTCTGCATTCGCTAAATTCCCGACTTCAAAAGCTTGTCCAATATCCCCCATTAACGCACCGGACAATGCAATTAATCCCGTATCGCCCCATTTTTCTTTCAGTTCAACCAACCATTCTCGCCGAATCTCTGCCCGTCCTTTATATTGATTTTCAATCCATGCTTTCGTTAGCAGTTCGCACAAATTGTGATACCCTTGATTCGTCCTAACAAGAAGCAATAAACGAGTTGCTTTATCGCGTTCCGACTCATTTGTGACCCAAACATCACAGCCAGCAATTGGTTTTATCCCTTGCTTACGGGCGGCTTTATAAAATTTAATTAATCCAAATAAGTTCGAAAGATCTGTCAGTGCCATAGCAGGCTGATTGTCCTTAGCTGCAGCATTGACGATTTCATCAATACGCACTAAACCATCTACAATTGAATATTCAGAATGTAAACGCAGATGTACGAACTTTGGATGAGTCATAATTCTCCTATCAACTCTTTGATACAACCAATTCTATTTTCGGGTTTTTATTGCTTTTATTGATATCTTTCTAAAGCAAATGCCTAACAAATGGCCTTATTTTTTCTGGGGATTTCCTCCCAGCAAAAATGCTAATGGCTTTGTTTTTACTTTAGGAACTTCTTGTAAATGCGTTTCTTTCTTTTGGGGAATTTCAGGGACATATGGGCGATCAAACCATGGATCAACTGACTGTTTGTTAAGTCCCACAGAATAATAAGGCCCCAATTCTGGGCGCTCATAACGACCTGCTCTCCCTGATTTAATCGAAAAATTCTGCGGATTAAATCCCTTCGGTTCTATAGGCAATAATTTCTTTTGTATTAACTTTTCAATTTCAGATAGTAATTTTTCATCCTTATCTGTATAAAAAGAGACGGCTGTCCCTTGCGTTCCAGCACGTCCTGTCCGACCAATACGATGAATATAATCTTCTGCAACAAAAGGCAATTCAAAATTGATGACAAATGGAAGATCATCAATATGTAATCCCCGTGCGGCGACATCGGTTGCAACTAGCACATGAACCTTTCCCTCACGAAAAGATTCTAATACGGACAGACGCTCTTGCTGAGTTCTATCGCCATGAATTGCTGAAGCCTTAATCCCCTTTCGTGCTAATTGACGGGCTAATCGAGTCGCCCCCAATTTAGTATTCATAAAAATAAGTATCTGCTGATGAGTATGTTTTTGCAAAAGAAATTCAATCAATGCCCCCTTATTCTCATCATTTACTCGATACACAATTTGTTGAACAGTATCTGCTACTGCGTTTTTTCTAGCGACTTCAACAGAAACCGGATTAACCAAAAATTGCTGGGCTAATTTGCGAATTTCATCGGTAAAAGTTGCCGAAAATAACAAGTTCTGACGACGCTTCGGCAATAAATTAACAATACGTTGAAGATCGGGTAAAAACCCCATATCCAACATTCGATCAGCTTCATCTAATACCAGCACTTGTATTTGGTTCAAAATAACATTTTTTTGCTGAACATGATCAAGTAATCGCCCGGGGGTTGCAATTAAAACTTCACAGCCTGCACGTAATACGTCTGCTTGATTTGATATATCCATGCCTCCAAATACAACAGCGATTTTCAATGAAGTATATTTTGCATACCCTTTGATATCTTCAAAAACTTGATCGGCTAATTCTCGTGTCGGAACAAGGACTAACATTCGAACAGGATGTCTTGCAGGAGAAACGCTGGTATTGGCAAAATACAAAAGCGATTGCAATACGGGTAATGAATAACTGGCTGTTTTTCCTGTCCCCGTTTGAGCCGCTCCCATCACATCTTTTCCCTCAAGCACATATGGAATGGCTTTTGACTGAATAGGCGTTGGAATACGATATCCTAAATCTTCTAATGCTTTCAATATATTAGAAGACAACCCAAAACATTCAAACCCCTCTTGTTTTTTTTCGATTAATGCTTGTTGTATATCAGACATAAAGAAAACCGGCTTATTCTAATTCAATTCAATAATCACACTATTTCAACAATAATTGGAAAAAATCCTGGTATATATTCTATCAAAATGCTTCTCACCCAAATGTGATAAAGGCCATTGAAGCGAACTCCTTTTATAGAAAAAATTTGTCTTTAACTAAAGGAAATAAAGCTTAATCGATAACTCTGAGCATTTGTCACCATCATTTCAGCAACATCAAGAACCTACCGATCTTTTATCAGGAAAATCAAGCCGTACAATTCTATCTTTAAAAGCATATAATCTTACCGTAGCGTGTTATACAGGGGAAATTTATGCGATCGAATATCTTCTGCTTTCTACGAAATTGGACATTACCTCTTTCTATGATTTTAGGGGGTATTGCTTACCCAATTTTTAAACCCATTACATTTACATTGCCTTGGTTAGTTTTTGCCATGCTTTTGGTAACTTTTTGCAAAGTTCCATTACATGACCTAAAACTAAAAGGCATGCATTTCTGGCTTCTTTTTATGCAAATTGGCGGAGCGATCGCTGTTTATTACATGATCAAACCGATGAATATCTTAGCAGCAGAAGGGGCATTAATTTGCGTCATTTGTCCAACAGCAACTGCCGCCGCAGTTATTACCGATAAACTAGGCGGCAATGCGGCTTCCCTAACAACATTCACCTTATTAAGCAATGTCGGTTGTGCTATTGCAGCACCGATCCTATTTCCACTATTACATCCACTGGATGCGAATATCTCTTATTTTGACTCTTTTTTTATCATTATCAGAAAAGTCGTTCCTTTATTGATCTGCCCTTTTTTGCTGGCGATATGTTTACGTCGCTATACGCCTAAGATTCACCAACAAATCTTAAAATATCCCGATCTTGCTTTCTATCTTTGGGCATTTTCACTTGTTGTTGTGATGGCTCAAACAATGGATACGATCATTCATTCGCAAGAAGACCCTACAACTGAAATTTGGATTGCTTTAGCCGCCTTAATGGTCTGTTGTCTACAATTCATCATCGGCAAACTCATTGGAACCCATTGGAAAGAACGAATCAGTGGCGGACAATCTCTTGGGCAAAAGAGCACCATGTTTGCTGTTTGGATGGCACATGTCTATATGACGCCTATTACTGCTATCGGAGCAGGATCATATGTTGTTTGGCAAAACATCATTAATTCTTGGCAATTATGGCACCAACGTAAAATGATCGAAGCTGGAAAAATCGACCCATCGAAAAAAGAAGGAAGCCCCTCTTAAAAAATGACATTAATTTCAAAAAAACTACCAGTAAGACATGAATGCTCCTAAAAGTCTTTTTTGGCTAGCCAAAATAACATCCTTACTGACATCAATGCGATACGGCGCCAAAAATCACTTCGCCGCCAACGATCCAATTAATCCGTAATAGGATAATCCTCAGGAGGAACATATTGTCCTTTTTGAGCACTGAATTGAATCGCATATTTTTTCGGTGAAAGTTTTTTGCCATCTTTTTCACCACTAACAGTAACCGTCAATGGATAATGTGTTGCATCTTTATCTGTCTTATCAACCGTCACCGCGCCTTCTAACCGAATTGTCCTATGGACTTTAGCATCAGGCTCTGCCACTGCATCATCATAGACGGTCTGTACGGCACCCAATGCTTTCACTTGATTATCTTGGACACCATAGAAGGTAACTCCTGCAATATTTTGCCCTTGATCGACGGTATTTTTTTCAATCTGCCATCCATAAATATTTTTGCCCAATTGAATAAATGTTCCAGACGGAGCATGATCATTGACCACTTCCATATCCTGTGTTTGAGCAATAACCGTATAATTTCCATTTTCTGGTTTCACTGCAAACATCCCAACCATCCCCGTTACCGGCTCATGTTTTGCGCCATCAACATTCTGCCCCGTTGCTAACACATATACTTTTTCACCATCATCTGTCATAACCGATTCAACGGAAGCAACTTTCATACAATAATTAGCTTTATCAGGCCCTTTTGTTACCCAACATGCTCTTTTATTATCATATTTTTTATAAGTATCTTTCAGAACCTTTGTTCCTAACCCCGATAATTCCTGTTGAGAAAGCAAACTATTATTTTGAGATGGCTTATCAGCAGTTTTTTCATCTTTTGGTCCACAGCCAACCATCATTAACATCACCATTGATGCGCTAATCAATCCAAGAACATAACTGCTTTTCATACCGTGCCTCTCCTGCGTTTTAGCAAATACTTCCAAGATAATGTCACCTGATGACTTATTCTACCTGCTTTTTAAGTGACGAATAACCAATCTCATTAATTATCTGTGTGATATTAACTGAATAGAAAATCATGATTTGATGCTGCAAAAGAAACATTCTTTGAATATATTTTAGACTTTCATTCATTAGACGATCAGAACGATTTTCTTCCTCAAATCGCGTTACCATCGCATTGTGAATGGCATCGGCAAGTTTAACAATGACGGCTAATCGATCTCTAAGAACTTTCTCAAAATAACAATCATAGGAATCGGTTGGATAATGTGTCAGCACTTTCACAAGAGATAAAACCTTCGGAGAAGTTCTTAAAACTAATTCTGATTCAGAAATATTAGTATCTTCCAACAAATCATGGCATAGTCCCGCCTGATAAATGCTATTAATTTCAGTCTCAGATAATTTTAGTACTCTTGCAATTTGCTGCGAAAAATTTGCGACAAAATCACAATGAAAATAATACGATTTTCCAGCATGATCCAAATGCCCTGCAAATTGTCGTTTCACCCATTTTTCTAATGATTCATTCATATTATTTTTATTAAAATTCAATAAGATAGTTAAATTAATATCGACTACTTTACTATTTGTTAAGATAACAATTTTGATATTAAAAACCATTTATTACTACGTCCCTATTTAAAATAAAATTCCTTAAAAAATTCTATATTAGATAAATTTATCCCTATTATTAATCAATAAAAATAACGATATAAAAATGATTTCTTTCAAAATATGCTATTCTTTTAATCAAATAGGGACACAACATTTCAATAAACGCCATTTTTCGCAAAAAATAGGGACAATGTAGAAAAAACAACAGTATTTTTCCGTATTTCATCTATAATGAGCTTTATCAAGCGATTAGCTTTGAAAAACCAATCGAAAATGTTTCATCTTTGATGTAAGCATACGCCAAGCAGAAAGTGGCGAATAACTGCTGCAATCGATGCATAGTCCCCATTATGATGGAATTAGCCATCTTCATGTGAATCGATTGACTGCCGGGAAAGTTCGGTATTTCTTAACAGGAATCTATTCTGCAGTTGCTCTGATACTGTCCCCCATCAGTGCAGACAACAGCAGATGGAGAACTGTCTCCATAGATAATCTTCCAGAATAAACATATTTCTAAATTATCAGCGTACAAAAAAAGCGTTCCTTAAAAGAAACGCCTCTTTTGTATCATGCTTTTCTTATTTAGCTGCTGGTACGTTACTTCCAGCTAATTCACAATCATTAAATGTCGGCGTTTTAAGCAATTCCCCAGCGCCAACGCAAACCAATGTCGCTTTATCACCAGTTTTTAGGCTATCAACCACTTTAGCTTGCTCTTTCTTGAAATTGAAAACAGGAAGCACTTCATTATCTAAAGTAAATGTGACAAAAGGTACACCATTAACATCTCTATCAACTTCATCGATCACCCCGGTTACTTCAACTTTTTTGTCTTTAAACTTTTGATCTCCGATTGAAGTTCCCCCTTGATAAGCTTTTAAAATTTCTTCCGGCGTTGTTTTTATCACTTCATTTTTATTTCCGTTACTACACGCACTTAAAATAATCAACGCAGGAATAGCAGCATATATTAAAAATCTTTTCATTATGTTCCCCCCATTTATGATCAGAATGTAACGGAAAAACTCCGTACATATTGCTTGCTATTATATAGCCGCTATTTCTTAAAGGATAAACGCATCCACTTAAACACTTTCTGGCATGTTTCAAAATGCAACAAACGTAACTGTTCAAATAAAATTTAGACATTAATCTCTAATTTTGTTCCACTATATAAAAGCCATGAGAACAAACAAATAAATATCTATAATTGTATTCTCATATTCATTCATTCTTGAAGGAAGAATTCTATGAAGAAACTTTTAGTTGCTATCTTCGCAATTGCTATTGCTGGGTCAGCTTTTGCAAGACCACAAGGCCTGCATCATCCGCATCGTCCACCAGAACGCATGGAACGGTATCATCACCCCCATCGATTCAATAGACATCGGCCGCCACCAAAACCACCCAAACATCACCATCGAAGAGACTACCATAAAAATAGACACAGCAATCGGACCTTAAATATCTACTTCTAAAATCGTCAAGTCAGCATAGCGTATTTTTCTATGCTGACTTCAGCCCGTTGAAAAAGCCCCAAAGCAAGAAAAAACCTTAGGGACTTTTGCTTTTATTGTTTGAGGTGAATTGTAATATTAAGTGCAACAGAGAGAAAACAATAAGTCGTCAAAATAAAAAAGCTCATAACGTTCTTCGATAAAATGTCAGTTACCACACAAACATTCGAGAAAGAATCATTATGAGCGATAACCATCTTATTCAATAGAACGAACAAAAATAGAAACCTACGTGAGCTTAGGTTATCCCCTTAGGAATTAAATAAGTATAAATTAACTGCTTCTAATACAGCCCCAAAAAGAATTCCAACGGATCTAACCTAAATACACTTTAAATCTGTATCTAATTGTAAGAAAAGAAAAACTCTGAAACTTTTTTACAATCCCTTTATAAAAAAATATACGATACCTATCAATAATAAAGAAACTCCTTTTAACACAAAAAATACGGAGCACATTATGAAAAAATTGATCGCACTACTAATCGGTATCTCGATGATTTCAACGGCATCAGCTCATGGTTTTAGAGGCGGTCATGGCGAATATCGACACGGACCACGACATGAAATGCAATATGAGAGGCATTATCATCATCGTCATCATCGTGCTCCGCCTCCACCACCTCGTCATGCTCACTATCATGATCGCCATCATTCAAATGTTGTTGCTGGCGCTATTATTGCAGGAGGTCTCGTTGCGGCTTCAGCAATCCTTTTGGCAGATTGATCCTAAAATGGCGGTTTAATCCCGCCATTTTATTTCTTCCAAGATACCATTTTCATACAAACACAAGAGCTCCTTCTATGCGAACAACATCAAAATTTTTTGTTCAAAATAGCTGATACATGAAATCCAGCACTTTTTCTAAAATTCCCTATTTAAATCTTTAGAAAATAGCGCTTCTTCCCTTTAACAAAAAAATATCAGGATAAAAATTCATTGACCTCAATCGTAATTATTTTTTAAGATATCATTCAATTTTTTCTCAAATATGAGAAAAATATCGTTACAATAGTATTGGCTATTTTTCATTCCTTAATAATGCTTTCAAATTGAGAATAATGATGATTATCCAGGTTCTTGGACACTCTTCAATCTGCCTTAAGATCTACGACGTAATTGCTGAAATAATACGGAAAACAAAAAAGAAAAATATTCAACTAGAAATGGTCCGTGATATCTCTCAATTTGGCATCAAAGATGCTGAATCTGCCGTTATAATCGATGGACAATTAATTTTAAAAGATACAATTCCTACTATTGAACAAATTAACGAATGGTTTAATCAAAATACACTCCACTTATAATGGATTGATATTTTTATTTAGCACTGCCTATATATTATCTATTTGCTTATTACTATACTCGTCAATATATAAACAAGCTTTAGACTAAATCCTGCACCATAATTTATCTATCCTTGATGAAAGCCTTCATGGAAACACGTTACCAATTAGTCATGCATGACACAATTGAACGCTTCGGTAAAAAGTTATACCGAATTCAAGCGACTACTGATTTGCCGTTTCATCATATCAAAAAAGGAGATTTAGGCGGATGGATTGAATCGCCTGATAATTTGCCACAATCAGGAAACGCCTGGGTTGGCGATTATGCTGTTGTCTATGAACAAGCTATTGTTACGGGAAATGCTTTAGTAGCCGGCAATGCAGAAATATTTGGTCAAGCTTTGGTACACGACAATGCGATCATCAATGGTCATGCCCGTATTTTTGCAAATGCTTTAGTAGCCGGCAATGCACATATTACTGATTATGCAATGATGGGAGGCAATGCTCAAATTACTGGTGTTGCGGAACTCTCTAGCTACGATTTTATTGGTGGGACAACCATTCTAAATAGTGCTCGCTATACGCTAATTGAGGATGATTTCATTGAAATAGATGGTGAAAAACTTTTTCGAGTATTGGCACTGATTGATAATTCTTTTCATGCCGTAAAAGCTGGTGATAAAGGTGGTTATATCCATAGTAGAAACAATCTTGCCATGAATGGTAGTGCATGGGTTGCTGATAATGCGCTCGTCTACGGACAAGCAAAAGTTTCCGAAAATGCCATTATTTCAGGATCTGCTCGCGTCTATGGCAACGCTCAAGTTAATGGTTCAGCCATTGTAACGGATGAAGCTATCATTTGCGGAACAGCAAAGATTGGAAACTTCACCTGTATTCGTGATCAATCAATCCGAGATGGCAATCGTTTTCGTTTATTAAAAAACCAATCGATCATTATTAGAATTGGTTCCAATAAAGTCACTCTCTATCGCCTCCAAGCGACCATGGATAATCCATTACATCACGTAAAAGAGGGCGATCTTGGGGGATGGCTTGAAAGCGAAGCAAACTTATCGGCTTTTGGTGAAGCATGGATTACTGATGAAGCAAAAGTCTGGGGACACGCCAGAGTCGGCGGTAAAGCCCTTGTTTGTGATCATGCAGAAATTTCAGGTAATGCGCTTATATATGACAATGCCCGAGTACGTGGACATGCAAAGATCTCTGGAATGGCTTCTATCTTCGGGCTTGCTGAAGTTGATGGAACAACAATAGTTGATGGAATGACCCAACTCTCCAAACGCCCTGACCTTATAGGATAGCGAATCATTGTAGTTTCTCAAGCATCATTTGTGCTTTCTGATGCCCTGCCATTGCCGCGAGCTTTAACCACTCAATACCCTTTTCTTTATTTTTATCCACAGCGTCTCCTTGGATTAATTTCATACCAAGCTTATATTGCGCATCAACATTCCCCGATGCAGACAACCATACCAATTCTTCGACTAATTCAGTTTGCCTAGACATAGAAATAAACTATTTTCCAAAAATCCATAAAAATTATATGACTAGTTTTTTAAGTCTATCGCACATATATACTTTAATCAAAATATTCCTTATATTCTATATTTGATTTTTTTGATCCCTCATATATAAGAAATCGTGTAAACGAACTAAAGCGTATATTCTCTAATTTTTGACAAATTCGTAAATATAAGTATTTTTTATTAAATCTATTAAAACAAATAGTTACTTATGAAATAAACATCCGATCACGCTTATTAATAAATATCTCTTTTTAGCAATATCCGATTATCCAAACAAGCTCTGAAATTATCCCCCAAAAACTAGGGCACTAATCCATCAATTACAGAGATATATTCGGAAAAGCAATTAATTCATGCGATCGGATTCTTTCCTTTGAAGCATGCACTTTGCTCACTTCTAAACTTCTTATCCGAGATGGTCATTAAAAATAAGCTGGAGCAGGATGTTGTTCTATAGAAATACATTTCAAAACTGACTAAAACAATCTATTTTCTGCCAATGGTTCAATTTATCCCTTAAAAAGGGTAAAATGACTTTTATCCTTTAGAGGGGTTAAATCATGAAAATCACTTCTCCTCAAGCACTAGCAACTGCCCTAAAAGACTATCGGAAACGCCATCATTGGTCTCAACAACATGTTGCTGATCTCGTTGGCATCAAGCAAACAACCGTCTCAGCTTTTGAATCTCATCCAGAAAAGGCAAAGATTGAAACGATGTTCAAGATTTTAGCATCGCTTGGTCTGGAACTACAGACAGCAGAACGTGGCAAAGCTACCAATAAGGGATGGAAGGAAGAATGGTAACAGATACACTGACAATAGCGATGAATGGCATTCTTGTCAGCTATCTCAAACGCCAGTCAAATGGAGCCATGTCTTTTCAATATGATACCAACTGGTTGAACCGCCCAAGCAGTCGCCCTGTTTCTCTATCGCTGCGATTGAGAAAACAACCTTATACAGGATCTATTGTCTACAATTTCTTTGAAAACCTTTTGCCAGACTATCGAAAAAAATACAAGAGTCTTCTAGAGTAACATCGTAACCCTCCCCGTTTTAGTAACAAGTAAAATGAGAGACATATCCCTGGTTGAGTTGTAAAAATTGCTTCGGTGCTAGGTTACTCAACGATTCATGCGGTCGGATTTCATTGTATTCAACCATCCAATTGGCTGTTAGATTTCTAACCTCATCCAATGTTCTGAACAGGTATCTGCCCAAAATTTCGCTTCTATATGATCGGTTAAACCGTTCTATATAGCCGTTTTGCATGAGTCTGCCTGGTTGGATGTATGTCAAGCGTATGTTCCGTTTTTCGGCCTATGTCGCCAAATTAATCGAGATGAATTTGGACCCGTTGTCCATGCGTATCCTCTGCAGACATCCTCGGTATTCAATGAACTGGTCAAGTACTCTTATGATACGTTGTGTTGGTCAGCTCAAATCGATCTCTATGGCCAGTATCTCTCGGTGATTAGTCGTCAATGACGTTGAATGTCCTAAAGCGTTTCTTATTGCTGAGTGCATCGTTCATGAAGTCCATTGACCAGCAGATGTTTTGATTTAACGGAATAGCTAGTGGTTGTGGCAGTCTATTGGGTATCTGTTTCTTTCCTTTTTTCCTGAGGTTGAGTCTTAATGCACAATATATTGGATCAATGTACGGAGAAGGTCCGATATTTTTTCGTCGTACGGTGTTTTTACCTGATATCAGTAGATTGAAAGGCTGATGCCAACAATACGGCAGATCCTTCTTTCACTGGCATTGAATTTCTGTTTGAGATGAACGACTGCTTTTCGTCTTTCATTAACACTTAGCACTTTTTTTCAACAAGTTCCTTAAGCATTGGGTTGTCAAGACTTAGGTCAGCATACATCCGTTTGAGACGAGCGTTTTCTTGTTCAAGTTCTCGCAGTTGTTTTAAATCCGATGGCTGCATTCCACCGTACTTGGACCGCCATTGGTAAAATGTGGCATCTGATAAGCATTGTTCCCGACAAACTTCTCTTACTCTCTACCTAGTTCTACTGTTTTCTGTATGTTCAATATCTGTGTTTCGCTAAATTTTGAGCGTTTCATTTTTTCTCCCCTTGTTTTTTGATGATCTCTATTTTTTATGGGCCTATTTTTGGACAGCGACCAATTCTTTGATTAATTCAGATTAGTCTAAACATAAAAATAAACTATTTTCCCAAAATCCATAAAAATTTTATATGATTAATTTCTTAAGTCTAAGGCATACATACTTTAATCAAAATATTCTTTATATTCTATATTGGACTTTTTTGATACCTTTCTAATTCGCAATAACATATACCACTCAAGAAGGAAAAATGGCCAATTTTTCATTCTAGAAAAATAACGACGATTCTTTTTTTCGGATAATTTATATTTAAATTCCTTTACAATATTGAGATTAAATATAATTGTTTGTTTAAGTTGTTCTCGTGATTCATTATGATAAAAACCTCTCTTAATTTTTCTATATAAAGAATTAATGAATCCTTCATATATAAGAGATTGTGCAAATGGGCTAAATCGCTTATATTCTTCTGTTCTTTGAAGAATACGTGAATATGTTTCAAATCCCTGTAGTGTTTTGCTTGAATGTGATAAAGAAGATTTTCTTAAACGATACTGATAATGTGTTATCGAAACAGTAATGCAAGATTTAATATAAGGAAGAATATTAATAAACCAATCTTGGTCCTCTGCAGTTTTTAACGTCTCATCAAAATACATTCCAATAACACTATCAAGAACAAAAAACTTATTACCTAGCAACCGTCCATAATCAAATTTATTGCTCTTATTTTTAAAATAAAAATTTGCAATACCATCTGTATCTATCAAAATATCAGGAAATGGATCATCGCAGAGTGGATATGTTTTATTTTTATCAAAAGGGATGTATGGACACATTGCCATATCTGCTTGCATTTTTATGATTGCATCTGTCATGGCAAATAAAAAATTCTGAGGAATACAATCATCAGGATCAATAAAGTACAAAAATGAAAATCTACTCCGTTCATTAAAAACTATACTAAGCGCAGTATTACGTGCAGAACTTACACCACCATTTTTCTTATGTATAACTATTATTCTCTTGTCTTTTAAGGCATATCTATCCAATATTTCACCCGAATGATCCGTTGAACCATCATCAATAGCAAAAATAACAAAATCCTTATAAGTTTGCGATAAAATAGAATCAAGGCACTCAGATAAATAACATTCTACGTTATAAACTGGGACGATTATAGCAATATTCAAGCATTGATTTTGCGATCTAATTGCATAATCAATATTATTTTTATTATTCATTATAAATTTGAAAGTTATATTTTTTACTTTTACAAAATATCAAAAGGAAATGTATTAAGTAATGCATTTTTACCCCCCCTTAAATTTTTTACATCACATGGTTGGTAACTGGCTATTTTCTTAATAGATTCACTATTTAGTTCAGAAAATTCAAGAGGTTTTTGGCTTTCCTGATAAGCTCCGAGAAAATAATCTTCAAATTTCATTTCCTCATCTTTATGAATTGGCTTATTGTTAATACGAATCCATTGAGCAGGAATTCCATAAGCCTGAGCAACAATAATGCCGTGTAATGATGTTGAAAATATCCTCTGGCAAGAACATACTTCATCAATAAATTGCTCAATATCCTTAAAACTCTGGCGATTAATCGATATAAGACAAATATCCTTATCATTACACTCACAAAGATTAATAGAAATATTCGAATGTGATTGATGTAGAATTAATCCGATTTGATGCTTTTTCACATAACTAGACTGATAATAATCAGGAAGGAGAATCGCCGGATCTCCAAAAATATTAGGGCAAGCATAACCATTCTTTATAAGAAGATTCCGAGTAATTGGTCCACGAACTGCACGTATATCTGGTTGCTTATAATGGAAAAATAGCGATTTTAATTTTTTATTTAAAGGAAACCATTTTACTGATTTACAAGGAATATTTCTGTGACCAAAAGAACCTTTAGTCAAAGTGCCAGTCCCCCACACAGTAAAACTATGATGCAATAGATCATCTGATAGTAATGATCCAATTGCAACCAACTTAACTGAAGAATATTCACGTTGACTTATATAGCGTACTTTTACCTTTGTTATTTTTTCTACTAAATAGGGTGACAATTCATCACCTAGATTACTATGTCCATGCCACCAGTATAATGGAATCATAACTTTATACTATTCTTTCTCTTTTTTAACTTTCATCATTCAAAAAAAGCTGAATTCTTGCCAGTACATCACTTACCTCAATGGCATCCATGCATGGCACGTTTCCTCTTTTTGAAACCGCACATTTCTCTCTCCAATTGGGTGTCATCCAATCACATGGGTATTTACAAGTTCTCTTTGAGATATTGATGTTTTCGGGATAACCGAGATAGGTTTCATCTGTCGGCCCAAATAGGACAACGCTCGGTTTTCTGGACAGGAAATGGCGAAGATGGACCATTCCTCCTTCTAAATCGATGTGTAATTTGGCATGCGATAGCAGGACTAGGAGTTCTTGGAAGGTGGTTTTTCCTCTTAGATCAATATCTGTGTGTTTGATGGGTTCGCATTTCGCATTGCCAAGTTGAATAATTTTAAGATTTGGTGCAATTGTTTTTATTTGTTGGGTTAATTGGTGGTATTTTTCAAGGGACCAAAGGCGTGTAGATGTGTTTCTCTTGCCGGTACCTTTGATGTCTTCTTCGCCAACGCCTCGTTGGAGGGTGATGTAGGTATCTGGGGTAATATTGAGTTGTTTGAGAATTGCTTCTGCTTCAGGATTGTAATGAATTCTGAAGTTTGAAGGGGATGTCAGCAGTTGATGGGTGACATCAGCTTGTGTTTCTCGATTTAATCCGATTTGTTCTGAATAGCATTTGCCCAGAAAGTCGTTATAGGGCATGTGTTCGAACAGGATGAAGTGTTCTTGTTGGAATGTGATGATGTTTTTGCAATAGGTATAGAAGGTCTTTGAGATGTTTTGGATGTGTTCGTTCCAAAAGAGAATGCGTGGAAAGCGAGCCAATTGCAAAATGACATCATATTCGGCATTTGTTTGTTCGGTGACGATTTGATGGATGAAGGTTTGTCCATAGAGTAGCGGAGAAACGGGGGCTTTTGCCGAAACATGAATGATGAGGTGATTCCCCATGTGTTGTTTCATTTTGTAGAGGTATTGTAAGGCAATAACGACATCGCCAATACCGCCTGGTATATCCACAAGTAGGGAGATGGTGTTGGGTGTTTTTTGTTTGTCTGTATTTGTTGGTGTTTGTTTGATGCTTTTTTCTCGACGCATCAGGTATTTCAATGACATCCAAATGAGTTTGGCCGCTGTTTTTTTCGCAGAGCCCATTTGTTGTCCTTTTTGTAGGTAGCGCAAGACTTCGTTTTTGTAGTCAAACATGGCGCCTCCTGTTTGCGAGGTTGTTGGCAATTCTTTGGTTTTCGAGGTATTTGTTGTGGTAATGCGCTTGCCGTTTTCCTGTGGTGAGTGTTGATAGTATGCGGTATTTGATGGTCTTTATTTGTTGGTTGATTTTGTTCGGCTGTTTTTGTTGAGCTAGGCAGCCGATTTCATATTGGGCAAAGAGTGTGTTTAGAAAGCATTTGAGGTCTGTTTGTTCGGTTGTTGGTGTGTTTTGTGTTGTTTTGTTCTGTGCGATGGCTTGAAATAGGTGATGCCAAGCTTGTGTTTGGTTATAGGCAAAAAAGGGTTGAATGGATTCATTCGCTTCTTTGGCTAGTTTTTGGCAGTAGGTGTCGTTTTTTAGTAGTTGGACGATGGCTTGTGCAGCTTGTCGGATATTGCGTTGTTGAACGATGATGGCACCTTTGCCATTTTTTAGGATTTCAAGGTATGGCATGTCGTAGGTAACAAGGGGAATGCCATAGGTTTTGGATTCGACAATTGCCATGGAAAAGGATTCATACGATGAGGTGATGAGATGAATCCGGGTTTGACGGTAGTATTTGTCGACGTTTAGGGTATGGTCTTGCCAATGGATGTTGTTTTGTAGTTGGTTTTTCCGGATGTAGTTTTTAATTTCTTTGACTGCACCCGGACGATCTTCACTCCCAAGTAGGATCATTTGGGCTTTGGGGCAATGGGCACAAACTTGTTTCATGATTTCTAATGCATCATGGTAGTTTTTTGATTGACGTTCGAGTCGTCCAATCCAGAGGATTTGTTGGTTTTGGGTGATGTCTTTAATGGGATTTCCATGGTTTTCGATGGGATTGGGCAGGTATTGAACATGACATCCCATGGTTTGGTAGAAGGTTTGTTCCATGGTGGAAAGGACGATGAGTTGATCGGCCAATCGGTAGATTTTGGGGTAATGCGCCACTCTGGGGTTGAGGTGGTTCATTTCTTGTACGGTAAGTTGGTGCCGTATGACGATGGTTTTGATGCTTAATGTGTTTAATAGGATGAGGTCTTACAAGATGGTTGGCCCCGATGAGTCATGATGAATGAAGCAATCAACGGTGTGTTTTTGGCAGATTTTTTGGAGTTGTTCGATTCTGCCCTCTTCGATGTTTCGAGGTAGGGTTATCCGTATGACTCGAGGATCTAGGGGGTAATCTTTTTCTTTGTCGATCAGGGCGGTGATGAGTATGACGGTCAGCCCTAGTTCGAGGTAATGAGGAATTTGCAGGCTGATGACGCGTTCAACACCTCCTTGATGGAGTCTTGGGTAGAAGATGGCGATGGTTTTGATGGGGACTACGGGTTTTTCTGGGAATGTGATGTTCTCAATGTGTCCGAGCAATTGGGTTTCTGTTAGGTTGTCTGCGAGCAGTTGTTTGGCTTGTTCAAGGGTGAGGCCGGGTTTAACAGGTGTTGAAACACGAGATGGTGTAGAAACGCTGTCTGGTGTGTCAGTATCTGTTAAAGCGCAAAGGGATAGGTTTTTAATGGCTTTGGTTTTGATAAGTTGGTTTTTGTAGTACTGGCGTTGTTGTTCCCAATAGTCTTTTTTCTCATTTTGGCTGA
>CAKRSU010000002.1 GCA_934401755.1 uncultured Oxalobacter sp.
TCTTGAAGGAGTGTGAATTTCGGTTTAACTTTGGTTCACCATCGGAACAGTTAAAAATATTGCGAAAATGGTGTGGTATTTAAGACTTATCTAATACAGCCCCAATTCTTTTCATATTGAAATGAGAGGCAACGCAAAATACTTATGTGTAGGAAGATACTACTTATTCCGAATTTATGCGCATTTGCATTTTTTTCGGAATAGATGACGCACGTGGAAATAAAGGCGATATTTAATCAGATAATCTAAAAAAACAACGATAAAGATAGAACGATAAATTGAAAGAAAAATGAGAATGCCTTTACAAATTATTTGCAATGATATTACAAAAATGAAAGTTGACGCGATTGTCAATGCAGCTAATACCTCCCTTTTGGGAGGAGGTGGTGTTGATGGATGTATTCATCGGGCAGCAGGACCAGAACTTTTAAAAGAGTGCAAGACTCTTCATGGATGTGCAGTTGGTCATGCAAAATTAACCCAAGGATATCAATTATCCTGTCGATATGTGATTCATACTGTTGGTCCACGCTGGCGTGGTGGTAAGTATCAGGAAGCAGAACTTTTAGCTTCTTGTTATCGATCTTCATTAGAACTTGCAAAAGATTATCATTGCCAATCGTTAGCTTTTCCCCTTATATCTTCTGGGATTTATAGTTATCCTAAAGATCAGGCATTAAAAATTGCGGTTGATGTGATTCGTACATTTTTATTGGAAAATGAAATGACCGTTTATATTGTTCTTTTTGACCAAGAAAACTATCAACTGAGTTGTGAACTTTTTTCTGATAAAAAGGATATTTAAATGAGATGCTCGGTATATTTTTTAACATACCGAGCAAAGTAAACGAATGGGTATAATTAGAGATTTCTGCCTTTTAGGCGAAAAAACATCATAAAGATGATTAAAATTTATAAGTCATCCCTAACTGGATCCCTGTCATCGAATCTTGTTCTGCGCCATTTGTATTATAGATTTTGCCCACTTCTTTTTTTGAATTGTCGATATAAGTAACGTGTCCGTAAAGCGAGGTTCGTTTAGAGAGCGAATAGACATATCCTACAGAATATTTATTGGCATATCCATCATAATCGCCATCACTTTTTAGTATGCCGCGACTATAGGCTAGTTTATAAGTATGAGGTCCATTATCATAATTAACGGCAGCAATCACACTACGTTGTTTTAAGGCATGATCATCGTGAATTAGTCGATTAACAGCAGCTTGTTTAATCGTTGAAGCGTGATACCCTGTTGAGAAAGTAAATCCTTCATAGCGGTAGAGTGCGCCAATATTCCAGCTCCATGATTTATCAGAATCTTGAACGCGTTCATAGTCAGCAATCAGCAAAAGACCACCGTTTTCGTAAGTTGCGCCCAGTGCAAACCCATCATTCCCATAAGCATGATAATCGATTGCATTGCCATCGGGAGTGTCTGTTTTATGCGTATCCTTGCCAACCGAATAACTACCAGAAAAGGTAAATCCGCGCCATTTAGGGCTGTCATAGCGAATAGAATTCGATATTTGACCAGAATAGGTAATATCAAAGGCGCCAGTAGATGCTGCAATACCATCATAGACAAAAGGGTCGACTTGATAGAAATTATCAATACTAATACTACTTGTTCGTCCTAGTAAAAGCGTTCCTATTTCTGCATTTTTTAAACCAACATTGGCAGCCCCTTGCCAATCAACGCCAGGATTTCCATGCAGTTTATCGATAGCATTGTTTCCGGAACAACGAGTTCCATCTGGGTTTAATCGATGTTCAAGATTAAAAACAGCTTGCGTGCCATTTCCAAGATCTTCACTACCTTTAAATCGAATCAGATCATCGTGGTTTCGCCACATACGAGTATCAGAGCCAGTTTCTTTAATAATGCTATTATCAAACTGTCCATTAATGGTGACATTAGGTTGTGCAAAAGCCGTCTCAACGAGAATACCGGCGATGAGGGAAGTTAGGAATAATTTCTTCATATGATGTTTATTGGGATTTTTGTTAATCATCAATCATTTTTGAAATTGGCCTAATATTAACAATAGATGACGATTATAATCTTTATGGTTTTTCTAAAAGTAAAAGATTGATGAAATGGGGTAGAAAAATAGTTCAAGTCCTTTTTTAAAAATGATTAATAATCTATTGTTTTTATTAGGAAAATAAAATTAATCAATTAAAGTGCTGCATAACTTTACAAAAAATACCCATACTGCTCGTATTGGTTTTTCTAAAGTAGGATGAGATTTTAGAGAAAATTAGAGGGAATGAAAAGTGCTGCACAGCAAAGAAAAGAGAGGAATGCTGTGCAGTTAAATCAATTATTGAATGGCTTTAACTTCAAAACCCGCTTGAGTAATCGCGGTTTTAAGCATTACATCAGTGACTGCCTCAGAAGCTTCAAGAACCGCTTTTTTATTCTCAAGACTCACTTCAACATGAGTGACGCCAGGGATATTTGATAGGGCTTTTTCGACAGAAGCACGGCAGTGATTACAATTCATACCTTCAATTTGGATATTTTTTTGCATAGTCAGTTTCCTTTCAATAGATGTTATAGCAATTGTCGGATCATTGGGGGAGATATCATGTTTTAGCGCAGGGAATCGATTAACGGACTTAAAAAAGCGCAAACGCAATGCATTTAAGACAACTGAGACGGAACTAAAGCTCATTGCAGCAGCAGCAATCATAGGATTTAATGTCATGCCATTAAAAGCATAAAGAATGCCTGCTGCAATAGGAATTCCAATAATATTATAAAAAAATGCCCAAAAGAGATTCTGTTTGATGGTATTCATAACCGATCGACTTAAATGAATGGCCGAGACGACATCGGTTAAATCATTTTTCATGAGCACAACATCAGCCGATTCAATGGCAATATCGGTGCCGGTTCCAATGGCAATCCCAACATCTGCGCGAGCTAAGGCTGGGGCATCGTTAATCCCATCACCAACCATCGCCGTACGATGACCTTGTTGGATAAATTGCCGTATTTCTTTTTCTTTATCTTGAGGAAGTATTTCCGCTTTAAAAGAGGAAATGCCTGTTTGCCGTTGTACGGTTTGGGCGGTTTTACGATTGTCTCCCGTTAACATCGTCACATTAAGTCTCATCGATTGGAGTAAATGAATGGCACTAGGGGTTGATGGTTTGATTTTGTCGGCAACCGCAAATAGAGCAAGAAGTGTTTTTTCACCAATGAAATATAGGACTGTTTTTCCATTCTCAGCCAATTGATTAGCCGTTTCTGGGTAGATTGATGATGGGTTTTTAATGTCTAAATAAGATAATAACCGAGCATTTCCTATTGCATAGCAGCGATTCTCTATTTTGCCTAAAATACCGGTGCCTGGGATTTGTTTAAAATCACTCACTTTGTTTAAAGATAGTCCCTGTTTTAAAGCCCCATTAATAATCGCCTTACCAAGGGGATGTTCCGAATAATTTTCTAATGATGCAGCTTTTTGCAACCATTCATTTGTGTGGGTGACATCATGAGTGATGATATCGGTTAGAACAGGCTTTCCTTCTGTCATGGTGCCTGTTTTATCCAAAACAACGGTATCAACAGTGCCCAATTGCTCAATAGCACGGGCTGATTTAAAAAGAATCCCATTAGCAGCCCCTTGTCCTGTTCCGACCATAATGGCAGTCGGTGTTGCTAAGCCTAATGAACAAGGGCAAGAAATGACTAAAACAGAAATACCAATAGAAAGCGCGAAAGGGATAGAATATCCCAATAAAAGCCAGATAGCTGTGGCAGCCAGTGCAATGGCAATGACAATTGGGACAAAAATGCCGCTGACCGTATCTGCGAGTCGAGATATAGGGGCTTTTGATGAGGTGGCTTCATCAATTAAGCGAATAATTTGAGCAAGTACGGTATCTTTTCCAACGTGTGTGACGCGCATCAAAAAATGCCCTGAAAGATTGATACACGCCCCTGATACGGTATTGCCCATTTGTTTTTCAACAGGAATACTTTCTCCTGTTAAAGGCGATTCATCAATTGATCCCCAACCTTCTATAATAATGCCATCGGTAGGGATTCGCTCTCCAGCACGGATAATTAAGATGTCATTTTTTTGAACGTTTTCAATAGGAATAATGGTTTCTGTCCCATTTTCAAAACGAGTAGCGGTTTTGGGTGATAAATCCAGTAATTTTGAAATAGCTTCGGATGTTTTGCCTTTTGCTTTCGCTTCTAAAAAGCGTCCCATTGTAATCAATGTCAAAATCATAGCAGCCGATTCAAGATACAAATTTTCTGCTGCGCTATGGGCCGTTTTAATATCGCCATGTCCTATCGTATAAGCCATTACATAAATGGAACAGATACCTGATAGATAGGCAGCCCCTGATCCCATCGCAATGAGAGAGTCCATATTCGGTGATAGGGCAATTAATGTTTTGAAACCATTGAGAAAATAGTTGATATTCATCGAAATGACAAAAGTGGCTAGCGTTAATTGAACGAGAGCCGATACCAACATATTTTCTGTCCCCATTAAGTAAGCGGGTAAAGGAAGACCTGCCATATGTCCCATATTAATATAGAACAAAGGAAACATACCCAGGGCGGAAAAAATGAGGCGCCATTTGATTTTTTCAATTTCTGTTTTAGAAGTTGATGGCGTTTGAGAAGATTGGGACGTATTGGCTTCTTGAATGTCCGATTTTAGGGCCGCGCCGTAACCAATTTGATTGACGGCTTGGATAATGGCATTAACATGAATTTCTTGTTCATTAAATGTGACCGTCATGCTGTTTTTGAGCAAATTGACATTGACGGATTGAATACCTTTTAAAGCCGATACGGTTTTATCGATGCGACTTGAACAGGCAGCACAAGACATCCCGGTTATATCGAATTGTTCTTTTTTCATAACCATCAAAATAAAGGGCTAATCAGATACGAATTTTTATTTGTTTGTTATTGTAGAGAACAATATATTTTTAGCAAGAATGTACTATTTTGATATATAGTATCCTAAAAGATAGTTTATTTCTTTAAGGTAAATTGTTATGGCTAACATAAAAATAGATAAGCCTTGTTGTCTATCTAAAAAAGTCTTTTGTCCTGTAGAAACAACGATCAGTTTGATTGGCGGAAAATATAAGCCATTAATTCTCTGGAAACTCGCCGATGGCAAGTTACGGTTTTCTCAACTTCAAAAAGAAGTGAGTACAGCTACGCCTAAAATGCTCACACAACAATTACGAGAATTAGAACAAGTTGGATTAATCGCTCGTAAGGTATTTCCGGTGGTTCCTCCTAAAGTCGAATATTCTTTGACTGAATTAGGATGGAGTATTCATCCTGTTCTTGAAGCGATGTATCACTGGGGAGCGAGTTATCTTAAAAGAAAAGGACATTATGTCAATTGTAATATGCATCCGCCACAAGGATCTTTGAAGGGCGAAGTTTGTGGTTGCAATCAGGATGCATAGATTCTTTATTAGAATTTAATTCGTTAATGGGTAAATAAGCGCTGAAAGCATAAATATGACAGAACAGCATGCGGGTGAATCGCAAGAATTGGACTCTCCATTCGTTGATAGGGATGAGACTCATTGTAACGATGAATTAGATCGGCTAATGGGGGATCAAGGTTCCTTTTCACAATCTGTTAAGGGATATAAGATGCGTCCGATGCAACTTGAAATGGCAAAATCAGTTGCAAAAGCAATTACTGGAGGTGAAACATTTCTTGCGGAAGCTGGAACAGGGACTGGAAAAACCTATGCTTATTTGATTCCTGCATTATTATGGGGTGGAAAAGTCATTATCTCAACGGGGACAAAGAATTTACAAGATCAACTTTACTTTAAAGATATTCAAACGGTTCGAAAAGTATTACAAGTGCCCGTAACGATAGCCTTACTTAAAGGACGCAGTAATTATTTATGTCGCTATCGTCTTGAAAAAGCTAAGATAGAAAATCTTTTGAGGACTAAACGAGATATTGGCTATCTCAATAAGATTGTTAAATTTAATCAAAAAAGTGAGACGGGAGATCGTGCTGATTTAGGGGGCGTTCCTGAAAATGCTGCGATCTGGGAATATGTGACATCAACCCGGGAAAATTGTTTGGGATCAGAGTGCCCCTATCTTAATGAATGTTTTGTGATGAAGGCAAGAAAAGAAGCCTTAAAGGCTGATGTGGTTGTGGTCAATCACCATCTTTTTTTTGCTGATTTAGCATTAAAGGATTCAGGGGTTAATGAACTGCTCCCAACAGCTAATACCGTTATTTTTGATGAAGCTCATCAACTCCCTGATGTGGCAACCGTTTTTTTTGGGCAATTCATTTCAACACGTCAATTACATGAACTATGCCGCGATACGCAGGTTGAAGGATTGTCTCATGCTAGAGACGGGGCAGATTGGGTTTTGTTAGTGGCTGCAATTGATAAAGCAACTAAAGATTTACGTTTGCAGCTACCTGAAAAAGCAGGACGTTTTGCCATTCATCAAATTCAAAATAATGAAATCTTTTTAAAAGGGGTTGAGACACTCATTCAAACATTAGATGATATGCTAGATGCCCTCCAGTCGCAGTCAGTTCGTTCAGAATTACTTCAAAAATGTTTTGAGCGATCACAAAAAATGAGTGAATTGGCTCATTGCTGGCTATCTTTAGCCAAAGGAGAAACCAAAACAGACGATATTTTATGGGTAGAAACCTTTGGGCAAACGTTTCAATTGCATCTAACCCCCTTATCAATTGCTCATATTTTTGGTAAGCAGGTTAAGTCGGGAAAACGCGCTTGGATCTTTACTTCAGCGACATTAGCGATAAAACAAGATTTCTCGTATTTTAGTACTCGAATGGGATTAGATGATGCACATTCTGCGATGTGGCCAAGTCCTTTTTCTTATACGGATCATGCATTGCTTTATGTGCCCAAAATAATGCCTCTCCCCCAATCGCCTTCTTATAATGATGCCGTTTTTAAGGCAGCATTACCCTTAATTGAATCATGTGCTGGTGGCGTATTTATTCTGTGTACAACGATTCGTGCGGTTGATGAGATTTCCGCTAAGTTGAAGGCATGGGTTAAAGAGCGTCATTTAGAGATCCCTTTATTCATACAAGGAACAGCTGGGCGGCATGATTTATTAGAAAAATTTCGTCAATCAGGCAATGGTATTTTGGTTGGTAGCCAGAGTTTTTGGGAAGGTGTTGATGTTAAAGGAAAAGCACTTTCTTTGGTTATTGTGGATAAATTACCGTTTGCCCCACCAAATGATCCAGTATTAGCCGCTCGTTTAAATTTATTAGAGCGAAATGGGGGAAATGGCTTTAGGGATTATCAGATTCCAGAAGCGATTATTAGTTTAAAACAAGGCGTGGGACGGTTAATTCGAGATGAAGATGATTTAGGTGTTTTGATGATTTGTGATACGCGTTTAGTTGATAAGCCTTATGGCGGTAAAATTTGGCGTAGTCTGCCGCCTTTTGCCCGTACACGAGATGAAAGTGTTGCTTGTGCGTTTTTAAAAGAAAAAATTACGGTGCTTTAGAATCGAAATCATCATCAAAGATGGGGCCTAGTTTTGAGTAAAAATCGGATAAAAAACATTAAACCTGCACTGGTTAAGCCAAAAGGAAAAGCCATCCAAATACCGATAAGTTCCCAATTTAAGACAATACCCAAATAGTAACTTAAAGGAAGGGAAATCACAAAATAAGCAATAAAAGAAAAGGGCATTAAAATTTTGACATCTAAAATACCTCTTAAAGCATTTGCAAATGTAATTTGAAGGCAGTCTCCAAATTGGTAGATGACCATTGGCAGAAAAAGTCCCGATAACATGAGTAAAACCGTTTGGTTATCTGAGAAAAATAGACCAACTTGCATTCGAAATTGCCAAAATAACACCATTAAAATGAATGCAATTGTCAAAATAAGATGAAATCCGCTAAAAGCGGTGCGTCGCGCTTTCGCAATATTTTGAGTGCCCATAAAATAACTAACTCTAACGGAGGTTGCCGCACCCATGCCGTAATAGATCATAAAGAAAGTCGTGCTAATCGTGAGCATAATTTGGTGGGCTGCTAATGCTTCTGTTCCTATCCAACCTACCATCACGGCAGATAGGCAAAATGCGGCAGTTTCCATTGCCATTTGTAAGGCTAAAGGCCATCCTAAGCGATTAAGCGTTTTAAAGTCTTTGGCGTTAATGGAAGACTTTAAAAAACTTCGAAGATACATTTTGTATTTAGGATGCATGAGAAAAATTATGCCATATAAAACGAGCATCATGATGCGAGATAGCAATGTCGCAAGTCCTGCTCCGAATAGCCCCATTTCTGGAAAAGACCAATGACCATAAATGAATAACCAGTTCCCTAAAATATTGAAGGCATTGCCAAATATCAATAACCACATTGACGTTTTGGTATCACTAATGCCATCTGAAAATTGTCGGAATGCATTAAAAAGGAGTAAAGGAATTAAAGAAGCTAAAAGTGTTAAATAATAAGGTTTAATGAGTGGAATGAGCTGTTGGGGTTGATTAAGTGCTTCAATATTCCAATAGACAAGGGTCATAATGGCAGTTAGGAGCAGGGCAACCGTAAAATTAACCACTAATGCATTTTTAAGCAAACGACCAATTGCTTGCGTTTTTCTTTGACTAAAAGCAGAACTAATTAAAGGGGTTAAACCATAAGCAAACCCCGTACTGCCAATAATGACAAGATTAAAAAGATTATTCGTAAACCCTGCTGCACCTAATGCTTGTGTACTATATCGGCCAATCATAAGGGTATCGGCAAAACCTAAAATAATCATGCCGATTTGTCCAATAATAATAGGGATTCCTAATTTAATCAGTGACTTATAGTGATCGATGTAGGATGAGAAAATTGTCATTAGGGCCAAAAAGTATTCAATAAACACGAAAAACGTGAGATTATAAGCAGGCAGAATCGGTCTATCAAGACACGTTATGATTCAGTTTTTGATAATGCTAAAGGAAATGACATTATTTATGACAAAAAGAATTAACGAAGCTGGAAAAAAAGCGATTGAGCATTTTGTCCGTGAAAATTTAGCCGGCAATATTACCGATCAAACAATCCAATCCTATATTGATATGGCAGAAAGCCGAATGAAAATTTATGGCGGATTACCAAGTTTGGAAATTACGATGTGTTGTTCTTTAACGGGAGAATCTGAATATTTAGAGCTTTCAGAAGATGACGTTATAGAGCTAGATGATTCAAGGAATTTTCAATAAACCATAAAAAACCCCTTCATGAGAGAAGGGGCAGTCATTAAGGAGAGCAATATATTTGCTAATAAGACTTTAACGTTGAATCTATGCAAACATTATATCGATAATCATTTATTGAGATAAATCATCAAAATAATGATGATTTATACATTTTTTTCGAACAGTAAAATTATTTGACTTTTATCGTTAAAACTTTCAAGAAATATTGGATTTTTAAGAGTATTTTGTTGTTTTTTTAGAAAAACTAGCGTTAGGGACTATTTACGAGGGCCCCCTATCAAATGGGATTAAAAATGCACTCAAGCGATTTTATGTTAGATTTTTCATTAGGTTAAATAGTTTCGCGCTAATTTCGAAATAGGATGATATGATATTAAAAAATGGGCTTTTTAATATTCATTGATCATTTTAATGGGAATAAAAAGCATATTTTTTTGAAAAATGCTTTATCAAAAAGCTTGATCTGTGCTTATCGTAATGAAATAAACCTGATTTTAGGTAGCATAGAGCAAAGAAAGTGAGTGATTATGCTTTCATCATTTAAAGTTAGCAATTATCGTTCAATCCAGAATATGGAGCTTCATCTTTCTTTTGCGGAAAAGAAAGCGCCTTCTGGGTATCAAGATTCTGAGTTTTTGTTTTTTCTAGAACCACGAAAAAAAATTCGCTTAGTGCCAACCTTAGCGATTTATGGTTCCAATGCATCTGGTAAATCGAATGCATTAATGGCACTCAGGACATTTGTTGATTGCACATTGATGGGAATACAAGGGCAATTTAAGCCTGATAAATTAAATCATCTCCGTCATTCCACAACTTTTAGTGCAACCTTTGAAATAGCGGGCAATCACTATTTTTATGAATTAGATTATGATCGTGAAACGATTCTTAAAGAACGTTTGCTTGTTAATGATGTCGAAATTTATCAGATTATCCCGGAACACAAAAATTTCGAAAATCTTTCATCAATGGCTTATCCTAAGAATCGATTATTTGAAATTTACCGAGTGGAATGTTGCTCTCATTTGGGTAAACAGATTGTGACTTTTTTATCGGTTATTGGTAAGCGTTATCAAGGATTGAATGCTGAAATAACGGAACTTTGTCAATATCTGGATAATCGGTTTGTAGTGCTAGGGGATAATAGTATTCATCTTTCACGAGGGGTAAATGCATTAGCGGCTGTGATGGCCGCGGCTAATGAGCCTGATCCGTTAAAAAGTGCTTTTGAGCAAATTACGTCTCTTTTAGAAAGTTTAGATATCCATATTAACCGTATGGAAATTGACCGAAAAAGAGTTACATTAGATCATGATCGTGTACATGCTCAAGAATATCTAGATGCGCCTGCCGATTTTTATCATCATGTGACCAGTGTTGAAAAAGAGGGGGCCAATATTGTCCTTAATGCAGATAGTATCCATTCTTTTCATGAAGATGCGGATGGTAACGAAGTTGAATTTGATTTTATTACTGAAGAATCCAGTGGTACACAGATTGTTGCTGGATTGTTAGGAATTTTTTTAGCAGTATTAAAAACAGGAGGAACGGTGATCGTTGATGAATTGGATCGTTCCCTTCATCCGTTGCTTTTAATTGAACTTATTCGACTTTTTAAATCTAAACGATATAACATGAATCATGCTCAGTTGATATTTACTGTGCATAACACGGATATTTTAGATGTTGGACTCATGCGTACGTCAGAGGTGGGGATTATTAGCCGAACCAAACGAGATGGCACGGAACTTGTTAGAATTGCCGATTTTAAGGGGTACAATAATATTGCGAGCTTTCGAAGGCAGTATCTCAATGGACATTTCTCCGGTATTCCATTTCCTTATATTTAAGAAAATAGGGAGGATCAATGGATACGAGGAAATGGCCTTCACTTCGAGAAACAATTATTGTTGTTTGTGAAGGCGCTTCTGAAAATGTTTATTTGCAAGAACTCAATCGTTTTTTTCGGGAACACCGAATTCCATTAACGTTTATTCCTCAAGTTGTAGGGAATGGGGCGTGTAAAGCGGTGATTAGCCGTTATCGTACGGTTAAACGATACATGAAAGCTGATGAGATCATTATTTGGGTCGATTGGGATATTTATACACATAGTGAAGCGAATAATTATGCGAATAAGCCAGCGGCAATTCCTGATTTTTTATTCTCATTCATGAATTTTGAAGATTTTCTCGTACTCCATATGGATGCCCAACGTGTTTTTGAGTGGCAGAAAGTCGCCGAAAAATATGATCATTTTCAACATCCATTATCATCGGCAGTTTATCAACCGATATTTAGAACCGTTTGTTTTCAGCGTTACCGTAAAGGAAAGATGCCTTTTAAGTTAAATGTTCAAACATTAGGGCAATTATTTGTTAATCTCCATAATCGTCATATCCGTTTTGGCAATGCATTTGGATTGTTTCTTGAAGAGCGCTTAAAACGAATGGGATGGCTCGTTGATATCGAGGATGAAAGTGAACAAGATAGGGATAAAAACGCCAGTCAAAAAGATTCTGACTGACGTTTTCAAGCGTTTAAGCTATTCGGCTTTTAAGAGCCGTTTCTAATTGTTCAAGTGCTTTAATTAAGAAAGAAGCTGGGCAAGCAATATTAATGCGTTCAAATGCTTCACCACCTGGCCCAAAAATCTCCCCATGATCAAGCCATAGACGGGCATCGTTTACGATAAAATGGTCAAGTTCTTTTCCGGTTAATCCCGTATCCGAAAAATCAAGCCAGATGAGATAAGTGCCTTCTGGTTCAATGAGTTTTACACCGGGTAAACATTCTGTGGTGAATTTACGAACAATGTCTAAATTAATTGTTAAATACGCCAAAAGGGCATCTAACCATTCTTCACCACCTTCATAGGCGGCTTGAGCGGCAATGAGCCCTGCTGTATTCATCTGATCGTAACCCGTTGCATTGAGCGCTTGCTGAAATTGATGGCGAATAGAGGAATCAGGAATGAAAATATTAGAAACTTGTAATCCTGCAATATTAAATGTTTTGCTCGGTGATGTACAAATAATCGTATTATGTTGATATTGATCTCCTAATGTCCCATAAGGGGTATAGTGATGGCCAGGAAATGTAAAGTCAGCATGAATTTCATCAGAAATGACAGTTACATTATGGGCTAGACAGATATCAGCCATAGTGGTTAGTTCTTGACGTGACCAAACGCGTCCGACGGGGTTATGAGGATTACAGAGAATGAACATTTTGACGTGATTTTCTGTAATCTTTTTTTCAAAATCGACAAAATCAATTTCATAACGCCCGTTTTTTAGGACGAGTGGATTGTTAATTAATTGGCGTTTGTTGTCTTGAATGGCCAATGAAAACGGATAATAAACGGGCTGCTGAATAAGGATCGCATCTCCCTCGGCGGTTAATGCGCGAATGGCTGTACAAATTGCATAGACAACGCCTGGTGTTTTTACAAGCCATTCTGGCTCTGTTTTCCAATGATGACGTTTTAAAAACCAGTCATGTAATGCTTCAAAGTAACCTGATTTAGGTTCTGTGTAACCAAAAATACCATGAGAAACGGCATTTTCTAGCGCACGAGTCACACAAGACGGAACTTTGAAATCCATATCCGCAACCCATAGTGGCAGGACATCAGCGGGTTTTCCACGTTGAGTCGCATAGTCATATTTGAGAGACCCCGTTCCTTTTCGGTCAATGATTGTGTCAAAATTGAAAGCGTTTTTGGCTGGAAGTGCATCTCCCATTGCTTGGGCTAGATCGGCAATTAAATCATCGGGATTTTCAAGTCCGATAGAAAGCCGTAAAAGACGTCCTGTAATACCACGCGCGATACGTTCTTCTTCTGGAATTGCACCATGCGTTTGTGTGGTTGGATAAGTGATTAAAGATTCTGTACCACCGAGACTTTCTGCAAATTGGATAAGTTTAACATGTTCTAAAATATGTTGTGCAAATTGTTCACCTCCTGCTTCTTGGGAGACTTCAAAAGAAATCATCCCGCCAAAACCTGATGCTTGTCGAACCGATATGGCATATCCAGGATGGTTTTTTAGCCCAGGATAAAAGACATTGGAAATTTTAGGATTAGCGCTGAGCCAATTCGCAATTTTTAAAGCACTTTCTTGTTGACGTTTAACTCTGATTGCTAATGTTTGAATGCCTCGTAGAACCAACCAGCTGTCAATGGCACCTAAAGAAGCGCCGACGGCATTTTGGATATAGTGCAATCGATCCGCTAAATTTTGTGAGTCGCAAACTAAAATACCCGCTAATGTATCATTGTGTCCTGATAGGTATTTAGTTCCACTATGCAACACAATATTGGCCCCTAATGATAATGGACGTTGATTAATCGGCGTTAAAAACGTGTTATCAACCATCAAAAGAATGCCATGTCGTTGGGTAATTTCTGCAATAGCGGCAATATCATTAACATGCATTAATGGATTAGTTGGCGTTTCGATAAAAACAGCTTTGGTTTCAGGCTTAATCGCTGCCTCAATATTGACTGGGTTTGTCGCATCAACCCAGTCAAATGAGAGACCATTTTTCATCGAAAAGTTTTGAAAGAGACGCCAAGTTCCGCCATAAAGATCATCAGAAGAGATGATATGGTCCCCTGGTTTAAAAAGTTCCATCATGGCGGCGCAAGCAGCCATACCGGAGGAGAAAGCATAAGCCGCAACTCCTCCTTCTAATTTTGCAACGGTTTCTTGAAGAACCCCGCGTGTTGGGTTCATGCCGCGGCTATAGTCAAAACCTGTGCTTTTTCCTAATCCAGGATGTGCATAGGTTGCTGTTTGATAAATAGGAGTGGAAATGGCACCGCTTGAATCGGTGCCAACTTTTCCACCATGAATACAGAGGGATTCAATATCCATGAAATGTCTCTTTCTTGTTTAAAAGGCCAATCGATTAATTAGTCTGCAGGGAATAATGCCGTTGAGAGATAACGTTCACCATTATCAGGGAGTAACGCAACGATAACTTTTCCTTTATTTTCAGGGCGCTTTGCTAATTGAGTGGCAGCCCACAGAGAAGCACCTGAAGAAATGCCCACTAAAACACCTTGAGAATGCGCTAATGCTTGAGCGGTTTCAAAAGCAGCTTCGTTTGGAACCGGAATGACTTCATCGTATATTTTAGTATCTAAAACTGCAGGAACAAAACCGGCACCAATCCCTTGAATTTTATGAGGACCTGATTTTCCGCCGGATAAAACGGGGGAAGTTGCAGGTTCAACCGCAACAACTTTGATATTAGGGTTTTGTTCTTTTAAGTAAGCCCCCGTTCCGGTTAAAGTACCACCAGTACCAACACCAGCCACAAAGATATCAACTTTTCCATCAGTATCTTTCCAAATTTCAGGACCTGTTGTGGCTTTATGAATAGCTGGATTAGCCGGATTATCAAATTGCAATGGGATGAAGCTACCAGGAATTGTTGCGGAAAGTTCTTGTGCTTTAGCAATAGCACCTTTCATGCCTTTTGATCCTTCTGTTAAAACCAATTCAGCACCATAGCCTTTAATCAATTTACGGCGTTCAATACTCATGGTTTCTGGCATAGTAATGATAATACGATAACCACGTGCTGCAGCGACAGCGGCTAAACCGACACCAGTATTCCCAGAAGTTGGTTCAATAATTGTTGATTTGCCTGGAACTAATTTTCCTTCTGCTTCTGCTGCATCAATCATCGCTTTTGCAATACGATCTTTAACACTACCAGCTGGATTGAAATATTCCAATTTCGCTAAAATAGTGGCTTCTAATTGATGATTAGCGGCATAGCGAGAAACTTCCAAAAGAGGAGTATTGCCGATTAAGTCGGTTGCATTTTTTGCGATATTAGCCATTTTTGTATTCCTTAAATTTAATATTTAAAAATCAATATGTTATCGGTTATTAATAAATGTTAAAAGTTGTACCCGTTGAATTCAAATCAAAACATCACTTTGACATGGTTCCATTAAAAATCATGAATGATTCATGATCAAATAACATAAAATGAACCATCTTCATTTTCTTGTTCAACCAAATCATTTAAAGTGACGCTATCGATATAATCTGTAATGACTTTATAAAGACCTTCCCAAAAATGAACGGTTGGACATGTTTCATAATGGGCACAGGTATTCGGGGAGTTCTCTAAACAAGAGACGCAAGCAAAGTTGCCTTCTATAGGGCGAAGGATGTCCCCAATCGTATATTCGTGTGGTTGCCGAGTTAATCGATAACCTCCTTGTGAACCACGAATACTTTGAATTAATCCAGCTTTACCGAGTGTGGATGCAATTTGTTCCAGATATTTCAATGAAACATCTTGGCGAATTGAAACATCTTTTAGAGAAATATAGCGGTCTTTGCCATTTTTTGCCAGATCAATCATAAATCTGAGGGCATAGCGGCCTTTTGTCGATATTTTCACGCTTTCGCTCCTAATGGGTCAGCTTGGTTTAATGAGTAACGTTAAAATCATTATATCAATTTCCCAGTGAAAAGCTAGGGTTTATTTCCTATAAAAGTGATAGGAATATGAAATGTTGCTTTTTAACAAATTCATACGGGAATTATGGGATTTTCATAAAAAAATGAAA
This sequence comes from uncultured Oxalobacter sp., assembly GCA_934401755.1. GTDB lineage: Bacteria > Pseudomonadota > Gammaproteobacteria > Burkholderiales > Burkholderiaceae_D > Oxalobacter. The sequence goes on from CAKRSU010000002.1 coordinate 15,861, forward strand.
GTCTCAAATTTTGTTTAATTTGAATGAATAAAAAAACAATCCTTGATGACAAGAAAAAGAGGGAATTTCTAAAATTGATATTTTATTTTGGGATAAAACTTTTTTAATATCTTTAGAATGGGATATATTTCATTTATCAATGATCGGCAAAGGTTCAACGGTTACAAAACGATTGCGTTTTTGTTCGGTTGTTCTCGCTTGATTTTGCCATTGGTTAGCAAGAATAATGTTTTTTCTTTGCCCTAATTTTCCATCGTGATAAATATCTGATAAATATTCCATTGCTGCAATATTGCCTCCTTCAGCGCTTTGTTTTAACCATTGTAGTGCTTGGGAATTTGTGAGCTTAATATTAGCTTTAGAAAGTGCTTCAGGTTGTTTGATATACAAAATAACCAGATTGTATTGTGCAGAAATATTTCCTTTTTGAGCTGCTTTCATAAAATAGGTCCCTGCTTTTACTGGATCCATTTCAATACCCATGCCGTCTAGATAGGCGATTCCTAAGCTATTGGCTGCTTTAGCCGATCCTTTATCGGCTGCAATACGAAACCATTTTGCGGCTGTTTCATAATTTTGAGGTGTTCCATGTCCCGTTTGATAAAGCTGACCTAAGTTATACATTGCTTGGATATTGCCTTGTGCGGCTGCAGCTTCATACCATTTTTTTGCAGTCGTATAGTCTTGGATAACGCCGTTACCTTTATCATAAAGAAAACCCAGATTATTTTGAGCAGGCGCATAGCCTTGTTCTGCTGCTTTAGTGTACCAACTGGCAGCGCGGCTTTCATCTCGTTCAATACCGAATCCCATTTCATAGGATTGAGCCAGTGCTGCTTGTGCAGGGGCATAGCCTTGATCAGCGGCTCGATAAAACCATTTAACTGCTTCTGACAGATTGTTTTGATGACGGTTTTCGCTATAACGTTGTCCGATCAGAAGCTGTGCCTTGGCACTCCCATTTTCTGCGGCTTTACGATACCAATTATCGGCTTGAGTTCGATTAATAGAAGTACCTATTCCTTTTTCATAGCAATAACCGATTTTATATTGAGCATTTGGAATATTGGCATTGGCAGCTTTCATATACCAAGAAAAGGCTTGTTGAGGATTTTTCATTATGCCAATGCCTTTTTCATAATAGTAGCCTACATAAAGCTGTGCATAGGCATGATGCAATTGTCCTGCTTTTAAGTACCAAGAAAAAGCTTTTTTCTGATCCGTTGAGATACCGAGTCCCATACTATACATATTGCCAAGAGCCATTTGCGCATTGGGATCGTTTTTTTCTGCACTTGCAACCAGATAGGGGAAAGCTTCGGTATATTTTTTTTCTTGGTAAAGTGAAGTACCAATATTTTTAGAAGAGGTATTTGATGATTGGACTTCTACGATGGTTTGTGGCGTTTTTAGATCAGCCGCATAAATAGAAAGTGATGTGGTAGTTATCGATAATCCAATGATGCAGTATTGTAAAAATAAGCGATTAAAAGGGCTCATGGAATGTTTACCTGATCGTTTGTCAATCAACAAAATGGGGGGCTAAGAAATGATTTAAAGCATAAAAATCTATTATGATTTTAAATCATGATCAATACCGATACTGCCTTTATTCATTTTGTTTTGGAGAAATAAGATAACCAATCATATGACTCGTTTCTTGAAACAAAAAACGGATTGATTGCAAAAATCCTTCATATCGGGTTGTTGGTGTGGGCGAGGAATACGCTTCTAAATTAAGGTCATTAGCAATAAGCATGGCTCTTTTCATATGAAAAGGGTCGCTAACAATGATGGCTGAGTGAAGGCCATGAGAAATCATGAGTTGTTTCGCATTCTCAAGATTTTCTTTGGTATTGTGCGAAGCTTCTTCAATCAGAATATCATTGGCCGGGATATGTTTTTTAAGTGCAAAACGGCGGGCAACATAAGCTTCAGAATACGGGGCATTTAAAGATTTTCCGCCGGTCATAATCAGTTTATTGACATAGCCATGATGGTAGAGCCAAAGACCATGACGAATGCGTTCCTCAAAGACTGGGGAAGGGCGTTTGTACCATGCTGCAGCGCCTAAAATGATAGCGGCATCAGCTGGTCTTTTTTCATCAATCGTTGAAAAGTAATAGATGGATCCGATTAAATAACTCAAAAAAAGAATGATGATACCGATGACTGAAAGTCCTCCGATTTTTAGGCGTCTAATGGCAATAGCACTTAATAGCATGAGAATTTCAAATAATTTCAAGGAGATTAATAATGTCAGTCATTAGCAATTGTTAATTGTTATTCGAATCGTATGGAGTTGATTTAATCGATAGTAGGCAATTGATTATAATGACAAGAAGTTACCAACGTTTTCCTTTCATAAGAAAGACACGTTCCTCATACATATCTTTATCATAAACTTCGTATTTGACATTTTCACCAGCACTTCGGATATGTTCAATTTCGACTTCATGATAATTTCTGTCTGCATAATCAAAGACTTCTACCGTTTCGCCTCGTTTGAATTTTTCTGGGCGATTGGTTGACATCGAAATCGGGATGTTTGTTTTTTCATCAACACCATCCCAACTGGCTAATGCTGTTTGACCTATCAATAAGAAGAAAAGAGGAAGCCATTTTTTCATAATAAGAAATGCAAAATTCACTCAGAAACTATTCTATATAAATACCTTGAAAAGTTTCAAAGAAGTCACAGTTTTTTACAGTTAAGTCAAGCTTAAAAATAGAGTGACTGATTCGCTAAATTGAATGACCATTTGATCAAAATTTCTCGGTTATTTTTTATTGTGTTTCTTGCGTAAAATGCGACGATGAATGAACCAGGCTGCAATAATGCCGATTGCGATAGCAATTGCAATGATCTTACGCTGAAAATTATTTTTTGCATGAGTATCATCAATCGTATTTGATACTTCAATTGAACGATCTGTTGATTCATTAGATGCTTTATCAGAATTTTGATGATTTTTATCGTTATCTTGGGAATTCGGTAATTTCGGCTCGTTTTTGTAGATTTGATCTAATGTTTCTATGGCTTTTTCATGACCGTCATTGGCAGCGCGTTCTAGATAGGGAATTGCTTCTTGATATTTTTTAGCGCGGTAAAGTTCAAGTCCTTCAGAAAGATCATCGGCCAACGCAAAAGAAGGGTCTAAAAGTAGAAAGCCGAGTATTAAATAGCTTATGGTCAAATAGCGTTTTAACATGATTTAAGCAGATTTAAGAAGAATATTATGGTATAGCGAAGCGATTTTTGCGATTTCCTCAATTAAGTCGTCAAAAAATACCCATATTAAATTGCAATAGGTGCTGAAATGGCGGGATGGGGATCATATCCAATAATTTCAAAATCTTCAAAAGTATAATCAAAAATTGAAGGTTTTTTATTTAACTTTAATGTCGGTATGGTTCTCGGTTTACGTGATAGTTGCAGTTTTGCTTGTTCAAAATGATTGCGATAAAGATGAAGATCGCCAATACTATGAATGACTTCACCGACTTCAAGATCGCATTGTTGGGCAATCATATGCGTTAAAAAGGCGGTCGATGCGGTGTTATAAGGAATCCCTAAGAAAATGTCCCCGGAACGCTGTGTCATCATACAAGAGAGTCGTCCTGCGGCTACCTGAAATTGATACATGACATGACAAGGTGCAAGAGCCATTTTTCCGGCACGAACGTTGTCTTGCGGAGATTGTTTTTCATCGGGAAGTGCTGCCACATTCCATGCACTGATAATATGGCGTCTACTGTTAGGATTATGTTTAATTGAATCAATAACGGCTGAGACTTGATCGTAGATTTTTCCATCACTTCCTTGCCAATGACGCCATTGAGCCCCATAGATAGGGCCGAGATCACCTGTTTCAGTTGCCCATTCATCCCAGATCGTCACTTTGTTTTTATGAAGGTAGTCAATGTTTGTGCCACCTTGTAAGAACCAAAGTAATTCATGAATAATCGCACGCACATAAAGTCGTTTGGTGGTTAGTAAAGGAATTCCATTTCTTAAGTCATGACGAATCATTCGACCAAATACAGCACGGGTACCTGTGCCTGTACGGTCCTCTTTATCAATGCCATGTTCAAGAATTTCAGACAATAGTGCGAGATACTGTTTTTCCATTGTGATGTTATTTCCTTACAAATTGTCTATGTTTAATCTAAACCGCCTAAATGAAGTGTCTTAACATCAAGATATTCTTCAATACCCAAAACAGATCCTTCACGTCCTAGTCCTGATTCTTTAACACCGCCAAATGGTGCAACCGTTGAGGAAATTCCTGTATCGTTAATACCAATCATGCCTGCTTCTAATGCTTGGGAAACACGAAATACTCGTGATAAATCTTTGGTATAAAAGTAAGCGGACAAACCAAATGGGGTATTATTTGCACGATTGATGGCTTCATATTCGTTTTCACATTTAAAGCATGCTGCAATAGGCCCAAAAGTTTCTTCATTGGCAATGATCATGTCATCTGAACAGTTTGAGAGAACCGTTGGTTCATAAAAAGTCATGCCTAAATGGCTACGTTTGCCGCCAATTGTTACATTTGCACCTTTTGAAACAGCATCATGAACATGTCGCTCAACTTTTTCGAGTCCTTTCTGGTTAATTAAAGGCCCAATTGTTGTCTCAGGATCCATGCCATTACCAATTTTAAGTTGGCTAACGGCTTTCGTCAGTTTTTCAACTAACGTATCGTAAACAGCTTCCTCGATATAAATTCGGTTGATGGCAACACAGACTTGTCCTGCGTTTCTAAATTTATTGGCGATAATGCCTTTAACGGCAGCATCTAAATCAGCATCAGCAAAAATAATAATGGGAGCATTGCCACCGAGTTCCATCGAAACATGTTTCATGGTTTCTGCTGAATGACGAACTAAAATTTTGCCAACAGCAGTGGATCCTGTAAATGAGATCTTACGAACAATTGGTGAGGCCATTAATACATCAGAGATCGCTTCGGTATGACCGAATACGCAATTTAAAACGCCAGGAGGTACCCCTGCTTCATCGGCTAAAGCAAGTAGGGCATTAGCACATAATGGTGTTTCATTGGCTGGCTTTATAATAGCGGTACAACCCGCGGCTAAAGCGGGTCCTAATTTGCGTGCTAACATTGCCATAGGAAAATTCCATGGCGTAATTGCGGCGACGACGCCAATAGGTTCGCGTGTTGCAAAGATTTTAGAATGTGGTTTAAATGGCGGGATAATTTCGCCATTGATTCGACGCGCCTCTTCAGAAAACCATTTGATGAAACTTGCTGCGTAATCGACTTCTCCTAAAGCTTCTGGCAAAGGTTTACCTTGTTCTGCTGTCATCAGTTCACCCAAAAAGGGTTTATTAGCCATTATTAAGTCATACCAATGTTCTAATATTGTCGCTCGTTCTTCGGCTAATGTATAACGCCATGTTGAAAAGGCATTCATCGCAGAAATAATAGCCGCTTCTGCTTCGTTTTTTTCACTCCAACTTGCGTTGGATAATAATTCTCCGGTTGCAGGATTAGTAATTGGAAATGTTTTATCTGTTGTGATCCATTTTCCATGGATAAAGGCACCGTTTTTGAAAAATTTGTTGTTTTTTAGACGGTCATGAAGTGTACTCATTATGATTCCTTTTCATATCAGCAGATAAGGATGATTCCCTTTGCGATATTAAGCGCATTTTTAGGTTTACTGAATATTCTCTATGGTAGCGCAATGGCTTTCCATCAAAAAGAGGAAAAATGCTAAAAATAGACTATTTCTATATAACGATCACTTGTATCGATAGCAAAACAGATAACATTAGAATTTTGCTTATCTAGAATTTATAGAGAAATCAAAATGATGATTTGAAATTGGAAAGCTAAATATTTGGCATCTCCAAGCGGATTCGAACCGCTGTTCTCACCGTGAAAGGGTGATGTCCTAGGCCTCTAGACGATGGAGACAAGGTGTATTTCATAAAAATGAAATTATAACATAAGTTATAAAAAATTAAAGGGGACTTTGTAAATTTTAATGACTATGAATGGTCAAAAATAATCAAAATCGTGCATTTCTTAATTTTTAGATGCATTTATTTGAAATAGACGGATAGTGTTAAATCAATTTTTGATGGAGTGACAAACATTTCTCAAAATGAAAACTGGTAGAATGCTTTTGTGAATATTTAAAAAGGTGAGTCAAAAAAATGACAGAATCTCATCATGTCCTTATTGTTGGTTGTGGTATTAGTGGTGCTTGTGCAGCCCGTTTGCTCGCAGAAAAAGGTTATTCTGTGACGATTATTGACCGTCGTGACCATATCGGTGGAAATTGCCATGATCATTGGGATAGAAATGGCATTTGTATCCATGATTATGGTGCCCACATTTTCCATACAGATAATCAGGCTGTTTGGGATTTTCTTTCACGGTTTACGCGGTGGTATCCCTATCAACATAAAGTGAGAGGACTAATTGATGGGCAAATGGTTCCTATTCCGTTTAATTTAAATAGTATTCATCAGATCTTTCCTGAAACGATTGCAAAAACTCTTGAGATAAAGCTGCTTAATACATATGGCTATAATGTAAAAGTCCCAATTTTAAAACTTAGAGAGACCAACGATGATGATTTAAGCTATTTAGCCGAATATATCTATCAGAATATTTTTGCGGGATATACGCGTAAACAGTGGGGGCTTAATCCAGAAGAGTTAGATCCCGCCGTGACGGGGCGTGTCCCCGTTTATATTAGTCGCGATGACCGTTATTTTCAAAATCGTTATCAAGGAATTCCTTTAAAAGGATATACGCGCCTTTTTAAAAATATTTTAGAACACCCTAATATTACGATCAAACTGGGAGTCGCTTTTGAAGATATTCGTCCATTAATCAATAAAGTCGATATAAATGGCAAGATTGCATCCGATTCGATTAAGGCTGATCATATTCTCTATAGTGGGGCCATTGATGAATATTATCGATATGATTTAGGAGAATTACCCTATCGTAGTGAGAAATTTGATTTGGTTGAATTGGATACAGAACAATTTCAGCCGACAGCTGTAGTAAATTATCCCAATAACTATACATTTACTCGGATTATCGAATACAAACATTTTTTGGGTACGCATAGTTCAGAAACAATTGTTGCCTATGAATATCCAGAAATTTTTGAGCATGGAAAAAATGAAAGGTATTATCCGATCAATACTCCAGCTAACCATACACTTTATGAACAATACCGAGTTTTAGCAGAAAAAGACCGAAAAATCGCAGAATCTGATCGCACAAAAACCTATATCCCCGTTCATTTTTTTGGAAGACTGGGTGATTATCAATATTACGATATGGATAAAGCCATCGAAAGAGCAATGGCTCTTGTTAAAGAAATTACGGCTTAAGGATCTTTTTAGAGTCTATTTTGTAAATAGACTCTAAAAAATAGCGAATAGGGTTGAAATATTGCTTATTGATAGCTATTCGCAGTAAGATGATCAATCTGTGTAAGCTCATATTGGGCTGTCGATTTAATAATACGCCATTCGAGGAAATTTCATGACTAGACCTTTAGTTGCTACCATTGATCTTCAGGCAATGCGGCATAATTTTTCAGTTGTTCGTCAATTGGTTCCTAATGCTAAAGCATGGGCTGTTGTAAAAGCTAATGCTTATGGACATGGGCTTGAGCGAGCAGTTCGAGCTTTTTCTGATGCAGACGGTCTTGCATTAATTGAAATTGATCGTGCATTGAATTTAAGAAAAAGTGGATGGAAAAAGCCCATTTTGTTGCTTGAAGGTTTTTTTAAAGCGGATGAATTACCGGCTTTAGCAGAACATGAAATTTCTTTTGCGGTTGCGTGTGATGAGCAAATGGAAATGTTAGAAAAAGCCCATTTGCCAAAGCAAGTTAATGTTCATCTTAAAATGAACACAGGTATGAATCGATTGGGGTATCGGCCATCAGAATATCAAGCTGCATATAATCGCTTAAAACAAATTCCAAGTGTTAAGAGTATTGCTTATATGACGCATTTTGCTAATTCTGAAACTCCTAATCATCCTAAAATGCCAGTTGAAGAGCAACTTCGTCGTTTTGACTTCGCAACAGAAGGATTACCTGGAGTGCGGAATTTATCAAATTCTGCTGCTATTTTATTGCATCCTGATATAAGGACAGACTGGGTTCGTCCAGGGATTATGTTATATGGTGGAACACCTGGTGGAAAATCAGCAGCAGAATATCATTTGATTCCAGCGATGTCTTTAGACAGTGAAATTATCCAAATCCAACACATCAAAAAAGGAGATTCTGTGGGGTATGGTAGTTTATTTACTGCGACAGAAGATATGGTTATTGGTGTTGTTGCTTGCGGTTATGCAGATGGCTATCCACGTGTTGCCCCAGAAGGGACCCCTGTTATTGTTGATGGCATTCGAACACGGCTTGTTGGTCGCGTTTCAATGGATATGTTAACGGTTGATTTAACGCCTATTAAAACAGCGCATGTAGGAAGTAAAGTTAATCTTTGGGGAAAAGAATTACCGATTGAAGATGTCGCTGTTGCAGCAGGAACGGTTGGCTATGAAGTCATGTGTGCTTTATCGGATCGCCCCGTCATTGTCGAAAAAGATTAAACGCTTGATTTTTATCGACTGATACGGCATGGCAAAAACAAAAATCCAGTATATCTGTAACTTATGTGGCAATCATTCGGCAAAATGGTCTGGAAAATGTCAGGCTTGCGGAGAGTGGAATACGCTCGTTGAAACGGCGATTGCGACAAATTCAAGTAATCGTTTTTCCAAACATCAAGGCGTTGCTCAAGCGTCTCCTGTGATGTCCTTAGCGGATATTGAAGCAATTGAGGTTCCTCGAATTATTTCGGCCATTCATGAGTTTGATCGGGTATTGGGAGGAGGTTTAGTGCCAGGTGGAGTCGTCTTAATTGGAGGCGATCCAGGAATTGGGAAATCAACTTTACTGCTTCAGGCATTGGTTAACCTTTCTCAAACTCAAAAAGTATTATATGTGAGTGGTGAAGAATCCGGTGCGCAAGTTGCATTAAGAGCAAAACGGCTAGGGCTATTTGCGCCTAAATTGCAAATTCAGGCTGAAATCCAACTAGAAAAGATTCTCGCTTCACTGGATCAATTACATCCACAGATTGCCGTTATTGATTCGATTCAAACGATTTTTTCGGATGTTTTAACATCGGCTCCTGGCTCTGTTGCGCAAGTAAGAGAATGTGCGGCTCAATTAACTCGGTATGCAAAAGTATCAGGAACTGCCATTGTTATGGTAGGACATGTCACAAAAGAAGGTGCGTTGGCGGGGCCTCGTGTTTTAGAACATATTGTAGATACCGTCCTTTATTTTGAAGGCGATACGCATTCAAGTTTTCGGCTCATTCGGGCATTTAAAAATCGATTTGGTGCCGTTAATGAGTTGGGGGTATTTGCCATGACAGACAAAGGACTAAAAGGAGTTTCCAATCCATCTGCGCTTTTTTTGAGTCAACATGACCGACAAATTGCAGGCTCTTGCGTTATGGCAACGCTAGAAGGGATGCGTCCGTTATTAGTTGAAATTCAAGCATTAGTTGATACCTCGCAAACCCCTAATGCTCGGCGGCTTTCAGTGGGGCTAGAGCAGAATCGATTAGCCATGCTGTTAGCCGTTATGCACCGTCATGCCAATATTGCGGCTTATAATCAGGATGTTTTTATTAATGCAGTTGGTGGTGTCAAAATTAGTGAACCAGCGGCTGATTTAGCTGTTTTAGTCGCCATTTATTCTTCATTACGCAATAAAGCTTTACCTAAAGGGTTGATTGTTTTTGGTGAGATTGGTCTTGCTGGAGAAATACGTCCTGCACCACGAGGGCAAGAGCGATTGAAAGAAGCCGTAAAGTTAGGATTTACTACAGCGATTATTCCAAAAGCAAATATTGCAAAACAAAGCATCCCTGGATTACACATTATAGGGGTTGAGCGTATTGATGAAGCTTTTGAAGAAATTAGGGCATTATAAATTTTTGATTTTTAGTTTTGTTCATACTTACGGTATTAACTAATGTTGAGGTTTTTAACGGACAGGATGGCGGTAATCTTGGCGGTGATGGTAATAAAGTTCCTGCTAAACTTGAAGATACTGAGAAAATTATTTATCCAGATGCCCCGTAAAGCCCAGTCCTTCAAGGCGGGGATATAAGGGGCGCCTTGCTGCCCTTCAGGCGTATTCTGCTGTTCGATATATTGCCGGATCATCGAAATAGGAACGCCACCACAGCTGCCAGCGAAATAAGATCGTGACCATAAAGAAGTTTTCCAAAGTTTTTGCCTGATTGAAGAATAACACCAGCTTCTGATAAAACGATTGGAATACCTTAAAGCCTGTTAACCAAATTGGATATAGCAATCTTTGGCGGATAATGTACCAGTAGAAGGACACAGTATTCTTCACCGTCCAATTCAATCCATTCAGTGCCACCATCTGAACTGCACTTGCTAAAAATAGGCCTCAAATCCTCAAAGATTGCTGAATCAAAGCCCTTCCTGCGGTATAGGGTGACAAAAACCAAATGGACATAGAGATTGAATACAGCATGTCGTCCATGTTGAATATCAGTTGTCTGTTCCATACTCCCAGTATAATATCCAGTCTGGAAAAAAACTGGTCCAGCAAACATGCAAGTCAAGAAAGCCTTCCGGTTTGAACTGATGCCAAAAAGCAGCCATATCCACAGCATGAAACAATTCAGTGGCTGTGCTCGTTTCGTTTTCAACAAAGCATTGGCATACCAGAAAGAGCTGTATGAAACTGACAAGACAACCAAATTTAGTTACACCAGACTGGCGAATTTCCTGCCAGTTTGGAAAAAAGAATCCCCTTGGCTGAAAGACTGCCACAGCCAAGTCCTCCAGCAGAGCCTGAAAGACCTTGAATCAGCCTACAAAAACTTCTTTGCCAAGAGAACTAATTTTTCTCAGTTCAAGCGTAAGAGTGGCAGGAATAGCTTTCGCTACCCACAAGGCATCAAACTCGAAGAACAGAACAACCGAATATACCTGCCGAAACTGGGCTGGATACGCTACCGGAAAAGCCAAGCCATCTCCGGTAAAATCAAAAACGTCACTGTCAGCCTGAGAACCGGAAAATGGACTATTTCCATCCAGACAGAACAAGAAACCACCAATCCATTGCCGACAGCACAAACTGCTGTCGGCATCGACATGGGCATAGCTCGTTTTGCCACATTGAGTGACGGCAGCTATTATGAACCATCCAACAGCTTTCGGCACCATCAGAAAACGCTACGCAAAGCACAGCAAGCGATGAGCCGTAAACAAAAATTCAGCAGAAACTGGCAAAAAGCCAAAACCAAAGTCCAGAAAATCCACAACCGTATTGCAGACATCCGAAAAGACTCCCTGCATAAAATCAGCACCACCATCAGCAAAAACCACGCCATAGTCTGTATCGAAGACCTGTAGATAAAAAACATGTCCAAATCGGCATCAGGGACAAAAGAAACACCTGGTAGAAACATCAGCGTCAAGTCAGGACTGAACAAATCCATCCTGGATCAAGGCTGGTATAAATTCAGACGACAATTCGAATACAAACTGGCATGGAACGGCGGGATACTCATAACCGTTCCACCCAAAAACACCAGCCGTACCTGTCCGGAATGCGGCTATATATCGGCGGAGAGCCGTCAGACGCAAGCTGGGTTCAGATGTATATCATGTGGTTTTAAGGAAAATGCCGACTTAGTTGGCGCAATCAACATACTAAGGGCGGGACACGCCCAGATAGCCTGTGAAGTGAACGGCGCGGTCATGCCGTCAGCAGCAGGAACCCACCGAAGAGATCAGAGCACTCGTCTCTGGCTCAGTAGGAATCTCCTTGCTTTAGAGGGGAGGATGTCGAGTCTTCTAACCAATGATTATTTCTCTTTAGGCGTTTTAATTGGTAGGGAGGCATTGCGCGGGATTATTGAAAATAAAATTTTATTTTAAAATTAGATTGAATAAATATATAAAATTTAACTGAACAAAAAGTAAAAATTTGACTGAATGGAATTTAAAAATACAACTGAATATCATATAATCAACGATAGATTATAGTTAGGTTAGAAATTTATGGAGAAGCAAAACTACAAGCCTCGTGTGATTGATGAGAAAGTTAAAGAATATCTGTCGGTTTTCGGTGCTGTTTGTATTGAAGGCCCCAAATGGTGTGGAAAAACCTGGACTTCATCTTATCATAGCAAAAGTGCAATTTATATTGGAGATCCTGCAAATAACTTTCAAAATCGCCAGTTAGCAGAATTATCTCCTGCTTTGGTTTTAGATGGGGATTCTCCGCGTCTGATTGACGAGTGGCAGGAGGTTCCGTCTATTTGGGATGCTGTGCGTTATAAAGTAGATCAAATATCGAAAAAAGGACAGTTTATTTTGACTGGTTCTGCAACACCAAATTACAAGGGTATTTTGCACAGTGGTGCAGGTCGTATTGCAAAGTTACGGATGCGTCCCATGTCATTATATGAATCTGGAGATTCCAGTGGTCAGATTTCTTTAGAAAAAATATGTCATGGTGAATTGATTCCAGCTATGACTGGTGAAGTAGACCTGAAAAAGCTCATTGAACTGATTATTCGTGGTGGCTGGCCTGGTAGTTTGAATCTTCCCGTTGAGCAGGCTGCATTGCTTCCTTTAGAATATTTAAATGCTATCATTGATGATGATGTGTATCGCATTGATGGAGTAAAAAGAGATTCATCTAAAATGCATTTGTTGTTGCGCTCTTTAGCACGAAATGAAAGTACAACGGTTACGAACAAGACACTGATGAAAGACATCAAGGCGGTAGAAGACGGAGAGATTGATTCTAATACGGTGTCTGCTTATTTGGACATTTTTAAGCGATTGTTTATCACGGATAACCAACCGCCATTTTCTACAGGAATTCGCTCTTCTGTGCGTATTAAACAAGCTGAAAAACGGCATTTTTCTGATCCCTCTCTGGCTTGTGCGTTGTTAAAGGCTACTCCAGCAGGACTACTGGGCGATTTGGAAACGCTCGGTTTTCTATTTGAAGCCTTGTGTGAAAGGGATCTTCGTATCTATGCAGAATCTTTCGGTGCAAATTTGTATCATTATCAAGACTACAAGAATCAAGAGATTGATGCGGTTATTGAATTGCCTGATGGACAGTGGTGTGCTTTCGAGATTAAGTTGGGAGCCAATCAAATTGATACTGCTGCAACCAACCTTTTGAAAATCAAGAAACAGATTTTAGAGGATCCTAAAGGTAAAATACCCGCTGTTCTCTGTGTATTATGCGGAATGGCAAATGCAGCCTATCAACGTCCAGATGGAGTTTTTGTAATTCCAATTACTGCGCTTAAACCTTAAGTGCTAAATAGTTTGGAGAAATATAGAACTTGAATTGAATGTTTGGCATCTCCAAGCGGATTCGAACCGCTGTTCTCACCGTGAAAGGGTGATGTCCTAGGCCTCTAGACGATGGAGACAAGGTGTATCTCATAAAAATAGGATTATAACATAAGTTATAAAAAATCAAAATGGAATGTTATAAATTTTGATGGCCATGAATGGCTAAAAATCATAAAGATCAGGTATTTCTTAATTTTTAGGCAAATTTCTCTAAATTTGTTTTGAATAACATGATTCGAGATTTTTTAGTGCTGTGACGAAAGATTTCGGCTATTAATGTTTAGTCTGTAAGCTAAATTATTTTGCAAATTACAAACTTATTTGGAAGAGGAAGTCATTTTCATTGTGAGACTAATTAATACCATTCAGCTTAGATTTAGCAAAAGATCAAATAAAACGCCTTTCACAAATCCCACACACCGACTGCAGGCAGAAAAAGGCGTTCGATCATTTGAATTAAAACCAAATAACCTTAACACTATTATATCAAATGGCGAAAATCACAACACATTATTTGCTTTTTTGGTATGAGAGTGAGGGACATGATTGCATTCAGTATGACTTGAGATTTCGGTACAGAAAGCAGGGCATGATAATGCATTTAAAATACCGCAATGATCAACGGGAACGGCTTTAATACACCGACTTCTCAGTGCTTTTAGTTGCGTTTCCAATTTTTTGAGCTCATTAATGCGTTCAGTAACATGGCCAATATGAGTATCAAGTAATGCATTGATTCTAGCGCAATTCGCATCAGGTAAATCTCTATAGTCAAGTAATAGATGAATTTCATCCAATGACATATCTAAGGATCTACAGTGACGAATAAAAATCAATCGTTCTTCGTGGATTTTAGAATAGATACGATAATTACTATCTGTTCGATTGGGCGCAGGTAATAATCCTTCTTTCTCGTAATAACGGATTGTTTCAACAGGAATTCCGCATTTTTTAGCGAGATCTCCAATTTTCATCAGATAAGCTCCTTTTGAAAAATAGTATTTTGATCTTTTTACAATAAAGTTGCCATAGGGTTAAGTATCTATTTTTTTTATCTTTTCATCATTTTTTCGAAAGCTTATTTTGCCAATAAATCCTTTTATTTATCTATTGACTTTAGAGTAACTACAGAGTTTTTAATAGATAAATATCAAGAATATTTCTGGAGGATTTATGCCGTCTTGTTCTGAAAACGATCTAAAGACTTCAATTAACCCAACAATAAATGCGGGACATACTCATCATGAACATTGTTGTGCCCATGGTCATGAGCATCTTTCTCGTCATGACCATCCTACAGTGCATCATCAAGTAGAAGAAATTTTTACAGAGAAAAAAGAGGTAAAAATTAGCATTCCTGATATGGATTGCCCCGTTGAAGAAAAAGATATCCGTTCTATTCTTTCTAAAATCCCTGCGATATCTGAACTAAAATTTGATTTATCTCAACGGACATTAGTTATTAATGCTGATGAAAATACGATCAATACTTGTATTGAAGCTATTCACAAAGGTGGATATGCTGCAGTTATTGAAGAACCTCATTGGCAAGCAATTTTATTGATTCCTGATATGGATTGTCCTGTCGAGGAAAGTGACATTCGGCAGATCATTGCTGATATTGCAGGCATTGATGCGTTGGAATTTAATTTAGGAAAAAGAACTTTATCGATTGATGCGAAAGAATCCGTTATTTCGCAGTGTATTAATGCGATTCATAAAAGTGGATATCAGGTTTCTCGTCAGCAAATGGGAGAAAACCAATCTTCTAATTCAGTCATTAAAGAAAAGACGTGGACGCTTTGGAGTGCTTTAGCAATTGCTGCGATTGTTGAATTAACTCAGCTGTTTTTTCCAGAAGATACGCTTTTTTTTAAAACAGGTTGTATGGCGCTTGCTTTGATTGCCATTGGACTTTCTGGTTTTCAAACGTATAAAAGAGGCATTGCTTCTTTAATGCGTTTTAATTTGAATGTGAATGCGTTGATGTCGGTTGCCGTAACAGGGGCTTTTATTATTGGTGAGTGGCCTGAAGCTGCGATGGTCATGTCTTTGTATGCTGTCTCAGAATGGTTAGAAAGGCGTTCTGCTGCAAAAGCAAATAATGCGATTAGCAAATTATTTGATTTAACGCCTAATACAGCGGAAGCCATGGATGAGAATGGGAAATGGCAAATAAAAGACATTAATGCAATAAATATTGGTCATATTGTCAGAGTACGTCCAGGTGAGCGCATTCCAGTTGATGGAATTATTAAAGATGGAAATGGCATGATCAATCAATCTTCAATTACAGGGGAAAGTATTCCAGTTAATAAACAAGTTGGAGATAGTGTTTATGCTGGAACAATTAATGAAAATGGTCTTTTGCAGATCACAGTAAGTGCGTTACCAACAGATACAGTCTTAGCAAGAATTATTAAATCGGTTGAAGATGCTCAAAAAAATAAAGCACCTTTTCAAAACTTTGTTGATCGCTTTGCAACCATTTATACGCCAGCTGTTTTTTTACTGTCTTTGATGATTGCAATAGGCTCTCCATTTTTATTGAACATATCTTGGATTGAATCTTGCTATCGTGCGTTTGCTATTCTTGTGATTTCTTGTCCGTGTGCTTTAGTCATTTCCACGCCAGCAACGATAGTGAGTGGCTTAACTGCGGCTGCTCGTCAAGGTATTTTAATTAAAGGGGGGATTTTTCTCGAAAAAGCTCGAAAAATTAAAACCGTTTTATTAGATAAAACTGGAACCGTTACAGAAGGCAAACCCAAACTTCAAGCCTATCAGATACTCTCTAATAAACAGTCAGAATCTGACATTCTTCAATGGGCAGCGGCCTTAACGAGTCAATCCAATCATCCTATTTCAAAAGCGATTTTTAAGGGATTAGCGATCACTGATTTTCCATCAGTTCATTTAAATGAATTGTCGGGGAAAGGAATTGAAGCAACGATTCATGACGTATCATTTTTAATGGGAAATATGCGCTGGATCCGTCATTTTCATGGCATGACACCGTCATTAAAAGCATTGCTTGAACATTTCGAAGACCAAGGATTTTCAACGACTGTTTTGGCATCTCAAACAGAGATTCTCGCCATTTTTGCCGTATCCGATCAGATCAAAGAAACATCAATAGAAGCCATTAAGCATATGAATCATAATGGCATTACTTCAATTATGCTAACAGGGGATAATGAAAAAACAGCTAAAGTGATTGCACAACAAGCGGGAATTTCTCAATTTAAGGCTCATTTGTTGCCAACAGATAAAGCTCAAGCAATTGATGCTATTGATAGAAACCACGAAGACCATTTAATTGCCATGGTAGGAGATGGTATTAATGATGCGCCTGCTTTAGCACAAGCCGATATTGGAATTGCGATGGGTCAAGCTGGAACAGATATTGCGATGGAAGCAGCTGATGTAGTATTGATGAATGATGACTTAAGAAATATTCCAAGACTTATAGCATTATCCAAGACAACATTTACGATTCTCATGGAAAATATCTTTTTTGCTTTAGGGATTAAGATCGTTTTTATAGGGCTTGCTTTGTTGGGAATGGCTAATATGTGGATGGCTGTATTTGCCGATATTGGGGCAACACTTTTGGTTCTTTTCAATGGTCTGAGGGTTCTAAAAAAATAATCATTGAAAATTTAGAGTGATATCGACAGAAAATAGATATTGATATGACGTTCAAATTTCTATTTTCTGTCATAATAACCCGCTTAATGAACAAGAATATTTCGTTACGCGATGTTATTAATTACATTAATTTTATCTCTTATTTCATTGATTATTAGTGTTTTTATTTTTGTAAAACTCTCTAACTTAAACACAGAAATTCATCTTCAGCCGCTTGAAGCAAGTATCGCACATGCAACAGAGAAAACGATTCAAATGCTGCAACAGCAAATGATGGTGCTTTTTCGTGAAAATCGAGAAGAGTTTTCACATTCATTGCTCAATTTTCAACATCATGTTTCCACTCAAATGACATCTATTGCATCATTGCAAGAAAATCAACTTCGAAATTTTTCGGATATTTTGTCTCGATTAGCGGAAACAAATGCGGATAAATTAAGTGAAATTGGTAAAACGCTTTTTGAAACCTCCGCATTATCACGCAAAGAATTGGCTGAAAATATTAAACGTTTAACCGAAAATATTCAGTTAACATTAACTTCATTAATTGACTTAAATAATCAAAGAATCAAAGAGATACAAAGTATTCTTGAAGAAAAAATTCAACAATTACAGACAGAAAATGCATCTAAGTTAGACGAGATGCGGCAAGTTGTTGATGAAAAGTTACATGCGACGTTAGAGCAACGATTGGGAGAATCATTTCGGTTAGTCTCTGAACGTCTTGAAACTGTTCATCGAAGTCTAGGTGAAATGCACCAATTAGCAATTGGGGTTGGTGATCTTAAAAAAGTTTTGACCAATGTTAAGACAAGGGGAACGTGGGGAGAAGTGCAGTTAGGCATTTTATTGGAACAAATGCTAACGCCTAATCAATATGCTAAAAATGTTGAAACCGTTCCTGGATCCGGTGCTTTTGTTGAATATGCGCTTAAACTTCCGGGACGCCAAGATGATTCAAAACCGGTTTGGTTACCCATTGACGCTAAATTTCCGAAAGAACAATATGAACGGCTTATTCAAGCCATTGAAGTCGGAGATACTTCAGGGATTACCGTTGCCGGGAAAGAACTTGAAAATGCGGTTAAGCTACAAGCAAAAACGATTGCTCAAAAATATCTGGCACCCCCCTATACGACAGACTTTGGATTGCTTTTCTTACCAACCGAAGGACTTTATGCTGAAGTCATGAGAAGACCGGGATTGGCCGATGAAATCCAACGACTGTATCGAATCAATATTGCTGGTCCTTCTTCACTGACGGCCTTAATGAATAGCCTTCAGATGGGATTTAGAACGCTAGCCATTGAAAAACGTTCCTCAGAAGTCTGGCGTATTTTAGGGGCAGTAAAGACAGAATTTTCAAAATTTGGAGAAGTGTTAGACAAAACCAAAAAAGCTTTGGAAAGAGTTACTCAAAATATTGATCAAGCCCAAACAAGAACTCGCGTGATGTCCAAAAAACTTAAAGATGTTGAATCTTTGCCCGATGAAACATCTGCGTCACTATTAAATATTTCGGATAATCATCCATCAGACCATAGTTAATTGTTTTAATGTCATTACCCGAATAACGAATTGATCATGATCTTTATTTATGGAATCACCTTACCGGGATTCATGATATTTTTAGGATCAATGGCTTGTTTGATTTGCCGCATCAATTGGATTTCTATCGAATCTTTATAATGCACATTTTTATCGTGTTTTAAGGCACCTAGTCCGTGTTCTGCGGAAATAGCACCGTTAAATTGAGCGACATTATCGTAAACAACTTGATTGACACGATTCTGCTCCAATAAAAAAGCATCATCTGATATATTTTCAGGAGCACCGACATTGTAGTGAAGACTCCCATCTCCTAAATGACCAAAGGTCGTCATTTTGCATCCCGGAAAAGCGATTTGTAATTTAGCATCGGTATTCTCAATAAAGGCTGGAATTTGAGATACAGGAACAGAAATGTCATGTTTGATATTTTTGCCTTCTCTTGCTTGAGCAGCAGAGATATTTTCACGGAGTGCCCAGAAGTTTTTTGCTTGAGCAATGGATTGAGCAATGGATGCATCCATGATGCATTCTTGTTCTAATGCCGTTTGTAAAATGGTTTCTAAAATATTGGCTAAAGAATCATCGGATTCATTTCCGCTTAATTCTAATAAAATGTAATAGGGAGCGATAGATTCAAACGGTGCTTTTAGATCTGGAAAATGTTTTAATACGACATGCAAACTGGGATGAGAAATGAGTTCAAATGTGGTCAGTAATGTATCGCTTGTTTTTTGTGCAATATGCAGCAATTGAAGTGCGTGTAAGGGGCTATTTACCGCAATCCATGCTGTTTGTTTGTAACGTGGTTTAGGAAATAGTTTTAATACTGCCGCAGTAATAATGCCTAATGTTCCTTCAGAACCGATGAATAAATCCCGCAAATCATAGCCCGTATTATTTTTTCGTAATTTATAAAGGCCATGCCATATTGAACCGTCTGGTAAAACGGCTTCAATGCCAAGACAAAGATCTCTAGCCGTTCCATATCTTAAAACGGCCGTTCCTCCCGCATTTGTTGCCAAATTACCGCCAATCGTACAAGAACCTGAAGATGCTAAAGAAAGAGGAAAGAGCCGATCACATTGTTCAGCGGCAACATGGATATTATCTAAGAGACATCCCGCATCAACCGTCATGGTATTATTTTCAGCATCGATCTCACGAATACGATTCATTCTTTTTAAAGAAAGAATCAGTGCTTTTCCAGTCGTATCGGGCACACTGCCTAAGACGGTACCTGTATTGCCACCTTGAGGAACAATTGGTATGTTAAAGGTGCCACATAATTGGACGATTTGAGAGACTTCTTCGGTTGTGGCAGGAAAAACAACTGCACAGGCTTTGCCAATAAAGCGTTTTCTACAATCTGTTAGGTAGGGTAACAAAGATTGATCATCAGTTAGAACATGTGCTATTCCAACAATAGCTTGACATTGAGCAATAAAAATTTTTGATTTCATTGAAAGTTTTAAAAAAATGCTATTCGGTAAAAAGCAACTTTGTTATGCTACGGCACTATCAATTACAGCATTTTTAACGTGTTATGAAAACCCCTAAAGCAAAATCAAATGATGTCAAACAATCAACGGAAAAAAGCCGGTGGTTATTGATTGTGCTTTGGACCAAAAAAAGATTATTTGAAATTCATTTAACAGAAGCCGCAGGAAGCATTAGTTTTACCATTTTGCTGAGTATGGTACCGATGCTAGCGATTTTTTTAGCCCTTTTTACGCAATTCCCTGTATTTGGCACATTAAAAGATACGCTAGAAAACTATTTTTCTCAAGGTATGATGCCTGAAAAAACAACGCGTATCATTTTGAAATATCTCAATAAATTTGCATCTAATGCGGGAAAAGTTTCTCTGATTGGTGGGCTAGCATTACTAGTAACGGCATTTACCTGTTTGTCTGCGATTGAAAAAGCATTTAACCGTATTTGGGACATTACCGATACTCGACCTTGGTATAAATGTTTACAACTTTATCTTTTTTTAGGAACATTAGGACCGCTTTCGATTGGCGGATCGCTTTACGTCACATCGCATATTTTATTGGCGAAACATGGTGTTATTAGCCATTTACCCTTAATTGGCGGCATTGCCTCA
Organism: uncultured Oxalobacter sp.; assembly: GCA_934401755.1. Lineage (GTDB taxonomy): Bacteria > Pseudomonadota > Gammaproteobacteria > Burkholderiales > Burkholderiaceae_D > Oxalobacter. The sequence continues at coordinate 36,627 of CAKRSU010000002.1, forward strand.
CCGATTATCGCTATTTTGTGGACGTCTTTTACATTTTCGCTTTTATATCGAATTTTGCCTAATCGACCGGTTTTATGGCGAGATGCATTTTATGGCGGTATTTTTGCTTCCATTGCTTTTGAAATTGCGGTTCGTGCATTTGCCTTTTATATGGTTAATTTCAATTTTTATGAAAAAGTTTATGGAACATTAGCGGCTTTTCCTATTTTTATTATTTGGATCTATATCTGTTCCGTTATTATTTTGTTAGGAGCAGCAACTGCTGCCATATTGCCAGAAATTAGAAATGGTAGTTGGAATACTCCAGTTCATCCCGGAAAGCATTTTTTTGATACGTTGAAAGTGATTGGGGTCTTATGTCATGCTGATCCCAAAAAACAGTATATTCCGTTATCTGATATTGAAAAAATGTCTCATTTATCAGGGCATGAGGTTGAATATTCGATTAAAGATTTAAAACGACTCGGATGGATTCAATCCCCCGAAAAAATATCAATCTCAACACTCATATCCGGCAAGAAGATTGATACCCATTGGAAATGGATGGGAGATTTGGACCAAATTACGTTGGCAACCGTTTTCGAAGAATGTGTTTTTACCGGCAATCATCAAGATATTTTGGCCAAAGAAATTAAACGCATTATTGATGGGGGATTAGATATTAGTCTATCGGATTATTTTAAATCACCATATGCTGTCATTCATAACAATAACCCTCAAGCTTTTACGATTTACAGGCCATGGCGCCGATAATGACTTCATAAGTAACAGGTAAACCAGATACTTCACGAGATCTTTCATATCTTTCTTGAATCGTTTTCCACGCTTGTTTGCCTAAGAGGGTTGTTCGCCGATTTGCAACATTTCCTGCACCAATTCCCTTAATCGATTTCATCACAGCGTGAATATCAGGATAAAAAATCTGATGCGTCTCTTGTATGAGTTCAATCTTTTTAAAACCAATATCACTCAATAAGGCTTCTAGTGCTGTTTTTGAGATAAATGTTAACGTGTGAGAGGCCTTATCTAAGCCGGAAAAAGCATCATGAATCTCTTTTAATGTTCCAGGGGCTAGTGTTGAAAAGAATAATATTCCGTCCGTTGATAAAACACGAAATAATTCTTTAAAAGCATGATTCGGATGACACCATTGAAGGCATAAACTACTCCATATGAGATTAAAACAATGATTTTTAAAAGGAAGGTGTTCAATATCTGCTGTAATAACTTCTAATTGTTTATGGCGCATTTCATTTGCCATATTGGGCGAAATATCACAACCAATAACATGAGCTTGAGACCAATGTGTTTTGAGATATTGAGTGCCTAATCCCGTACCACATCCTGCATCCAAAATTCTTGAAGGATAAAATTCTGAGGGCAGCATATTGGGTAAAAGGGATTGCATGCGTTCATTGAGCTGTTTTTGAAATAAGGCCAGTGTTTCATAATGGGCTGCCGCCTTATTAAAAGCACTTTGAATGGTGGTTTTATGAATCATCATGATTGGAGAAATTGCTGGATGATATCAGCACATTGGGTGGGTTGTGATAGAAAAGGAGCATGAGCTGTATTAGGTAAAATGGATAATGAGGCATTGGGTAACGTATTGGATAACCATTTTGCTGCATTAACAGGCATTAATGGATCATTTTCACCATGAATGATTAAAACAGGTTGATGAATATTGGCCATAATAGGACGAAAATCGCTATGATGCAAAAAATCCAAACCTTTTAATAAAACATCATCGGGAGGATACGGAAGTGATGATAATTGCCGGGTGATAGCTTTGGCATAACAATCGTTTTGATTAAACAGCATAATGAAGCGTTTTAACATAGCTTTGCTATTTGCTTGAATTCCTTCTTTAAAATGTTGTGCTGTTTTAGGAGATAGTCCATATTCCCATCCTACTTTATTAATAAAACAAGGGGTTGCTCCAAAAAGAATCAGTTTTTTAATTTTATCGGCATAACGATTGGCTGCATCTAAAGCCATGATGGCTCCCATTGACCAGGCACATAAGATGATGTCATTGGTAGTCGATGCCATCATCATATCGACCCAATTGGAGAAGTGTTCATTGTCTTTAAGGTTGTTTTTCTCATAGCCTGGCAAAGCAGGGGTCTGACAAGTTACATCAATATTGCCGGAATGTATCAAAGCATGAGTTAATGGCTGCCAAACGGATGGAGACATTCCCCAACCATGCCAGAAAACGATGTTATTCACTTAAATATCCTTTAATGCGGTGATGAGTTGTTTAACATCTTCTATTGTATGTCCCGCTGAAAGCGAAATACGCAATCGAGCTTGTCCTTTAGGAACCGTTGGCGGGCGAATGGCAGGAACCCATATGTGACGTTTTATTAACGCATCCGACACTTTTAAAACAGCTTCATTTTCGCCGACTATCACAGGATGAATCGCCGTTGATGAAGGAAGTAGCTGCCATTTTGTATGATCTAATTCATTGTGTAAGAAAGTGCTTAATTGTTTTAAATGGTCTCGCCGATCATCACTTTCTTGAATAAGTTTTAAAGAGGTTAATAAGGCAGCGGCAATAATTGGACTGGATGCTGTTGTGAAAATATAAGATCGAGAACGTTGCATTAACCATTCAATAACTAAACGATTGCCCGCAACAAAGGCACCGGAGATACCAGCGGCTTTTCCTAAGGTTCCCATATAAATAATACGTGGATTCCATGCGATATTAAAATGATTAAGTGAACCACGTCCTTCTTTGCCCAAAATACCAAAGCCATGAGCGTCATCTAAAACAAGCCACGCATCATAACGTTCGGCTAATGCGAGTAATTCCGGTAAAGGCGCAATATCGCCATCCATACTGAAAACAGCGTCTGACAGAATTAATTTACGTCGTGCAGTTGATTTTGCAAGTAGCTTTTCAAGATGCGATATATCTTTATGAGCATATCGTCTATGCTCTGCATGTGAAAGTTGCACGGCATCAATTAAAGACGCATGATTGAGTCGATCGGCAAATACGGCATCTTCTCGACCCACTAATGTGGGAACGATCCCAATATTAGCCATATAGCCCGTGCTATAAAAAAGCGCTCTTTGTGCGCCAACGAATGAAGCTAATTCATTTTCTAATTGGTCGTATAATCGTGTATGACCATTAACAACATGAGAACCGCCTGAGCCAACGCCCCATATTTGAACCGCATCGCAAATCGCTTGTTTTAAAGCAGGGTGAGAGGCCAATGACAGATAATCATTGCTGCAAAAGGCGATTAAATCGCGCTGTCCTATTTTGACATGAGGGGCACAACCAGAATCCAGTATTTTTCTTTGACGGAGTAAATCTTGTTGTTTTAGTTCAGCGAGTTGGCTTGATAATTCTTCCCAAATCATAGCAATTTAATCTTTTAGTCTTTATGGATGAATGATATGTTCATGCAGGATAGAGGGCTTATTTTGATGCATTTCAACGTAAGTCGATACACGAGTTCCATAATCATTAGAGGCAATACAAACGGCAGATAATCGTTTTTCCCATTCGTATGAAATGCCTGTATTCGGCAATTGTTCATCTGGCGCTGTTTTGGGATCAGATAACATTTCAAAATAAGCGTTTTCTTGAGCATTTTGATTCAATAATTCAGTAAAGCGCTTTTTTGTTTTTGCTACTTTAGGCCATGGATCATCTAATAGGGCATTAGAAAGTCCGTAAATACCAGGTTTTAAAGGAGTAGCATTTAAAGGATGATTTTTTCCTTTATTTGAAAACCATATTAAAGATGATGCATCACCAACTAGTAAGTTAAACCCATTATAATCGGTAGCCGATGTACGGATTTTTTGAATATAGTCAGCAGGAGAATCAGTTGAAGCTAAAAAATGACTGACGAGTGTTCCTCTTGTTGGTGCATTCTCACGTATATCGGCAGGATTTCTGACATTAGTGAGCGCTGCAAAACGAAAACTGTTTTCAGCATTTCCTTGAACGATTCCAAGCCATGTTCCTCCACCTTCAAGATCTTTTCCGGCATAAATACTAGGATAATCTTCCCATTGATGAGCTGGCAAAGCAGGGCGTGCATAAAATTCATCGCGATTTGATGCAACAATTAAAGGCGTATTTGGCTTAACTTGCCATGCAAAAACAATCAGGCACATAAGATCAACGAATTTAAGAATGAGCTTATTTTAAGACATATCAGCTATAAGTGGGATAACTAATCAAGAAATATTATAATTAGCTAACAATTGGACTATTTGCTAATCATATTATAAAAAATCATGTGTATTTTTATTGAGTTTATAAAATAATAAATAAAAAGTCAACAGCGTTTTTTTAGTTTTAGTAGTTATTATAAATAATTTCACTAAAACAACGAAAAAATTTATCCTGAAATTATAAGGATAGTATTTATTAGTAAATAAATATCATTGTTGATACAGTTATTCTTGAATAGTATTGTTATAGTTTCTATGACTAAATAGAAGCATAAATATAAATATTTTTAAAAGTTAATATTAAGAATATTTATTTGCTTTGAGTAAATTGTCTAAAATCAGAAACTATTTCTTGTTGTAATTTTAAAATAATTTCACATTGTTTCTGTAATTTTTGCATTTCCTTATTAAGAAGAGCTTTTTCATTTTTAAAAAAAGAAAATTTCTGCAAGTTCGGTGCTATTAAGATTCTTTGTAGATATTGTAGTAAATTTCTTGCAAATAAAATTGCATATAGCATTTTACTATAATAAGGATCTAAATAAGGCAAATTGCAAATTCGTTCTTCTATTTTCCATAACCTTTCCAGTAAGTGAACAGCAAGCAAGTCATTTCGTGATTCTTGTCTTGGAAGTGGATTATTATTTTGAGATTCTACAAAAGTAATTACTTCAGAAAGTAAAAATATAATTTGCTGACAAATAAAAAGACCTGTAATAACCTGCGTTTGTTTTTTATCTTTTATCTTTTTTCTCTGTTTATCATGTATTTCTTTTTGGTGTAGTTCATTCTGTTTATGAAATGTGTAAATTAAGCCAATAACAGAAGCAACCGAACCAATAGCCTGTATCCAAGAAGCAGTTATAGGAGAACTAATAGCTTTAAGAAGAATACTATTTGATTCTTCTGTTATTTGAACATAAATAGCTAATAAAAATTCAAAAAACAATATGCTTGAAATGATAAAGCCTATGATTATTTTCATATTATGTTATTATAGATTAACTTTTAATTATAAATAGTAAAGAGTCTATCTTAAAAAGAGCAAATTTTAATTTATTTAATCCTATAAAAGGGGAAAATCCTCAAAACTAACCAAATCCATCAACAATTAATATCCTTCATTATTCATTCTTTTCAACGCTATAAAACCTTCTTTCTTCATCTCCTCATTCATATTTTCCCTGAACTGAATGCTGCGTTATTAACAATATCATAAGCATGATTTTTATCTTAAACAAAACCTAAAAAACAGCTTTAGCTAAAAAATACAATAGAAAAAGAAAACAAAGCGCTAACCAAGGGGAAATAAAAAACTGCGGGAAGTATCAAAACTTAAAAAAATTGACAGAAACAGCGGAAAAAGCAAAACGAACGTCACCAAAAAGAAACATCCGTTAATAAGCATAAAAAGACCAAAAAAGATTATACAAGAAAATCCAAAAAGAGAGCTAATTCTCTGAAATAACAACAAAAAATCCCACCAAAAATCGACATCCCATCTCACCAACAACCCTCAAAAAAACAAACCTATTAAAAAGCAACAAACCAAAAATCCCCATCAAAACAAAGCCTTACCCAAAAACTCAACATCCTGTAATGCTTATTAACGGACATAGAGCCCCAAAACGCCTAAAAAGCCCAACAAAAACAACGACAAAGCTGAATAGAAAAAACAAGAAGGCAGCCGTGGAAACAACCAAAACACACCAACCCAACAATAGCGGACACCCAATCGCCCAAGCCCTGAACAACACCTTCAGACAAGGCGATACCCAAGCCTTCATGCAAACATTAAACGAACTCATCAACGCCTATGGCATCAGTCAACTCGCCAAACAAAGCGACATCGATCGAGTCACCCTATGGCGCTTCATACGAGGAGAGCGAATCCCGAGAATCGACACCCTCCAGAAAATCCTCGAAAACCTCGGCATCAAAACCCAGTTTAGCGTCGAAAAAAGCGGCAAACCCTTAATTGCCTACATCAACTGGAAAAAACAAAAAGAAGCAGAACGCACTAATTCCCAAAGCACAGACCATTCAGGTGCCAGCGGTTTTTTCCCCCCCCCCACGTAAAACGACCAAACGAATAGGGAAAACTAAGAAAGGGCAACCCAAAACCAAAGGCCTCACAAAGCCCTAAAAAAGCAAAACACAAAAAAATAAAAACAAAAAAATAGAAAAATGCCGATTAACCCAACAAACAACCTAGTACCAACACCCATCAACAAACCACTAGGTCATAACACCTCACACCAACAACCGAAAAAAGGCACTATTCTCATCACCGGCGGTGCCGGCTACATCGGCAGCCACTGTGCCTTAGCCCTGCTTGAAGCAGGACGAAACATCATCCTCTTCGATAGTCTTGAACTCGGCCATCAAAAAACCATTGATACCCTGACTCATATCAGCAAAACCACTAAAGGAAAACTCAAAGCTTTTATCAAAGGGAATCTCTTAAATCCAGAAGACATCGAACAAACCCTTAAAGAGAATCCTGACATCACCGCCGTCATACACTTCGCTGCCTATAGCCAAGTCGCAGAAAGCGTTAAAAATCCCGGCAAATACTACCGGAACAACATCGTGGGAACCCTAAACCTATTAGATGCCATGACCCATCATGGCATCTGCCAAATCGTCTTCTCCAGTACTGCCGCCACCTATGGTGAACCGCAATACAGTCCTATTGACGAAAAACACCCTCAAAACCCCGTCAATCCTTATGGCATGTCCAAACTCACCGTTGAACACATCATGGATGATTATGACAAAGCCTATGGCATCAAAAGCGTCAGACTACGCTACTTCAATGCCGCAGGCGCAGATACCAAGACCCGAATTGGCGAATGGCATCAACCAGAAACCCATCTCATTCCCAACATCTTAAAAGCAGCGGTTCAACAAACTCAAGCAACCAAACTCACCGAAAAAAAAGCCTTTCAACTCTATGGAACCGACTACGACACCAAAGACGGCACCTGTATTCGAGACTACATCCATGTTGAAGATTTAGCCAAAGCCCATTTAAAAGCACTGGAATACCTAGAACAAGGCCAACCAACCACCGCTTTTAACTTAGGCACCAATTACGGCAACACCGTCAAAGAAGTCTTTGCCGTGTGTGAACAAATCACCCAACAAAGCATTCCGATTCAATATCAAGCGAGAAGAGCAGGAGATCCCGCCATTCTCATTGCGGACAACCGCAAAGCTAAAGAACAACTGAATTGGACACCAGAAAAGACACTGACCGATGCGGTGAAATCGGCTTGGAAGTGGGAGATGGCGAATTTAAATGTAAGTCATGTGATTAGTTGATAGGGAATAACTAAGAGGACAAAGAAGAAATTATGAAGATCATTGTACAAGCTGGTGGATTAGGTACACGGATGAAATCATTAACGGCATCAAAACCTAAAGCACTAATTCCTGTATTTAATAAACCGATTCTATTCCATTTATTCGACCTTTTCAAAGATGATGAGTTTATCGTTATCGGTGATTATAAGTTTGAAATCATGGATAGTTATCTTTCCACATTTGCAAAAAACAAACGATACATTTTATTAAAAGCTAAAGGCAAAGGAAATGCGGCAGGAATTAAAGAAGCATTAAGATTTGTTCCTGATAATGAAACGGTCCTTTTAATTTGGTCAGATCTTATATTACCTGAAAATTTCAAAATTAATCCAAATGTTGAAGGATGCCAAGTTGGTGTTGTTGATTTTCCATGCTCATGGCGTGTTGAAAATAATAAGCTAATTCATGAAAAAGGTGATAAGAATGGGCTTGCTGGAGTTTATATTTTCGATAAGAAATCTCGAATGGAAACTCTACCAGATGAAGGATCTTTTACTAATTGGCTTGCAATACAAGATTTTCCAATTACTGCATTACCATTAATTGGATGTAAAGATGTTGGAACATTATCGGCATACCAAATTTTAGATAATATAAAGTTCCGTTGTCGACCTTACAATCATATCGATGTCAATAATGATAATGTTATAAAAACAGGTTTGACAGATGAGGCTAAAGCTTTCATTAATCGTGAGATTAGTTGGTATCAAGAAGCACAAAAATTAGGATTTAAATCAGTTCCTGCGCTTTTAAAAGAGAGGCCAATGACTTTGTCTCGCATTAATGGCCAGAATTTATTTCTGAGTACATTGACAAGAGAAGGTAAAAGAGCTGCTCTTCAAAAAATGATTAATTCATTATCCAAGATGCATGCATTAAAAAGAAAAGATGCGAATGCATGGGATTTATATGAAGAATATTTTACAAAAACAATAAATCGCATTTCTTCAATTGCTTCTGCTTTACCTTATTCTCAATATAACGAAATTTGTATTAATGGTAAATCATGTATTAATGTAATTAGAAATCATGATGTATTAAGACATGCTGTATTAAATACATTAATGTCTACTCATTACACTTTTTTTCATGGTGATTGCCAATTTACAAATACGTTATTGGACAAAAAAGGCAATATATTTTTTATAGACCCTCGCGGATATTTTGGCCAATCCAAGAATTTTGGGGATGTCCGATATGATTGGGCAAAAGTCTATTATGCCGTACAAGGCAATTTCGATCAATTCAATATCAAAAATTTCAATTTAGAATTTATTGATAACCAAATCAGTTTTTCTATTGCATCAGGTGGATGGGAATTTTTAACAGAATTTCTTTTTGATGAAATTCCAAATGGAGAAGGATGCAAGAAAGAAATCAAATTAATTCATTCAATTATATGGATGTCTTTAGCATCGCATGCATGGGAGGATTTTGATTCTATGTGCATTGCATACTATAACGGAATTTTATTATTCAATAACTGGTTAGAGGAATATCGGTAATGGAGCCAATAAATCTTAAATTATCCGTACTCGCGCATACATGGATTTTGGATTTTGATGGAACTTTGGTTGTCCATAATGGGTATAAAACAGGAGAAGATATATTTTTGGATGGAGCTTTAGAGTTTTTGCATTCAATTCCAAAAGATGATCTTGTCATTATTTTAACGGCTCGAGAAATTGCCGCAAAAGAAATAACGGAAGCATTTCTTAAAAGGAACAATATTAGATATGACCATATTTTATTTGAAGTTCCTATGGGGGAACGCATTCTTTTCAACGATATTAAACCTTCAGGTTTAAATTGCGCCTATGCAATTAACCCTGAGCGAAATGAAGGATTACAAAAGTTTTCTTACACAATAGATCCCAAACTGTGAGGAATGATATGCAAATAATGAAACCGATTGTACATGAAACCATTTGGGGCGGAAAAAAATTAGCTCCATATTCCGATAGTAATAGTAAGAATATTGGTCATCTTTACAGTTGTATTGATACTCCTGTGCTAAAAAGTCCAATTATCTATGGCACATTTGAAGGGCAAACAGTTCATGATTGGTTTATTTCTAAAAAAGATCGATACAACCTCTCTCAGTATGAAGAATTACCTGTTTTGATGGCGCTTGTTGAGGCTGCAGATAACTTATCAATCCAAGTGCATCCTGATGATGATATGGCAGCAAAAATAGAGCATAAACCATTTGGAAAAAATGAATCATTTTTCATTCTTGAAGCGCCAGAAAATGGTTATATGTTTAATGGCTGCAAAGCTCGAACAAAAGAAGAATTTTTGAAATTTATTGAAGATGGTCGTTGTTTAGAATGTGTCGATACACTTGCTCTTAATGTTGGTGATTATGTTTATGTCCAAGCTGGAACATTACATGCAGCATCAAAAGGCTCTCTCTCTTTTGAAATAGAAGAAAATTGTGACGCAACTTATCGTTTTTATGATTTTGATCGTTTAGATAAAAACGGTAATAAAAGACCTCTACAAATTGCTAATGCTCTTCAATGTTTAAAACTAAACAATAAATCTATTCCTCGTCGGTACGAAACGAATAAACCAATAGTTGAACGCATATATTCTTCAGAATACATAAAAGATAAAGATGTATTCACAAATACAGAAGAATCATTTGTTATTGCAGTTATGCTGGACGGAAAAAAGATAGTTCAAAGTCAAAATATCTTACCAGGTACAGCAATTATCGTAGAACCAAATGATACGTTGCAGCTTTCAGGATGCAAATGGATGTTTGTCAGAGTGATTAGCTCGAGCAATAAATGAATGGAAAATTATGTTAGATCTATCTCCTTCATTAATGTGTTCGAATCCAGGTTATTTAGCAAGAGAATTAGTTGAATTGGAAAATGCAGGGGCAACTAGTTTTCATGTCGATATTATGGATGGCATTTTTGTTCCAAATTTTGCACTTTCATGGGATCAGGTTTCCTTTTGTAGAAAACATACTCAGCTACCAATCGAAGCGCATTTGATGGTTGAACATATTGATACGCATTTAAAGTTTGCTCTTAAAAGTGGAGTTCGTACCATCTATTTTCATTATGAAAATAAAGAATGTGCTTATGCACTAAAAGAAATAAAAAAAGAGGGAATAGAAGCAGGACTTGCTATTAACCCAGAAACAGAAATTAGCGAATTCGAAGACTTATTACAAAATGTTGAAAAAGTTTTAATGATGCGCGTTAAACCTGGTTTTGCAGGACAAAAACCTTTGATTTGGAATGACGCAAAAATATTTGAATTAAAAAAGAAATATCCAAAACATAAAGTCTCGGTTGATGGTGCTGTTTCAGTAAAAACTATTTCAGAATTCTCAAAATATGGGATAGAAGGTTTTGTACTTGGAACTTCTGCAATTTTTGGAAAAGAACGAAGCTATAAAGATATTCTTAATGCATTAAAGCATATATAAATATTAGCTATAAGCAACTGAATAACATGCGAGAAAATTATAATAAAGTACTTGAATTTGTTCGTGAAGTTGAAATGCTTTGTGAACCTAATAAATATAATTTAGTGCTTCATAAGCATTTAGGCGATATATTTTATGCGATTGCATGTAAGGATGTGTTTGAGAAAACTTATAAAAAAGCATTACGATTCATAATAAGGCCACAACACGAATTTCTCATGGAAATGTTTAGAATAGATGATTATTCATTATATGATTTAGATGTTTTTGTGAAGAAAAATTCAAATTTAAAAGATGAATATTTCAGAGAAATTAATCCTCAAAGTAATGAAATAGATAGATTTGAAAATGAAATATTTCAGGCTTTATTTTCTTGCATTCCATGTTTAGATAAGCCATTTATAGCCGAGTCGCTTATTAATGATTTTTTAAGTTATGATCGATATTGGTGCCATCGTTGGCCAAAAAATATGGGACTAATAGATGATTTTAAGTTTAATATACCTAAAAATAATTTTACAATTACAGAAAACGTAGAACAGTTTTCAAAAAGCATTTGTCCATTAGAAAAACTTGTTCTTTTTGCACCCGAGGCTGCAACTGCAATTGAGTTACCTCCAGAAATTTGGGATTCAATTTCAGAAATTATACATTCACATGGCTATACTATTCTTGTAAATTCAAAAAGATTAAAAATAAAATATGGCCTTAATGCGTTTGATTATAATTTATCATTAAAAGATATTATTTCTATAGGATTAAATTGTAAATATGTATTTTCACTGAGAAGTGGTTTATGCGATGTTCTAGTATCTAAAGGAAGTAATTTATATGTTATTTATCCTGCTATGTTGAGGCGAGAGTATAAATCGCTTTCTATCCCATTTTTATCAAATACATATATTAATGAAATTCAGATGTACAATTGGTCAATTTCTTTATTTCAATGGGAAGGAGTAAGTATATCAAATGTATTGCAACCAATAATTAATAGAATTCATAGAAATTATATAAAAGAATCTGTTAAAAGAAAAATTTCGAATAATAAAGTTTATGATATATTGAAAAATAGATTAAGGGATATTGCTGGAAAATCTAAAGCATTTCCAGATAACAATGCTGAAAATAAACTTCCGTCTAGTAGAGAATATGGCTTATCCTTTATAAGCTTTTATAAACGTGAAAAAGAAAATTTAGAAAATCATAAGATAATTCTAAATGGATTGTTTAGTGTTTTAAAAAGTCAAAGTGATTATAAAATATCTATACTTGGGATTCCAATTTTAAAAGTAAAAAATAGACAGTATCGAAAAATTTCTATATTTGGAATTCCAGTATATATAAAAAATAGAACTTCAGATTTTTTTCAATATATAACTGAAAAAATAAAAGGAAATTATGACTCTGTTTTTATTTGCAGACATAATATTGGCGAAACAATTATATATCTAAGTTATTTCGACGCATGGGTTTCAAAAAATGAATTAAAACATCCTCTTGTTTTAGTTTGGCGTTTAAATGATATGCCTTTATATAAAATGTTTCTTGGTGAAAAGTATAATATTTTATATATTCCTATTAGTCAGTCCGATATAAATTTATTTTTAAGAAAATCTGAATATTTCTTTAATGATCTAAAAATATATTCTCCAACTTATAACATAGCAAAAAATCTTAAATCTTCTTTTTTGAAAGAAGAAAAAATTAATTTTATTTCTTATATATTAAAAGATTTTGGAATAAGTTCATTTGCTAAGGTTACAAATAATATTAAACTTCCTAATATTCTTTTTGATAAAGTTGAAAATATATTAGATATTCATATTAAATCAAAACGATTTATTTTAATTTGCCCTGAATCTAAATCTATTAGATCATTGTCCCTAGATTTTTGGAATAATCTTATTAGCAAATTAAATAAAAAAGGATATTTTGTTATAGTAAATACTTTTTTGAATAAGGAAAACAAATTTAATGCGCAGTATAGCATTTCTTGCCCATTAGATGAGCTGTGCATTTTTGCAAAATTTTCTGTAGGCGTTATTTCTATGGCAAGTGGGCTTGGAGTTTTATTAGCCTCTTTAAAGGTAAAATGTGATCTTATTTATACAAATTATAATGATGAAAAAAATGGATTTAATTCATCAATGACTAAAGAAATTTATTCTGTTCAATACCTCAAAACTGAATGCGGAATTGATACAAGTTTATCTAGAGAATGGGATATTTTAAATATTAATAAAGATAATTTAATTGATTCAATTTGTTCTCGATATTAATAAATATATTTAATTTAATAATATTTTTTATGATATGATAAAAATGCGTAATATAATTGATAAGCTGTTTGAAAAATATTATGTTGCTCCTCAAATTAATGCATTAAATGCAAAAATTGATGAACTAAATATGAAGATTAATGGTCTAAAAGTTGTCGTCACCTTGCATAGTTCTTAGTAAAGAAGCTAATAATGAAATTGAAAAAAGATATAAAGATTTTTCTACTAATTTATTTTCAACTAGTAATGATGGAACTATGTTTGTAAATATTTTTTCAGAATCCTTTCAAGAAGAAAATAAAAAATATAAAGATCTATTATTAAAAGATCTGAAATTAAAAAAGAAAGTTTTGAATAAGTGGGAATGGATGAATAAATCGATGGAATTTCTTAACGATAGAAAAGAAAATCTTGTTAAAATACAATGGAAGTCAAAAGAGAATATAGATATTTAATTTTGAAAATTGTAATAATCAATATCCTGGATGAATGCCATCCAGGATATGCTATTGCTTAAATAATTTATTAAATTAATAACTATATAAAAATATATTTTAAGTTACCGTATAGAGACTTGTGATAGAAAGTTTTATTTAACTTCAAAAACTATCCAATTATAGCGTACAATATTTCAATCATTTATTACTGAAAATCATCAAAGTAGGACCATTTTTATTCAATATATGAATCATTCCTGATTGAGCATCTTGAAGTTTGAGTACAGCCAATAAAGAAAGTTCTTCTTGATCGATAACAGACATAATGACGGTTCCACATTCTTCACCCACGTCATTGAATAGCGCATCACCATCAGTAATATGTAGGTCATTGTGGATTGGGTTTGCCAAAAATCCTTTAAAAAGACCTGATTTAACCATTCCTCGATATTGAACTCGTGCCACAATTTCTTGTCCAGGATAACACCCTTTTGTAAACGACAGTCCACCTAGTTGTTCGAGATTAAGCATTTGGGGGATAAAACGGTTCTGACAAGCTTGATTAATGCGAGGTATTCCCGCATCAATTTCCATTTTTTTCCAGAGAAGAGCATTTCCTAATTGAGCGGGAGGAAAATCATCCTGATTGATTTTGGGGGTAAAGAATAGCCAGCGTGGCATATTACCAGAGTCAAACCAACGAATCAGTGTGCCGAATTCATTATTTTCTTTAGCAAAGAGTATTGTAGGAATAGCATCAGGGAACCATTTATGAATTTGCTTGACATCACTACAGATTCCAAAGATCTGATATTGGTCGGAAACATCAGAAATAACGACCTTATCTCTTAAGACAAATAACCGTAGCCGTTTTTGAATAGCCGATACAATGTCTTTTGGCATTGCTAACAAAACATGGTTATCCTGTTTCCAAACTGTTAATAAGGCTAATACTCGTCCTTGTGGTGAACAGTAAGCTGCAAGCGTTGCCTGATTAGTGGCCAGATTTTCAATGTCATTAGTTAATTGACGATGAATAAAAGCAACTGCATCACGACCTTCAAGTGATAGAACACCTATTTCAGTTAATGGGACGATCAATCCATTAGAAAATGTTTGAAGCACATCAGACATAAATACAGCCTTTTTAAATAGAAAAGAAGAAAAATTTTTGCGTTTAAGGTATATTCTTTCCGCTATTATAGGTGGATCCTAAAAGAATAGGGCTAATGGAATTTCAATACGCATGAAAAAAAATAAGAATCGGTACTATCTATTTGCGGGAATAGGGGGAACTATTGCCATCTTGTTGGTATCTTTTCTATTCTGGGTTTTTATGCCTGTTTTTTTCAAAGGGAAACCCGTTCGTTTTGATATTCAAAAAGACGATACGATCTTTGATGTTACTGACAGACTCAACCAAAATGATGATCATATTAATGGCCTTTTGTTTTCCATTTTTATGACAATGACAGGACATTATACGGATTTCAAACCAGGAATCTATGATATTAGAGCAGGAGAGTCTCCTTATCGATTGCTTCAGAAGATTTCTAATGGCATTTATGCTTTAGAGAGCGTGACCATCATCGAAGGTTGGACCTTTCATCAAATGCGCCATACGATAGATAGTCATCCTGCTTTAAAACACGATACGGCAGAATTATCGGATAAAGCGCTTTTACAGAAATTGGGATTAAATTATACAGATGGAGAAGGACTCTTTTATCCCGATACTTATCAATTTCGACAAGGAGCTTCTGACATTCGAATCTATGAATTGGCCCAAAAAACCTTGATGAAAAAATTAAATACTCTTTGGGAAAATAGAAGTGCTAATTTACCTTATCGGTCTGTCTATGATGCGTTAATCATGGCATCCATTATTGAAAAAGAAACCGGGCATGCAAGTGATAGAAATATGATTGCCAGTGTTTTTATTAATCGACTCAAACTCGGCATGAAACTGCAAACCGATCCTTCTGTTATTTATGGCATGGGAACTCGATATACCGGAAAAATTCATAAGGCTGATTTACTCAAAGATACCCCTTATAATACGTATACGCGAAAAGGGCTCCCTCCGACACCCATCGCATTGCCGAGTCAAGCGGCGCTTGAAGCGGCTTTTCATCCTACTAATACTGATGCATTGTATTTTGTCGCAAAAGGTGATGGAAGTAGCCAATTTTCTAATAATCTTGAAGATCATAATAAAGCGGTTGAACGTTATATATTAAAAAAATGATGTCAGAGAAAAAAGGGCGATTCATTACATTTGAAGGAATTGATGGCGCCGGCAAATCAACCCATATATCGTTTATGGCTAATATGCTTAACCAAGCAGGCATTAAGCATCTCATCACACGAGAGCCAGGTGGGACGCCATTAGGAGAAACTTTGCGTAGCATTTTACTTCATCAATCGATGCATACCGCCACAGAAGCACTCCTAATGTTTGCGGCAAGGCAAGAGCATCTTGAACAAAAAATTCTGCCAGCATTACGAGAAGGAATTTGGGTCATATCGGATCGCTTTGCAGATGCTTCGTTTGCTTATCAAGGGTATGGCAAACAATTTCCATTAGAAAAACTCCGTCAATTAGAATCTTGGGTATTAAATGGCTTTCAACCCGACATGACACTATTATTGACATTACCAATTGCATTGGCGAAACAGCGTCGAGAAAACGCACATCTTGCCGATAAATTTGAAATGGAAAAAGATGCATTTTTTCAGCGTGTACAAAATGGCTATTTAGAACGCGCTAGCCATAATCCCGAGCGTTTTCAGATTATCGATAGTTCACAACCTATCGAAATAATCCAACATCATCTTTCTGGTATTATCAAGAAAATGATCGAAATTAATCATTAATCTTGACGTTTAGCTGAGTCTCTTATTTCATGAAAGAACCGATTTATCCTTGGCATTTAAAGAATTGGCAATATCTTCAAAATAATAAAAGTACTTTGCCACATGCCATGATTTTTCATGGTCCCGAAGGGACCGGTATTGAGCATTTTGCTGAATTATGGGCTCAAAATATTCTTTGTGAAAATCATACCGATATTGCTCAAACAGCATGTGAGTGCAGTTCTTGTCGATGGTTTTCTCAGCACTCGCATCCCGATTTTCGCCAATTAACTCCCGAATCTTTTGAAGCTGTATCTGAACGTGCAGATAATGCGAATGATACTGACACTAAAAAAACGAGAGTTTCTCAAAAAATTCCAATTGATGCGATTCGGCAGTTACATGATTTTGTGAATATTACCTCGCATCGAGGTGGTGAGAAGGTAATATTAATTTTTCCGGTTGAATCAATGACCATTGAAGCTGCTAATGCGTTATTAAAAATGTTGGAAGAACCGCCGGAGAAAACATTTTTTTTACTTGTAACGGCGCATATGAAAGCATTGCTTCCGACGATTCTTTCAAGATGTGGCAAATTGGCTTTTCCTTTGCCAAATACCACTGAAAGTTTACAGTGGCTTGAAAAACAACACGTTAAAAATGCAGCAATTTTATTAGCAGAGCAAGGTGGGGCTCCTTTATTCGCACTTGAAGCATTTGAAACAGCGTCCAATCATCAAGAGCATCAAATACTGCTTGATTTTTTATTGTTACCTCAGCGTAATACTTTATTAAAAACGGCAGAACAACTTCAAAAAGTACCAATTCGTCAGGTTGTTTTATGGCTTCAGCGTTGGGGATATGATCTTGTTTCACAATCTCAAGCGGCTCAGGTGAGATATCATATTCAGCATCAAAAGGCTCTTCAAACACTTGCTTTAAAAGTGCATGCCAATTTGTTATTCCAATTTATGACCGTATTAACAAGCCGAAAAAAAACAGCCGAACATCCTCTTGCGCCTAGATTGCTACTTGAAAGTTTATTGATTGAATATCTTAAATTATTTTCTAATTGATAGATTCTTCGTTATATTGAATACCTTGTAACTATTTAAAAAATTGATATGTATATTGATTCCCATTGTCACTTGCATTTAAGTGAATTAGCCAAACGACAAGACGAAGTACTTGAAAGAATGGCCGATAATCAAGTATCACATGCCTTATGTGTTTGTATTAGCCTTGAAGATTTTCCGCGTGCTTTAAAATTGGCCGAAAGAAAATCCAATATTCTAACAACAGTCGGCGTTCATCCGAATCCTCAAGGGGTTGAAGAACCGACTATTGAGCGCTTTATCGCACTTTCTCAACATCCTAAAGTGGTTGCCATTGGTGAAACGGGGCTAGATTATTATCGTGTTAAGCCTAAACAGAAATGGCAAATGGATCGTTTCAGAATTCAAATTCGTGCTTCAAGAATCTGTGCTAAGCCATTGATTATTCATACTAGAAATGCGCCCGATGATACATTAAGAATCTTAAGAGAAGAGGGCGCTGGCCTTAATAAAGGGGGATATGGCGGTATTATTCATTGCTTTAATGAAGATAAAAATTTTGCAAGAGCCGCATTAGATATGGGCTTTTATATTTCTTTTTCAGGAATACTGACTTATCCAGCATCTAAAGAACTGCGAAAAATTGCCGCTTATATTCCATTAGATCGACTGCTTATTGAAACGGATTCTCCTTGGTTAACGCCTCAAGCATTTAGAGGACAAACTAATGAACCAACTTATGTTTTAGAAGTCGCTAAACAATTAGCTGCAGTGAGAGGCATGACGATCGATAAAATTGGTCAGATAACGACAGAGAATTATTTTCGCCTTTTTAATCTTTCTCAAGAAACTGCGTTATGATTGGATGGTTTTGTTTTTTAGGGAATGTTTTTTGTGAGTAAAAAATTCCTTTTGTTATTATCCATTTGTTGGTTGACACTGAGTTTTCCTTTTACGGCGTTTGCAGACGATACCGATGATTGGTTTATGGCCATTCAAAATGACTATACAGGTAAAGTCAAAGAACTCTTGAAAAAAGGATTTAACCCTAATACGGTTGAGACTCAACGAGGAGATACGGGGCTTATTCTAGCCATGCGTGAGGATTCCAATCATGTATTAGATGTTTTATTAGCTGCTCCCCAAATCAAACTAGATACGACCGCCTTTAATGGCGATAATGCATTGATGATTGCTTGCTATAAAGGGAATGAAGAAGCAGTTTCCAAACTTTTAAAAAAAGGGGCTGCCGTCAATAAAGATGGCTGGACGCCTCTTCATTATGCGGCAGCTAATGGAAATAATGAAATTGTTAAAATGTTGTTAATGCGTGATGCATTTGTCAATGCAGCTTCACCCAATGGCACAACGCCAATTATGATGGCCGCTGATAGTGGGCATATTTATACTGTCAAACTCCTCTATGAAAACGGCGCTGATCTTACCATTAAAAATCAGCGCGGACTATCAGCAATAGACTTTGCGAATGCTCATCACAATACGCAAATTGCAGAAGGGATACAACATCTCATTGAAAAAGAAGAAAGAATGGAAAAAATCAGAAATACCCTTCCGCTTTTTCCATTCTAATTAGCCATTATTGTTTAATTTTCTTTGCTGGGGTTAAAACCGTTGGCATTGCTTTAGGGAAGGTCGTTGGAAAATCGGTATTGTAATGTAATCCGCGACTTTCCTTTCTTGATAAAGCACTTTCAACAATTAACGAAGCAACATCAACGAGATTACGCAATTCCAGTAAATTTTGGCTAATGATGAAATTCGCATAATATTCATCAATTTCTTCTCGTAATAAATGGATACGATGTTGGGCACGTTCAAGACGTTTTGTGGTTCGAACGATACCGACGTAGTTCCACATAAAACGGCGCAATTCATCCCAGTTATGAGAAATGACCACATCTTCATTGGCATTTGATACTTGGCTTTCATCCCATGCGGGTAAATCATGTATTGTATTTCCTGTTTCAGATAGGATATTTTCTGCGGCCGCCTTACCAATGACAAGGCATTCCAACAGCGAATTACTTGCTAAGCGATTTGCACCATGTAGTCCTGTACAGGCTGTTTCACCTACAGCATAAAGATTTTTAATATCTGTACGACCTTTTGTATCCGTTACAATGCCTCCGCAAGAAAAATGTGTTGCTGGAACGACAGGAATAGGTTCTTTGGTAATATCAATGCCTAATTCTAAACAACGGGCATAAATTGTTGGAAAGTGTTCTTTCAAAAAGTCAGGATCTTGGTGACTAATATCTAAATGCACATAGTCCAAACCTCGCTTTTTCATTTCGAAGTCAATAGATCTGGCAACAATATCTCGTGGCGCTAATTCTGCACGTTCATCATGTTCCAACATAAAGCGTTTGCCTGCGTCAGCACCTGCGTCAGGTGGCAGCTTTAATAATCCCCCTTCACCGCGTACTGATTCTGAAATTAAGAAAGATTTGGCATAAGGATGATACAAACAGGTAGGATGGAATTGAACAAATTCCATATTTGCAACGCGACAACCTGCTCGCCAAGCCATTGCAACACCATCTCCTGTTGAGGTATCTGGATTTGTTGTATAGAGGTAAACCTTGCCAGTTCCTCCTGTTGCTAACACGGTATGCCGTGCAGAAAATGTACGGACTCTATTTTTTTCAACATCTAAAACATATAAGCCATAACAACTATTAGGTTGTTCATGATTGCCTAATTTTTCTGATGTAATGAGATCAACAGCACAATGATTTTCAAATAACTGAATATTAGGATGGCTATGAATGACTTTTTCAAGCGTTTCTTGAACAACATGTCCCGTTGCATCTGCAGCATGGAAAATACGTCTTTGGCTATGTCCTCCCTCACGAGTTAAATGATAGTCTTTAGTATCTGAAGAATCGCGTGAAAAAGGAACACCTTGGTCAATTAACCAATCAATTGCTTCGCCACCATGTTCAACAATGAAACGAGTTGCTACTTCATCACATAAACCAGCGCCTGCCGTTAATGTATCTTTAAAGTGTTTCTCTGTACTATCTAAAACCGGATTTAATACTGCAGCAATCCCACCTTGCGCAAGATTGCTGGAACTTTCCCAAAAAGAGCGTTTACAGATAATGGCAATTTTATATGTTTGGGGAAGACGAAGTGCAACGGATAAACCAGCTAATCCGCTGCCTACAATAACAACATCATAATTCATTGCTGTTTCCTAAAAAAACTATCAAGGAGAAGATACCTTTTTTCCCTAAAAGAAACGGATCAAAAAAGAAAATCCCACATCAAAAATATGCAGGATTTCGAAGAAGGGGAATGGCAATTAACCAGCGAATATCATCAAATTTCATAGAGAGAATTCGCGGCATCATGATTTAAAAAGGTTCTATCGTTGGTTCTAATGAATTAGCATAAAAATCATCGAAATGGGTATGAAATCCATCACCAAATCTTGCAACATAATCTCGTCTAACACGAAAAACTTTTTTAATAAATTCTTGTTTAAAGACAATCCATCCTTTGGTTCGTTTAAGGATTGTTACTTTATTGGTATCTAAACAGCCGCAGCCACCAAAAACCAATTCTCCACTATATACTTTTTGTTCTTTGAAGCGATTTGCCATTTCACATTTCCCAGAAAATCAATATAAAAATTAAAAAAATAGTATACCAGATTTTGAAAAACAAATAAGGTATCTTAATTAAGAAGGATTCGTATAAAAAAGAGAAAAAACAATGGATTAGATCTTTTGTTAGAGGAGCAACCATAAAAAACGGAAAAATATAGAACAACCATCAAAGCCCTGTTTCATCGCTTTGATAACTTTTCGATGATGACATGTACTCAAAATATCAAGCAATTCTTAATGTTATATATTTTGATTCATTGATGTCACAGATTTTTTAGCTTTACCAAGATACGGCATAATATCAATCAAACTGACATGAAAACCTTGATACTCAGGATTCTTTGCAATGATTTCAATTTGTGAAGGCATTGGAATCTCTTGACCAGCCCTTCGCTTATTTTCTAATTCAATTTCAGCAGCTTCGATTGCTACGTCATAGCAATCTTCGAAATCATCCGCAGCAGTATAGACATCAAGATCTGGCACTCTCACATCGCACGCCGTTTTTTCATCGCCAATAGCGATTACAATGGGATATTTCATTTTCTTCTGTTCTTAAAAATAAAGTAATTATTTCCAATTAATTGCTTTTCTCTTTTTTATCTATAGAAAAGCAGCGAATACTTTTTTAAGATGGGCCGTATAGCGTTCAACATCTTTTGAAATCTCAGGTGCTTTCATTACATCATTACATATAAATGAAGGCAAAGGAGACATTCCTATAAATTGGTTTGCTTTATGAAAAGGGAATAAAACGCTATCAATTCCTTTTCCTTCAAAAAATTGTTCTGGGTCCGTAAATGCTTGTAATGGGGCATTCCATGTCATGGAAAACATATATTTTTTCCCTTGACAGAGTCCTCCAGAACCATATTGTTTAGCTTGATCTGAACGCGTTCTTCCATCATTTTCAAACAGTTTGCCGTGTCCTGCAGTAAAGACATCGTCAACATATTTTTTCATAATCCAAGGGGCTTCCATCCACCATGCTGGCATTTGATAAATAATGGCATCAGTCCAAACTATCTTTTCAATTTCTTCTTCAACATGATAGCCGTCGTCAATTCGAGTTGTTTTAACGTTAAGCCCCATTGCCGATAATGTTTTTTGAGCAATATCAGAAAGATAATTATTAAGATTGCCTTTAGAACTTCCTAAAGCTTTTGATGCATTTAATATCAGTACGTTTCCCATAATCAATTCCTTTTTCATTCGATGGATATGCGGTATTTAGGGATTTTTTCATTGCAATCCCGAATGAGATTTCAATTTTATCGAATCATTTGTTCACTTAGAAGAAAATAACATCTGATAGCGATCATTATATAAAAAAGATAGGCGCTTAATCAAACCATACAAATCGTAGTATTTACTTTAAAAAAGTCATTTAACTATTTATTAAATATTCATTTTTTAATAATTTAAAAAATCAATATAACTGAGCAATAATCGTCATCCTAAATATAGGAATATTCTAATAAGAAATTCTTAAACAGATCAAAGGATCATTTAAAAAGTCTTCATAAGTCGTTTATATGTAATAGAATATGCTATAGAGGAACGATATCCATGACAGGAGGAAACGATGTCTGCAGTACAGAATTCAAACTTGGATAAATTACTCTGTGACTGGTTTATCCTATTTGCTCAGAAGTCGAAAGAAACCAGTAAAATGGCTGGACAAGCACGTTTTTATCCAATTATTCTTAATTATAAACATTCCTTAAAGAACGAATTTATTCGGGAAATGAGACCTGCTGATTCGCAGGTGCCTGAAAGTTATTTTCTTAAAATAGCCCAAAAAATCGTAGAGTCTGCCCAAACTCAATTCGGAGAAGATGAACCAACCATTGATCAGGTTGCTTCATTATCAGCGGTAGGAAATCACGCTTAAAACAATACCCATTAAATCATCATTTAATGGGTATTGTATCTATCTAAAATATCAACTGAATTTATTCGAATTTCGCTTTTGTTATTTTTCAGTCGTATCGATGATGGCTTGATTCTTTTCTAAAATGGCTTGAGCTTGAGAATCATTTTGTTCCCATCCTCCCCCTAGTGCCAGAAAAATAGCAATTTGATCGTCAGCTAATGCGGCACTTGATGCTGCATAAGCTGCTTCTGCAGCGACATAAGTGCGCTCAGCATCGAGTTTAGATAAGAAATCAATTCGGCCATGCTTATAAAGACGACTCGTTTGAGCACTGGCTAATGCGCTTTGATCTCTTGCCGCCTTTAATGCTTCATTTCGTTCTAATTCACGAGAATAAGTGGTTAAGGCACTTTCTGTTTCTCTCAGTGCATTTAATACAATCCCATCAAAACGTGCATAAGCGGCTTGAGTTTCTGCTTGAGCTTCTTTAATACGACTTCTTGCGGTACTGGTATTAGGTAGTGTCCAAGTGATTAATGGTCCAAATCCCCACCGATAAGCGTTTGTTTCTCCATAGTCAGTCAATCGTCCTGTAATTCCTCCAGACAAACCAAGAGAAATACTCGGATAAAGATCTGCTGTTGCAATACCAATTTTTGCATTAGTTGCTGCTAAATTTCGTTCAGCTTGTCGGATATCAGGACGACGACGTATGAGAGATGCACCATCACCAATTGGAATAGGCTGTTTTAATTGAGGAATACGCTGACATTGTCCGACTTCTTGAATTAAAGCATTAGGAACGTTTCCTGTTAATACGGACAATCGATAAATTGCCATACGCTGTTGTGCTTTTAAAGGAGGAACCGTTGCAACGGTCGCATCGTATTGAGCGCCGATTCTAGAAACATCAATAATCGAAGTTCGTCCGGCTTGAGCTAATTGTTTTGTTGTACGTTGCAAATTGCCGAGTACACCAACAGACTGCTCGGCAACTTTAATTTGATGTCCTGTTGCGCAGACATCAGCATAAGCTTTTGCCGTATCTGCTGCAATAGTAACTTGTGCCAAATCATAAGCAGCTTCATAAGCCTCTGCTGTTGCGGAGGCTGATTCAATACCTCGAGTAATCTTGCCAAATAAATCTAATTGATAAGAAATATTAATGCCACTATCTCCCGTCCATTTATCGGCATAACGATGGGGAACGCCATTGGCTGCGGCAGAACTGCGACCAAATTTTGGATTGACTGAAAAATCCACTTGTGGAATTCTTCCCATTTCGACTTCTTCAACAACGGCACGAGCTCTTGCAAGATTAGCAGCAGCGACACGAAGATCCGTATTTTCAGATAAAGCCTTTTCAATTAAAGCATTTAATTGGGAATCATCATAAAGGCGCCACCAATGGTCCGGTAGAGGGGTTTGACTATATGCTTTATGATTTCCTGCCATAAATGGCGCAGAGGCTTCCGTTTTATTAACGACAGCTTCTTCGGGAATCTTATAGTCAGGTCCAACTGTGACACATCCTGTGATTTGAAGCGTTCCTATAGCAGCAACAAGCAGAGAAATAAGTCGATTTTTTTGCATGACAGAATTCCTTTATTTTGTTGACTGATCAGAGGCATTTTTGGAATTGTCATCTGATGGAATAATTTCAACCGTAACGGTTTGTCCCGATACTAAATGAACATCTTCTGGGATATGATCAAAATCGACCCTAACCGGAATACGCTGGACTAAACGAACCCAGTTAAATGCGGGATTAACATTTTGCATTAAACGCTCGCCGGTTGTTCTCTCACGATCTTCAATACCACGAGAAATACTATTGACATGTCCCTCTAAAACACGGTCATCGCTCATTAGCTTAATTCTTGCTTTGCTGCCTTGTGTAATATTCGGTAATTTTGTCTCTTCAAAATAACCTTCTACGTAATAAGAATTTAAATCAACTAAAGCCATAACTGCTTTACTTACCGAAACATAAGAGCCAATTTTTAAGTCAAGATTTGTGACAACACCATCAACTGTTGCAACCACTTTCGAACGTTCTAAATCAAGTTTCGCTTTGTCACGTGCAACAATCGCTTGTTGCAAAGCGGCTCGCGCTTCGTCAACACGAGTACGACCTTGTTCAATCACTTCTGTTGCGACCAGATCAGAAAGTGCTGTATTACGATTGGATTCACGAATGGCTTGTTCTAGCCGCACTTTGGCCGAAGCTTCTGCTGCTTTAGCCTGACGCAAAGCCAATTCAAAACGGGCTGGATCAATTTCAAAAAGCACATCACCTGCATGTACGATCTGATTATCTTTAACATTGATTTTCGAGACCAATCCAGAAACGTCAGGTGCAACCTGGACAACATCAGCCTTAATACGGCCATCACGAGTCCAGGGATCATCTTCATAATGGATCCAAAGCCGCCATCCAACAAAAATGGCGATAAGAACGATAGCTATTGTAATGAGATAGCGTCGGATACCCGCGAAAGAAAATTTGAAATTCATAATCAAATGGTCCTGCAATAGTTAAATAAAAGGATGGATAGACCCAATACGACTAAAAACAATGCAATATCGAACAGTGGTGGATGCCAAACATAGCGGTAAAATCCAATTCTTGCTAAAAGTTTTGTCAATAGCCTAGTCACCCCAATTGAAACTAGTGATGTCACCACTAGCCAAGGAAAATACATTCCAAAAAAACTAAATTCACCGATCATAAACTCTCCTGTGAAAGTAGGGTATGTGGGTAATAGGGAAGGGCATCAGGAAATAAATCTTGACGAATGCCAGAAAGAGCCGCTACTGCAGCGTTTTTTCTGACGGTTGATGTCATTTTGCATACCTGAGCAATTAAATCATCCAATACCAAAAGCAATGTTTTCGCATTACGATCTGTATTGGAACGATGTTCAAAATAATAGGAAATCTGTGTTAAAAATGGCGTAATATCAATACCATTGCGCCTTAGACGGGATGCCATGCTTCTTAAGCGCACCATACTGACGCCAATACGCATATATCGCATGAGTGAAAATAAAACATCACCATTTTGGTCATTTTTTTCAGAAATACGAGGTGCAATCAAATTGACCCGATCAACCATTCTAACGATAGATTGTAAAAGGGCAGGCGGGCGATTTTTACGCGCAAATTCTGAAATATCCGTTTTGATATAACGCATTAAACGAGACGTAGTCCAGGCATAATCCAATGATCTAAAAATCATGGCGGCTAAAAGACACAATGTAATACCTCCACATTGAGCGAAGCCTTGCCCATTAATAAATGACGTCATATTGGCCATATCTAGATCATACATCGTTGTTGTTGACCAAATGCCCATCATAAAAATAGTAGAACCTAACCGTATAGGAGGACGAGCAATAAAAATAGCAAGAATAAAAATACAAGGCGCAAAAGCCATCATAAGCATTTCATAGGAGTGCGTGCTATAAAGCACAATTAATGCATAAAAATAGGCGGCAGGTAATCCAATAATCGTAAAATGAAGAATTGTCTTTAGCGCATTAACGGAGTTATCGTTAATCACAAATGACATAAAGAAAATACTAGCCATCGTCGGTGCACAAAATCCAGCATTCCAACCAGATGCAACCCACAGCAACATAATAACGGCAATTGATGTGCCTCCGGCCGCAGAAACAAAAAGTGCCAATGTCCGATCTTTATGGAGCGACGAAAGAGGAATCGGCATTTTTTTAGGCATTCGATCAAATCGTCCAGACAGTGCATCATCAATGGCAAGACGCCTTGTATAACATCCTTCACAAGTTGAAACTAATTTTTCCAAATCTAAAACTAAACGCACTAATAAGGTTTCATTCCAAGAAGATTCTGGTTTAATTTTCGGCAATAACGTTTTGATTTTTAATCGTATTAGATCGGCTGATTTTGAAGAATAATCTTTTTTAAGAATCCATTTGGCAAGTTGATGAAGTAATTGATTCCATTCGTTGGTTATGATTTCTGATTTTCTAAGAGGACGCAAATTATCTTCAATAGCAGAAACCAAAGGAATTAAGACAGTTAGCCGATCTTGTAAAAGGCGGATTCCATTAAATGCCCAACGCTCGTTGGTAACATCAAAAGGTAAATTAGCGGTGAGAATACGCATATTGCCGAGAATTTTAACGGCCGTAATATTACGTTTCCAATCGGCAGCAGTATTTCCTAAAAGAACATTAGCAATCCATTGTCTGATGTCATCCCATAGCTGATCCATTTGATGAACAACACTTGGGCCTATTTTTCTTGGAAAAACCAAACTATGAACAAGAACAGCGGATATAAAACCAATTCCTGTTTCTTCTGCTCTAGCAATTGCAATATCCATCATATATTGGATATTAATAAATTTCATGTCGCTTAAAACACTTGTCATGATGACAGGAACGGTCCAGCCTGCTACCGTAAAAAAATAAGCGGCAGTTGTTCTTTTTAGCATTGAAAAATACAAGCAAATGCTGATCCATACTCCTGTTAAAAGACATAATAAAAAAGTGTAATTAACGAATGGAATTAAAATAAATGCCGAAACGACAACGCCAATACAAGTTCCTCCAAAACGAGATAATGATCGAATTGAAATACTGCCTGCTGCCATCGGCAAAGATAAAATCGTTGTTGCCATTGGTGCCCAGAAAGGGCGTGCTTGTCCTGTTAGCAGAGCAATCCATAAGGCGAGCGCTGCCGCAAGAACGCTTCTTAAGGCAAAAAGCAACTCATCCGAATTAGGCCATTTTAAAAAATGTTTCAGCATCTTTTTCAGTCTTTTTTAATGGCCTCACTCAGTTCCGCTAAAACTTTGAGGCAAATTTTTAACTCATCCGGATCAATTCGATTGAATAATTTTCGCCGGAAAGGAAAAAGAGCTTCTTGAGTGACCTCAACTCGGCGTTTTCCATTTTCTGTCATTGATAGTAATCTGACTCGCCGATCATTGGGATCTTCTTTACGAGTCATCAAGTCTGCATCAATAAGTTGGTCAATAATGCGCACAACAGAACTTGGATCAATTCCTAAAGCATTTGCAATTTCTCCTGGGCGAACATCATCGCCCATTCGACTAATTAAAACAGCAGGCCAAGCTGTTGCTCTTGAAAGACCATATTGACTTGATAAACGATCCGCTGATGTTTTATAGGCTCGTGCAACTCGGGTTAAGGTGTGGCAGAACTCCATTAAGAAAATATCCTGTTCCTGTTGCTTCTTTTTTTCCATAACCTTATAAATACTTTAAATGTAAATTATTGCAAACGAAATTATTCCTATTGCAACTATTCCTGTCAATAAATTCTGCGTTCCCATTCATGATTTTTTTATTCAGACCAACGAAGCGGAGAATACGGTAATGCATCCGGAAAAAGATCACTTCTTAATCCTGCTAAAGCGGCAATAGCGATATGTTGCTGATGATGTTCTGGCAAACGAGCTGTTTCATAAATAGCCTGATCAATTTTAGATAAAAGCAATTCAATTTCTTCTTGAGTAAACTGCTTTTCTTTTTTATAAAAAGTCGATAAATATTCCAACACGGATCGATAAGGAGAGGGAGAGACTCCCAAACGAGGTTCAGTTCTTAATAGTTGGGTCATACTGGCCCCAATACGCAAATCTTGCAAAATATTAACCGCTGATTCCAATTTCCCGGAACGAGAGGCTTGATGATCTTTTTGAACCAGTGCAAGACGTGGCGCAATCAAACTAATACCATCGACCATTCGAACAGCAACTAAAATAGGGGACGGTGCCGTTGTCATCGTGCCAATTTTTGAAATTTCTTGCCAAATTGATTTCACCACATCTTCAACTAACATTTGTATACTGATAGAACGAAAAACCCCCATAAAAACAATGGCAAATAACACCCCAATACATTGAGAAATTTGAGTATTCATAAAGGCTGTCATATTGGCAGCCCCCTGATCAAACATCGTTAAAGTCGCCATTGCTGTAAAAAAGAAAGGGATTATCATCATGGCGTTTTTAGGGGTTGTCAGATAAGTGCCGCAAATAATAAAGAAAGGGAAAAACATCATGACCATCATTTCAAAACTATGAGCAGAAGGTAAAAGCCAAAGTAAATAGATCCCAGAAGGAATTGAAGAAAGCAGTGTCATCCAAAATTGTCCGCGTAGCATCGGAACGGGATTATCAACTGCGGCAAAGAATAAACAATACATCCCGCCCATCATGGGGGCTGCAAAAAAAGAATTCCAACCAGAAGCCATCCACATCAATGTTGTTGAAAAAACGCAAAGAAAGGCAGCCAATGCCGAGATCCAAGCTTTTCGTCGATCTACTAAAAGAGAAAGTGTTGATACTTTCCGAGTTTTCGATTCAGTTGCGGGTTCTTTGCCGGCAAGTCCTTCATCAACTCTTCGTCTCAATCCAAAACAATCATCACAAATATCAACAAGCTGATAGAGATTTTCAACAAAATTAAGGATTAACATATCATCCCAATGAGACTGCGCCGTAATAGAAGGAACGAGTGTTTCAATATTTTTTCTTAAACGTACAGCCCTTATATGAGGATTTTCAGAACCATTCGTGAGCCATGCTGCAATATCATCTAATACATACTGTAACTCTTTAGGAAGGCCAAAATTACTGGTTCTAAAATGCCGAATGCGATCATCGATTGCAGAAAGTACAGGAACTAATGCTGAAAGATGATCTTGAGTTGATCCTAATATTGAATGTACCCAACGAAGATTTTCAGCTTCAAAGGGAATGTTGGTAGTTAAAATACGTAATTCAGTAATCGTTGCAGAAAGTTTATTGAGATTAGGGCGTAAAACAGGAATAGGTCTTTTGAAATCAATAATATTTAAAATATTTTGAGTGGTTTCTTTTAAAGCTTGATCAAGACGATTAATTACAATACTTCCAGCCCGAGTCGGAAATACAACGGCATGAATTAAAGTGGCAGAACCTACTCCAACTGTAATTTCTTGAACACGGTTAATGGCTAAATCAAAAAGCGTCGTTAAATTAATACTATCGACACTTCCCATGGCTGGCATTGCGACAATCCCAATGGTGTAGCCCCCCAAAAGGAAAGCATATGCACGTGGGGTTCTGTCATGCAAAGCAACAAAAATCCAAAAACCGTACCATAATCCTAAAGCAGCAGCTGCAAGAATCGCATAATTGAAAAACAATGGGATTATAAAAATAACGCCTAATCCCCCGATAAATGATCCCGTGATACGGAAAAGCGCTTTTGCTTTTGTAGCTCCCGCAAAAGGCTGAGATGCGACATAAGCTGCTAATGGCGCCCAAAAAGGGCGAGGTAATCCAATTCTTAAAGCCAAATACAGTGCCAACATAGCACCAACAAAACATTTTGCTGAGAAAACCCAGTCGCTTAATGACGGCATCTTAAACATTGCCAACTAATCCTTTGTATTTCTTGATGGAATAGCCCAATTTTGTAAAGAATTGCATACAAGTATCAAATTGCTCATTAGTTAAATCTTCAAGGAGATCTTTACGCAATGCATCAAGTTCTTTTTCTAAAGCCGCCACATTTTGTTTTCCGAAATCTGTTAGATAAAGTAATTTAGCGCGTTTATCCGCATGGTCCGGCCGACGTTCGATAAATCCCGAAGCAACTAATTTGTCGATCAAACGGACAATTGAAGAAGGTTCTAATCCGACGGATTCCGCCACAACACTGGGCCGAACCCCGTCGCCTAAACGGTTAATTGAAAGAATCGGCCAAGCAATTGCCTGTGTTAGTCCATAACGGGAAGCTAACCGATCACACATGATCCGATAAGCACGTGTAACGCGAGCCATCGTAACCATCAATTCCATTAAGGAACGATTTGTAGTAGACATGAAAATAGTTATCCAAATGATTCCAAGTGGAGAATATTATTCGCATGCGAACTAAATTGTCAAATATGATTGAATTTTTTAAAAGAATAGCATCTATAGATGCATGTAATTTTACATAATATAAATTATGCGAAGTTTAGTTAATAATGATTTTTCATAATCCATACGTTAAATCAGTTTTATAATCTAACCTATAGAACATCTAATTATAAGGAGTCATAAAATGTCTCGCTTTCAATCCATTCCGCTTAAATCGGCAGTTCGTTTAATTAACCATGGTCCAACCATTATGGTAACAAGTCGCAGTCAAGATAAAAAATCAACAGATATCATGACGGTCGCATGGTCGACACCCGTTGAATTTGAACCACCTAGATTGATTGTGCTCATTAATAAAGAGGCTTATACCAGAGAATTAATTCTTCAAAGTGGTGTTTTTGCTGTTTGTATCCCATCGGCATCATTTATTGATAAAGCCTATGCGATCGGTCATTCAACAGGACGAGAAATCAATAAATTTGAAAAATTTGGGATTCAAACTATACAAAGTCCCCATTTAGATATTCCTGTCATTGAGAATGGATGTATTGCGTGGTTAGAATGCCGGTTAATTTCAGAGCCAGCTGCACAAGAAAAATATGACACTTTCTTTGGTGAAGTCGTATCAGCCAGTGCAGATCCCGAAGTGTTTTATGATAATAGATGGCATTTCAACGACAATAATAAGAATAAACACTCTATTCATCATTTAGGTGGTGGTCATTTCATTTGTAGTAATGACGAAGTTGTAGCAACTCCTCAAAAATAGTCCGTTTACTACCTTGATATGAAAACACAAAAATCAGTAGCAGCGGGCTATTTATTAGCATTAGCTGCTACTATTTTATGGAGTACTTTTTTTCCTTTAGTTAAGATTTTTCCGCCTAATATCAATCCTATTGAATTATCTTTTTGGCGATGGCTTTTTACAGGGATTGGCTTATTACCATTTGTTTTAAAAGCATTAAAAAGTCATTGGAAACTCATTATTATTCATTGGCGATGGCTGGCGCCAGCGGGAATTTTAGGTTTTTCAGGATACAGTATTCTCATTTTTGAGGCTGGACACACTTCTAACGCAACTAATATGTCTTTATTTGCGGCAACAGCTCCCATTTCTATGGCCATTCTTTCAAAAATATTTTTTAAAGAATCACTTTCACGATCGCAAATAATCGGCCTTCTCATTGCGATTTTAGGTGTCTTTGTTGTCGTTTTGCGGGGTAATTTCTTTAAATTAGCGCAACTTAATTTCACGATAGGAGATATCTGGGTATTAATGGCAGCCTCTCTTTTTGCGGTATACAGTATTCTGATTCGTAATCGCCCGAATAAAATGCCTCAAAAAATTTGTATGGCCGCTATGTTGGGATTTGCATTAACTGCTTTACTGATTGGTATGTTCCCTATTGTTACAACACCGCATTATCAATTGCCATCAATCCCCGTATTGCTAGCTATTTGTTATGCAGCTATCGTACCAACACTAATCGGCTATATGCTTTGGAATAAATCCGTTGAATATATTGGTGCGGCTCGTGCTGGCATTGTGTATTACAGTATTCCACTATTTAGTTGCTTTGAAGCCGTACTATTTCTCAATGAAAGCATCCATTTTTCCCAAGTAATCGGCGGCTTTTTGATTATCGGTGGCATTTTGTTATCCTCTTTAAGTGCTCTACTGGGAAAACAAAACCCGCCATCATGATTATTTTTTAAAGCGTTCTTGCGCTGAAACTTTTTCAAAAGAAGCTTGTTTTGCACTATACGCTGTGAGATTATCTAAAAAGGCTTTTTCTTGAGGCAATGTCTCATCACTGACTTCTTTCCACCAATGTTTAGGCATTCCAAAAGAGCCATCATTCCACCGATAACCATTTGATTTAAGTTGATCTTTTGCATCAAACGGTGCACCAAATGCATGGACAATAACGCCGATCTTATTAGCATTATCTAAAAGATTAGCAAAAATATCCTGGCGAATATGCATAAACCATATTAAAGCAAGGCAGTCGATCGAAGCACGATGAGCCTCATAAAAATAGCCAATCGTATGTAATAATTCTTCTTGACGATGGTTACTAATATCAAACAATGACCAGTCTACGCCTTTTAAAGAACAAGCCCATTTTATCGTATCGATATCTTTAAAACGTTTCTCACAAAAAGGTCGATCAAATGAGGCATTATGAGCTACAACAAGCGCTGCTTGCTTTAAATAAGCACTGACCTCAGCATCATTGATGATCTTACCTTTGACTTGCTCATCAGAAATCCCCGCTAATTGAACAATTTCTGCTGGAATTGCTTTTCCAGGATCTTCATATTCATCAAATAAATGATTAATTGAGACTAAACGCTTTTTAGAGGGTGAAAAAGAAACCGAAACCATTGCTAATTCAATGATTTTTTCAACATCCAGAGAAAATCCTGTCGTTTCAGTATCTAAAAATATAATGGTTTTTTCATCTCCCACAGGATCCGATAGATGATAAGGAAATACGATCGATTTTTTCGTAACAGGAACCCGCTCTAAAATCCGAAAATCATCGGTCTTAGATAAAATAGCGAGTAGCTGTTGCTTATAATCTGGAGAATCTTTTTGTGCTTGTAAATCCATATGCTCAAAAAGATCCATTTGCCGTTTATTGGGATCACTTTGCATATATAAATCTCGTTTTTATTCGTTATTCCAAATGAAGCATATTCTGGTCAAGGCCTGCTTTTACGGCACCATATCCAACAGATGCGCCGAATTTCTTCAACAAACGGTCTCCAATTTTTTCTTTTTCCGTATAATCAACAATATCTGCTATTTTGAGTTCATTTTCAGCAACCGTTTTGATGGAACCATAATCATCAGCTAATCCTAATTTAAGGGCATCTTCCCCAATAAAGACTAACCCTGTGAAAATTCTCCCATCATCTTTTAAACGGTCCCCTCTTCCTTTTTTAACGGCTGAAATAAATTGCGCATGAATTTTATTAAGCATTGTTTTGGCATAGGCAATTTGTTCTGACGATTGTGGACTAAACGGATCCATGAATCCTTTGTTAGCCCCCGCCGTTAATAAACGACGTTCTATGCCTAATTTATCCATTAACTTTGTGACACCAAATCCATTCATCAATACACCAATTGATCCGACTAAACTTGCTTTATCGACATAAATTTTGTCAGCAGCAGAAGCAATATAATAACTTCCTGAAGCACAAACATCTTCTGCAACGGCATAAATCGGTTTATCAGGATGCAATTTCTTTTGACGCATGATTTCATCATAGACCATACCCGATTGAACGGGGCTGCCTCCTGGGCTATTAATTTTTAAAATGATGCCTTTGACTTGTGGCTCCTCAAATGCATTTTCTAAGGAGGCGATCAAATTCTCAGCGGACGCTCCCCCTGAAGAAGAAATCGTCCCTTTAATCTCAATTAAGGCAACGTGAGGCGTATCTGGTACATTTTTTCCATCATTTCCGATTCCCTTAATTGCAAAAAAAATCATTATAATCAATACAATAAAGATCAATCTAAAGAAAATACGCCACCTACGTTTTGCTCGTTGTTCTTTAACAATATCCTGGACAAGACTTTTAAGGACAAATTCTTCATTTTGTTTATCATCACTCATAAAATCCTCTTATGAAAAATGCTTTCAAGCATGGTTTTCTAACCAATGATCAAGTGCTTGCACTGTATTCGCAATATAAAGAGGATGCATTGTTTTCAATTCCTCTTCAGAATGAGCGCCATAATTGACCGCAACGGATGCAACCTTTGCATTATGAGCCATCATTAAATCATGTGTCGTATCACCAATCATCAACATCCGCTGAGTGGGAATTTGAAGTTCATTGGATAGTTCTAATAACATTTCTGGATTAGGCTTTGATAACGATTCATCAATTGTTCGAGTTCCATCAAAATATGATGTTAACCCTGTTTCTTTAAGTGCTTGATTGAGTCCTTGACGACTTTTCCCCGTTGCGATGGCTAAGCGATAATCTTTTTTTATCAACTTCTCTAATAATGCTTTAATTCCCTCAAATAAAGTGATCTTCAAACTATTAATAAGATAATACCGACGGTAAAGCGCCATTAACTTTAAATATTGAGACTCTTTTAGATCAGGAAATATCATCTCCCAAGCTTCCCTGAGCCCTAATCCGATGACATGAGCGGCAATTTCTTGATGAGGAACAGGCAACTTTAAATGAAGTGCGGAATCACGAATGCTTTCTACAATGGCTGCGGTACTGTCCATTAATGTTCCGTCCCAATCAAAAACAATCAGATCATAATTTAGATGATGCATTTTTATCCTCTACATGCTGCTGTAATAAATTAAGATATGACGAACATTCTTTGGGAAGGGGGGCATTGATTATAATCGGCTGACCAGTTTCTGGATGAGTAAATTCAATATGATAAGCATGCAAAAACATTCGGCTAAATCCCCCATTTGCAGTCTTTTGTAAATGCTTATTTAATTCAAAATTACCATACTTATCATCTCCAACGATGGCATATCCTAAAGAAGATAAATGCACTCGGATCTGATGAGTGCGCCCTGTTTTTAATTCAGCTTCTAAAAGCGTGAAATTACCATAGTGTTTTAAAACATTAAAAATGGTATGAGAAACAAGCCCTTTGTCATCTACTTTTACCCGACGCTCCCCTTGCGCCGTATGGTATTTCAATAAAGGAAAACGAACATGTTGCCTATTATTTTTCCAGTTGCCCGATACGAGTGCTTGATAACGTTTATCAATACTTCCTAATCGAATTTGTTCATGCAATTTCACTAAAGCAGAACGTTTTTTAGCTAAAACAAGAATACCTGACGTTTCTTTATCCAGTCGGTGAACCAATTCTAAAAATTTTGCTTTAGGATTTGCAGAACGAAGTTGCTCAATAATCCCAAAAGATACGCCTGAGCCACCATGAACTGCAATACCTGCTGGTTTATTGATCACTAAAAGGCAATCATCTTCATAAAGCACATCAAATGTTTTTGCAGGCACATAGTGTTTAGGTTGAGTTGTTATTTTTAAAGGAGGAACACGAACAACATCACCGGCGACTAAACGGTAGGTTTGATCAACTCTTCCTTTATTGACTCTAACTTCACCAGAACGAATAATCCGATAAACATGACTTTTGGGAATGCCTTTAAAAATTCGAAATAAAAAATTATCCAATCGCTGGCCTTCGTCTTCTATCGTAACATTGCGGAACTGGACATGTGTTGCAGGACGATTTGAAAGATGGCCCATTTTGGTCGGAGTATCCGCCTCTTTTTTCCTGCTTTTGCTCATATTCCCTCTATGAGATCGATTCATTTATCTATATAATTTTGGTTCAGTCTGACTTTAATGTCGACTGTACTGTGTGCAATAAAATTGACATTCTACACAGTTGTGACATCCATTGGTCCTTTTGATATAAATTCAATGGAAAAAAGATGTGTACACAGCCTCCCGCTGGAATCTAGATTAAGCCATAGTCTTCATCAGATAGAATATAGGGAGATAGACTGCGTCGTTAAGTAAAGGATTTATGATAAGCAGAAATCGTTCGCTGCTTTGTGATTAGTTTAACAGAAAGACCGAACCGGATCGTTCGTCCGGTTTTTTGATATTTTTATGTAAGGAGTTTTGTTATAGGCCGTAGAAACAATTTCCGGTATAACCTCCAATTAGAAAACAATTAAACCTATCACCGTCATTGATAGACAATCGGGGTATCTCAACGGTACTTACGGTTACCTAGACTGCAGGCTGTGTACACTCGCGGGTTGCGGGATAAATCCCGCTGAAAGAATATTTGGCCTTGTGCCATGGAGAGTGTATTTATGAAACGTATGTTGTTCAATGCAACTCAGCAGGAAGAATTGCGAGTTGCAATTGTCGACGGACAAAAACTAATTGATATTGATATTGAATCGAATGCACGCGAATTGCATAAATCCAATATCTACAAAGCCGTAATTACCCGTATTGAGCCTTCACTTGAAGCTTGTTTCGTTAATTACAGCGAAGATCGTCATGGATTTCTTCCCTTTAAAGAAGTCGCAAGATCTTTATTTAAGGATGGTGTTGATTATCGCACAGCCACCATTAAAGATGCCCTAACTGAAGGGCAAGAAATTATGGTGCAGGTGGAAAAAGAAGAACGAGGCAATAAAGGAGCAGCCTTAACGACATTCATTTCACTGGCTGGACGCTATCTTGTTTTGATGCCCAATAATCCCCGAGCAGGAGGCGTTTCAAGACGTGTTGAAGGTGAAGAACGTCAGGAATTGCGTGAAACCATGGAAAAATTGGATGTTCCTCAGGGAATGTCTATTATTGCTAGAACAGCGGGTATTGGACGTACCGTTGAAGAACTTCAGTGGGATTTAAATTACTTACTGCAATTATGGAATGCGATTGAAAGCGCTGGCTCTTCTGCTCCAGGTGCTTTTCTGATCTACCATGAATCTTCACTTGTTATTCGAGCAATTCGAGATTATTTTCAACCCGATATTGGCGAAATTCTCATTGATACGGATGAAATTTATGAACAGGCTCGTCAGTTCATGAGTTATGTCATGCCAGATATGGTCAATCGAGTTAAACGTTATCGGGATGCAGTTCCCCTCTTTTCTCGTTTTCAAATTGAACATCAAATTGAAAGCGCTTATTCTCGTGTTGTTTCTTTGCCATCAGGCGGCTCAATTGTTATTGATCACACGGAAGCATTGGTTGCTATTGATGTTAATTCAGCTCGTTCTACTCGAGGATCCGATATTGAAACAACGGCCTTTACAACGAATTGTGAAGCAGCCGAAGAAGTTGCTCGCCAATTGCGACTTCGAGATTTAGGTGGATTGGTTGTCATTGATTTTATTGACATGGAACAGCCGAAAAATCGCCGGGAAATTGAGGTTCGTCTTAAAGAAGCACTCCGATATGATCGGGCACGGGTCCAAATGGATAAGATTACCCGTTTCGGTTTAATGGAGCTTTCCAGACAACGCTTGCGCCCTTCCCTTTCTGAAGGCAGTCATATTACGTGTCCTCGATGTAATGGCACAGGTCATATTCGTGATACGGAATCTTCCGCATTACAGGTTCTTCGTATTATTGAAGAAGAATCCATGAAAGAAAGTTCTGCAGTTATTCATGTTCAAATTCCAGTTGATGTCGCAGCTTTTCTATTAAATGAAAAACGCAGTGAAATCATGAAAGCTGAAGCACTGCATCAAGTCGAAATCGTTCTTATTCCTAATAAATACCTAGAAACGCCTCATTACAAATTAGAACGAATCAAACATGATGATCCTCGTTTGGAAGAACACCAACTCAGCTATAAATTAGCGGAGGAAATTGATCAGGATATGAATTTCTCCAAACGACTTAAAGAGCCTCAAAAACCGCATCAGGAAGCAATTGTTAAAAATATTCCTGAAGGTCTTCCTGCTCCTGTTGTTAAGCATACAACGCATGCGACTTCAAAAGAAGAAGCAGGCTTTTTTGTTCGTCTATTAGGTTTTCTAGGAATTGGGGCAACCAAAGAAAAAGAACCTTTAAAAGAAGATCAAGAAAAACTCGCAGGAAAAGCATCTCGTAAACCTAAAAATAGTGACCGTCCTCGTAAAAATAAACGTAGTGACAAAGATGAAAAAGTCAAAAATTCGGTTGTTGATGCCGATGAATCGGCAACTGGAAAAACGTCGCGTACTCGTCGAAACAGAAACGAAAAAACGGAGCGCAATGACGAACGAAATTCACAAAGATTAGACGCATCTCGTCAGAAAACCGCTACTTTCTCAAATAACCGAGAATCTATTGAATTAGAAGCCGTTGAATCTCGTGATGAGATTGATATTAAACAGACTGTTTCTGAAAATACACCCCAGAATGAAGACACTTCTCGTCGGAGAAGTCGAATGAGAAATCGTTCAAGGGGTCGCCGTGATAGTAATACCGATAATGGAGCAGAAACAACAGTCACTTCATCTATTGAAATCACTGAAAATATAGAGGCAGTACCTGCTTCTCAGGAAAATCAAGCGGATTCTTTAGATAAATCAATGGCAAAATCAAAAGAGAGCGATAAACAACCTCGTGAGAATAACCGTCGTCCTCGTGCTAGAAAAAATAGAACAACGCCATCTGAACTCTCTAAAGAAGGTGATGTTTTAAAACAAAATGAGTCTACCCAAGAAATTTCACCGTCTAAAGAAGTATTGGATACTTCTATTTCTTTAAAAGATACTCATGATGTTGAATCATCTGTAAAAGTAAATGATTCAACCCCTGATACGATTGAAGAAAAACCAAAGACTCAATCTGTTCAAACCACTTCAATAGAAGTAGAAAATCATGATGTTGCCTCAGTTGACCAACCCGTAGAATCCGTTCAACCTCAATTAGAATCTAAACCGATCGTTAAAGAAGTAAAAGTCCTTCCAGAAGAATCGACCGATCTTGATAAAATCTTAAAAGAGGCAGGATTGACGATGGCTTCAACTGATCCTGAAAAAATGAAACATTTACAGGAATTGCAACAGCAAGAATCCCCTGCTCCGCGTCCTGTTCGAAGAAGACGGAAAAGAGTCGTCATTGTTAACGAAGGGCCTCTCATTCAAGTAGATACCAAACCTCATCAATAATAGTTCAAAACTTAAAAAACCGCGTTTTAAAACGCGGTTTTTTAAACAATCAGATGCTGTTTCTCATCAATCAAATGAAATGAGCAATTTGAAATTGACAAAATCTTCGGCTACTGACAATTATTCAAATCATTTAACCTCGTCAACAAAAAACAATCCTCTTTCAATTTACGATCTACTCCATCGGCCGTTAAAAGATTTGAGAATATCTGTAACCGATCGATGTAATTTCCGATGTATTTATTGCATGCCAAAACATATTTTTGGGCCAAACTTTAAATTCATTCAGCATCAAGACATGTTGTCATTTGAAGAAATTACTCGATTAACTCAATGTTTTGTGGCATTAGGGGTTACTAAAATTCGGCTAACGGGAGGAGAACCTCTTCTTCGTAAAGATATTGAATCTCTTGTTTCATCACTATCAAATATTAAAACACTTAGTGGTTCGCCATTAGACTTAACAATGACGACCAATGGTTCTGCATTAATCAATAAAGCTCAAGCATTATTTAATGCAGGATTAAAGCGAATCACCCTATCATTAGATGCGATCGATAATGATGTTTTTATGAAAATCAATGGTGTTGCTTATCCTGTTGATCGGATTCTTAATGCTATTGAGCAAGCACTTAAAATTGGGTTTTCTCCCATCAAAGTAAATGCTGTTATCCGAAAAGGAATGAATGAAAATCAGATATTGCCTTTAGTGCGATATTTCAGACATACTCCCATTATTCTAAGATTCATTGAGTATATGGATGCTGGATCAACCAATGGTTGGAATGAGCATCAAATTATTCCTTCTGCTCAGATTCAAAAAATTATTCATAATGCTTATCCCATTGAAGCAATAAAAGCGAACTATATGGGAGAGACTGCAAAACGGTGGCGCTATAAAGACGGTGGAGGTGAATTAGGTATCATCTCAAGTATTACTGAACCATTTTGCGCTGATTGCACTAGAATTCGATTGTCAACCGACGGTAAAATCTACCCTTGTTTGTTTGCGACAAAAGGATTGGATCTTCGCTCTTTGATCCGTTCGCATTGTTCAGATCATCATATCATTCAAACCATTATTGAATTTTGGAAACAACGCTCCCACCAATATTCTAAGCTTCGTCAAAAACAAAGCGTTTCTTTAAAAGAACAAAAAATTGAAATGCATTATATTGGCGGATAACCCAACATACATAATCTAAAAGAAATAACATTTTTTATTTCAATGCTAAAGCTATGCTGAAATGACACTGCGATAAATTACTATTTATTTCATAAAATAACAAAAAAATGAAATAAATTAATTTAATAAGAGATGTTATTTCATTTTCTTAAGGTGCGGAGTGGTGTATTTAAACAGAATCTTTATGGCAAATTAGCATATAAGTCTTTTCTACCAGTACCATTGCCACCAGTACCAGAATTATCTTTAGATAGAGATTGCCTGAAACTGTTGGTTATGGCAAACAGCAAGATTGCAAAATTGGATGGGTTAGCGATAGGTATTCCATCTCTACCATTATTTGTTTCAATGTATATCCGTAAAGAAGCACTTCTATCATCTCAGATTGAGGGAACACAAGCTACGTTGGAGGGTGTACTTGATCCAAATCTTGACGAAAACAACAACAGGGATGTTGCTGATGTTATCAACTATATCAAAGCGATTGAGTTTGCCCTAAATCGCCTGCAGGAGTTACCGTTGTGCAATCGTCTAATCAAGGAAATCCATGCCAAATTGATGGAAGGTGTTAGAGGACAAGAAAAGTTTCCATGGGAGTTTCGTGTTACTCAGAACTGGATTGGCGGGATGGAAAGTACATTGAAGACGGCACGCTATATTCCACCTAATCCTCAGGATATGCAGGTATGCATGTCGGATCTTGAAAAAATCAATGATCCAGATGACAAACTGATCCATTGATCAGGATTGGGTTGATGCACTATCAATTTGAAACAATTCATACTTTCCTTGATGGGAATGGCCGTATCGGTCGTCTGATGATGACGCTATATCTGATTGAGAATAAAGTACTTTCAACGCCTGCTCTTTATCTATCGTATTTTCTCAAACGAAATCGTATTGAGTATTATGATCGAATGATGGAAGTCAGAAGGACAGGCAATTATGAGCAGTGGATCCGTTTCTTCCTGCAGGCAGTGTGTGAATCTGCAGAGGATGCAATAGAAACTATTCTGAAATTGGTTGCGCTGCATGATACAAACTATGCTCTTGTGGAGCGATTACCACGAAATAAGACGTTAATGCAATTATTCAATTATATCGAGCAGAATCCGATTATTGATATCGCCAAGACGACTAAGGCATTAGGCAAGTCTTTTAATACAACTGCGAAGGCTGTTAATGTGTTGGTTAGTAAGGGGATTCTTGTTCAAACAGAAAAGGCTGGCAGATCAAGAACTTTTTCTTATGAGGATTATCTACAAATTCTCCGTAAGGAGACTGATTGAAGTTTTTCTGTTGCTTTGCTTAATCTGCAATATCTTAAAGAAGATGGAGAAATCGAAAGCGATAAAATCGTAATACATTAAAAGCTCACTATGTCTTATATTTCAAAATGGTGAATAAAAAAACATTTCATTCAAACTTAATTCTCCATTATTGCCATTTGTCGAATCGCTTATTGGAGAAAATGGAACATACGCTAGTACTAGTGAATACATCAGAGATTTAATTCGTAAAGATATGAAATGAATTGAAAAAGACTATGTATGAACGACCAAGAATTTGGGCATATATCAGTCCAATTTGTATATTCGTAAATAAAACGATCATTTTTTAAAATTTAGGATTATTTTGAATAGATCGATAAAGATTAACTCGAAATCCTATTCCCATATCAATAAATTCTGGCTCTTTTAATCCATATTTATTCATTTCATCGATCAATTTTGGAATACCGTGTCCCCATGCGGTGATTAAATTCATATATGAAAAAGCATGAAAAAGTGCTCGATTGCGAATATTAGAAAATCCTGATCTCAAATGTTTTAGCGTCATTTCTGGCATCAACCCACCAGGAGATGTAATTTCTAATCGATCATCATAGATGGCAACTTGAATATGCGAATTTTGAGCGAAATCACAATTGAGTACGGCATTAATAATCAATTCTCGAATGCTGTCTTGAGGAAGTTCATAAACATTGGGCTGATAGACGCCGTCTAAAATAGCACCCAAACGAATATTTCGAAGCACAAACTGGCAAGTATCATCAATTTGCTGCCAAAGTGGTCCGCTATATTCTCGCTTATCAAGAAAGACTGCTCGAGTATTTCCTTGGAATTTAGCACATTGAATACAAGAAGCAAAAATATCTTTACCTAATAAAAAAGCACAACTATCCGTTGGATATAGATTGCCATTTTCATCTAATGCGAATAGCCCCCAATTTAAAAGCTCTTTTTTCGTTAAATGATAAACAGATTCTCTTTGTTGCTGAGATTGACTATGGGTTATCGCAATATCTTTCATCTTGAGACAAACATTTTCAATCTCTCCTTCCGTCATGTGCCAAGCGTTATCAATAAACGTATTATTGGGTATTTTCTGATCTTCATTATCCATGTGAGATACTAAATCACATGCGTTAGATCCGAATACTTTACGACGATCATCAATATCACAAACAATAGGCTCTTGCACTTCATGATCATTCGGCAAGATCAGATTTTCCATCTTTGCCGCCCAATCTTGGGCCTCACGCTTTGTTTGAAAAGTAGCGGATTTCGAAAAACCTTTCCTTCTAATAAAGACTCGCCACCCCTTCTTATATTTCTGAAAAGATGCCATAAACGTGTAAAAGTGTGTAATTTGTGTGTAAAAATTTTAATGCGATTTTTGATCGATAAGTTTTGAATAAGATATTGATATTAATCA
Source organism: uncultured Oxalobacter sp. (assembly GCA_934401755.1). Classification (GTDB taxonomy): domain Bacteria; phylum Pseudomonadota; class Gammaproteobacteria; order Burkholderiales; family Burkholderiaceae_D; genus Oxalobacter. The sequence continues at coordinate 80,284 of CAKRSU010000002.1, forward strand.
AAATATTTAATTCGATAATTCATTGGATAATTGTCATACTCATGATAATTACACATAAGTTCTATAACTAAAAGTCAAAATAATCTATTTTTTGCCCTTTGTTTCATAAGCTTCAAACGGCTGAACAATCCAGGCATTTTCTTTCTCATTTAGATACTGAACCCAAAAGTTTGGGCGGACTTTAGAGGTATATTTCCACCATAAAACAGCGGTATCAATTGATTGACTTTGGTAACGACTACGCAATTTTCGAGAGACTTCAATAATAGTTGCCCCGGAATCTACCAGATCATCCACTAAAAGCACACGACCTTCGAGTTTTTCAGCATCAATCGTTGCAATATCAGACATACGAACCGTATCTGCTTTGATGCCATTTTGTTGATAAGATGAAGTAAACATGACAGCCAAAGGAAGCTGTAAGAGCCTTGACAAAATATCTCCTACTAACACTCCTCCTCGAGCTAAACAAATAATTAAATCATATTGACGTTCTGATTGAATAATTTTTTGACTTAATGCTTCAATTAACGATCCATATTCTTCAAACGAAATATCAATTTTCTTCATCATTAAAATTTTTTAAAATACCTAACAAATCATCAATTTATGTAATTGATTTTATTTTAATAAATATTTATAAAACAACAATATATACTATTTTCTTCAAGAAATACGTGAACAACCAGCACCTTGAAGACGACTTGTCCCATCTGAATTTTTAATCACTTCGATTTGAGTCGTAATCCGCTCTTTTAATGCCTCAACATGAGAAATGATGCCAATTAATCGACCTTGTTGATTTAAATCAGACAAGGTATTCATCGCAATATTAAGTGTTTCTTCATCCAATGTGCCAAAACCTTCATCTAAAAAGAGGCTATCAATTTGATCTTTGTGTCCTGTGATATCTGATAGTCCCAATGCTAAAGCGAGACTTACAATAAAACTTTCACCTCCTGACAAATTTTTAATCGTTCGAATGAGATCCCCTTGCCAATGATCAATAACCATCAAATCAAGGCCATTCTCTTTAGCGGGTTGCAACAAATAACGACTATCCATTTTCTGAAGCTGCTCGTTCGCACAATTAATCACAAATTCAAAGGTTAAGCTCTGTACAAAATTACGAAATTCTTTGCCATCGTGATGCCCAATCAATCCTCGAAGCATATCCCATTCTTCATAAATTTTATTTTGCTGATCAATTTGATGCTGTATCCCTTGTCGTTTTTCACGATTATCAGCATCGCTTCGAAGTTTTTCTACGATTTCCCCTTGTTGTCTTACACATTCATTGATTTGTTCATCAACTTGAGCACATTGCTCAGATAATACTTGTAATGGTATTTCCGTTAAATGCTTCGCTTTTTCTTCATCTAAAGCGCGACATTTGGCTTGCAATTGCGCCCGAAGCTCAATGCCCTGCTCTTTAATCTGTTGTGCTTTTTCTGATAAGGCCTCTCGTTCTTTTTGGCTGCGTTTTGCATTTAAATACATTACTTCATCGATAAATTCCGCTTGCTTTAATTTCGAATGGAATTGATGAGTCAATGCTAAAGCATTCGCTTTTAATATTTCTAGTTCTTGCGCCTTGGCTTGTTTTTGTGTTTTTGAAATTTCCAAGGCTTTATCTTGCTGCTGAAAGATTAATTGTTTTTGTTTCAAATCGGCTTCTTTTTCTTGAATACGATTTTTTAACTTGTCTCGCTTAATGTTTGGATTTTCTGCACCAAATCTTTGAAATCTATTTGACTTCATTACTTTAAATTGTTCGTTTAATTTATTGTATTCATTTAATTTTTCATCTAATGTATCACGTTGAAATTTGAGTTGATGAGCAATCATTTGAATTTGATGCGCCATTTGATCGGCTTGCTGGAGATATTGCTGATAGTTACTCTCTTTTTGCTGCCAAGTCTTAAGGCGTTTTTCTAGATCATGGATGCATTTTTGAGCATCTAATGGCATCTGGGTTATTCCAAATTGCTTGAGATTTGCGAGTACATCATCTCCTTTTTGGGTATATTGCAAAATAGCAGCTTTCAAATCTTTTTGTTGCTGATTCGCCCGTTCTGTCATTTGGATAACCGCAGCATCGGCTATTTTCTTTTCACTTTGAGCGGCAACATAATCAGCCTTTAATTGCATCAAGTGTTTCTCCGCTATCCTTTGCTTTTTCTCTAGCATTTCGACTTGATGGATTTGTGCTTCAATTTGTTGAATGTCATGATCAATCGTTTCAATTTGAAAAACATGATCTGAAACAAAAGGATGTTCCAATGAGCCACAACAAGGACAGGGCTCGCCTGATTTTAAATACTTACGTTGTTCTTTAAAACTGACATAAAGTGCCTGTTGATGACGTTTTTCAATCAGTAATTCTCGATTTTTTCGTAATGTTTCAAGACTTTGTCCTGATAAACACTGACTAAATTGATGGGTAATAGTTTCTAAATCTTTCTCAACTTGAATTCGCTGTTGTTGTTTTTCATTAAATGCGGCTTGATAAAAAGCCTGATTTTTTAGATTAATCTCGTTAGCGACGTCAATACGCTTGAGCTCATCCTTTTTTTGGTCAATTATTTTCTGAATTGCAATCAGATCCTTAAATTGCGTAGCAATATTGGAAAAAGAGGCAATCAATTCTTGATCGACAGCATGTTGACTGCGCCAAGATACGAGCTCATTGATTTGCTGAGTGATTTTATCCTGTTCTACCTCAACCTGTTTTTTATGTCTTTCAATTTCAATACAAGTATTTCTACTCTCATTAACGTATTGTTTGGATGTTTCAACACGTTGTTTTAAATCAGCAATTTGTTGGTCTAATAAACAAATTTCATGAAAAATTTCTAAATAATCATTGAATGCTTTTTGAGCAATTTCTTTTTCCGTATTGGCTTGTTTTTGAGCTGATTCGGCCATTTCTTTTGCTTGAATCAATGCTGGAATACGAATATCATCAAGTTCTTTTAATTGTTGCAAACATGCTTTCTGGCAAGAACGATTCATATTGAATGCCTGATAAGAGGCATCAACATCAACAGCTTTCAATGCCTGATCTAATTCAATCTGTTTAGGCATAAAAGCGATCACATCCGTTTTGTGCTTGTGTTCTTTTTCCTGAAGCCTTGCAAGGTCTTTTTCAAGATCGGCTATTTTTTGATACCACTGTAATGCTTCGACAACTTTCTGGCGTTGTTGGTAACATTGTTGTGCCATTTGCTTTTTTTCAGAAAGTGTTATTTGTAATTGTTGAAGCATTTCATTGCTCATAATGGGCCAATCATTAACACGCGCCTCTAACTGATCTAAATTCTTTTTTTCTTGCATAGCCCGTTCATGAACAGACTTTGAAATTTGGGTATAAATTTCGGTTCCCGTAATTTTTTCCAAAATAGGAGAACGTTCATCAGGTTTTGCTTTTAAAAAAGCCGCAAATTGCCCCTGCGCCAACATAACAGACCGCGTAAACTCATCAAATGTCATCCCGGTAATTTCTTCGATTTTCGCTTTACTTGCCGTTGACGTTCGACAAATGGCGCCTTGAAGCTTTTGTCCCGTTATCGGTGTAATTTGATGCAGAATACTTTGCAGCTTCCCATCAGAACGCCCTCTTGCGCGTTTTTGTCCCCAATGGCAACAAAAACGTCCTTTATCATTGGAAAAAATAACATCGGCATAACATTCCCCAGCAGTTTGCGTCATGACGGCATTTGAATTCCCCGAAATATTGACACGAGGGGTTTCTCCATAAAGTGCTAAACAAATCGCGTCAAGAATAGATGTTTTCCCGGCTCCCGTATCACCAACAATGGCAAAAATTCCCCCCGAGAGATAAGCAGGATCGGTTAAATCAATTTCCCATTCCCCTGATAATGAATTGATATTTTTAAACCGAATTTTTTCAATACGCATAAAATATTTTTTCCTATTTTTGGGAAAGCTTTTAATTTAAAAAGTTATTTAAATAGATTAAAAATCTTCTGGATCTTGTTGAATTTTCATTACTATTTCAGAAAATAATTCTCTAAGACGCGGACGTTTATCAGGCGAAACCGCTTTTTTATCCATTAAACGATCAAAAACCATTTGCGGACTTAAATGTTCTAATGTTTCATTTTCGGATAATCGTCCTAATGCAGTCATCATTGTATTTTCATGATGAATACGCAAAATCCGAAGAAGTGTTCCTTTTATTTCCTGTTGGAGGCGTTGAGCTAAATCGGTAATTCGCTCTCCAGTATAGGTCACTTCAAGCCATATACTTTCTTGTTCCGTTTTTAATTGATGAAGATGCGAAATAAGTGTTGGCCAATCGCCTTTTATTCGTTCTAATCGCTGAAAAACAGGAACCGCTAATGTTTGGATTTTTCGTTGATTACCTTCAAATGTCACCAGACAAACTTGTTTCGTTTGTTTGGCTTCATTAAATCCCATAGGAAGTGGTGAGCCACAATACCGAATATGTTCTTTCTGTCCAACGATTTGTGGTACGTGTAAATGACCTAAAGCAACATAGTCAAACGTGTCACTAAATACATTCGCTGAAACCTGCCCCATTCCCCCAACATATAAGTCGCGTACCCCATCGCCGAGCTGTCCTCCTGCAACATATAAATGCCCCATCGCAATAATGGGAATATTTTTATTGAAAGTCTCTTTGTACTTTGTGGCAATACGTGCGACCGCATCATAATGCTCATGAATGGCTGATCGTACCTTAGTTTCACGTTCAGAAAGCGATTCACCAAATACCATAGAACGCAATACACGATCAGCAAGAAAAGGAACGGCAGCCACAATGAGAAAAGGTGTATTTTTTTGATCGTTTAAGACAAGAACCTCATGATTAACGCCGTTTTCTCCATCCATCGTTGATCCCGCATAAGCAACAGTATGGACATTAATGAGTTTGAGAATATTAGCGGGTGCATTTAAAAAGGAAGGAGAATCATGATTACCTGCTGTAATGACAACATGTTGGCAAGATGTACTCATCAAACGTCGTAAAAAATCATAGTATTGGCTACGTACCGCATTACTAGGGTTGGCATTATCAAAAATATCCCCCGCAATCAAAAGGACATCAATATGATTGTCTTCAATGGTCTTTAGCATCCAATTTAAAAATGCTGAAAATTCTTGATCTCGTTTGGCATTATACAAAGAATTTCCGAGGTGCCAATCAGAAGTATGCAATATCTTAATGGTCTTTTTATCCATGAATTGATGAGATCCTATTTTTCAAATATTACGAAATAACGATAAGACAATTTTTGTCGCACCAATGTCTTAAAAATTATAAGAAATTGAGTAATTTGGGATGATCTGGATAACTAAATGTCTCAATTTCACCCTATCTTTTAAAAAACTGAGATTAATTTACAATTATTCGGATATAGATATAATTGGCAAGCATTATAATGAGTATATAGGTTACCCTATTTTTGTTACTAAGGAAAAACATCATGACAGGAAAAAGAGATTGGTCTAAACCCTATCAACTTCTGCAAGAACAAATTAAAAATACTCGTTTAAGTGCTAAATTGACACAAGCTGAACTTGCTAATTTATTTAATAAGCCCCAAAGTTTTATTAGCAAAATAGAAGGGGGTAGTCGAGGCGTTTCAGTCGTTGAATTAAATTCAATCTGTGAAGCTTGTAAAACAGATATTGTAAAATTCATCAAAACATGGCGTGAGAAGGTCAAACAAATTGAGGCACAATAATGCGACAATCTTAAAACAGTTCCATTTTTGGAACTGTTTTTTTATTAATCACCCTCGATTGAATTATTCTCTTTTAGTAAAACAATCAATTGGCTCCCTCGCTTTTTAAAAGAAAACTTAAACTTATCCATAAATAACACAATAGGGATTCCCTTCCATTCATGAATGATTATTTCCAAAAACTTCTTCTTTAACATGATTTTCAATGCGACCAATGCCGAATAACAAAATCGTCACTTTCAATGTTGAAACGCCCTTTGATGATGTCACGGGAATTATATTAGCAGGAGGACAGGGCAAAAGAATGGGAGGCATTGATAAAGGATTACAATTATTTCAGGGGCGACCTTTAATTGTTCCGATATTAGAAGCATTACGTCACCAAGTTCATACCATTTTAATCAGCGCAAATCGAAATATATCGGATTATCAAAAATACGGGTATTCCGTTTATTCCGATATGATTGCCAATTATCCGGGACCTTTAGCCGGTTTTTTAACCGGGCTTTACCATTGCAAAACGCAATATTTATTAACCGTACCTTGTGATACCCCGTTTATTCCTCAAGACTTAACCCGTCGTTTAAAAACAGCCCTTGAAAAAGCTGATGCTGATATTGCCATTGCAACTTGCCAAGAAGGCAACTATCAGCAAATACAATCGGTTTTTACCCTCATGAAAAACCATCTTGTCCATAATCTTTTCAATTTTCTGGAAAATGGAGGGCGTAAAATTGATCAATGGTTTGCGAATTTAAAACATATTATCGTTCACTTTGATCAAACGGATGCTTTTATCAATATTAATACCTTAGAAGAATTAGCCAATTATCAACAATTACCCTCTTCAAAAACAATGTCATTAAAAACAATTCCAATAGCGCAAAAACCTGATTTTTTATCCGTTAAAGATGCTCAAAATCGTATTTTTGCGTCATTACCAACGATGAATCGCCCCCATGAGCAGGTTAATTTATTTGATGCAGCCGATCGAATTCTTGCCGAAGATATTGTATCGCCCATATCAGTGCCTGGATTTGATAGTGCAGCCATGGATGGCTTTGCATTAAATGCCTCCTTTTTAGATTGCTCAAAGAACCTGACACTAAAAATCGTAGGACATGCCTATGCGGGACATCCTTACGCCTCTGTTGTTAAACCAGGAGAATGCGTTTTAATCATGACAGGAGCGGTGGTTCCTCCTGACTGCGACACCGTCATTCAACAAGAAAATATTCAATATATTGATGATGATCATATTGCAATTTCGGCAAACACTCTAACCATTGGCGATAATATTCGGAAAAAAGGAGAAAATCTAAAAGCAGGTGCACCTGTTTTATCTCAAGGCACACGGTTAAATGCGCCTCATTTGGGACTATTAGCTTCAATTGGTATGAAAGAAATTGCTGTTTTTAAGCCAATTTCTGTTGCAGTCTTATCAACGGGGGACGAACTTCGCTCACTTGAAGAACCACTAGTGCCAGGGACGATTTATGATACCAATCGGATTATTCTAACAACAATCCTAAAAAAAATAGGATGTAAAATCATTGATTTAGGAATTATTCCTGATAATCCAGATCAACTTGAAAACGCCTTAAAACAAGCTGCTATTCAAGCAGATGTCATTATCACGTCCGGCGGGGTTTCAGTTGGAAAAGCGGACTATACCAAACAAGTGATGACTAAACTAGGTGGCATTGATTTTTGGTCAGTGAAAATGCGCCCCGGTCGTCCCTTTGCTTTTGGAAAAATTAAAACGCAGCAACATGAAGCATTACTTTTTGGGCTTCCAGGTAATCCGATTGCAACCATGATTGCTTTTAGTTTCTTTGTTAAAAATGCACTATTGCAATTAATGGGCGAACCGATTAAACCTTTTCATCCAATCACAGCGATTGCTGCTTCTAACCTCAAAAAGAAAGTGGGCCGAACTGAATTTCAAAGAGGAATCACTTATTATCAAGACCATCAATTAATGGTCGATGTTACGGGAAACCAAGGCTCAGGCATCATTCAATCCATGACAAAAGCCAATTGCATTATCTGGCTCACAGAAAATCAACAAAATATTCAAAAAGGAGATTCCGTACAGATTATCCCACTTGATACCCTTTTTTAGGTTTAATTGTACGGAATCAATCGCGATTTCTCGAATTCAAAGGCCTAATACGTCTTTGAATCGAGAATACATGGAATTGGCCGTATAAAGTGCCATGACAGGATTATGTCCAAGAACACGATCTTTCACAATCATCACGGTCGTTGGTGCATGAGAATATTTTAAAAACATCGTATCATGCCCAACACATAAACCAATGACAATATTAAAGTCTGTCCCCTGTTCTTCTAAAATTTTAGCTTGCATAATGGGATTACACATGGATTCATGACCACTGCCCCCATTGAGTTTTTTCTCATTGGGAACTCCAATCTCGCACTTATCAATCGCCCCGATTTTACAACCTACTGTGTAACTTTTTATCCCATAGGCTCTTAAAATCTTAACAAACAAACGAGTCTCAGCCATCAAGCCAACACAAGAAGCAATCCCAATATACTGAAATCCCATGCGCTTGATAAATTCAATCGTTTCTTCAACACGCGTTAGTTGACCGTACGTTTCGCCTTCAAGACAAGCCGATTGAACCGAAAGTGTCCCCGTATTATTGTCATTTCTCTTATAAATCTGAATTACCTCTTCCAAGGCTTGATCATTAACGTGTTCTGTTAAGCAGAATTTAGGATAGCGCTCTTCATTTTTTTGTTTGCACGCTAATACAGTACAATCTGCGCAACTCAATATAATATCTTTTTTTGCCATAACCAATCTTTTTATAAAAGCCCTATAAGATAAATCCTATAGGGCTAATGATTATTGAATATTCTTATTGTTATTTAATATCAGCGACATCTTTTGCCGAATAGGTATCAGGAACGCCTTTTTGGAATAAGAAGATTTTATCCGTAAAAGCTTTTGCATCCGTTCCTTTTTTCAAAAGACCGATTGCTGATAACTGTTCAACATTTAATTTAATCGCATCATAAGCCCCTTGAACAGAAGGTTTATAGTCATAAGATTTTAAAATCTGACGATTTAAGGCGAGATCTCCTGCAACATATTTCTTTTCTAACTGGATTTTAGCCGCTTCATCGGGATGAGCTTTAACCCAAGCCGTCGCTTTTAAGACAGCACGCGTTGCAGCTGCTGCTAATTCAGGATTTTCTTGCGCAAGTTTGTTTGTTACAAAAATAGCGCAGCAATATTCTTCATTAAAAGGCGCTGTTTTTGCCGTATCCAAAAGAACTTTGAGTCCCATTTTTTCAATCGCAATCGATGCTTGAGGATCGCCCAGAGCAATGACATCCACGGCTCCTTTTTCTAGTGCTTGCGGTAAATCTGTTCGCTGATAGACAACAAATTCAACGTCAGCATTCTTTTCATCAACACTAATCCCTTTAGCCGCTAAAGCGCGTTTTAAAATAAGCGTTGCTGCATCAGCAAGACCAGGTACCCCGACTTTTTTTCCTTTTAATTGTTCAATTGAGGTAATCGAAGAGCCTTTAGAGGTTAAAACCTTAATACATCCCGTATGAGTTCCAAATACAAATTTAATCGGCAATCCATTTTCGACAGGTTGCATAAATTTACTAATTAGTCCACTCCCAATATCGACTTGTCCCGCACCAATAGCTTCCTGAACATGGGCAGCATCGACTTGAATATTTTCTGCATCAATGCCCTCTGCTTTGAAAAAGCCTTTTTCCATCGCAATATGTAATGGAATTTGGCATAAATTCGGCGAATACGCGACTTTAAGATGATTCTTTTTCTCGGCACTGCCACAACCGACTAGAGCAATTGCCGTTAAAATGGCAACCATAAATGATAATATCTTCTTCATAAATAATATTCCTTTTTAATCATTAATCAGATTGATTTCTTTTTAGTCAAAGATCCCTCCTTTTTGTCGATATTATATTAACTATTCCCATTGAAATACTAGGATAAATAGTAGGATTTTTCCTATTTATCCGAAAAATACGATTACAAATAAAATTCGGGCTCCATCGTATTTCCCCCAAAATTCAAAAGACGAAGAATATTGCCGCGATAACGCAGAAAATCGGGATTACTTCTAGCACGAGGACGCGCCAATTTAATATCAACAATCTGCGTAATGCGTCCTGGTCTTGGTGACATAACAACCACTCGATCTGATAAATAAATGGCTTCATCTACATCATGAGTCACCATAATCATGGTCATATGGCGTTCTTTCCAGATTCGCAAAAGTTCGTCTTGCATATTCATCCGAGTAAAGGCATCTAATGCCCCAAAAGGTTCGTCCAATAAAAGCACCTTAGGATGACTGACAATCGCCCGCGCTAAACTGGCCCTTTGGCACATTCCTCCTGAAAGTTGATGCGGATAATAATTATCAAATCCTTTTAATCCCACTAACTCAATAAATTCATTCACTCGATTGGCTGTTTCTTTATAAATCCCTTGAGCCTTTAAGCTGAAAGCAATATTGTCTCGAATGGTTAACCACGGAAATAAGGTATGTTGCTGAAACATAAATCCTCGATCACTTCCCGGTTTTTCAATGCGATGCCCTTCTAATGCGACATGCCCCTCATCGGCCGTAATTAATCCAGCAACTAATCTGAGTAATGTCGATTTACCACACCCTGATGGACCAATTAAGGAAATAAAAGATCCCGTTGGTACTTCAAGATCAATATGAGAAAGTGCTTCAACCGTTTCGCCTTGGACATTGGTAAATCGTTTGCTAATTCCCTGAACTGAAATGCCTGCTACCATTTAATCACTCCTTTTTGCCAAACAAGGACTTTATCTCTTAATTTAAACAACAATGTAATAATGAAATAGCAGATGAATGACATAACGATCAATCCTGCATAGACATGAGCATACGCCATCATGTCTTTTTGCCAGTTGATATACCAACCAATCCCATATTTCGCCCCAATTAATTCAGCGGTTACCAACGTAATAAATGAAGCGCAGGTCCCATTAAATAATCCAATAAACATATGTGGCATAGCAGCTGGAATACCAACATGAAAAATGGCATACCGCTGACTCGCTCCCATGGTTGCAGCCACTTCAAAATAAGCATTTTGGATATTATTAATCCCATTCATGGTTAAAACTGTGGTTGGAAACCAAACTGCCAACGCAATTAAGAAAGCACTGGCAGATACAACCGTTGGAAAACTCACGAGTACTAATGGAATCCAAGCTGTTGAAGGAATTGGTCCTAAAATACGCACTAAAGGATGAACCCAATAACGCACGGCAGGAATAAAACCAATGGCAACTCCCGTTGCAACTCCTGCTAAGGCACCTGCAACCCATCCAATGATTTGCAACCGCAAAGAATACAATAAACATTTGCCAATAAAGGCAAAGTCTTCCACTAGAACACCGAAAATGCGATCTAATGACGGAAAATATAAAACAGGTAACGTTGCTGTTTTAACCGTCAAAATATCAATTAAAGACAAAAAAAGAATCACCCCTGCATAAAAAGGAGCTTTATTTTGGTAAATTTGATGAAATTTTTTAACGAATAGCGAAATTATTGCTAAAACAACCATCAAAATACCAAGAATTAACAAAACATATGCAAAGTAATGATGGTTTGCAACGGGATGCTCGGGAGAATCGGGGAATCCCAAATTGATTCCCAATGCAATCGCTGTTGCTGCAATTGGAAAAAAAAGTTTTAAACGCTTCATATCAGATCACTTCCTTCAATCATAATAGAAACAAAAGATTGACCTTTATCTTTATCATTTCTTTTATTTCTACTATTCCTATCAATTTAATAGGTATTCTAGGGATACTCTGATTGAACGTCAAGTCAGAATTGTTTTTTTGTTGGTACAATGACTCTTTCCGTTTCTTAATGAAACTTATTTTTCAAAAAATGGAGCTATCAGTGACCGGTCAATTCAATATAGGCTGCCATCTTTCTTCAGCAAAGGGTATGTTTGCTATGGGAAAAGAAGCACTTTCAGTAGGAGCCAATACATTTCAGTTTTTCACTCGAAATCCACGCGGAGGAAAAGCTAAATCTTTGGATATCTCAGATTGCGAAGCGTTAAATGACCTCATGAAAGAACATCATTTTGCGCCGATTATTGCCCATGCCCCTTATACTCTTAATATGGCAGCCAAAGATGAGGCACTCCGAGAATTTGCTTTTTCTGTTATTCAAGATGATATGAAGCGTTTGTCTTATACCCCTTCTGCTTTATATAACATTCATCCTGGGAGTCATGTTGGCCAAGGTATTGATCAAGGAATCACTTTTATTACCGATGTGATCTCCCGTGTACTAGAAACGGATATGTCACCCCCTCTTCTACTTGAGACTATGTCAGGTAAAGGCACTGAAATTGGTCAATCTTTTGAAGAAATACAAACAATTATCAAAAATTGTGAATATCATCCAAGACTAGGCGTTTGTCTGGATACTTGTCATGTCTGGTCAGCTGGATATGATATCGTTAATCATTTGGATCAAGTTTTAGAAGAATTTGATCAAATAATTGGTCTTGAACGATTAAAAGCGATTCATCTAAATGATAGTAAAACCCCTTTTGCAAGTCATAAGGATCGGCATGACAATATAGGAAAAGGTTCTATTGGATTAGAAGCAATAATCCAAATTATTAATCACCCTCAGTTAAAACATTTGCCATTTTGTTTAGAAACACCTAATGATACCAAAGGACATGGTACAGAAATTGCGTTACTGAAAACAAAATTTCAATCGTAAATAAATGCTTTCGCCAATTAATTCATTTCCCTGCGAAATCTATCATTATTAAACGTTTAGACTGTATTCGAAATGGTAATTTCGTAATTACCATACCATTCAGGAAACAATTTTTGAACTATGTTTTAAAGAAGAGTATGGAGGTAATAAATCTTCACAAAAAGCTGATATTGAACAAGCGATTAGACTTGCAAAAGAGATTTAACAATAACAATAGTTTCAAATATTTCTTTGTCTCAAATACAAGGAAATCGTAATGCCTACATTCATCAAATTGAGGTTAGCATTGCTATGCCTATATATTAAATACTGCAATAAATCTCCTAGCTCTAAAAAAAATTAAGCTACCTGATACAGAATCAGATAGCTTAATTGAAAGATTTTTGAACCAACCTACTTTAAGTTGCGTTCATCCCTGACGAAATAATCAGATTAGAAATTATGGGTAATACCAAACTGAACGCCAGTCATGGAATCATTCGCAACACCATTGTTGTTATAGATTGAACCCACAAAATCATTATCGCTGTCAGTGTAAGAAACAACGCCGTACAACTGAGTCCGTTTAGACAGATCATAAGTCAAACCAACGGCATATTTGTTGACATCACCATCATCTTCACTATTATCGATAGAACCACGGTTATAAGCCAATTTCAATGTTGTTGCACCGAATTCATAGGACAAACCAATTTCCCATTCTTTCTGTTCGATACCATTGATCATGCCTTTAACAACTGCATCATAATCACTTGTAAAGTAACCACTCAAGTTCTTGATCTGGCTAGCCTGATATCCCAAGGACAGACGGAAGTCTCCGATCTGGTAAGCACCACCAACATTCCAGACAAAAGATTTGTCAGAATCAGCAACACGGGTATAGTTAGCGGTTAAGAATAAGTCATTGGCATCATAACGTAAAGATGCACCGAAACCATCATTCTTAACGCCGTGTTTTTTCGTACTATCTGCTGCTTCAACGTGTTTATCACCACCTAAGGTATAGGTCAAACCAAAGGAGAAGCCTGCCCATTCTGGAGAATCATAGCGAATGGTATTAGAAATCTGTTCAGAACGAGTCAAATTGTACATTGCCAAGGAAGAACCTGTTGTTCCCTGTTCAAATGGGTCAATTTCCGTGAAATATTCAACGGACATTTCATTAACACGTCCCAAACGAACTTGACCAAATGGACCAGCAATACCTACGTTAGCAGCGCCCACCCAATCCACATTATCATCACGGGTAGCTAATGCTTTAGCTAAAGAATCATGGGCATTATAAGTATTGTCAGTATGTTTACCCGTACCATCATACAGATTGAATTGTTTTTCCAACTGGAAAGTTGCTTTATAGCCATTTCCTAAATCTTCAGAACCCTGAAAACCAATCAAGTTGGTTGCATTTTCATCCATATGGGCATCTGCACCGGTTTCTTTGACATAACCGGTATCAACAGTACCATAAATAGTAACGTTAGTCTGAGCATAAGCGGCAGAGCCAGCTAAACTCATCAAAGCAAGTGCGAGAACTTTCTTATTCATAATACAAAAATACAAAGAGTAATAATGAGAAATAAAATGAAAACGTCAACGCACGAGATTATAGATGAATCGTAATGCAAATAAAAACAATTATTATTTACTTTATCGTTAAATAAAGTATTTACCGCTAAATGTTGTACTCATACGACAAATGAAGCCAATCAAACAGTTATTGGATAATTTAACGCCATACAGTCGTCCGTCATCCATTGAGATTTCAGCTGTTCCCAAGCTGATGCAATCGCTTGCCATTCTTGGGTATGTAATAATTTTGCGGATGCATGTTCTGCCAAAGAACAACTTCCGGTTAATTTTGCCATTTCAGATAATGCAGCTTGCTCTTTTTTCCATGCCGCAGATTCAGAGGCTAAAAGATGAATTTTAATGAACTGATCCATTAATGCACTAAGGCACACAACCAATCCTAATTCAGCAGCCATTCCCCGTTTTCTGATAGTCTCTAATTGAGTCACAAAACGATTCAAAAATTCTCGATGAAAGGCATTAACGTCAATGCCTGGTAAATAGCTACTAAATTCAGACACAAGATCTTGCTGATACTTTAAAGGCAATTCTTTAAACCAAACTACAAATGCATCATACGGTGTCATATCACCCCCAATGATAAAAGATAAAAGTTGATTTTAATCAAAATTGCTTCAACCGAATGACAGAGTTGTAATACAGTACGGCATCACTATAACGTCGCATCATCCGATTATAAACAACTGATCTTCTTGATTGTTTTAACGTATCATACAATTCGATCAGTTGAGATAACTGTGTATGCATGCCACCAAACCCTCTATCATCTGTCCATTCTCGTCCTTGTTGAGTATAAGTTGTTTTCAATTGATTCAATTCTCGCTTTAAACGATTAACGAATTGATCTGCCTGAAGATAACTATTGGGTCGACGATAAGCTTGATTTTTGTTTAAAAAATCCATCAAGTACCATGTTGTCTGTAACGCTCTTTCTGCAAAATATCGAGGATGATTGGGATGACTTGCATAGATTCCAATTAATCGAGCCGATTCACTTTGCTGTACTTGTAATAAAAGAGAACCAATCTGATTCATCGCAGCGATTAATTGATCATAATCGGCTTTGATAACAGGTAAAACCATCTTGGCACCATTCATATCATCTCGACGATAAACTTGATTACGAAAATAAGGCAGGCTATTTTTTTCATCCGCTAATAATTTTTCACCAGCGACAATTGCTTGTTGAATGGCACTATCTAATTCAGATGACTCATCAATACCATAAGAAATCCCTCTTTTTAAGAAACGAATCCCTTTATTGAGTCCTCTGATAACAGGATAAGCAATCACATCTTGCGATGTTGATTTCATGGTTTTCGTTGTCAAAATATAATAAGATGGCATCAAACTCCATTGTCCGACCATAATATGGTTATAACCTTGTATATAGTCATTGATTTGACGATTATCGACAGATGGCGTAAATAGCTTTAATGCCCCTGTTTGAGATTCGAGAGCCATGCCTTCTGATTCTTCCAGATTTCGGCTTTGAGCAACCGTTTCCATCATGGTAGGAATGGCATAATAACACCCTGACAATAAAGATATTCCTATTGCAGTTAATATTGGCAAACCAT
The DNA here is from genome assembly GCA_934401755.1 of uncultured Oxalobacter sp. Classification (GTDB taxonomy): domain Bacteria; phylum Pseudomonadota; class Gammaproteobacteria; order Burkholderiales; family Burkholderiaceae_D; genus Oxalobacter. The sequence continues at coordinate 96,007 of CAKRSU010000002.1, forward strand.
AGCGTATGCGCTTATCCATAAAACATTCATATCATCAGAAATATCTGTAAAAAAAGGGTAACACCCCGTTACCCTTCTTCTCTTTTTAAATCATGCAAAATTGCATTGAATCATTGAATAATAACCGTAGCAATTATTCGGCCTCAAAGTCGGCTTTGAGTTGATCTAATTCCCCACTTTCAACCATATCCAACAGTTCAGCTAAACTACCAACATGAGCATCATCAATGAAAATCTGGGGAATGGTATGACATTCAGAACGTGCCCACATTTCAACAGCTAAATTCATATCAATGCCAACAACAATGTTTTCGTATGGCAAGCCTCTTGATTCTAAAATCTGGCAAGCAATATCACATTTGTCATGACCTTTAACGGTATAGATCTCAATTTTATGTTTCATATATATCCTTTAGTGCGATATGCGGTGATCAATATCTCTTTCTTTTTAGAAAAAATCTAATAAAATCATCAAGTTAATCTCTAAAATCCTAGTAAAACTCTTACATTGATGCAAATACATAGAAAAAATATCAGCTTCTACTTCCATACTGAAGGTAAAGAATTCTTAGTACAAAAACGCCAATGTTCTTAGACTTTACGAACAAACTCTAACGAATGAAGTTTAACACAGAAAGTATGACATGAAGTTTTTAGAATACAAAAACTATTGTTAATTCCAATATTTACAAGAAACAGTTAAAGCAAGCAGCAAAATATCTTTATAGTTATTAATTTGTCACCTAATTATTAAATTGGATTATCAATAAATCTTAAAGACACTGATAAAATCAAAAAAACATTTTTTACAATATTAAATAAAACACAATATCATACTAATAAAAATAAACAAATTTACCTCATATATTTATTAATACTTCTTATAATTTTCTTACGATTATGCCTATTGTATAATAGGCCCAATATTGGTAATTGAGCAAAAATTAGCTGAATCCCATAAAATAATAATTTAAATCTATTCTTTAGTTTAATCCTTTTTAATAAATTTTTTCGATTTGTTTTTTGACTTTTAGGAGTTTCATCTGATTCTTCAAAAAAATCTATTTTGCTTGGAATATGTATATATGTAGGATCTGAATGTATATCATTAAATAAATTAACAGATAAAAATTTATTTAACAATAAATATCGCTTATTCCATCTGCCATTGGATTCTATTGCATGATTAAAATCTTTAATACAACGTATTCGTAATTCTTCATCATTTAACAAACGTAACACCTTGTTTCTCATATCAAAACGATCTTTATATATGGTTGCATCAAGCGTTTCTTTTGATAATAAATGAGCAAAAAGATCCATCCAATCTTTTTTATATTCCATAACAAGACATGAGTCACTTGCCATAATATCCATAACACGCCAAGAAAAACTTGTTTTTGCTTGAGGATGTGATATGTTTATAGAAATTTTAGAAGAGTTATAAATATCCTGATTTTCAGATATTGTTCTTATTGGTATTGGAGAAAAGCAAGAAAAAAGATCAAAATCATAATAAGCAACAAATTTCCACCATCTAAGACCAAAAATCACTAATCCAAGATCAGATAAAATTTGTAAATATTTTAATCTATCTTGACCAACATAATATGATCGAACGATTTCATACAACCAATCTATATCTTTTGAAGAAACAATCTTTTTGGCATCATCAATACTAAAAAAATAATCGTCCTTAAATTTATTATATAATTTTAGTGCATCTGTTGTGTAAAAATTTGAATTAAATGGTGGTATATTAGCAGGCAAAAAATTAGACCCAATAAAAGATATATTGATATTTTTATCTTTTTTCTCAGATTTTATAATAGTAGCTGGCGGAAAATAAATGTAATCAATCCCTTCATGTAATTTTGTACATAAAAATCGTTCATACATTTCTTTTGAATATGATTGAAAACCTAAAAATTTATATTTTTTAAAATTACGAAGAATTATTTCTTTATTCCAAAATGTTTCAGGATTATCTGCATCAAGAATAACTATTTTACATTTAATGGATAATACTTCATATAAATTTTTTGGTAAAGAATGATTAAAATTAAAAACAATATCTGGATTAAAATTTTTTATTTGAGATAAGATATCTTTATTCAACAATTCACTTTCACCACCCCAAGTAGTAATTTTTACATCTGGCCTATTAATATTAAATCGAAAAATATTATTATTTTGATTTAATAACGTTTCCGTTATTGCATCGTACATTGCTTCGCCATAATCTGAAAAATATGATATTAATATATTACACATGAATTAAATTCGTTTATAAGGTAATGAAAAAATAGTATTTAAAAAAGATAGTTGAAAATATTTATATTTATCATTTCTACTTTTTACCAATTGAATAAATCCAAAATCAAATAATATTTTTTTGTACTTATTGTGCAAACTAGATAAATAATCAAGATAAAAAGATAGATTACTGGATGCTTTTATAAGTTCAATTTCATATTTAAATGTTTTTAATGTCATACTTTGCATGATTTTGTTATTTTTAACTGTATTATGATCATGCCAACGATATCTCAATAAATTTTTATCAATAAATTTTAGTTTTCCATTTTTAGAAATCTGTAACATTAACCAATAATCTTCAAGTGGTGCTTTTGTTGTAAAGAATCCAATAGTTTTGAAAATATTTTTTCTTATGAGATACCCATTTGGTATATAGTTTCCATACATTAGGGAAGTATGCGATCCAAAATTTTCTGATAGAAAGTCAACATTAAGTTTATTATTTTTCTTTAAGAAATCTGAAAATGAAATGTAGTAGGCTTTATTAATATCGTAAATGATATCTCTGTTTTTTGTCCAATAACATATTCTTCCAAAAGAATCAATAATTCTATTCTCACCAACAACTAATGTAATTTCATTGTTATTTCTCATTACATCAACAAGTTTTAATATTGCCTCTTCTTCTGCAATATCATCTGATGCAATAATATAAATAAATTCACCAATTGATATTTTAAGAGCTTCATTGAGTGAATTTATGATTCCTTTATTTTTATTGTATTTCACAAAAAATTTTCTAAACCTTGAATAGCATTTATTTTTTAGTGCTGATATAACAGCTCTAGTGTTATCTGTCGATCCATCATCTATTATAATTAGTTCTATATTTTTATAAATTTGATTAATTATTGATAATATTGTTTTATCAATATATTTCGCATGGTTATATGATGGAATAATAACGGAAACTAATGGTAATGCATTATCATTACTATTTCCATTCGTTAATACATTTAACGACATAATCTATATCTTTTTGTTTCATTACTGGAGAAATTGGTAATGATATTATTTCTCGGTGAATTTGTTCAGTAATTGGTAAAGACAATGAATTAAATTCTGAATAAGCTAATTGTTTATGCGGTGGTGTAGGATAATGGATAATTGTTTCAATACCACATTCTTGAAGGTAGTGTTGAAGTTCATTTCTACGCGAAGTTCTTATAACAAATACATGCCAAACTGATGCTTTTTCATCATAAGTTGTTGGTAATACAATCAAAGGATGTTTGATGTTGTTTCTATAGTATGTTGCAATTTCTCTTCTTCGTTGGTTATCTTTATCTAAATATTGCAACTTAATGTCCAAAACAGCTGCTTGTAATTCATCTAATCTTGAATTTTTACCTTTATAAATATGATGGTATTTTTTATCTGAACCATAATTTGCAATGGCTTTTATTTTTTCATAAAGGTCTTTATTATTGGTTGTGATTCCTCCACCATCCCCTAAACATCCTAAGTTTTTTCCAGGATAAAAAGAAAAAGCGGCAGCGTCACTTAGGTTTCCAACTCGTTTGTCTTGATAAAACGCACCATGAGCCTGTGCTGCATCTTCAAATATTTTGAGATCATATTGTTTCGCCAATGCCCATATTTTTTTCATTTGAACCGCTTGTCCATAAAGATGGACAACTATGATTGCTTTAGTTCTAGGTGTTATCGTTTGCTCAATCAAATTAGGATCAATATTATAGGTTTCGATATCAGGTTCAACAAAAATAGGTTTGCACCCATTTTCAGATATGGCAAGAATTGTAGCTATATAGGTATTAGCAGGTACAATTATTTCATCACCAGGTCCAAAGCCACATGCTTTGATTAATAAAGATATCGCATCTAATCCATTTGCAACACCTAACGCATATTTGGTACCACAAAATTTTGCAAAATTATTGCAAAAGTTATCGTTTTCTTCTGATTGTAAATACCATCCCTTATCTAGAATTCTTTTAAATCGTTTATTTATTTCTTCTCTAAATCGATTATTTATAATATTTAAATCTAAAAAGTTAATCATAAAAATAAAACTAATATATTAATAATTAAAAAAATGAATCAATGAACTTAATGAATCATAATTAACTATACTGAAAGAATCTAAAAATTTTTTATTTCTAAATCCACGGTTAAGTATATAAACATTATTACAATTTTCAACTGATGCATAATAATCAGAATCAGTATCACCTACAGATATAAGCTCTCCAGAAAATGAATCTATATACTGCTTTTTTTCATAAAGTGCATTTATTGGATTTACAATAACAATCTCAGATATAAAATCAGATATTTTAGAATTAGAGATAAACTTAACTGTATAAGACTTATTTTTTCTTGCTGTTAAAATATTAACGGAATAACCACAATCAACTATTTTTTTCAAAAAAATAAAAGAATCTGAATACAATTTATCAAAATACATCAAATCATCATTTTCTATACACTCAACCCAATAATTATTTATACTGTTAGATAATTTGCTTTCTAACCCTAAAAGATCTGTTAAATATTTTTTTGTATTAAATCCACCTAATTTATATTTCAAATATCCATCAATATTTATATTGAATATTCCATTAGCTTCTAAAGACATTTTTAATGCTATAATATGTCTTTTTTTACTATTTACTAATGTTCCATCAAGATCAACAAATGCTTTCTTCATAAACAACTTCTTTATAATATCGAGTTACAACAGAATTCCAGCGAACATCTTGATTCAATACATTAGGTATATTTTCTTTTAATACTATTTTTTTAAATGTTTCTAAATAATTTTTTGATACAGCTAATGTTGCTGAACCAAATCCAGCAAATCTGCAGTTAACCTCAACGAACCAGAAATTGTTACTATTATCTTTTATAAATTGTATATTAGAAAATCCTCTTAAACAAAAAACGCTTAAAATCCTTTTAACATAATCTATTAATAAATCGTTTTTCTCTATTTTTGATTTTACTGCAACACCACTTTTAACTTCTATTCTTGTTCTAGGAACTATATATATTGGTTTTCCATCTATATCTGCTAGTACATCTACAGTATATTCATTGCCATCAATAAATTCTTGTAAAAAATTAATATTTTTATTTAATGCTTCAACATTGGTATTTTTTTCATAAATTTGTATTCCTTTACTCCCAACACTAATCCTATCTCGTAAGATTTTTTTTACACTTTTAGTATCGGAATTAAAAATAGTTGGTACAGGTATTCCTGCTTCTTTCAAAAGACTACTACAAAGTAGTTTATCTCTGACAATTTCAATTGTTTTAATATCTGGTAATAAAAGACTACAATTTAACTCAGATGATTTTTTTGCTACTTGATATACTTCCTCATCATTTATCGGAATAAATATATCAATTTTTTCTTTTTTTAATATTGTTTTTATCGATGATATATAATTTTCATCTTTAGCATATGGAACTTTATAATAATTCTTGCATAAGATACTACCAGCAGTATATCCATAATTATTAATATCACATCCAACTATATAATCACCTATCTTCTGGAAATATCTAATAAGATTTACACTTGTTGATGTGCCTACAGAACTAATAAGAATTTTCATAATTTTATTACATTAACTATTTATTATTTTTTGCATAATAAATTCATCATAATTTCTGATATATTCATTTTCATTATAAAAATCAGAAGCTAATACCATTAATTTACAACCATAAGAAAAGTCTCTCATTTCCCTCCAGATATTTTTCCCAATATATAAACCTCGATCCGGTCTATCTAATCGAACTTTTATTTTTTCTTTTCCATCATCACAAACGAATGTACATGCTCCATCAATGGCAATAACTATCTGTTCAAGATTTTTATGAGCATGTTTCCCCCTTCCTTCATCTGGTAAAGTATCAAATATGTAATAAATTCTTTTAATTTCAAATGGAATATTCTTTAGATTTTCTAAAGAAACTAGTTTTCCTCTGTTATCACCGAATACTTTAAAATCCATTAATTTAATATTCATTTGATTACCCTTTTAAATACCATTCCACCGTCTTCAAAATCCCCTCTTCAAAGCTTTCTTCCGGCTGCCAATTAAGGGTTTGAGTCAGTTTTGTAGCATCAATGGCATATCGGTAGTCATGGCCTGGACGGTCAGCAACATGGGTGATGAGTTCAATGTAAGATTGTCCGTTTTGTCTCGGTCTTTTTTGATCCAGAATTGCACAGATGGTTTGTGCGATTTGTAGGTTGGTTTTTTCGTTATTTGTGCCGATGTTGTAGGTCTCTCCACTTTTGCCTTGGTGGTAGATGAGGTCAATGGCTTTGCAGTGGTCTAAAACGTAGAGCCAGTCTCTGATGTTGGTACCTTTTCCATAGATGGGAATCGGTGCTTCGTTTAGGCATTGACGGATGATGGTGGGAATGAGTTTTTCGGGATGTTGTTTAGGACCATAGTTGTTGGAGCAGTTGCTGGTGGTGGTATTGAGGCCATAGGTGTGATGGTAGGCTCTGATGATATGGTCAGATGAGGCTTTGCTGGCACTGTAGGGACTATTAGGTGCATAGGGGGTATTTTCGGTGAAGGCACCGGTTTGTCCTAATGTGCCATAGACTTCGTCGGTGGAGATGTGATGAAATCGCGCGGTTTGGTACTGGGGTTTGGGTTGGTGTGGAGCTTCCATCCAGTGTTGTCGGGCGGTTTCGATGAGGTTGAAGGTGCCGATGATGTTGGTTTGGATGAAGGTTTGAGGGCTTTTGATGGAGTTGTCGACGTGGCTTTCGGCCGCGAAGTGGATGACGCCTTGGATGTTGTGTTGGGTAAAGAGGGTTTCTATGAGGGTTTTGTCGCAGATGTCGCCTTTGATGAAGGTGTAGTTGGGGAGTGTTTTGGTTTCTTTGAGGTTGTTGAGGTTGCCCGCATAGGTGAGTTTGTCGAGGTTGATGAGGTGGTATTGGGGGTATTTTTGGGCAAAGTATGGAATGAAGTTGGCGCCGATAAAGCCGGCGCCGCCAGTGATGAGGATGTTTTTGGAGGTAGTGGTGTTCATGATTCTATACTTCTTAAGAGAGCAATAGGTTTTTCTTGCTTTGAGAAAAAGCTTTCTTTAAATAATGTTTTTTTCTTTTTCCAAAGGTTAAATGCGACAGTAAGTGATATTTCGCTTCTTTTAAGAAAGGTCTTTGGGTATTTAATAGAAAGTCTTTTTGTATCAATGCAAATGGATATTCTGTCTGCGCTTTGATATGTTGTTTGATGGCTAATATTCCTTGTTCAAAATCCTGATCAGG
>CAKRSU010000003.1 GCA_934401755.1 uncultured Oxalobacter sp.
ACGAAGCATTTATCGGCTTATGGGGAGTTGGAAACGACGTCTGGCTCTCCTACTAGAACGACTTATCAGGTGTCGGCAGGTCTACGGTGGAGTTTTTAGAATAGGAAATTCTCTTTTGTCTTAAATAATAAGTGCATTCCTTTATTGGAATGCACTTAATTTATTGAAAATACCCATTAAAAAAGCCGATATTTTTAATTACGAATTTGTTATCTCTAGAAAAAATTTCTACTGTTTTCAGAAAAAATAAAGTCTGCAGCAATGCTGCAGACTTTAACATTTAGACGTAAGGTTCTAAAGCGAGAATTACATCATTCCGCCCATGCCACCCATTCCGCCCATGCCACCCATACCTGCGGCACCGGCATCAGCTGGTTTTTCTTCTGGAATGTCATAAATCATGCAATCAGTGGTCAAAATCAAAGCAGAGATGGAAGCTGCATTCTGCAAAGCAGAACGAGTAACCTTTGCTGGATCAACAACACCCATTTCAACCATATCGCCATACTCACCAGTAGCTGCGTTATAACCAAAGTTACCGCTACCTTCAAGCACTTTATTAACAACAACAGAAGCTTCTTCACCTGCATTGGAAACAATCATGCGCAGAGGTTCTTCTAATGCACGCATAACAATCTTAATACCGGCATCTTGGTCAGCATTATCGCCTTTAACGCTAGCATTATTACGAGCACGTAACAAAGCAACGCCACCACCAGCAACAATACCTTCTTCAACAGCAGCACGAGTTGCATGCAATGCATCTTCAACACGAGCTTTCTTTTCTTTCATTTCAACTTCAGTTGCTGCACCAACTTTGATCACGGCAACGCCGCCAGATAATTTAGCAATACGTTCTTGCAATTTTTCTTTATCATAGTCAGAAGTTGCTGCTTCAATCTGAGTCCGAACTTCTTTAACACGTGATTCAATAGCAGAAGCTTCACCAACACCATCAATGATCGTCGTGTTTTCTTTATCAATTTCGATACGTTTTGCTTGGCCCAACATATCCAAAGTGGTCTTTTCAAGCGTTAAACCAACTTCATCAGAAATCACAGTACCACCAGTCAGAATAGCAATATCTTGCAACATTGCTTTACGACGATCGCCAAAGCCAGGTGCTTTAACAGCACAAGTCTTCAAGATACCACGCATATTATTGACAACCAAAGTCGCCAATGCTTCACCTTCAACATCTTCAGCAATAATCAACAATGGACGGCTTGCTTTTGCAACTTGTTCCAATACCGGCAACAAATCACGAATATTGGAAATCTTCTTTTCAAATAACAGAACGTATGGATTTTCAAGAGCAACGATCTGTTTTTCCGTATTGTTGATAAAATATGGAGACAGATAGCCACGATCAAATTGCATACCTTCTACAATATCCAATTCATCATTTAAAGACTTACCATCTTCAATGGTAATAACGCCTTCTTTACCAACCTTATCCATCGCTTCAGCAATGCTTTCGCCGATAGAACTATCGCTATTAGCAGAAATAGAGCCGACCTGAGCAATTTCTTTGCTGGTCGTTACTGGTTTTGCAATCTTTTGCAATTCAGCAATCGTTGCAGCAACTGCTTTATCAATGCCGCGCTTCAAATCCATTGGATTCATGCCAGCAGCAACATACTTCATTCCTTCACGAACAATGGCTTGAGCTAAAACAGTTGCAGTAGTCGTCCCATCACCAGCATTATCATTGGTTTTGGAAGCTACTTCTTTAACCATCTGAGCGCCCATGTTCATGAGCTTATCTTTCAGTTCAACTTCTTTAGCGACAGAAACACCATCTTTAGTGATGGTTGGAGCCCCCCAAGTACGTTCCAGTACAACATTACGACCTTTTGGTCCCAAAGTTACTTTAACAGCGTCTGCCAGAATATTGACACCTTCAACCAGTTTATTACGGCCAGTATCACCGAATACAACTTCTTTTGCGGACATGTATATCTCCTAAATCTTTCTTGATATGATGAATCTTAAATCGATGAAAATTAAACAGATAATTACTGTTCAATAATAGCCATCACATCAGATTCACGCATGACGAGCAATTCTTCACCATCAACCTTAACTGCTTGGCCTGAATATTTGCCAAACAAGACGAAATCGCCTACCTTAACATCCAAAGGCAATACTTTACCATCTTCTAATACTTTGCCATTACCAACAGCTAAGACTTCCCCTTGATCAGGTTTTTCTGCAGCAGCATCAGGAATAATCAAACCAGATGCAGTCGTTGTTTCCTGTTCAACGCGTTTAATAATAATGCGGTCTTGCAAAGGACGAAGTTTCATAACAATTCCTTATAAAAAACTATGCAATTCATTAAATCGACCCATTTTAGTCATACTAGATGAGCCAAAAAACTTATCTCCAATCGGAGCTCAGGACAGATGCATATCAACACTCTCCCTTAACGAGTGCTAAGTATATGGGCGGGAATAGGGTATTTCAAGAGTAGAAAAAATAATTTTATTAAAAAAATTTTTCCAAAGAAAATCGCTGCTATCAAACAATATTAGATATCTTATAAATCTAATAATTGCCCTCATAATTTACAAATTGAACAAACCTAACTATTTTATTTTTATAAAAAAACAGGCATGCCAAAATATGGAATACCTGCTAGGAAACAAAATTCAAAAATAAGGTAATTACTTCATTGAGTGATGATCATGAGCATTTCCACAATGACAGGAAGCACTTTTATTATCATGATGATGTTCACTACAACAGCAAGATGCCGTATGGTCTTTTTTGTGATCAGACACATGAGAAGAGCATAATGCGCCAGCACCACATCCACAATCACAACTGCTGCTCGTACAGAAAGCAGACTTCCCTTGCCGTACTTTGCGAATAATATTAAAAATAATCAATGCAACGATAACAAGTAATGCACCTCCAACAATGATAGTCCCCATAATTCACCTCCTTATTTTAATGCTTAAAAAAACGGATTTTCTTCTCTTCTCCCGCTAACTTATTGTCAGACAAACGATGCGACTGACAAATAGAATGCGCTCCGCAAGCACTACAGCTAACACCATCACAGAAAATTGACTTCCCCTGTTTATGTCTTCTAATCAAACTCAATATAACCAGAGCAATCACAATAAGTAATATGCCACTAACAATAATATTTCCCATGATAAGCCTCTAAATAAGGATGTTTTATTATCTTTGGCTAACAGCTCTTATGGCTTTTTCCATGTACCCTTTGCGAAAAAGCATATAAATACACAAGACAACCAATGCACAAGCAACAAATGTCCAAAAACCAAAAGTGCCCGTTACAATCCACATACCGATCTGATAAAAACACAGTGCAACACACCATGCAAAAATACATTGGTAAGCAATTGCAAATAAGAACCATTTCCAATTATTCATTTCACGGCGAATAGCACCCATCGCTGCAAAACATGGTGCACATAACAGGTTAAATGTCAGCATAGACCAAGCTGCCAACCAAGTATAATTAGCGGCAAGTTGTGTCCAAATTTCATCACCAGCTTCTTCAACTTCCTCAAACCCGTAAAGAATACCAAAAGTCCCAACCAAGTTTTCCTTCGCAATTAACCCGGTAAGTGCAGCAACCGTTGCTTTCCAGTCTCCCCAACCCAGTGGAGAAAAAATCCAGCATAATAAGTTACCGAATGCCGCTAGAATACTATCTTCCATATCCTCAACAGCACCCCATTCGCCATCTACCCAACCATATGTTGACATAAACCAAACAAGAATCGTAGACAACAAAATGATTGTGCCTGCTTTTTTGATGAAACTAAAACCGCGTTCCCATGTTGTACGGCTCAATGCCCCAATACGAGGTAAACGATAAGGCGGCAATTCCATCACAAATGGAGCAGGATCTCCCGCAAAAATCTTCGTTTTTTTCAAGATAATGCCAGAAACAATGACCGAAATAATGCCTGTAAAATAAGCAGCAGGAGCAACCCACCAAGCATCATTGAAAATAGCACCTGCAAACATCGCAATAATAGGCAACTTTGCACTACATGGCATGAATGTCGTTGTCATAATCGTCATACGACGATCTGCTTCATTTTCAATGGTACGCGATGCCATAACACCAGGAACACCGCAGCCTGTTCCAATCAAAAGAGGAATAAACGATTTACCCGATAAACCGAATTTATGAAAAACACGGTCAAGAATAAATGCCACACGTGCCATATACCCGCAAGATTCCACAATTCCCAGCATAATAAATAGAATAAGAATTTGCGGCACAAAACCAAGAACAGCACCAACCCCACCGACAATACCATCAAGAATTAAACCAGATAGCCATTCATCAACTTCCATGCCTTCTAGCCAACCCTCAACCAATTCTGGAACCATTTCTCCAAAAAAATCGTCATTCACCCAGTCTGTCACAAACTGCCCTAACGAATGCATTGCAATATAATAAATGCCTGTAATCACTAGAACAAAGATTGGCAAAGCTAAGAAACGATTGGTAACGATGCGATCAATCTTATCGGAAACACTAACCGTTTTGGGAGCCGCCTTCAGAGCGGATGCAACTAAAGAAGCAACCCAACCATAGCGTTCCATTGACATAATACTTTCGCTATCGTTATCTAGCTCTTGCTCACAAGCCACAATATCTTTTTCGATATGTTCAACTTGTTCTGACGTCAACCCTAATTTATCCGCAATTCTACGATCACGTTCAAACAAACGAATGGCATACCAATGCTGAACATTTTCAGGGCGATCATGAAGAACCGCTTCTTCGATATGAGCCAAACAATGTTCTAACGCCCCACTGTAATGATGGCGTGCGACTTGAGGACGATTTTCTGCAGCTTTTAAGACCTTAGCAATCGCTTCATTAATACCTGTTTCTTCTAATGCAGAAATAGCAACAACAGGACAACCAAGATTCTGAGAAAGCGTCTTTGTATCAAGTATATCCCCGCGCTGCTGCATCAAATCCACCATATTAACAGCAACAACAACAGGCAATCCCAATTCAATTAATTGAGTTGTTAAATACAAATTACGTTCTAGATTGGTCCCATCAACGATATTTAAAATAACATCTGGTCGCTCATCAATTAAATAGGTTCTAGCAACAATTTCTTCTGGAGAATAAGGCGACAAAGAATAAATACCAGGAAGGTCGGTGACAATAACACCAGAATGCCCTTTAAGATGACCTTCTTTCTTTTCAACAGTAACTCCAGGCCAGTTACCGACAGACTGACGTAAACCAGTCAACGCATTAAATAGTGTTGTCTTACCGCTATTTGGGTTGCCGGCAAGTGCGATACGTATTCCACTCATGGTTTTCAAATAAAATTATATTGTTTCGTTTATTCTTCAATTTCAATCAGCTCAGCATCTGCTTGTCTGAATGAAAGTTGGTAATTTTTAACACTGACTTCAATAGGATCTCCCAATGGCGCTACTTTAACGACGTTAATAATAGCGCCCTTAATAATGCCCATATCCATCATTCGGCGACGGGTTGCTCCTTCGCCATGCACTCTCTTTACAACAGCAGATTGACCAACTGCAATATCTTTTAGGGTTTTCATCTTTAGTTTAATTCCTTAGATACCATAATGTGCCCAGTCACGTCTCTACCTAACGCCACACGTGAATCTTTGACTTTAACGACCAGACTACCATTCATATCATTTACAACCGTAATGGCTGAGCCAACAGAAAACCCCAAATTTTCAAGAAAACGTTTGGTTTCTTCTTTCCCAGTAATACGTTCAATCTTTAAAGGGCTTCCCTTCTCAGCGAGTAACAGGGGTAGCATACATTCTCCTTTACAGACAAAAGGAATGAAAAGACAGGAATCTTAACACTAATGATTATGATTCTCAATGCGTAATTGTTAAATATGAAAATATGTATGATTTTTTTGAAAACACATTTTATGAGTAATCGATTTTTCTTTTATTGATCATGAGGTTAATGATCTTTCTCAATGTCCCAAAATATGATATTTACAAACCTAAAAATCCAATTTCAAATAAGAATAGCAGCAAATCGCATACGATCATGATCCTAATCCATCCTTTTAAATTTCATTCTCTACAGATAAAAATCAGGCAGGGCCTCTTTAATTATTAGATAATGTCAATATGGATGCATTATTGAACAATTTAAATACAGAACAACTTGCTGCGGTAACACTACCTGCACAATCCGCACTCATTTTAGCTGGAGCTGGCTCTGGTAAAACACGTGTTTTAACAACTCGCATTGCATGGCTATTACAAACGGGACAAGTATCAACTAATGGCATATTAGCAGTCACTTTCACCAATAAAGCAGCCAAAGAAATGACTGCACGCTTAGATACGATGATTCCTATTGATCTCCGTGGTCTATGGATTGGCACATTTCATGGCTTATGTAACCGTCTATTGCGGTTACATTGGCGAGACGCGGCATTACCCCAAGCATTCAATATTTTAGATACCCAAGATCAACTATCTGTCGTTAAACGTCTTTTGAAAACAGCAGAAGTGGATGATGATCGATATCCCCCTAAATCCTTAGTCCATTTCATCAATCACGCGAAAGAACAGGGATTGCGTGCTGAAAATATTCATGCCCATGACGATTACGAACAAAAAATGACAATGCTTTATCAGTTGTATGAAAATCAATGTCAGCAAGAAGGCGTTGTCGATTTTGCAGAACTTTTACTTCGCAGCTGTGAATTACTAGAACGCAATCAGCCCTTGCGAGAACATTATCAAAATCGTTTTCAGCATATCCTAATTGATGAATTCCAAGACACTAATGATCTCCAATATCGTTGGTTAAAACTACTCACTGGTTCAACGACTGCCGTTTTTGCTGTCGGAGATGATGATCAAAGCATTTATGCCTTTCGTGGGGCAAATGTTGAAAACATGCAATCATTTCAACATGAGTTCAACGTCAAAACTCTTATTCGCCTCGAACAAAACTATCGCTCACAGGGCAATATTTTGGCCGTTGCAAATGCGCTTATTTCAAATAATGAACGGCGCCTTGGAAAAACCTTACGAACGGATACTGGCGATGGAGAACCTGTTCGGGTACTCGAACTTCCCTCTGATATGAAAGAAGCAGAATGGGTACAAGATGAAATTCGTCATTTGATACAAGAAGGAATGCCTCGTCGTGAAATCGCTGTTCTCTATCGCTCAAATGCCCAGTCCCGTGTAATAGAACATGGATTTTTCAGTGCAGGAATCCCTTACCGAGTCTATGGGGGACTGCGCTTTTTTGAACGAGCAGAAATTAAACATGCGATCGCTTATCTCCAACTTATTGGTAATCCCAACAATAATGCAGCATTCATGCGAGTCGTCAACTTCCCAACTCGAGGCATCGGCATTAGAACACTAGAACAATTACAAAATCTAGCACAAACAAATCATTGCTCTATGTATGAAGCGATTCCATTCATGACAGGTCGAGCAAAAACACTTCTATCGGCGTTTTCTCGTATTATTGAAACAGGGCGAGCCGAAGTAATACATATGAACTTGCCCGATCTTATTGCAACGATTATTCAAAAAAGTGGTCTAGAACAACATTATCAAAAAGAAAAAGAAGGGGCAGACCGACTTGAAAACCTCGGACAATTGGTCTCCGCTGCTTCATTATTTCTATCTGAAGAAGGTTTTGAACAAAACCAACCTGCGCTAACGGCTGTTGCAATGCCTCAAAATAGTAGCAATGCCGATTTACTATCCCCCCCAGAAGATATTTTGAATGCTGATGCAGACTTACCCTTAAATATGTCACCGCTATCTGCTTTTTTAACGCATGCCTCTCTTGAAGCGGGTGATATGCAAGCAGATGAACATGAAGATGCCGTACAACTAATGACCGTACATGCTGCAAAAGGTCTCGAATTTGAAGCAGTATTTATCACAGGGCTAGAAGAAGGTTTATTCCCTCACGAAAATAGTACTAGTGACTTGAATGGACTTGAAGAAGAACGACGATTAATGTACGTCGCATTAACTCGTGCCAAAAAACGGCTCTACCTAAGTAGTGCTCAAACTCGAATGTTACATGGTCATATGCGTTACAACATTCCCTCTTGTTTTATTGATGAACTCCCAGAAGCCAACATCAAACGATTGTCTCCCAAAAATAAAATCAATATTGATGTCGCTGAATGGGGCAGTCATTCTTTTTCTAATTCATATGATCACCACTCAACCGGCTATTTCAAAGGAAATAGCAACACTTCAATAGGATATTCCTCTTCAAACTTATCAAAAGCTGGCCAATGGCACTTAGGAGAAACTGTCTACCATGCAAAATTTGGAGAAGGCGTCATTATTAGTTTCGATAGTCCTCAACGCGCAAAAATTAATTTCAGTAATGTTGGAATGAAACTACTTGATTTGACAATTGCAAAATTAGAGCATCGATAAAAAAATAATCTCTATTAGTAAAAACCTAATGGAGATTATTTAAACTTTGATCCAATTAAAAATTCAGCAGAATTTAATCATATTAAAAACTAAGCGAGTATATTTAAAATTCGCCACTTACTATGAAAATAATTCGTCTGAAGTCACTGTCGCTGTTCCTAATTTACCAACAACAATACCCGCAGCTCTATTTGCAATATCAATAGCCTCAGCAACAGGCTTACCATATCCCAACATCGTTGCTAATGTTGCAATAACGGTATCTCCTGCCCCAGATACATCGAAAACCTCTCGAGCAACAGTCGGAATATGAAGTGTATCTTTTTCTCCAAACAAGGTCATCCCTTCCTCAGAACGAGTTAATAATAACCAATCTATATTGAGATGATGACGTAAATTACGAGCTTTTTCTCTAAGATCCTCTTCATTTTTCCAATAACCAACAATTTGCCGTAATTCCGCTTTATTAGGAGTTAAAAATGAAGCCCCTTGATATTTGCTAAAATCATCTCCTTTAGGATCTACCAATGTAATTTTACCGGCCGATTTAGCCACAGCAATCATTTCAGCAACATTATTTAAAGTGCCCTTGCCATAATCTGAGAAAATAACAATATCATACGATGGCAATAATGCTTGATATTGACACATTGCGTTATCGAGTACTTCTTTTGGAGGCGCTTTTTCAAAATCCAGTCTCAGCAATTGTTGTTGACGTCCAACGATACGAAGCTTCACAATCGTCGAGATTGTTTCAACTTTATGTAAATGCGGCACTATATTGGCTTCACTTAACAAATTCTCAACAATCTGCCCTGCTTCATCATGACCAACAATTCCCATTAACCCACATTTTGCCCCTAAGGCAGCAACATTACGCGCAACATTTGCCGCTCCGCCTAAACGCTCCTCACTATGATTAATTAAAACAACTGGCACAGGCGCTTCAGGAGAAATTCGATTCACATCACCGAACCAATAACGATCAAGCATCACATCGCCGACAATTAAAATATGGGGAATAATAGTAGGACTATTGTTCATAATATGATTTAGCTGTTGAATTGATTTTTGTTTTTCAATTAAGAAAAACTTTCTTCCTCAACCCGCCTTGGCGGATAGGATTCCCATTCATGACATCCAGGACATTGCCAATAAAACTGCCTTGCTTCAAAACCGCAATGGCGGCACTTATAATGAGACAATTTATGGGCATATCGCTGAATTAACGTCCGGATATTCGAGAATTCCTGACGAATCTCTGGAGGAACAACTAACAATTGCGCTTCAAGTAATTTATCCAATCCTAATAACGTAGGTGTTCTTCTTAACTCATCACGTACTAACGCATTCGCCTCTTCAGCACCATGTAACTTTTGTACCGCTTTTACTAATACATCTAGCATATCAATAGAAGATACTTCTGCTAAATAAGATTTCAATAGGCTAATCCCCTCTTCAGGACGACCAACCTCTTCATACCCATCCATGAGTCGACGAACAATTAAAATTGTATGCAAAATATTCTGATTTTTAACTCTACGCCAAACATCTAATGCTTTTTCTACATCTCCCATTGATTTATAAGCATCACCAATCAAAATCGTTGCTCGAGTACACATCCGATCAATTTCTAATGCTTTATTTAACAATGGTAAAGCATCTTGAGAATGTGCCCGAACTAATTGATCTTCAGCCAATTCGCAATAAAATTGGGCAATTTGGCGATTACGACTGCCTGTCCCCATATTTTGTAACGCTTCTGCCGCATCAATAGCTTGACGCCATTCTTTTTCCCGTTGAAAAATTTCAAGCAATGCACGACGTGCCCGCATTGAATATGGCGTTTCAGTTAACCCCTGAAAAACCTCTTCTGCACGATCAAGCAATCCGGCTTTCAAATAATCTTTTCCCAATTCAAAACGTGCTTGCATCTGTTGTTCAAGCGGCAAATCAGAACGAAGTAACAAATTCTGATGCATACGAATTGCCCGCTCTGTTTCTCCACGCCGACGAAAAAGATTACCTAATGCAAAATGTAAATCTGCGGTCTCAGGATCTAATTTTACAATTTCAATAAATGCATCAATGGCCTTATCAGGTTGTTCATTCAATAAAAAATTTAATCCCTTGAAATAACCCTTAGGCAAACTACGAGATTCAGACAATAATTGTTTGATATCAATACGTGCAGCAACCCATCCTAATCCAAAAAAAATAGGGATACCAACTAGCCACCAGACTTCGAATTCCATATAGATGATGCCAACAATAAATTCAAAATATTCCAATCAATTTTGGAATTTTTATTGAAATGAATTTTTAACAAAAAAGTATTTTAAAGGAAAAGATTGATAAGATACAAAAAGGGGCATCCAAAGATGCCCCTTAAATCTAAATAATAAAATTATTTCGATTCAACGCCCATATCCACACGATAACGCAATTCCTTTCCTGGCTTAAAATGCGGTACTCGCTTTTCAGCAACCATCACTTTTTCACCAGAACGAGGATTACGCCCTACCCGAGGAGGGCGAACACTCAATGCAAAACTGCCAAAACCCCGAATTTCAATGCGCTTACCAGCGGCCAAAGCCTGAGTCATAGCATCAAGGATCGTCTTAACAGCCAGTTCAGCATCCTTTGCCAATAACTGTGGATAATTATTGGCGAGAGAGATGATCAATTCGGATTTTGTCATCTTATTCCCTGATTACTGCTTGTTGTCAAATTTAGCTTTCAGCAAAGCACCCAAACTAGTCATGCCTGAAGCGGCAGAGGAATCGTCTTGGATCTTCTTAATAGCTTCTTGAGTTTCTTGCTGATCCTTAGCCTTAATAGACAATTGCAGCGTACGGGATTTACGATCAATATTGATGATCATCACATCAACAGAATCGCCTTCTTTCAGCTGAGAACCTGCATCTTCAACACGATCACGAGAAATTTCAGAAGCACGCAAATATCCTTCAACATCTTCTGTCAGTTGAATAACAGCGCCCTTAGGCTCAACGGATTTAACAGTACCGGTCACAATAGAACCACGATCATTCATCGCAATATAATTGTTGAATGGGTCACCTTCAAGCTGTTTAACACCCAAAGAAACACGTTCACGTTCAACATCAATTGCCAACACAACCGCTTCTAGTTCGTCGCCTTTCTTGAAATTATGAACAGCGGTTTCACCCGATTCAGTCCAAGACAAATCAGACAAATGAACCAAACCATCAATATTACCTGGCAAACCAATAAACACACCAAAGTCAGTAATCGATTTAATAGCGCCTTTGACGTGATCACCCTTTTTATGAATTTCAGCAAATTCTTCCCATGGATTTGGTTTGCACTGTTTCATGCCAAGGCTGATACGACGACGTTCTTCATCAATATCTAAAACCATGACTTCAACTTCATCGCCTAATTTGACAACTTTATTAGGTGCAACATTCTTGTTAGTCCAATCCATTTCAGAAACATGAACCAGACCTTCAATTCCCTGTTCGACTTCAACAAAGGCACCATAATCGGTCAAATTAGTAACCTTGCCGAATAAACGAGTTCCTTTTGGATAACGACGAGAAAGCCCCATCCATGGATCGTCTCCTAATTGTTTAACCCCTAAAGAAACTCGATTCTTTTCCTGATCATACTTCAGAACTTTAGCCTGAATTTCCTGACCAACCGTTAACATTTCAGATGGGTGACGGACACGACGCCATGCTAAATCAGTAATATGAAGCAGCCCATCAATTCCACCTAAATCAATAAAGGCACCATAATCCGTGATATTTTTAACAATCCCGTTAACGATAGTCCCTTCTTTTAAGCTTTCCATCAATTTCGCACGTTCTTCACCCATAGATGCTTCTACAACAGCACGGCGTGAAAGAACAACATTATTACGCTTACGGTCCAGCTTAATAACTTTGAATTCAAGGGTCTTGCCTTCATAAGGTGTTGTATCCTTAACAGGACGAGTATCAACTAAAGAACCAGGCAAGAAAGCACGAATACCATTGGTTAGAACTGTCAAACCACCTTTGACTTTACCATTGACAACACCGGTTACGATTTCGCCGGATTCCATCGCTTTTTCAAGAGCCAACCAAGATGCTAAACGTTTTGCTTTGTCGCGAGACAAAATCGTATCGCCAAAACCGTTTTCAAGAGATTCAATAGCAACGGAGACAAAGTCACCGACATTGACTTCAATTTCACCGATATCATTCTTAAATTCATCAATAGGAATGAATGCTTCCGACTTCAATCCAGCATTAACCACAACAAAATTATGATCAATACGAACAACTTCGGCAGAAATAACTTCACCCGAGCGCATATCATGACGTGCAAGGGATTCTTCAAATAAAGCGGCAAAACTTTCCATTTCTGGAGCAGATGCAGTAGGCATATATATATAGTGAAAAACCGGCATCTTTTTGAGACAAACCGGGTCAAATCAATAATCCCTAAAAAGGCATTGCGCCTTATTAGGCCCCAAGTTCTATGACAGAACGATTTAATTTTTCTTCTTCGCGAAAAGGTTAAGAATGTATTGGACAGATTCTTCGATACTTAAAGAAGATGTATCAATTATCACCGAATCATTAGCAGGCAATAAAGGAGATGATTCTCTTTCTGAATCCCTCTTATCACGCTTTTCCAAATCTTCGCGTAGAATATTCATGTTAGCAGAAAATCCTTTTTCCAACAACTGTTTATAACGCCTTTCTGCACGAACAGTAACACTTGCTGTCAAAAAAATCTTTAAGTCTGCATCAGGAAAAATGACGGTTCCCATATCTCGTCCATCTGTTACCAACCCAGGTGCCTGACGAAAACGAATCTGCAATGCTTTTAAAGCATCTCGTACCAATGGATAAGCCGCTACGATTGAAGCAGCATTCCCAATATTTTCCGCACGAATCTGATCACTCACGTCTTCGTCTTCTAATAGAATCCTTCCATGAACAAACTGACAAGATAAATTTCGAGCAATACGGGCAATAGTCTGGTAATCATCAAGTGGTACCTTTAAACGAACCGTTGATAATGCAACTAATCGATAAAGCGCTCCAGAATCTAAATAGTGAAATCCTAATTTATCCGCAACACGCTGCGCAACGGTCCCTTTCCCAGATGCAGTAGGTCCATCAATTGTGATAACAATTGGCTTTGATGAATGAAAATTTTCTGTTGTCATCATTATGTTTAAATAGATAAATCCCCCTTTCATCAACAGATTTTAAAAAAATTGACTTTCAACAAAAATTTTTCAAAATATCTGCTAGAGGGAGGTAAAATTTGCATTAAGAATAGTATACAACACCGTACTACCATAGACTGTATACTCCCCATGCTATAACAAAACAGATATTGAGACATTGGATTATGATTTCAGAATTAAACCTCTTAGCAGAAAAAATCAATGGACTAGTTGCACTCACTCAAACATTGAAACAGGAAAATACAACGCTAAAGACCGAGATCGAATCATTGAAAATAGAAAAACAACAATTACTTGAAAAAATTGAAACAGCTCGTCAAAAAATTGCCGCCATCATCGAAAAACTACCATTAGAAAATGAGAGTGATATCGAATATAAAGGAGATATTGAATGAGTCAATTAAATGTTTCCATTATGGGACAAACTTATCGGCTCGCATGTAGAGATGAGGAAGAAGATAAATTACGCCAAGCCGTTGCCTATGTTGACGAAAAAATGCGAGCGATACGAGACACAGGGAGAATTCGCGGAACGGATCGTATTGCCGTCATGGTCTGTTTAAATATGGCCGCAGAGCTTCTCACACTTAAATCGCCAGACGCCCCATTACCACCTGCTATTTTAGCGGATCTTCAACAGAAAGTGGCATCTATCAATCATACTATTGATGAGGCCTTAGCTTCTTCTGCAAACTAAACTTAATGTTTTATTACTCTCCTTTTGATAAAAAGGAGTTGACAACAAACTTTAATAGGTTAGACTAGGATTACCCTGCGGTGTTCGACTTATGCCATATATTCTTTGAACCATAATTAAAATAGGTTGCGGAATTTACTAAATAGGTGAGTACATCGCTCGTTCGATGAACCCGAAATTTGGTCAACTGCGACCACTTGAACCGCTTGGTTCAGGGTGAAGGCATTACGGCACAGGCGGGGTTGCTTTCAAAAGATCAGACTTAATGCTGATCTTTTTCTGTATTAGTACCCTCTCATACGATTAACTCGCCCGACTGGCATTCCGCCATTTTCAAATAAACGAATCGCATCGGCGACGATTTTTACTGTTTCTTCACAAGTCGTTAATCCTGCAATGTGGGGCGTAATGGTAATATTGGGATGATTCCAAAATGGATGGTTTAAAGGTAAAGGCTCCACGGCTGTAACATCCAATGATGCCGCATGAATTTTCCCTTCCTTTAATGCTTTTAACAAATCATTCTCATTCAATAAGGCACCCCGTCCAAGATTAATCAAGCAAGCACCATCTGGCAATTGACGAAAAAGTTTTGCATCCAGCAAATTAACAGTTTCATTTGTTTTAGGTAATAAACAAACTAATACATTAACATCTTTCAAAAATTCAGATAATCCATCATGACCATAATAGGTCTTAACACCCTCTATTTGTTTTGCCGTTCGACTCCATCCTTTAATGGGAAAACCAAAAGGTTTGAGCATATCAGCAGCCGCGTTTCCCATAATCCCCATTCCCATAATTCCTACGGTAAAATTTTGACGACAACGGGAAGATAAAAACGTCCACTTTTGTTGATGTTGTAAATGCTCATACTCATCAAATCGCCTGAAATATTTTAATACAGCATATACTGTATATTCAGCCATCTGAATCGCCATACCCGCATCTTCAAGACGAAATATAGGGACATCTTTAGGAACCCAACCTGATGCGAGTAAAGCATCAACGCCTGCTGCTAAATTAAAAACTGCTTTTAATCCCTTTCTGCCCTTCAATAGAGCTTCGGGTGGTTGCCAAACTAATGCATAATCTGCACGAGCATTATCGCCTTGAGTCCAATGGCGAATATTAGCCTGAGGCAAAGCCGTCCGTAACGCTGACAACCACTGTTTAGGATCCTCACCTTTGTTGTAATACAAAATATCAATAGCCATGATGATCGTGCTCAGGTAATCCTGGCATTCGAGCTTTTACATCCGTTGCAATATGGGTTTTTAAACCAAGTTTTGCTAACAAAGCACGGTCTGCATTCGCATCTGCATTATCCGTTGTCAGTAACTTTTCCCCATAAAAAATAGAATTTGCACCTGCCAAAAAACACATCGCTTGAATCGCTTCACCTAATTCAGCACGCCCTGCAGACATACGAACTTTCGCTTGAGGCATAATGATACGTGCAACCGCAATTGTTCTAACAAACTCTAACGGATCAAGAGGTTTTACATGTTCTAAAGGCGTTCCCTTAATAGGCACTAAATGATTAATAGGAACGGCCTCTGGATAAGGATTGAGATTTGCCAACTGAGACAACAATGCGGCACGTTGTTCGCGACTTTCTCCCATACCAATAATGCCACCACAACAAACTTTAATTCCTGCTTTACGAACACGACCTAACGTATCTAAACGATCCTGATAATTACGCGTAGTAATAATAGAATGATAGTAATCAGGTGCCGTATCCAAATTATGATTGTAATAATCTAATCCGGCTTCTTTCAATTGTAGGGCTTGCTCTTCTTTAAGCATTCCTAATGTCATACAAGTTTCAAGTCCCAATGCTTTTACAGCACGAACAATCTCAAGATATTTTTTAAAATCTCGATCATTCGGAGAACGACCTGAAGCCCCCATACAAAAACGATTAGCGCCTAACTCTTTCGCACGATTGGCTGCTGCCAAAATCGTTTCCATATCTAAAATTTTGCTCGGCGTTACATCTGTATTATGATGAATCGATTGTGGACAATACCCACAATCTTCTGTGCAGGCCCCTGTTTTAAGTGAAATCAATGAATTCAGTTCAACTTCACCCGTCGGAAAATTAGCACGATGAACCTGCTGAGCACGAAACATCAATTCTGTAAATGGCAAATCATACAATGCAAGAATCTCTTTCACTGGCCAGGTTTCTGGTTCTGGCATAGTTTCAGATGAAGAATAAAAATGTATAGGTTGTGATGTCATATTCATGTAATTTATTTATTTTGGCCAATTCGGTAGAATATCTAACTGAAGATAACGCTCTGCATGAGCAAAAGATTTAAGATAAGGGATTGTTCCTAATCTCGGGGCATTTAGCCATTTCTCCAAAGTTGCAATATTACCCTCCTTAAATCCCATTTCGAAATCAATGCAATTAGCAACCCATCCGACCAATTTCAATCCTCTGGCATGAATAGCTTCTGCTGTTAATAACGCATGATTAATGCATCCTAATTTCATGCCAACCACCATAATGACAGGCAAAGCAAGTTGCACCGCTAAATCTGCACTTAAAACAGATGGCGAAAAAGGAACCAAAAAACCACCAACGCCTTCAACAATCACTGCATCAACCTGCTGACTAATCTGTTGATAGCAATTGGTAATCTGTAAAAGATCAATATTTTTGCCATCCTCCATGGCAGATAAATTCGGTGATACCGGTGTTCGTAATAAATAAGGACAAATTAATGGTGTAGGTAATTGAACATTAGATGCTTTCATCAAAGCATCTACATCTTCATTATGTAACCCATCCTCTAATTGTATTGCCCCTGCAGCAACAGGCTTCATTGCAGCAGTCTGTAGCCCTTTTTCCGCCAAAGCTCGAATAATAATAGATGAAACGGTTGTTTTCCCAATTTCGGTATCCGTTCCAGTTACAAAATAAGCCAGTTTACTCATAAGCCAATAACTTTCCTTAATATAGTATTCACGCTATTGGCTAACCAATTTGCTTCTTGTTCCGTCATTACATAAGGGGGCATTAAATAAACGGTATTACCAATGGGACGCATTAATACTTCATATTCCAATGCCGTTTGAAAAAATCGACGAGGAAATGTTGCTTGATCCTGCTGTGACAGCATAACGTCAAATGCCCAAATCATTCCTTTATGACGGAAATTCTTAACTTGATTATGTTGTTTGACAATGGATAATGCATTCGTCATTACCGTTGATAAACGCCGATTATTAGCAATGACATCGTTTTGCTCAAATAAATCTAAGACGGCTAACGCAGCACGACATGCCAATGGATTTCCTGTATAAGAATGAGAATGCAAAAAACCTCTCGTTACATCATCATCATAAAATGCTTGATAAATGGTATCCGTTGCCATAACTAACGATAATGGCAAAAAACCACCAGTAATTCCCTTAGAAAGACACAAGAGATCGGGGCGTATATCGGCTTGATCACAAGCAAAAAATGATCCCGTACGTCCCATACCAACGGCAATTTCATCTGCAATCATATGAACATGATAACGATCACAGAGTTCACGTACCCGTTTCAAATAAATAGGATGGTACATAATAAAGCCAGCCGCGCATTGTACGAGAGGCTCAACAATAATTGCCGCGATTTTATTGGCTTTTTCTCTTAATACCTCTTCTAATTGATCCGCCGCTTTAAGCGCAATATCTTTATCAGTTTCTCCTTGCTCGGTATTTCGTGAATCTGGGGATGGGACCAAATGAGCATTGCGAATCAATGGCGCATAAGCATCTTTAAACAACATTACATCAGTTACCGACAATGCCCCAATCGTTTCTCCGTGATAGCTATGTTCTAAACAGATAAATTCCTGCTTTTCGGCATGCCCTCTATTTTTCCAAAAATGGAAACTCATTTTTAAAGCAATCTCAATAGCCGATGCACCATCTGAACCAAAAAAACAATGTCCCAACCTGCCGCCGACTAATGCAGAAAGTCTTTCTGAAAGCTCAATAACTGGCTCATGAGTACATCCTGCCAACATCGCATGTTCAAGAACATCTAATTGCTGTTTTAATGCCTGATTAATATATGGGTTAGCATGACCGAATAAATTCGTCCACCAAGAACTGATCGCATCAAAATACCGATTACCATCTTCATCATACAACCAACACCCTTTACCACTTTTCACTGCAACCAATGGCAATGACTCATGATGTTTCATCTGGGTACAAGGATGCCAAACACTTTTTAAACTTCTTTTTATCCACTGCTGAGATAAAGAAGTTTCACCTATTTTTTGAATATTCATCGAGAAATATCAGAAAAAAGTCCCATCAACATAATACCAGCGGCCTTCTTGCTTAATAAATCGACTATTTTCATGCAATTTCAGCATACGGCCGTTTCTTTTATAATTGGCAATAAACTCAACTGTTGCTCGATCTTCTAATTCTTGATGCCCAAGAATTTTTAGCCCGACCCATTTTGTTAAATCTTTTTTATCAATAATCGCCCCTGCAGGGCGATTTTCTGCCAACCAAGTATCACGTAAATATTTCTCATTACCGACAACAAAAGCACTATAACGAGAACGCATCAATGCTAATGCTGTCGGTGCCTCAATTTCTCCATCCAAATATGGTTGGCAACATGTATGAAATGAAGAGCCACCGCATGGGCATACGGTGGCTACATTCTTTATTTTTTTCGCCATGGAAAAATTACTTTATGCCATAGAATTCAAAATCAACATCGGGTTTCTTTCCAGAAATAATAGCGGCAATTGAACGTCCTGAGCCACACCCCATTGTCCAACCCAATGTACCATGTCCCGTATTTAAATACAAATTGTTATATTGCGTTTTCCCAATATAAGGAATATTAGAAGGGGTCATTGGACGAAGTCCTGTCCAAAAATGAGGCTGTGTGTAATCACAAGCATCAGGAAAAAGCTCGGATGTCCGACGAATCAATGCTTGACAACGTTCTTCATTAAGCTGACGACCATACCCATTCATTTCTGCCGTACCAGCAACGCGCAATCGATTGCCTAACCGAGAAATACATAACTTGTATCCAGCATCAATCAACGAAACATAAGGCGCCTTATCTGGATCAATAACAGGAAATGTTGCAGAATATCCTTTTGTTGGATAAATCATTAAATCAATACCCAATGGCTTCAAAAATGGCGCTGAAAAACTCCCAAAAGAACAAACAAATGCATCACTTTTCAGGATTTCAAATTCACCATTATCCTTAATAATTTCTACTGCAGCAATGCGCGAATCTGCACCAGTTCCTTCAGTTAATAAACGAGTCGCTTGAGTATTGAAACGAAACTCAACACCTTGTTCCATCGCCTTTTTTGATAATGCAACCGTGAATTCTCTAGAGTCACCATGTTCATCATCTGGCGTATAATCTCCGCCGACTAATTTATCATAAACTGGATTTAACGCAGGTTCTAGACGAATCACTTCATCTTTTGTAATGGTATTACGAGGACATCCCCAAGAAGTCATCAATTTAGCGCCCGCTTTTGATGCTTCATAATCCGCTTTTTCGGTATAAAAATGCATGATTCCCCGTTGAAGATGGGTATACTCAATCCCAGCTTCATCACGCAATTGACGTAAAGTACGTTTACTAAAATCTGCCATAGCCATACACTGTCGCGTATTATGAGCCGTCCGACCTGGCGTACATTCTCGCAAAAATCGAGCCCCCCATTCCCATTGCAACATTTCAGCTCGAAAACGATACAATAAAGGGGCATCTTCTTTACCGAGCCACTTAAAAATCTTTAATGGCGCCGCAGGATTTGACCAAGGCTCTGAATGCGAAACTGAAATTTGAGAAGCATTGCCAAAAGTCGTCTCTTGTGAAGCACCATTACGTCGTTCAATCACTGTCACATCATGCCCCTCTTGGCGTAAGAACCATGCAGCGGCCGTTCCCGTAATTCCTGCTCCCAATACAGTTACTTTCACAATGTCTCCCTTCGATAATCTATGCGACAACTTAATAGCAAAATCAATTCTAATTGTTCGTTATTTTAAGATGATTGCCCTTGGAAAAATATCCCTTTTGCTTTAATCGCTGCAATTCATCAGAAACAGTATGTGTAACAACAACGTCCATTGTGCTTCTTAAATCATCATTGATTGCTTGTACTAGGGTACCCGTTACTTTCTGTAATGTTGTTGTTAGATTTTGTTGAATAATCTCTTCTAATACATAGCTAATACGTTCTTGCACACGATCCATAATACGTTGAGCTAAACGCTCTTCAAGTTCATTCCAATCCTGCTCATTTTGGGTTGAATCGACAATATCGGGAACTGTCGATAAAACATGAGTCAATATTGGATAATCACTCTCATGATCCGAAGACAAACCGCCTTGCTTATTTTTATTAAAATCTAAATCCATAATTTCTGCTTATGCCCTCACACTTTTATGTTGAAGTGCATATCCCCTATCACGATAATACGTATATCTTTTTCTGCCTGCTTCTGTGTCAATGACATCAGTTGATACTAATTCAAGCAAACGATCAAAACGAGCATAACTTACCGGAATCTCTTTAGAAAGATTAACGAGAATTTGACTCTCTGGTAAATCAGCCTCTCTATCAGCCGTTAAAATTACTTGTGAACGAGATAATAAGGGATCACCTAACACAGCATGTGGCAAAAAATCCGTATCAGAAAAAGTCCATAATGCTTGATCAAGTGCCGTAAGCTGTGTTTTATCTTCAGCTAAAATAACAATTTTTACATCTGGAACTTGCATCAAAGCTTTACGCACCCAACGACAAACATAATTGACCTTATCCGGAATATTGGTACGAAACTCAATTCTTGTCATATCAAAAAATGGCGAAAGCAAAAGAAAAAGACACCATTAAATAAACACGAGCATTATGGTCTGCTTTTCTCTCTTTAGAAAGTCATGAAAGAAGTCCACTATGACGAAGTAATGCATCAATAGTTGGTCGCCGCCCACGAAACGCCTCAAATGATTCAATAGCTGGACGTGAACCTCCCCTAGAAAGAATTTCTGTAACTAATTTTTCTCCCATGGTACGCGAAACTGTTGAGCCTTCCTGTTTTGCGATTTCTTCAAACGCACCATAGACATCTGCAGAGAGCACTTCCGCCCACTTATAACTATAATATCCGGCAGAATAACCCCCTGCAAATATATGACTAAACGCATTTAGAAAACGGTTAAATGCGGGAGGGATTGTTACTGCGACCTGTTTTCTAACATGATCTAAAACATCCTGCGCTGTTTCTGTGCCATTAGGATCGTAGTCATAATGCAAATGCATATCAACTAATGCAAATTCAACTTGACGCAACATGCCCATTCCCGATTGAAAATTTTTTGCTGCAAGCATTTTGTCAAACAGCACCCTTGGCAAGGAATCTCCCGTATCAACATGAGCACTCATTTGATGGATAACTTGCCATTCCCAACAAAAATTCTCCATAAACTGGGAAGGTAATTCAACGGCATCCCATTCCACGCCAGAAATACCGGATACCCCAAGATCGTCAATTTGCGTCATTAAATGATGCATACAATGCCCAAATTCATGGAATAACGTCTGTACTTCATCATGAGTAAACAAAGCTGGTTGCATTTGCCCATCTTTCATGACTGGGGCAGAAAAATTACAATTCAAATAAGCAATCGGTGTTTGTAATCCATTAGATGTCATTCGACGACTACGCGCATCATCCATCCATGCCCCACCTCGTTTACCAGAACGAGCATATAAATCCATATAAAGCTGCCCCAATAATTTCCCATCTTTTTCAATACGGAAAAACTTCACATCTTTATGCCAAATAGGAGCAACATCAGGCTTAACAACAATGCCATACAATGAGGCAACTAAACTAAATAATCCTTTTATGACCACATTTTCTGGAAAATAGGGTTTTATCTCCTGTTCAGAAAATGCATAGCGCTTTTGGCGAAGTTTTTCAGAAACATATGCCATATCCCATGCTTGAATATCATTCAAACCAAGCTCTTCTGCTGCAAAAGCTTTCAATTCAGCCAGATCTTTCTCTGCAAATGGATGGGCTCGCTGAGCTAAATCTTCCAAAAAAGCAATGACTTCTTGAGGTGTCGTTGCCATTTTTGATACTAACGAAACCTCTGCAAAATTCTGGTATCCCAACAGTTCAGCTTCTTGTTTTCTTAATCGAAGCAAATCTTGAATAATTTGAGTATTATCCCAGTCAAGATTTTCTCCTAACTCAGAAGCACGCGTACAATTTGCACGATACATCTTCTCACGTAACTGGCGATTATCTGCATACTGCATCACGGGAAAATAAGATGGAAAATGTAATGTAAATTTCCATCCTGACTTTTTCTCGGCTTTTGCGGCAGTCTGGGCAACTAAACAAATATCTTCGGGTAATCCAGAAAGATCTTTTTCGTCTGTAATCAAAATTTCAAAATGATTGGTTGCATCTAAAATATTCTCTGAAAAACGTGTTGAAAGAGATGCTGTTTTTTCTTGAATATCCGCATAAAACTTTTTCTTATCTGCGGGTAATTCTGCTCCACCCAAACGAAAATCACGTAATGTATTTTCAATCAAACGCTTGCGAGCTGGGGTTAATGTCTCAAACAAATGAGAATTACGGATCATCTTATACTTTTCAAACAAAGCCAAATTTTGAGAAAGCGATGTCCAAAATTCAGTAACAGCAGGAATATTTTCATTATAGACAGCACGCAATTCTGGGGTATCAACAACAGCACTTAAATGACCAACGATACCCCATGCACGACTTAATTGCTCTGTATAATCATCCAATGGAGTAACAAAATTTTCCCATGTAATTTCTGCCATTGGTTTTTCCAATTCAGCAACGACAGTACGGCAACGAGATAAAAGTTCCGTAATTGCCGGCGTCACATGTTCCGGACGAATTTCATCAAAACGAGTCAATCCATTAAAATCAAGTAAAGGATTATTCATGTAAGCATTCTTTCATTTCAGAAAAACCAAAAAAAAGGTACGCATTTTGCGTACCTTAGACTAAGAACTTACTGTTGCGATTCCTTCAGCTTTCTTTCCGCTGCATCAATCGCATTAGACAATAACATCGTAATTGTCATTGGCCCTACTCCACCTGGAACAGGAGAGATATAACCGGCAACTTCTTTGACATTATCAAAATCAACATCACCATACAATTTGCCATCTTCTCCCTTACCGATACCAACATCAATCACAGCCGCACCAGGTTTAACCATATCTGCTTTAATGATATGACGCACACCTGAGGCCGCAATCAAAATATCTGCTTGACGAGTCTGATAGCCAAGGTCACGTGTTTTAGAATTACAAATCGTAACTGTTGCCCCAGCTTGCAACAGCAACATCGCCATCGGCTTGCCTACAATATTAGAGGCCCCAACAATGACGGCACGAGCGCCACGAATAGGATAATTAACAGATTCCAGCATTTTCATCACACCAAAAGGTGTACATGGCTTAATGCGAGGTTCCCCAATCATCAGCATACCCGTATTAAAAACACTGAAACAATCCATGTCTTTTTCTGGTGCAATCGCATCAATAACTTTACGAGGATCAATATGTTTTGGTAAAGGCAATTGAACGAGAATACCATGGACAGAAGGATCATTATTTAAAATATGAATACGTTCTAATAAAGCCTCTTCGGTAAAATCTGCTGGATATCTTTCCATAATAGAACGGATACCATTTTTAACAGAAGCATTCTCTTTATTGCGAACATAGACAGAAGAAGCGGGATCATCGCCAACTAAGATCACAGCTAAACCAGGAACAATCCCTGCCTGTGCAAGTGCAGCTGCACGTTTTGCAATACCTTCACGTATTTTCTTTGCGAGTTCATTACCGCTGATGATTTGAGCAGTCATATTGATATCGTTAAAAACTTAAATAAGAATCGTTAAAATTTTTATAATGGAAAATATAGTACGTTACACGAAAAAGAATAAATAAAAAAGATCTAGTATAAAGAAACAAATGCGACTACATTATTTTTAAAGATTTTAGATATCCCTTTTTAACGAACTATCACTAGCAAGCCGTTGAATCTCAATGTTTGTAAGATGGCGCCATGTCCCTTGCTTTAAATTAGCAGGCAACTCAAGATGACCAATTGCTTGTCGATGTAACATAACCACTTTATTTCCGACCGCTGCAATCATTCGTTTAATTTGGTGGTATTTTCCCTCATCAATGGTTATTTCCATTCTATGTGTTCCTAATCGCTTGCACTCTAATGCTTGACTGATTGTTTTTTCATGATGAAGTTGAACACCATTGATAAGATTCGTTATCTGCGTATCTGTAATACGATCTGCCGTAGACAATTGATAAATTTTAGGAACATGCTTTTTAGGAGAGGTATAACGATGAATAAATTGTCCGTCATCCGACAATAAAAGTAATCCTGTTGTATCCTGATCCAACCGTCCAACACATTGTAAATTTCGATTAATAAACTGCCACGGAATTAACCCAAAAATACTCGCATGATGCTGCGGCTTATGAGAACATTCATAACCTTCAGGCTTATTCATTATCAAATAGAGATGCTCTTGATATTGCCATGACTCCCCATTAATAAATAGCTTCAAATTTTTAACAGGCAATCGTTCAGATGGATCATCGTAGACTCTTCCATCAATTAAAACTGCGCCATCTAATATCAAATTGCGGCATTGGCGACGAGTTCCAAACCCCTGACTTTGCAGAATTTTTTCAAGTACCATTTCCACAAAAGTGCCCCGTTTAAAATCCTAGAAAATTTTTAATGTCCGCATCATCTGGTATTTTTTAAATACCATACTCTTATGAAAACGCTGAAATATACCCTAATACAATTAATACAATGACGATAACAGGCAATACATAACGAAAATACCAAAAAATAGAAGCAGGTAATTTAGGTCCTTGTCCACTATTAACTTCTGCTATAAAAGCTTTCCATTGCATGCCATTTTTCGCCGTCACAAAAAGCACGAATATCACCGAACCAAATGGTAATATATTATCTGATATCAAAAAATCTTGAAAATCAAGAATAGTACTTTCCCCCCCTAAAGGATGAATAAAATCAAGTAGATTAAATCCTAATAATACGGGCAACGACAGCAATGTTAAAATCATAAAATTAATAATAACGGAGCGCCATCTTGTGATTTTAAATAACTCAACTGACATCGAAACAATATTCTCATAGACAGCAATCAATGTTGTCATTGCAGCAAATAGCATAAAGAAGAAAAAAATAGCGCCCCAGAAAATGCCACCAGAAATATTGGAAAAAACGGTATTTAACGTAATAAATAACAAACCAGGCCCTGAAGACGGTTCAACGCCAAACGTAAAACAAGCTGGAAAAATCACAACACCTGCCAAAATAGCAACTAATGCATCTAAAAACGCAATCCATATTGCTTCAGAAACAACCGTATGCTCTTTATCCGCATAAGTTCCAAAAATCTCAATTGACCCAACACCTAGACTCAATGTAAAAAATGCCTGTCCCATTGCCGCCCAAACAATCGACAATATCCCTGCTTTTTCAATACGTGATATATCAGGTATTAAATAATATGAAATTCCTTGATCAAACCCCGCCAGAAAAACCGATCGTCCCGCTAAGACGAATAACATGACAAACAGCAAAATCATCAAAGGCTTTGTAATTCGTTCAAGCCCTTTAACAACACCTTGCCCAACAATTAGAAATGCCACTAATGAACAAGCGAGCATACACAAAAACATGGTGATCGGATCTGCTAACAATGCCGTAAATTCGGTTGCCGCCTGTATTTCTGTTAAATTTTCTGCAAAACCACCCGTAGCAAAGCGAATACTGTAATAGAGCAGCCATCCTGTAATTAATCCATAAAAGGACATCAAAATGTAATTACCGGCAATCATCCAGTATTTATTATGTCG
Source organism: uncultured Oxalobacter sp. (assembly GCA_934401755.1). Taxonomy (GTDB): domain Bacteria; phylum Pseudomonadota; class Gammaproteobacteria; order Burkholderiales; family Burkholderiaceae_D; genus Oxalobacter. The sequence goes on from CAKRSU010000003.1 coordinate 26,374, forward strand.
CCACCCGGTTTGCTCCCCGGCTAATACTTCAAAAGCTTTAGATAAAGATTTCCTAGAAGCTCGCCCTACGGCAATTTCTATAATTAGAAATGGCAATCCAACAATAAAAAGAAAGGCCACATAAATCAGCACAAAAAGTGCGCCGCCATATTGACCCGTAATATATGGAAATCGCCAAACATTCCCTAGTCCAATGGCGCATCCTGCCGCAATCAGCAGAAAACCGATACGTGATGAAAATGCTTCACGTTTCCCACTAACCGCCATATCTAGTCCTTTAAAAAATTATAGGTACACATATCGTTTTTGTTATATCACGATGCGACCTATTTCAAAAATTTTTTCCTAGCAAGGAATATATTGCAAAAATAACCTTTTTAATCAATAGGAAATGAATATTAAAATCTTTCCTCCTAGAAAAGAACCTAATTTGTCGGTTTCTTTCAAGAAAAGACTTTTATTTTCACGTAAAAACATTTGTTATTATTTTTATAGAAATAACCATTTCTATAAAAAAGCTTGGCAGTTTCAATCTGTCAAGCTTTTTTTGCATTACCGATGCTTTTTCATTGTCCCTGTTTCAAGCAACCGCTGATGCCATGAAAGCGCTTTTTCAAGAACATGCGGTGTTTGACCGCCACGACGATTTGCTTCATTAACATAGTCAACCAACATATCTTTGAATTCACCTGTAACACAATTGTCAATAATTGTTTTGGCTCGTTCACGAGGCGCTAAACCACGCAAATCTGCTAAACCGACTTCTGTAACAAGAATATCAACATCATGTTCAGTATGGTCAACATGCGGCACCATTGGAACAATACTAGAAATAATCCCTTCTTTTGCAACAGATTTTGTCACAAATACGGCTGTATGAGCATTATGAGTAAAATCCCCGGACCCCCCAATACCATTCATCATGTGGGTCCCCATAACATGGGTGGAATTAATATGACCATAAATATCTGCTTCAAGCGCTGTATTAACCGTAATTAATCCCAGACGTTGCACAACCCCCGGATGATTGGAAAAACGCTGCGGACGAATCACAACATTCTTTTTATAACGATCAAAATGATCAAACACCTGATGACTCATTTCATCGGTTAATGTAATAGCTGTTGCTGAAGCAAAATCCATCATACCCGCATCAATAAGCTCGAATGTGGAATCCTGCAACACTTCTGAAAACATCGTTAGATGACCAAACGGCCCTGTACGAAGTCCTGACATCACCGCATTTGCAATTGTCCCAATCCCTGCTTGTAATGGCCGAAGACTGCTTGTCAAACGCCCTTGTTTAATTTCTCGCTTAAAATAATCAATAAGATGCCCTGCAATTTGTTCAGTTCCCTCATCAGGCGGCAAATTAGCAGACGGTGTATCCATTTCGTCTGTAATAACAATAGCTGCGATCTTATCAAATGGAATCTGGATACCAATATCTCCAATACGATCAGCTGGCGTCATGATACCAATCGGTTCTGCCTCAGGAAAACGCTTAAAATAGGCAATATCATGAGCGCCTTCCAATGCTAAAGAATATGCAAGATTGATTTCAATAATGACTTTATCTGCCATCTGAGCAAAAATTTCATTATTACCAACTGAAGTTGTTGGAATAATTTTCCCCTCTTCCGTAATGGACACTGCTTCTAAAATAGCAACATTCATTCGCTGACCACGACGGCGAATAATCTCAGCTGTTTCAGATAAATGACTATCAATGTACATCAATTCGCCATGATTAATAGCATTACGCAATGTCCGAGACGTTTGAAAAGGTCCTCTATGAGAAAGTGCATGCGCATTAGATAATGCCTCGTCTACATCATTACCTAAAGATGCTCCCGTATATAGAGATATCTTCATCGGGTTTTGTATAGCTTTTCGAGCAATTGCATGAGGCACACTCTTCGCACCACCTGCTAGAGTAAATCCGCTCATACCAACCAACATACCGTCTAAAATATATTCAGCTGCTGCATCAGCACTCGTAACTTTTGCACGCAACGCTGGAACTCTGATACGTTCCTTTAAAACATCGCTATTCATGGCTTTACCTGTAGATGAAGATAAAATTAAGCTTTTTAATCCAATTTTAAGAGAAGTTGTTGCACACACTCTCAATCTGGGATTCTGTCATCGAGGGATGGTTCCCCGATTTATCGCAGTTGAATCGGGGATATAGGTATCCAACCGCATAATATAGTTGCTTTTTTGCAACTCCCAATCATGAGTTCGAATTATGAAGTATACCAGTGCTTCAACTAAAAGCAATAGAAAACCTTAAAAAGCTATGATTTTGTTGGAATTTTCCGATAAAATTACTCGATAAAGCGATTTTAAAAAATCATCTTTTTGATGAACTTAAATCTTACTTTATGACAAATAAGATTAAAATCAGAGAAGTTAGAGATGCTTTAGCAACTTTTCTTCAAAAAGAATCATTTTCAAGCATCTTAAATAGTTTAAAAAACTTCAAAATATCCGCTGATATATCCCATATCAAAAATTCATACCACTTCACAAAGCCCCAACCGCACAAAAAAAATAAATGCCGGATTTTTTGTGATAATTAATACGATCTAAGATGATATTTCTAGGAGAATAAAATAAAAACTCTTTTCCGAATTTTTCGAAAAAGAGCTTATCAGTATTGAAATGGTGCCGGCTGCAGGACTTGAACCCGCCACCCCATGATTACAAATCATGTGCTCTACCAGATGAGCTAAGCCGGCACAGAAATATATATTTTACCTTATTTTACTAACTTTAACGTAGCTTTTTTTGCAGTTTTTTCTGAATCTTTTTGATTAGACTCAGCAATAGGCTCAGAAGTTTCAAATGGCATCATTTCTTCTGGCCCCAATTCCTGAGGATAAATACCTGCAATATTTTCAATTGGCAGATAAACATCCATAGATCTTCCATCAAAACGAGCCTTAAAACTAATTCCCTTATTATCCATATGTAATCCCGAGGTCGCCTCAGAACTAATATCTAACACAATATGCTCATCTTTAACATATTGTCTTGGAACACGTGCATATTCTCCTGGCTTTGCAACAATATAGGGAGTTTGCCCATTATCTACCGTCCATTCATAGAAAGCACGGATCAAATAAGGTTTAAACGGAATTTCAGTAGCCATAATACCTCTTCATTAACGACGCATAATTTTTTCTTGAGCAGTCAAAGATTCGATAAACGCAGGTCTTGCAAAAACCATCTGAGCATATTTCTCAACAGCAGCTGCAGATTTTGGCAATTCAATTCCATAATGCTGCAAGCGCCATAATAAAGGTGCTAATGCAACATCAGGCATTGTTAATTCATCTCCCATTAGATATTTGGAACGCTGTAAATGCCCAGAAAGCATTGTTAGATTTTCACGAATTTCTGCACGAGCTTTCTCTTGAGCACTCGCTGTATTTTCCGATCGATCATTTTCTAACGTATTAACATGTCCGAAAAAAAGCTTTTCCAAATTAAAAAGCATCAGACGTGCTTTGGCACGTGTTTGAGGATCAGCGGGCATTAACTGGGGATGCGGAAAGCGTTCATCAATATATTCATTGATGATATTAGATTCATAGAGAATTAAATCACGTTCCACAAGAATTGGCACTTGCCCATACGGATTCATCGCCGATATTTCTTCAGGTTTATTGAAAAGATCAACTTCCTTGACCTCATAATCCATTCCGCCTTTTTCACAAAAAACAAAACGGCAACGGTGTGAAAATGGACATGTCGCAGAAGAATAAAGCTCCATCATTATACGATTCCTTTGTGGGTAGGCCTAGAATAATACAAATAATACATTTCCTATTTCTAATAGGAAGCTATTCATTATAAATGACTGATTTATGCTTTTAAAGAGACCTTTACCCACAAATAATTGAAATTTATTTATACGGGATTATTAATATCAACAAATGTATGTTTCAAATGATATTTATTCGCCAATAAACACCCTAATGCCTGAATACCATAGCGTTCCGTCGCATGATGACCGCAAGCAAGATAAGCAACACCACATTCACGGGCCTCATGCACGGTTTGTTCAGAGATTTCCCCAGATAAATAAACCGTCGCACCTGCAATAGCAGCATCCACCAGTAGATCCTGAGCAGCTCCCGTACACCATCCCACTCGACTCACTATCTGAGTGGCATCTCCAATTAATAATGGTTTGCGACCAAGAATTTGTTCAACATGTTCTGCTAATTGTCCAACAGTTACAATCGATTGATCTTTCAGTGTTCCGATCCAGCCTAAATCATGCTCGCCAAAATGATTTTCTGGGATAAGCCCTAATACTTTACCCAATTGGGCATTATTCCCTATTTCAGAATGCATATCTAAAGGAAGATGATACGCAACTAAGTTAATATTATGTTCTAAAAGCAACTTAATGCGACGATACTTCATTCCTGTAATTGCTGCATTTTCTCCTCGCCAAAAATAGCCATGGTGAACTAATAACATATCCGCACCTAGTTCAATGGCTTTTTCGATTAATGCTTGGCTAGCAGTCACGCCACTTACAACATGTCGAATCTGGGCAATTCCTTCAATCTGAAGACCATTTGGACAGTAATCCGGAATTTTTAAATTCAATTCATGAGTAAGAAAACGCATAATGATATCCCGATTTACTGGCAATACTTTATCGGTTGTCTCAATCATGTTAAATAACAAATTCAATCTATTGGATAAAACAAAGTCCAAAGAGAAATGCGCTTTGGACTTAAAAATTATCTTTTCGCTGCATTTTTCCAGGGACGAGGACCTCCCATTAAATGAACATGCAAATGATACACATCTTGTTGCCCATCAGGCCCTGCATTGATCACAATACGAAATCCCCCTTTGGACAAACCGCCTTCCTCTTCAACAGCAATACCTTCCTTTTTCGCTAACTCTGGAATAAGCGCCATTATCTCACCGAGCAATGCCGTATCACTATGAGAACAATGAGATAACGTTGGAATATGGCATTTCGGAATAATAAGTAAATGCGTTGGCGCAGCTGGATGAATATCTCGAAACACTAAAATTCGTTCATTTTCATAAACGATTGTTGAGGGTAACTCTTTATTGGCAATTTTACAAAAAATACAATCCGCCATAGCAATCCCCTTTAAATGTTAAATCACAGATTATTTCTTACGATTAGCTTTTTCTACTAGCCCCGATAAACCTTCTCGCCTTGCTAATTCATTTAAAACATCATCAGGCCCAAGCCCAAAACGAGAGAGCATAATCATCGAATGAAACCATAAATCAGCAACCTCATAGGTTAATTTTTCAGTTGGCAAATTATTCCGGATATCTTTAGCAGCCATAACGGATTCAGTCGCTTCTTCCCCGACCTTCTTTAAAATCGCATCATCCCCTTTAGCAAATAAGCTACTCACATAAGATTTTTCCGGATTTCCACCATTTTCCAATTTTCTGGACTCAATAACAGCAGCAATTCGATTCAGGATTTCGCTCATTTATAAATCTCCGAAGGTTCTTTCAAGATAGGTTCAACAACATCCCAGATTGGCTTAACTCCATGACGATTGAGCTGCTGAAAAAAACAAGAACGTCGTCCTGTATGACAAGCTAATCCAGTTTGTCTCACAACATAAATTAATGCGTCGTTATCACAATCTAAACGAATATCAACAATTTGTTGGACATGCCCAGATTCTTCTCCTTTTTTCCAAAGTCTTTTTCTAGAACGACTCCAGTAGACAGCATTGCCACACTTTACGGTTTCTTCAAGCGCTTCTTGATTAACCCATGCCAACATAAGAATTTGCCCATTATCTGCATCTTGTGCAATAACCGGCACCAAACCACTATTATCCCATTTAATACAATCAACCCAATCGGTATTCATAAGCGCACAGGAACCTTTCTTTGTGCCATATACTGTTTAGCCTCAGCAATTGTATGCATTCCATAATGGAAAATACTTGCTGCAAGCACTGCATCAGCATGCCCCTTTGTAACCCCATCTACTAGGTGCTGAAGATTTCCAACACCCCCTGATGCAATAACAGGAATATTAATAGCATCTGATATACGACGGGTTAATTCAAGATCAAACCCACTTTGAGTGCCATCTTTGTCCATACTTGTTAGCAATATTTCGCCTGCACCGAGTTGTTCCATTTTTTTTGCCCATGAAACCGCTTCAAGCCCCGTTGCATTGCGCCCACCATGAGTAAACACTTCCCAACGATTAGGTCCTGTTTGTTTGGCATCAATAGCCACAACAATACATTGAGATCCATATCGCAATGCTGTATCGGCAACTAATTGAGGATTTGTAACTGCAGAAGTATTGATACTGACTTTATCTGCTCCTGCATTTAACAATCGGCGTACATCATCTACCGTACGGACACCTCCGCCAACCGTTAATGGGATAAATACCTGAGATGAAACCGCCTCAATAATATCTAAAATAATATCGCGCTTATCGCTTGATGCGGTAATATCAAGAAATGTAATTTCGTCTGCACCTTGATCATTGTAACGACGGGCAATTTCAACAGGATCTCCTGCATCTTTCAATTCAACAAAATTTACCCCTTTAACAACTCGTCCTGCAGTAACATCAAGGCAGGGAATAATTCTTTTTGTTAGCATCAATCCTGTTCTTTCTTTATGACATTACTTATTGCCTTCGCTTAAGCGATCTGCAAGTGCTTGCCCTTCTTTAAAATTCAAAGTGCCCGTATAAATTGCACGACCACAAATGACCCCTGCAACTCCCTGATTTTCCACGGCACAAAGTGCTCGCACATCATCCATATTATGCAACCCACCGGATGCAAAAATCGGCATACTAACAGCTTGAGCCAATTTAACGGTTGCATCAATATTAATACCTGCGCCCATACCATCGCGTCCAATATCCGTATAGATAATACTATTGACGCCATAATCTTCATACTTTTTGGCAAGTTCAATAACATTCAGCCCCGTTAACTTACTCCAGCCATCAATCGCAACATCCCCTCCTTTTGCATCCAAGCTCACTAAAATTTTGCCAGGAAAAAGATTACAGGCTTCCTTTAGAAAATTGGGATCTTTAACTGCTGCTGTTCCGATAATGACGTAAGAAATTCCATTAAACAAATAATGCTCAATCGTATAAAGGTCTCGAATACCGCCTCCAAGCTCAATAGGAATATCGATATGATGCTTTTTCGAGAATTCTTGAACAGTTCGAATAATACTTCGAATCGGTTGTTCATTCACGGGTTTACCTGCAAAAGCCCCATTTAAATCCACTAAATGCAAACGACGACCTCCTTGATTGAGCCAGTGAAGCGCCATTTCTGAAGGATCATTCGAAAACACAGTGACTTGTCCCATATCGCCTTGTTTAAGACGAACACAAGCACCATCTTTCATATCAACGGCTGGGATGAGAAGCATATCAATATCCTTTTAACATTTTCGATTAATTAATTTTCCTCACGGTCAGGGATTCCAATGAATAAAATTTTTGTATAGCTGCAAACCCACCGATGCACTTTTTTCTGGATGAAACTGTGTCGCAAAAATATTACCATCCGCAACGGCACTGCAAAATGGCGAACCATATTCCGTCATACCAGCAATATGGTAATCGTTAGCAGGTACGGCATAAAAACTATGCACAAAATAAAAAAAGCTATTATTCTCAATACCTTGCCAAAGAGGATGGTTATGATATTGGCTGACTTGGTTCCATCCCATCTGAGGGACTTTATAACGAGAACCGTCTAACTGGACTTGCCCTTCTAATTTGAAACGAATCACTTTGCCAGGAAGTAATCCGAGACCTTCCGTATTTCCTTCTTCACTCCAATCAAAAAGCATTTGTTCGCCAACACAAACGCCAAAAATCGGCTTTGTTCTTGCAGCACGCAGTAATGCTTTCTTTAAGCCTGATTTTTCTAACGACATCATACAATCAGGCATCGCTCCTTGCCCTGGTAAAACAATACGATCAGCCTCATCAATATCGGTAGCCATTCCTGAAATACGAATATCTTCATCCGTAGAAACGGCACGTAAAGCCTGCGCTACCGATCGAAGATTACCCATACCATAATCGACAACAACGATTTTTTTCATAAGCTGATTCCTAAAACGAATAATTTAGACAACTATAGTATCCCTTTTGTCGATGGAATGACGCCAATAGAACGAGGATCTTGTTCAACAGCCATTCGTAATGCTCGACCAAACGCTTTAAATATTGTCTCACATTGATGATGAGCATTGCCTCCCCGTAAATTATCAATATGCAATGAAATTGCAGCATGATTGACCAATCCTTGAAAAAATTCACGGATAAGATCTAAATCAAATAATCCTGTCATTTGACGAACAAAATCAGCATGAAATTCTAGATAGGGACGCCCCGAAAAATCAATAACAACCCGAGAAAGCGATTCATCTAAAGGCACATAAGCATGACCATAACGACGAATCCCTTTCTTATTGCCAATTGCACGAGCTAGCGCCTGCCCAAGAGAAATCCCAATATCCTCCACCGTATGATGAGCATCAATTTCAAGATCACCTTGAGCTTTTACTGAAATATCAATAAGTCCATGACGAGCAATCTGATCAATCATATGATCAAGAAATGGAATTCCAGATGATTGCTCACTTTTACCGGTTCCATCCAAATTAATTGCAATCTGAACTTTTGTTTCATTCGTATTTCGAACTATTTCAGCCATTCGAGCCATGAAGCGCTCCATTTTCTGTTATGCCAAACAATCTTTAAAAGCGGTCAAAAATTGGTTATTTTCCTCTGGAGTACTCACAGTAATCCGTAAACATTCTTTTAATAATGGATGCTGCTTACTTACATTCTTAATCAATATTTTCCGTGCTAAAAGCCCATTAAACACAGCATCCGCATTCTTAACACGAACAAGCTGAATGTTCGCTTGAGAAGGAATTACATCCACACCTGGTAATGAAGATAGCTCAGCAGCAAGTCTTGTGCGCTCAGCACAAATAGCTGCAGCTTGCGCTCTAAAAATATCAATATTATCCATTACCAGACTAGCCGTTGCTTCAGTCAAAACATTGACATTATAAGGAGGACGTACTTTATCAAATTCAGTTAACAATTCCTGCGCTGCACTCATATATCCCAAACGAATGCCAGCAAACCCCAATTTAGATACCGTACGCATCACAACAAGATTAGAATATTTTGAGAGATAAGGCATCATTGTGAAATCAGTAAATGGCTGATAGGCTTCATCACTTACAACAATCCCTTTATCTTTCATTGCATCTAAAATACGAAGAATGTCGGATTTCTCAAAAAGTCTACCCGTTGGATTATGAGGCATCGCAAGAAATACTAATGTCGGTTGATGCTTTTCTATCGCTGCTAACATCGCATCAATATCTAACGTAAAATCTTCTTTAAGATCAACCCCAATATAATCCATTCCATTTAACTGGGCGCTTAGCTCATACATGACAAAACTTGGCATTGGCACTAACATCTTCGCCCTTTTCGCTTTAGATGCGCAAGCCATGGACACAATAGAAATTAATTCATCGGAACCATTGCCTAATACAACGTTAAAGCCTTTAGGAATGCCCATTTCCCGGCAAATCTTTTCTTTAAGCTCCGTATATAAGGGAATAGGATAACGGTTTAATGCGATTTGCGACAATCGTTTTGCCAATTCCTGCCTGAGGTGATCTGGCATTGCATAAGGATTTTCCATCGCATCAAGCTTTAAGAATCCTTGTGCAGCCTGAACAGTATAAGCAGACATTGCCCGAACATCAGGGCGAATCACCTTCTCAATTAATGCTTTCATAAAAATACTCAATCACTTTTTCAGACGAAAAGCTGCACTACTTGCATGTGATTCCAACCCTTCCCCGGTTGCAAGTTCTACAGCAATTTGACCTAACACCTGTGAACCTTCTTCACTGGCACAAATCAAAGCAGAACGTTTTTGAAAATCATAAACGCCTAAAGGAGAAGAAAAACGTGCCGTTCTAGATGTTGGTAATACGTGATTTGCGCCTGCACAATAATCCCCTAACGCTTCACAAGTATATTTCCCCAAGAAAATCGACCCCACATGCCGACAAAGTTCTCCCCATTTTTGGGGATTTTCTGCGGAAATTTCTAAATGTTCAGGGGCAATCTGATTAGCAATTTCGCAAGCTTCTTCCATATCCTTGACTAAAATCATTGCTGCACGATGAGTTAATGATTTCGTAATAATCGCTTCACGCAAACGATTTGGAAGTAGCTTATTAATACTTGCCTCAACTTGATTCATATAATCCTCATCAGGCGTAATAAGAATCGATTGAGCTAATTCATCATGTTCTGCTTGAGAAAACAAATCCATCGCAATCCAGTCTGGATCTGTTGTTCCATCACAAATAACCAAGATTTCTGAAGGCCCTGCAATCATATCAATGCCAACGGTCCCAAAAACACGACGCTTAGCTTCTGCCACAAATGCATTGCCTGGCCCAACAATCTTATCAACACAAGGAATCGTTTCCGTTCCATAAGCTAATGCTGCAATAGCTTGGGCACCACCTACGGTAAAAACACGGGTGACTCCAGAAATAGCTGCCGCCGCTAATACTAATTCATTACGCGCACCATCTGGTGTTGGAACAACCATGACAATTTCTTTGACACCAGCAACTTGAGCTGGAATCGCATTCATCAATACAGAAGATGGATAAGCGGCCTTTCCTCCTGGTACATAAATACCCACACTATCTAACGGGGTCACTTTTTGCCCTAAAGTATTCCCCATTTCATCCGTAAAAGAAAATCCTTCTGTCCCGCATGATGCTTTTTGTATTTCATGGTAATGACGAATACGATCTGCGGCCGTCTGCAATGCTTGACGGCGAGCCTCAGGCAAAGCATTTAATGCGGCAAGACATTCTTCATGAGTAATTTCAAGTGCCTTAGCATGATCAATATTAAGACGATCAAAACGATTCGAATACTCTAAAACTGCCTTATCTCCGTTTAACCGAACATTTTCCAAAATATCGGCAACAATCGCATTGATAGACTCATCTGTTTTTTTCTCAAAGGCTAGAACATTTGCCAGATTAGCCCTGAAATCGGGCTGAGTCGTACTCAGTCTACGGATATTGATAGTCATAATTTCCCTCATTCAGCTTTATTTTTATTTTGTACAACAGATGCCAATTTAAAAGCATCAAGAATCGGTTGCATTTCTTGGCGTTTTAATTTCAAGGATGCTTGATTAACAACAAGACGAGAAGTAATCTCCTGGATATATTCCACTTCAACTAAATTGTTCGCTTTTAATGTATTTCCAGTACTAACTAAATCCACAATAGCATCTGACAGACCCACTAATGGCGCCAATTCCATTGAGCCATATAATTTGATAATATCAACATGGAGTCCTTTTTTAGCAAAATGCTCACGTGCTGCATGAACATATTTACTCGCGACTCGTAATCGTGCGCCACGTTGGATGGCCGCCTGATAATCAAATCCTTTTTTTACCGCAACAGCAAGATGACAACGTGCTATTTGTAAATCAATTGGCTGATAAAGCCCTGTTGCGCCACTTTCTTGCAAAACATCTTTTCCCGCCACACCAAAGTCTGCGGCACCATACTGAACATAAGTCGGGACATCCGTTGCACGAACAATAATAACCCGTACTTTAGGTTTATTCGTTGGCAAAATAAGTTTTCTAGACGTTTCAGGATCTTCTAAAACTTCAATGCCTGCTTTTTCTAACAATGGAATCGTTTCATCAAAAATACGCCCTTTAGAAAGCGCCAAAACGAGTTCTTGTTGATTGTTTTCTTCTTTTACTGCTTCTTTCATTATTCATTGACTCTTTTGATATCAGCTCCTACAGCAGCCAACTTCACTTCCATCTGATCATATCCACGATCTAAATGATAAATACGATTTACTTCTGTTTCACCTTGCGCGGCAAGCCCAGCAATCACTAATGAAGCAGATGCTCGCAAATCGGTCGCCATTACAGGAGCACCCACTAATTTATCAACTCCCGTAATAAACGCCGTATTTCCTTCGGTTTTAATTCTTGCGCCCAAACGATTCAGTTCTTGAACATGCATAAAACGATTTTCAAAAATCGTTTCAATCACATGGCTAGCTTCTGCTGCTAAACAATTAACGGCCATAAATTGCGCTTGCATATCCGTCGGAAATCCTGGATATTCAGTCGTTCTAAAATTAACGCCTTTAGGGCGTTGATTCATTTGAATACGAATCGCATCTCCGTGGCACGTTAAAACGGCCCCCATTTCACGAACCTTTTGTAAAGCAACATCTAAAATATCATCCCGAGTATTCGTCAAGATAACATCACCGCCTGTGGCAACAACCGCACAAAGAAAAGTGCCGGTTTCAATTCGGTCAGGAATAACACGATGTGTTGCCCCATGCAAGCGATCAACCCCATGAATAACCAACCGATCTGTCCCAATCCCTTCAATTTTTGCGCCCATTTTAACTAACAAATGAGCTAAATCCGTTACTTCTGGTTCACGAGCCGCATTTTTAATCACTGTTTCGCCTTCTGCAAGAACAGCGGCCATTAATAGATTCTCCGTGCCTGTTACCGTTACCATATCTGTTACGATGCGAGTCCCTTTTAGACGCTTCGCTTTCGCATAGATATAGCCGCCCTTAACTTCGACTTCTGCGCCCATTGCACGAAGCCCTTTAATATGCTGCTCAACAGGACGCGATCCAATCGCACATCCTCCAGGCAAAGAAACCCGAGCTTCCCCAAAACGAGCTACCAATGGACAAAGCACTAAAATCGCTGCACGCATTGTCTTAACCAATTCATACGGTGCATCAAAGCAATTCACATGCTTACCATTTAATATCAATTTATCGCCATCTTTTTTGATGGAAACCCCCATTTGCTTTAAAAGATCTAACATCGTTTGAACATCTTTTAAATGAGGAACATTGGTCAGCACAACATCATCTGCAGTCAATAATCCTGTACACAGGATAGGCAATGCCGCATTTTTCGCGCCCGAAATCGGAATCTCGCCATTTAGGCGATTTCCGCCATGAATAATCAACTTGTCCATTTATAAATTCTGTAGTGAATGCACCGAAAAAAGTCAAAAACGCAATTTATATCCCTTTTGCAGTAAATGTAAGGTGAATACTGCAAAAAAGCAAAAAAATATGCTGACTATCATTAAACTTACCCAAGGATTAACATCTGAACACCCAAAAAAACCATACCGAAAGCCATCCACTAAATAAAAAAATGGATTAAATTCTGACACATATTGCCAAAATTGAGGTAATGAATGAATCGAATAAAAAACACCCGATAAAAATGTTGCGGGTGTTATTAAAAAATTCTGAAATGTCGATAATTGTTCATAACGCTCTGCCCAAATCCCAGCAATAATTCCCATTGTTCCGAGTAACCCTGCCCCTACAAATCCAAAAAAAAGAATCCACAACAATGAATAAACAGAAGGCGTAATAAATAACGAAGTAACCACAAAAACGCCTATTCCAACGATGAAACCTCGGAAAATAGCCGCCAACATATAAGCTAAATAGATTTGTATCGGCGATGCAGGTGACAGCAGCATAAAAACAATACTACCGTTTATTTTTGCTTGTATTAAAGATGATGAGGAATTCGCAAAAGTATTTTGTAATAACGTCATCATTACAAGACCCGGAACTAAAAATGCCGTATAAGAAATTCCCGCATATACCTGAACATAATCATTTAACGCATTACCAAAAATAAGCATATACAATAATGACATCATGACAGGCGCTGTCACCGTTTGCGTAGAAACTTTAAGAAAACGTTTAATCTCTTTATTTAATAACGTTTTAAATATTGTCATCATCTCAATCTTAATTCTTTTGGACATCCATCATCTGCAAAAAAACATCTTCAAGATCGGGTTCTTGAACTTGAAGGTCTTTAATAACAACCTGATGATGACGAAGTTCAGATAAAATGTTCTCAATATCTGAATATTGATGGATTTTGATAACCCATTCTCCTTCACTATGAAGGGCATTACGATGCAGCACTAAAGGTTTTAAAGTATCAGGTAAATCCCCTTCAATTTGCAAAAAAAGACGCGGATCGGAAGCTTGATGAATCAATGCTGCCGTAGAATCCAATGCGACAACTTGACCATTTTTAAGCATAGCAATGCGATTGCACCAAGTCTGAGCTTCTTCTAAATAATGCGTCGTCAATACAACCGTATGCCCATCTTGATTAAGACGACCGATAAACTGCCATAAACTTTGGCGCAGTTCAACATCAACACCTGCCGTTGGTTCATCTAATACAATAACAGGGGGCTTATGAACTAATGCTTGAGCGACAAGAACTCGACGCTTCATTCCTCCCGATAATTTGCGCATATTCACATTGGCCTTATCCATTAAACCGAGATTAAACATAATTTCATCAATCCAATCATCATTTTTTCTCAGACCAAAATACCCGGACTGTATACGCAACATTTCACGGACTGTAAAAAATGGATCAAAAACAATTTCCTGAGGAACAACCCCTAACATTTTTCTTGCATCACGGTAATGATGAACAACATCATGTCCCATAATACGAATATATCCATTATTTGCACGAGCAAGCCCCGCCATAATAGAAATCAACGTGGTCTTTCCTGCGCCATTTGGTCCTAAAAGTCCAAAAAACTCCCCTTGTTCTATCGTTATGGAAACATCATTTAAAGCATGGAGCGTTTTGTAATACTTATGAATATGGGAAATTTCTATGGCATTCATAAAAGACTTTAAGGCCTTTAAATAAATAAGAAAAGCCGCCAAAGGCGGCAACATTTAGGCAACATCAGCACGTTTTACAAAATTCAACAATGCGGTCACTCCATACAAATCAGCAAGATTAATGAGACCAGAAGGTGCATTGATGAAACTGATCTTTTTCCCCATTTTTACTGCTGCACGCTGCCAAGCAACAATAACCGCAACACTTGCCGAATCTACTTGAGTAAGCGCCCCAAGATCATATTCGCACTCACCCTGTGCAACGGCATCAAGCCCTTCTTTTAGAAGGGCTTTAGCATTCGTAAAATTAAGCGCTGTAACAGCAAAAGTCATATCGATCCCAGTTTAATTAGTGGCCGTTCTTTTTAGCCAAATTAGCAATCAGACCATTAATTCCTGATTTCTTAATAATACCTGTGAACTGTGTTTTAAATGATGATGAAATTAACCAAATATTGGCAAAATTAGCATCGAAAATTTTCCAACTACCTGAATTAGTCGTTAAACCAAAATACAAAGGCGTACTTGTCCCATTATTAACGATTCGTGCTGGAACTGTAGCGGTATTATTGGAATTATAGCTTGCAGCATACACATCCATTGTCGTTTTGCCATTGATTTTACCCAGTGCTTTGGAATACGTACGGATTAATAATTCCTTAAATTCTGAAGTAATCCGACTTTTTTGTGCACTACTTGCTTGATACCAATATTGTCCACATGCCACAGAAGCCGCCGATTCAAAATCAATATAAGGAGCAATATTATGGCGAACAAGTTGATTAATCTGCGCTGATGAAAGACCATTCGGTGAATTCTTTGCCGCTGAAAGCACACTCTGCTTAATCGCATTGACAACACCATCTGGCGTATTCTGCGCCTGTGCGATTGTCGAGATTCCCAAAAAAAACATGGCGATCAGCGCCAGAAACCATTGTCTTAAACTTTTCATTTTCTACCTACTTTTCCTTTTTCAACAATCAATTATTTGACTGGTTCTTTTACAGAAGAATCGCCTTTTGATTCGACAGGCGACTCCGTAACAGGAATTGATGGCGCTGCCGCATCAACTGGTACTGCTTCAGGCGCTTTGTCTGGTGTTTTAGGAAGCGCATTAGAGGCAGGATTAATAAATGGATCTGATGTTTGAGTTTCCCAAGCTGCTGCGACTCGACCTTCTATCATTGCCTGACGACGCTGTAAATAAGCATCTCTTCTAAACTCATATTTATCTAGCGCTACTTCATCCACAAAATCCGAAGCATCCAATAAATTAGCGCGATAATTTATGGCACGCAAAACAACCCCAATATTACGAACGCGAATTTTCCGAACATAAGACCATGGATCTCCATACCATTCTGCTGGTAAAGCAATGGTATCTCGAACGGTAGAATCACCTAAAATGGGCAAAACAACATAAGGGCCTGAGCCGACCCCCCAAACACCTAATGTCTGACCAAAATCAGCTTCTTCTTTTTCAATTCCCAACTTGGTTGCCACATCAATAAGACCACCAATCCCAAAAATAGTATTAGCCGTAACACGAGCAAGATCTTTAACCCCACGTTCACCTTTCCCCTGCATAAAGTGATTGGCAGAATACCAAATATCTCGAATATTACCGAAAAAATTAGTAATCCCATCACGAGCAGGCTCCGGAACAACTGTTGCGTATCCTTTTGCAACGGGTCTATAGACATAATCGTCAAATCCTTCATTAAAGGAAAACATCGCTCGGTTATATCCTTCAAAAGGATCATTTTGAGATTCCGCCATGGCATGTCCTGACACCAAAGGCAAAATAGCGATAAGAGCAGCGAATAGTTTGGCAAAACGATTCATAATCACGATCCTTTATTCTGTCGCTTTAGAGGCAACCAATGCATCAATCAGTTTTTCAAGCACCATAGCATCATCTGATCGAACAACTTCATCACCTGCGACTAAATTGGGATGCTCAACAGAAGGATCCCCTGGTTCAACTTCAAGACCAATATACTGTTCTCCTAATAATCCTGACGTCAGTATTTTGGCACTGGTTCCATCCTTTGGAAAAGCATATTTTCCCTGAAGCTCAAGCGTTACAACGGCACGATAATCGTTACTATCAAAAGCAATATCAGAAACACGTCCCACAACAACACCCGCACTTTTAACAGGAGCTCGTGGTTTTAAGCCACCAATATTGCCAAATTTGGCAGTGACTGAATACGTTTTTTCAAATGAAAAAGAACTCATGTTGCCCGCTTTTAATGCAAGAAACAAGAGTGCAACGGCACCTAGTAAGACAAAAAGCCCAACCCAGATGTCAAATGATTTGCGTTGCATACCTTACCTCTATCTTTGCTTTAGCTTCAGAATTTAGATGCTCATTATAAAAGCGAAATCTCTTTATCTGAAAAATTTAATTAAACATTAAAGCTGTCATGATGAAATCCAGCCACAAAACCAACAAGGATGACAATACAACGGTACGAGTCGTTGCACCAGACACTCCTTCTGGCGTAGGTCTAGATTCATAACCTTGATATAACGCCATAAAAGTCACCGCAAAGCCAAATACGATACTTTTAATAATGCCGTTACCAATATCTGCCCAAACATCAACACCAGATTGCATCTGTGACCAAAAAGCCCCATCATCAACACCAATTAATGTCACCCCAACAATATAACCGCCCAAAATCCCGGCAGCATTAAAAAGAATTGACAATATTGGCATCGCAATAACCCCCGCCCAAAAACGAGGCGCTAGAATACGCCTAATAGGATTAACAGCCATCATTTCCATCGCCGTCAATTGTTCACCAGCTTTCATCAAGCCAATTTCTGCAGTCAACGATGTTCCTGCTCGCCCTGCAAACAACAATGCAGTAACAACAGGTCCCAGCTCACGTGTTAACGCCAATGCCACTAAAATACCTAATGCTTGTTCTGACCCATAACGAACTAATACATAGTATCCTTGAAGTCCAAGCACAAAACCGACAAATAAACCAGAAACACAAATGATAATAAACGAACGATTACCAATATAATAAATCTGATCAATAATCAAACGAGGTCTTGCTAACAAACGGAAAAATACTTGCACAACTGCGCAAAATAACCGTGTTGCATACCCTATATTTGCAATGATTTGCCGAGTTTTATACCCTAGCTGACTCAGCATATTCATGATGTTTTCTCCAATCCTAAATCAACGCCAATTGGCTCACCAGGATAATGGAATGCAACAGGCCCATCCATTTCTGCATGCACAAACTGATGAACATATGGACTCGCAGATTTTGTCATTTCTTCTGGTGTTCCATGCGCTAAGATTTTTCCTTCCGATAAAAAATACACATAATCAGCAATCGAAAAAGTCTCAGGCACATCGTGAGAAATCAATACTGTTGTGGATTGTAAAACATCATTTAATTTTCTGATAAGATTAGAGGTGATGCCCATTGAAATCGGATCAAGTCCGGTAAATGGTTCATCATAAAGAATTAATTGGGGATCTAATGCGATAGTGCGAGCAAGCGCAACGCGTCTTGCCATCCCCCCAGATATTTCAGAAGGCATCAACCATGCTGCACTGCGAAGTCCAACAGCATCAAGCTTCATTAAGACCAGATCACGAATTAATTCTTCGGGTAAATCCGTTTGCTCACGTAATGGGAAAGCGACATTGTCAAAAACCGACAAATCGGTAAACAATGCCCCATACTGAAACAACATCCCCATTCGTTTTCGCTGTTGATACAATTTAGCCGTATTTTCAACCGCTAAACGTTCTCCTCCAACAATCACTTCACCCTTTTGCGGTGTAATTAATCCTCCTAATAATCTGAGAATCGTCGTTTTTCCTGACCCAGAAATGCCCATAACAGCAATGACTTTCCCTTTTGGGAAAGTCATATTTAAGTCAGAAAGAATCACACGATCGCCATAACCAAAGGTCAAATCATGTATTTCAGCAATATTGGACACGGTATAACTCGTCTTTACGATACCAAATTTTCATTTTAACCCGCAGTATCTTAAAAAATAAAACATTTTTGTAAGATTTTATTTATGAGCGAGAAACTGGTTTATAACGTAATCGTTTGGGTGCCGCACCTGCTTCTCCTAAATGTTTACGTTTATCGGCTTCATATTCCTGATAGTTCCCTTCAAAGAAAGTTACGCGAGAATCTCCTTCAAAGGCAATGATATGTGTTGCGATGCGATCAAGGAACCAACGATCATGCGAAACAACAATCACAGTTCCAGCAAACTCAAGTAATGCGTCTTCCAATGCACGTAATGTTTCGACATCCAAGTCATTAGAAGGTTCATCTAGCAATAGAACATTGCCACCTTGCATGAGTGTTTTTGCCAAATGAAGCCGTCCCCGTTCACCACCTGACAAAGTACCCACCTTTTTCTGTTGATCGCTTCCCTTGAAATTAAAGCGCCCTAAATAGGCACGAGCATGCATTTCAAACTTACCAACCGTAATTAAATCATTTCCATCGCTGATTTCTTCAAATATTGTCTTATCATTGGATAGAAAAGCTCGAGACTGATCAACCATAGCCATTCGAACGGTTTTGCCGATCAAAATTTCGCCAGAATCAGGTTGTTCTTTCCCAGCAATCATTTTAAACATAGTGGATTTACCCGCACCATTAGGTCCGATAACCCCAACAATTGCACCTGCTGGAATAATAAAGCTCATGTCATCAATTAACAGACGATCGCCAAATCCTTTGCTGACATGCTTAAATTCAATGACATCATTTCCTAAACGTTCTGCAACAGGAATAAAGATCTCCTGTGTTTCATTTCGTTTCTGATATTCATATTCAGATAACTCATTAAAACGTGCCAGGCGAGCCTTACTTTTGGCTTGACGACCTTTAGGATTTTGACGAACCCATTCTAATTCTTTGGCAATCGTTTTTTGACGAGCTGATTCTTTTTGCTCTTCTTGTTTTAAACGAAGACTTTTTTGATCAAGCCATGAACTATAATTTCCTTTCCAAGGAATGCCATGTCCACGATCCAATTCCAAAATCCATTCGGCAGCATTATCCAAAAAATAGCGATCATGCGTAATAGCCACCACTGTCCCTGAAAAGCGATGCAGAAATTGCTCCAACCATTCAACGGATTCCGCATCCAAATGGTTAGTGGGTTCATCTAGCAACAACATATCTGGCTTAGATAACAATAACCGACACAAAGCCACCCGGCGCTTTTCACCCCCGGATAACACCCCAATTTTTGCATCCCACGGTGGTAATCGTAATGCATCCGCCGCAATTTCCATTTGTTGCTCAATATTGTTACCATTTCCTGCGGCAACAATCGCTTCAAGTCTTGCTTGTTCCGCAGCTAACTTATCAAAATCAGCATCTGGTTCTGCATAAGCCGCATAAACCGCATCTAATTGTTTTTGCGCTTCTAATACATCTCCTAATCCTTGCGCAACAGCATCACGAACGGTTTGCTCAGGATCAAGTTGAGGCTCCTGTGGCATATAGCCAATTTTTAATCCAGGCATTGGACGAGCTTCGCCTAAAATATCCTTATCCACGCCCGCCATAATTTTAAGTAAAGTCGACTTCCCTGCGCCATTAAGCCCAAGCACCCCAATTTTTGCACCGGGGAAAAAAGATAATGAAATATCTTTTAAGATCTGTCGTTTGGGTGGCACGACTTTGCCAACTTGGTTCATTGTAAAAACATACTGAGCCATGAAATTGTTCCTGTTTTTTACTGGGAAAAGGATAAATATCTGACTTTTCCGAATGATCAAAAGATTGAAAATAGCATGAGGAAGAAACTTCTGCAAATGTGTTTTCAAAACAATTGCCATCATTCACACAAAATCGATTTAATTTTTTAAAGACAAGACACTTGCCTACAGACATTCATAAAAAAAACGAAATGAAATGTTAATTATCAAATAACTCTATTTGCTTGATTTAACTTAAAATAGACTATATTTAGTTGCATTTCGCGGCAGTTTGTCCTATTGTTGATATCTTTGAAAAAGAAATAAGGTGTTTCATTGTCCCTCCAACCTACAAAACATAACATCGTTGCGATGACAATTGCCGCTGTGGGAATTGTTTACGGCGACATCGGAACAAGCCCTCTTTACACCATGAAAGCTGTTTTTGGTGAAGGAAATGGACTTGCACTTATCCCAGAAAATATCATTGGAATTGTCTCACTCATTATCTGGGGACTCATTTTGGTTGTCGGAATCAAATATGTCTACTTTATGCTAAAAGCAGACAATCGTGGTGAAGGTGGAATTCTTGCATTACTGGCACTTGTTCATAATTCTTTACCAAAAGGCCGACCACTGAGATATCGGATTCTACTATTGATGGGTGTTTTCGGCGCTTCTCTATTTTATGGCGATAGCGTTATTACACCTGCTGTTTCCGTTTTATCTGCCATGGAAGGATTTGAAGTTGCAACGCCATTTTTTAAACCTTATGTTGTCCCCCTTGCGATTATCATATTAGGTATTCTTTATTCCATTCAATCTAAAGGAACAGAAGGCATTGCAAAATGTGTCGGACCCCTAATGCTTTTATGGTTTGGTTCATTAGCGGCAATGGGTATTGTTAATATCATTCGCACTCCCATGATCCTTCATGCAATTAACCCTTGGTTTGCGATCAAATTTATCAAAATGAATCCTGGCATTGCATTTATTGCTTTAGGGGCCATCGTACTCGCCTTAACTGGTGCTGAAGCACTTTATGCTGATATGGGACATTTCGGACCTATGCCAATTCGTTATGCATGGCTCATTATTGTTTTCCCTTCACTAGCAATTAATTATATGGGACAAGGTGGACTACTCATTGCAAATCCTGCTGCAATTGTGAATCCTTTCTTTCAACAGTTGGGAACCTGGAGCATTTATCCACTTATCGCCTTATCAACAGTTGCTGTTGTTGTCGCCTCTCAAGCAACGATTTCTGGTGCTTTTTCAGTAACACGCCAAGCAATCGGTTTAGGTTTATTACCACGAATGAAAGTGGTTCATACTTCTGAATCTGAAATTGGGCAAATTTATATGCCAACAGTTAATTGGCTACAAATGATTGTCGTTTTAATTGCTATTTTGCTATTTAAATCTTCAGATAATCTTGCAGGTGCCTATGGTATTGCGGTAACAGGAACAATGACAATTACGACGCTTTTACTGTTTTTTGTCATGCGTCATTATTGGAAACGTAATATTTTCTTATCACTAACACTGGTCACTTGTTTTTTCTGCGGAGATATTTTCTTATTCAGTTCCAACGTGATTAAAATTGCAAATGGAGGATGGTTTCCATTGGCACTTGCTACAACACTATTTGTTCTCATGCTGACATGGCGACGTGGGCGCAGAATTCTTGAAAAAAATCTAAGTCTTCATGCCGTTCCATTAAAAGCCTTTTTGGAAACTTTATTTATTTCTCCGCCGCAACGTGTATCAGGAACGGCCGTTGTCCTTAAACGTGATAATGACGGGGTTCCTCAAGCACTTTTACATAATCTGTCTCATAACAAGGTCATTCATGAACGTGTGTATTTCCTAACCGTTCATACTCGTGAAGTCCCATGGGTCCCGCCTTGGGAACGTATTAAAATCTCGGACCTTGGCAATAATTTTTGGACAATTGATGTTTATTATGGATTTAAAAATGAGCCAGATATTCCAAAGGTTTTGGAAGAATGTAGTCAATATGGACATCATTTTAATCTAATGCAAACATCATTTTTTGTATCTCGCCTATCATTAGTCCCATCAAAACAATCTTTGATGATGCATTGGCGTGAACATTTGTTCATTTGGATCACTCGCAATGCCCGTAGTGCCATTGATTTTTACCAAATTCCGACAAACCGAGTCATCGAATTAGGAACAAGGCTTGAAATTTGATTTTATGGCTTTTTAAATAATGTCGAAACGAAAGTGAAAATCTTTTAAAAACCGGAATGATCCATTCATTCTGGTTTTTTTAATATTTCACTCTAGACACTTTTCCCCTTCCTCTTAAAAGATAATTAACTTGCTGTAAAAAGATAAGACAGTAGAACTTGTATCAAATTGCAACAACTCATGAACATCGCATAATAAGCATTAAATGATGTTAAACATTCTAACAAAGTATTGAAAATAAAACCTAAATAATTGAATCTAAAATAGATTTTTCAAGACATCCCATAATAGATTTTACAAAAATAATCAAAAAAATAAAATTTACTATCTAAATAATTTCATTAAAAACAAATAGTTACCAATGAATTGAATATCCGCTAATGCTTATTAACGGATGTCGCCTTTTTTATATCAGCAATCAAACAAAGACGATGTCCCCAAAAAAGGACACAACATGAATAAAATATTTAAGGTGATATTCAATAAGGCAAAGGGTATTTTTGTTGTTACAGGCGAGAATACGAAAGCACAAGGAAAATCAAAACATCTGAAGGCAATTGCTGCATCTGTGATGATTGCGAGTGCATTGGGTATGGCCGAAAATGCTGAGGCAAAAACAAAAGAACAAATAAATGATTTATTCGACTTTAACGCTCCAGTTACTGATGTGATTGAGCCATCAGATAATGATTACTCCTATTCTGGAGATGGAGAACAAAATTTCACCCTGAATAATGATTCAAATAAGTCAGCTATTAACATTACTGGAAAACACACAACGAGGAAAAACTTTTCAGTTGATAATCTCAATACAATAACAATAACAGATACAGCATCAAATTATTCAATATATGGCAGTTATGCCAATATAAATCTCGGCACTCAAAATAATGGAATTGGATCTTTAATCGTCAATAGTGGCAAATCAGGTATATCTTTAGCCAATACATCATCCTTGAATATACATGCTAACGATGCAATAGCAATTAATGCGGGACAAAAAGATCCTAATGGACATACTTATGGTATTTATACCACAGGAACATCCACCGCTTCTCTTGATACCAATACCATTAAGATAGTATCCAACATGAATCATAGCTATGATGTGGCAGCGAAAAAATACTACTCAGCAACAAATACGACAATCGACGATATTTTAGTGAAAAACAATAACAATGAATTTGTTGCTCCCCAAGAAACAACCACCACTGCTTATGGCTACGGTATTAATGCAATATCAGGATCTGAAATAGATTTAGTTGCCCATGCTAAGGATCTCTCCGAAGGACAATACGCTTTAGATATTGAATCAGCAAATACAACAATTAATGTCTCAGGGGCAGCGACAACGACAGGAACAACGGACAGTGATGGTTATGTTCATTCTAAAGTACCTACTATAGCATCCAACTTATCTGTTGCTGCTGATTCTATTCACCTTTCATCTTCTGCTGGTAATGCAATTTCGATCGCTGATGGAGCACAGGCAACTTTCACAAATAAAGATTCTGAAGGAAATAATTCCAGAATTTCTATTGTAAATGTTGAAGCAAAATCTCGTGGAATTTTTGCAAGTAGCTACCTTAAGGATATTAGCACTAAAGAAGGTAGTGAAATTGCTTATGAAGAAGCTTCCAAAGAAATTTGGGCTAAAAGTAGTGATGGAACAGAATATAAATACGATACCTACAAAAATACTAGTACGAAAACTGAAGCCGTAAAAGTCGGTGAGAACTATCAATATTCAACCATTAATCTTTATGCGGATAAATTAGCCGTAACAGCAGGAACAGCAGTCAGAGCCGATTCCGGAGCTAAGATTAATTTGGATGCAAAAGATATTACTTTAAATACAAATGGAAATGCATTAATTGCTTCTGGTCGAGCACAAAATACAATAATCGATCGAATCACTAGCTATGACAAAGATGTATTCACAAATTCAAACGCTACAAATCCTGTCAGTAAATCTGTTACTGAATCAATAGAATATACAAATCTTGATGTAACGGATGATTCGGACAAATCAAAAATTACCGTAAAAACAGATATACTAGCTATTAACAACAGCTCAAATTCAAATGCTATTCAAGCAACCAATGGTATCGTAGATATTACTGCAGAAAAAACTGAAATTAATGGTTCCTATGTTTTTGATGATCCGACTTCAGACAATTATGGGAACAACTCTGGTGGTAACATAACCGCTGTTACTGGGGGGCAAGTAATTTTCCATGATACTGGTTCACGCGATGCAAATGGTAAAAGCACACAATCATTAGTTATAAGAAACGGCTCTTTATGGGCTCATCGCTCTTCAAATACAGAAGATGCTAATCTTGTGAAAGTTGAAGCAGGTTCAGTTAGCATGGAAAATAGTACATTCCTTGCCAATCCAAATGGTTCAATTCAATTGGGTTCAGACTCAAATCCATTAACATCCTTTGTTCTTGATCGTCAACAGCCGTCTGTTGGTAATTCCAATGGTGCTATTGTCGCCCGTGGAGGATCCATTGAAATTAATGCAGAAAATACCTCCATTTCAACAAGCAACATTGATTATGCAATTCTTGCAACTTCTGTTGATGTATCTAATACTCCTACATCTGATGATTCATATCAGAACAAAACGTCTCAAATTAATATTAATTCGGGCAATTTGACAGTTAACGGGAATATCGGGGCAACGCCAACTTCTTACAATACCAAGCAAGATATTACAAATGACACTAAAGCTCCTATAGGTATGTCACAGATTATTAATCTGAATACAACAGGTAAAACAGAAATCAATGGGGATATCATTACTATCAATACGATTACCAAGAGTAATGACACAGATCCTGGTACGGTATCCAATGCATCCATCAATGTTTCCTTAAACACATCAGATTCTGTATTAAATGGTGCGGTTATTGACCAATATGGCGATAAATGGTCCGAACAAGCACCAACAACGGCTTCTTCGGATTCTCAAGGAACAACTTTAATCATGAATAATGGCGCAACCTGGAATGTTAAAGACGCAAAGGTTGCACAGTTGGATGAAACAGGCGCACCAATTCGTGATGATAATGGCAATATTATGACGAAGTCAGTTTCTAATGCCGTCAAAACCATCACCAGCAGTAATTCCACCATCAACAACACCACTAACGCCCAAATCCAAGTAGGCACCTTAAACACCGAAAGCGGAGAAACCACCTATAACACCACCCATAACGATGAAGGTCAACTCTCCGTTGGTTCTCGTCAAGGCGATGGGACCTTAAGGATTAATCTCATTAATGGGCAAGCGACCAATCAGTTAGGCGGCTCTAATACGAATGAAACGGCGAAACGATTAACGGATTTAGTTGATATTAAATCCGGTAATCAATCCGCTCATTTCACCGCGGCTGAAGGCGATATTATCGGTCAGTTGGACGTTTTAACGGATGCTCAAGGGAATATGGTTCAAGTCTCTGAACAAAAGAACCGTGTCATGGAAAGCTTAAAAGATATTGGCATTAATAATTTCTTAAGCTTTAGAGCTCAAATGAATGATCTCGATAAACGGATGGGCGACTTAAGAACGATGCCGAATACTGATGGGGCTTGGGCACGTTTAATTGCCGGTCAAAGCCAATATCAATCGAACCATAATACGTATAAGACGTTACAGGTCGGGGTGGATCATCGGATCGGTTCTTTTGTCTTAGGCGGTATGGCTTCTTATACGGATGGGGATGGGACTTTAAAACAAGGTTCAACCGATGATACGCTCTATAGCTTTGGGCTCTATGGCGCTTGGATGAATGACGATGGTCAATTTGTCGATGTTACTTTGAAACGCCATCATGTGGCATCTGATTATGATCTGCATTATTTAGGCGGTCAAAAAGCCAAAGGTTCTTTTGATACGTCAGGGACTTCTCTTTCTGCGGAATATGGTTGGCGTTTAGGCATTACCAATACGAACTACTATATCGAACCTCAAGTTGAACTCATGTATGGTCATTTAAACCGCTTTAACTATAAAACCTCTAATGGCGTCAAAATCGAACAAGATGCGATGAAAACCTTGGTTGGTCGATTCGGTGTTGCTGCGGGTTGGGTGTCTCCTGACAAAGCGGGATCGGCTTATGCGAAGATCTCGGTCTTAAATGATTGGGAAGGTGATGCCGATAGCAAAGCGAAAAAAGACAATACTTCTCGACGTTATCATGAAGATATGGGCGGTACTTGGGTGGAATATGCGTTAGGGGGTACTTATAATTTAACGAAGCATTTATCGGCTTATGGGGAGTTGGAAACGACGTCTGGCTCTCCTACTAGAACGACTTATCAGGTGTCGGCAGGATTGCGGTGGAGTTTTTAAGTAGGACTTAAAGCGATATCTGTTTTATCTTAGAAGGGAGTTGTAGCTCCATCTATTGCTAAATGAACTCCCCCTTTAAGTAGTAATCTACTTAAAGGGGTTTTTAAAACAATAGACTTTTAAATCAGATTACACTTGATTCCTTAAGATGCAATGCTAAATCATAAAGATGATTTTTCTTTTTTCCCGTTAGTTTAACTGCCGTAGCAACTGCGGCACTTACGGGTAAAACCTCTAATAAAACAGATAACACTTTTTTTGAGGCTTCATCTTCTTGATTTTCCTTCGCTTTTGCACCCTCAACGAGAATCACAAACTCGCCCTTACTTCGATTATTATCAGCGATCATCCATCCTTCTACGCTTGATAACGTTCCTCGCCAAGTCTCTTCGAAAAGCTTCGTTAATTCACGAGAAATCATGATTTGACGTTCTGGCTCAAAGATTTGATTAAGTGCCTTTAACATATCCATGATACGATGAGGGGCTTCGTAAAAAATCAATGCGGCCGGTATTTCACGTAATTGTTGCAATACTTCTAATCGCTGTGTATTTTTTACAGGAAGAAATCCAATAAACATAAAGCGATCATCAGAAAACCCTGATGCCGATAATGCGGTAATGCCAGCAGATGGTCCAGGGACAGGAACCACACGATATCCCGCACAACGAACTGAATCCACAATCTTTGCCCCTGGATCGGATACTGCAGGCGTTCCTGCATCAGAAACCAAGGCAACCCGCTCTCCTTTCTCAAGACGAGTAATTAATTGTTGAGCGACTTCTCGTTCATTATGTTGATGCGCTGCAATTAATGGTTTGGTCAATTGGTAAGCATTTAATAAAGCTCGAGTATTTCGCGTATCTTCACAAGCAACGACATCTGCTGCATCAAGAATTGCTAATGCTCTTAAACTGATATCGCATATATTACCGATTGGAGTACCAATCACATATAATGTAGCATTAGGTATTTGTTGATGAGACATCATATCCATCAATGGCTGTAACAACATAATGGCCTCCCGGAACATCACAATTAAACAGTTATTGGATTTTGCCATATCCTTAGCAAAACAATCGTTAATACCATAAAAAATGCTGCCGTTACAAAAGATTACTTTCTTATCGTGTTAATGTTGTAGCATGAAGTAATGAGATGATTGCCCTTGATTAAGCTATCGCAAAAACAATATCAATAATGAATTGAGACAACATAAATGAAACCTCAAAGAATTTTGGAACATTTTAATGAAAGCGCTGAATTGAAAAAAAAAGCAGCGCAAGAACTTGCTCTCCCCATTTCACGAGCAACCGATCTCATGTATAACGCTTTGACACAAGACAATAAAATTCTTGCTTGCGGAAATGGCGGGTCTGCTGCAGATTGTCAGCACTTTGCCGCAGAATTAGTAGGACGTTTTGAACGTGAACGCATGCCACTTCCAGCAATAGCGCTAACCACTGATTCTTCGATTATGACCGCCATTGGTAATGACTATAGTTACCAAGATATCTTTATTAAACAGGTTCAAGCATTTGGACAACCTGGTGACATTTTGCTAGCGATCTCAACATCTGGTAATTCAGCTAATGTCATAGCAGCTATTGAAGCTGCTCATGAACGCGATATGCATGTTGTTGCACTAACAGGAAAAGATGGCGGAAAAATCAAAGAACTTCTTAATGAAAACGATGTCGAAATTTGTGTGCCTCACAATAGAACCGCTCGTATTCAAGAAGTTCACCTACTAACAATCCATTGCATTTGTGATGGGATTGATGCGGCATTATTTGGAGAAGATACCGATGAATAAACTGGCCTTTCCTTGGAAAAATATGTTGGCAAAATGTATACTTGCCAGTATTTTGATGGGTTCACTAACTGCTTGCGTTCCCATTATGGTAGCAGGTGGTGCTGTAGGGGGAGGAATGGCAGCAACCGACCGCCGTACACTCGGAGCTCAAACTGAAGATAAAGCAATCCTCTTAAAAGGCGAACATATCGCATATAAAATTGGAGGAAATAATAGCCATATTAATGTCACCAGTTTTAATCAAAAAGTACTATTAACGGGTGAAGTTGATAGTGAAGCAACCAAACAAGCGATTGGTAATGCTATTGCCGAAATCGAAAACGTTGAATCTGTTATTAATGAATTAGCGATTTTAGCGCCATCCAGTTTTGGTTCACGCTCTAATGATTCCTTAATCACCAGTAAAGTAAGTGCTAGCTTATTGGCTGAAAAAAATCTCTATTCTTCCGCTTTTAAAACGGTTACCGAACGAGGAACGGTCTATTTGATGGGACGTGTAACACGAAAAGAAGGGGAACATGCGGCACGAGTTGCAGCCGGTGTCAGTGGTGTTCAAAATGTTATTAAAGTTTTTGAATACCTAACTGAAGAAGATTTACAAAAGTTAATGGTTTTACCAACTTCTAATAATACACAAAGACAAACATCCAATGAAATGGAATGATTCCCTATTCCCTCACCCAGGTAACAATTGGTAGACAGCCTCTTCTACTGCAGCTAGAGTGGGAACTTCGTGTTCCCCGCCTAGACTAATAACTCGTGGCGACCAATCACAACTGGTCCGCCAACGTGGAATATTGCAGTAAATCTGGACTGTTGGTTTATCAAACGCTGCTGCCAAATGAGATAACCCGGTATCAACTCCAACAATAAACGATGCTTGCCCCGTTAAAATCGTCATATCCGTTATTGAAAGACGAGGCAATACAATTGCATGACGAAGATCTGCTGCTAAACTTTCCGCTTCTTTTTTCTCAGCTGTATTTCCCCAAGGTAGCAAAATTTGTAAATGATGTTCATGCAATATTTCACCAATTCGAATCCAATTTGAGTGTGGCCATTTTTTGGAATCACGTGATGTTCCATGAAAAAATAATACAAATGGTTGTTGTGGTAACCAACTATATTGTTTTGATGAAATCTCCAAACCAAAATCAGGCGGCGTATCGATAGTATATCCCAGTGCTTTAGCAACCATTTCGCGACTGCGCTCAACAACATGGATATGTTTTTCCATTTTGATACTTTCATCATGAAAAAATCGAGAAATCGGTTCATAACTCGAACCATCAGTTTGATTTCCTAACCCTACTTTTTTTCCTGTCGAGGTTGTTTGAGAAAATCCCATGATGATTCCTGTCTTTAATAACCCTTGTGTATCAAATACCCAATCATAGGCATATGCGGATAAGTGTTGACGAAATTGTTTAAATTCACGCCAAGTTGCAACAGAAAAAGGATGTTTTCGCCAACGACGTAATGCAAAAGGAATTACATTTGTTACATAACGATTTTGTTTGACCAATCCAACAAAACCTTCTTCCACCACCCAATCAATAACCGCATCAGGATAATGCTGATGAATATCAGCTAATACTGGTAAATTATGCACAACATCGCCCAATGACGAAACACGGATAATCAAAATTCGCATGTAACTAATAATAAAAAAATAGATAATTCAATTAAAACATAATGGCGATTTATTTCACGATCTTTTCTGAAAAAGGAAGAAATTTCGTCATATTGAATAGCTCATTCAATACTTTTTAAGTCTTGAACTATCAATTTCAAAATAAATTGAAATACGACGATTAATCCAAAAAAATAAACCGTTTTTTCACACCATTCCTTGTTCCGTCATAATTAGGCTCAACGGAATATCAAATACATCCGTTTTAAATGCCGTTTTTAAACAGCTATAGGCGACACCGATCGTTAATATATTCTTTTGTCCTTCAAGCGTTCGATCAAAAAAACCGCCGCCATAACCTAAGCGATAACGATCTGCAGTATATCCTACACAAGGAATCAATAGCACTTCTGGTAATGAAACCGGTTTCATTGTTTTAGGAATTGGAATATTAAAAGCGCCATCCATTAATTCTTGCCCCGGCAACCATTCGAGAAATTGTAAGGGCGCATTTTTTTCAGCAACATATGGTAAAGCCATCGCTATTTTTCCGGACAAGCTTTCATACAATTCAGCCAAATCAGGCTCTGCTCGGATAGGCAAATAGACACTGATCGTTTTTATCGCCTTTTCTTTTAGCCATGATGCAATTTGAGTACAAAGCAAATGGTTATACTGCATTCGTAAATGATCTGGAATGGCTTGTCGAATCGATAACAATTGTTGCCTGAGACTTTTTTTATTCTGAACAAGCCCTGACGAATCTCCTGCATTGGATTGCGGTAGTGGTAAACTCATATTTTTGTTATTGATATTGGAATCTGGTTATGTGGAAAAGCTTCAGAACGATCTTGCTAGTTATGACGACTTTCACGATGATCTCTTGCGCAGAAGCATCTCGTGAATTAACAACCACTCCTGTTCAAGATGAGGCTTTTCGCCAATTACGCGAAGCTGCTCGTAAACATGATACCGAAAAAGCCATCGCACTGGCTAATAGCTTGCAAAACTACCCGATTTCTTCTTATGTGGACTATTATCGACTAAAATCGAATCTACGCAATGCAAGTGATGAAGAAGTTTCAGCTTATCTTGCAAAATATGATGGAACCGCTATTGCTGATCGTTTACGCAATGACTGGCTTCTCATTCAAGGGGAACGTCAAAACTGGGATATATTTGATCGAGAATATCCTAAATTTGTACTAAACGATGATGTCCAGGTGAAATGCTATGCTTTAATCTCTAAAGCAGAAAAAGGGACCAATGTTGTTAATGAAGCTAAAGAATTACTAGGATTCAACATTAAAAAAGCAGGCGAAACTGCCTATACATTACTTCATGCCTTAGCTTTGAAGCAGCAAATGTCAATGGATGATATTTGGTATTTCGTTCGTCTTGCAGCAGATACGAATCTTCCTTCTCTTGCCTCACGGACTGCCTCATTAGCGGGCGCTTCCACAAATACCGTTACTAGTGCTTTAAGTAATCCTTCCCCCTTTTTAGCAAAGGGTCCTGGTAAAGACCGAAATAGTCATGAAATTTACTTATTAGCATTAGGAAAAGCGGCGGTAAAAGACCGTTCTACAGCCATAGCCTCAATCAATACATTTCAATCTTCTTTAACCGAATCTGAAACGGCAATTGGATGGAGTCGTATTGCGATTCCTGCATCAGTTGCTCTAGCACCTGATGCGATCGAATACTGGAAAAAAGCAACCACCGATAACGTTTCTCCATATGCCCATGAATGGCGTGTCCGTACCGCACTGCGTCATGAAGATTGGCCACATGTTAAAGCATGGATTGATCTCATGACGCCTTACCAACAGACAAACTCCACTTGGATTTATTGGAAAGCAAGAGCATTAAAAGAAGAAGGAAAGCGAGGCGAAGCCAATGATTTATTCAAGTCTATCGAAGATGAATCTTCGTTTTATGGCATGTTGGCAGAAGAAGAACTCAATGGCTGGGTTATGATTCCATCTAGTCATTTCTATGTTTCTGATAGCGAACTAAATCAGATGGCAGATACGATGGTTCTTGCCCGAAAATTCTATGCAATGGACTGGCAATTCGAAGCCGTTCGTGAATGGAATTGGCAACTACGGCACATGGCAGAAGATCGCCAAATTCTCATTGCAGCCGAACTTGCTCGAAAAATTGGCCGATTGGACCGAATGATTTATACCTCTGACCGTACAAAAAATACCATTGTAAGTAACCAACGATTTCCAACACCTTATTTAGACTATTTTAAAGCATCAACCGACGAATTAGGATTAGATATCGCTTGGGCTTATGGGTTAGTACGTCAAGAATCCCGATTCGTAACGGCAGCTAAATCACATGTCGGTGCGCAAGGTTTAATGCAAGTGATGCCTTCAACAGCAAAATACATTGCCCAAAAAATCGGAATGACTGATTATTCATCTGACAAAATTACTGATATGCAAACTAATATTAAATTGGGAACAGCTTATCTGGATATGACATTACGTAACTTGAATGGTTCTCAAGCGATGGCAAGCGCTGGATACAATGCGGGGCCAGGGCGACCAAAACGATGGAAATCAACACTACCTCATGCGGTTGAAGGCGCAATATTTGCGGAATCTATTCCATTTGTAGAAACTCGAGACTACGTCAAAAAGGTTTTATATAACACCACTTATTATGCTGGAGAATTAGGGAGCCGTACGCAATCTCTGAAAAAACGTTTAGGAACGATTGAACCCTGACACACAATTTTCATATAAAAACTATATAATCTAAATAAGAATCAGAGAGAAAATAATCAAGCAGATAGATCTGACTTGTCCCTGATAACTGATGATAAAAAAAACAGGGAGGATTTATGAAAATATATAAAGTTGGCGGCAGTGTTCGCGATATGATCATGGATCGCCCCATCCATGATACTGATTATGTTGTCGTTGGATCCAACACAGAAGAAATGATATCGCTTGGCTATACGCCTGTTGGGAAAGAATTTCCCGTTTTTCTACACCCCAAAACTAAAGAAGAATATGCTCTTGCAAGAACAGAACGCAAAGTTGCGCCTGGCTATAAAGGGTTTATCGTTCACTCCGATCCATCGGTCACTTTAGAAGAAGATCTTAGCCGACGCGATTTAACCATCAATGCCATGGCAATGGATGCTAATGGCAATATCATTGATCCTTTTAATGGCCAAAAAGATATTACCCATAAAATCTTTAGACATGTGTCTGATGCCTTCCGAGAAGATCCTGTTCGCATTCTCAGAGTGGCTCGTTTTTCTGCCCGTTATACTGATTTTTCAGTTGCGCCAGAAACCATGGCATTAATGAAAGAAATGGTACAAAGTGGCGAAGTAGATGCCTTAGTACCTGAACGAATTTGGAAAGAATTATCCGTTGGATTAATGGAAGAAAAACCTTCACGGATGATTGATTTACTACATGAATGCGGTGCTTTAGCACGAATTTTTCCAGAAATTGAAGCCCTTTGGAATGTTCCTCAGCCTGAAAAGTTTCATCCTGAAATTTATACAGATCGGCATACGATGTTGGCCTTAGATTACGCGGCTAAACAAAACTATCCGTTACCCGTTCGTTTTGGTGTATTACTTCATGATCTCGGAAAAGGAACAACGCCTCCTAATCAATGGCCCCATCATCGCGCACATGAAGAACGAGGAGCCGTCATTGTTGATAAAGTCTGCCGGCGATTACATGTTTCTAACTTTTATCGTGAAACGGCAGTCATGATTGCTAGAGAACATGGCATGATTCGTCGTAGCATCGAGCTGCCTTCTAAACTTGCCGTCATGGTATTGGAGCGATGCGATGCTTTTCGTCGACCAGAACGCTTTAAACATGTCATTGATGCAACAGAATGTGATTTAAGAGGACGTGGATATGGTGAAAAAAGTACGGAATCAATTCCTTATCCACAACGTGATTATTGGTTAACGATTCTCAATGCCGTTCGTAAAGTCAATGCTGGCGCTATCATTCAAGCACTAGGCGATGAAGCTTACGAAATCGATCTACAACGCTTCTTGCATGACGCTCGTGCAGATGCTGCATCTGATGCGATTATTGAAATGAAATTTGGAAAAGTCAAAAAAGTAGCCATTCCTGTTTCCGATCGATAACTTATCTTAATAACCTTTACTAAGCTCAATTTATTAAATAGATGGGTATTGGTATTTCACTTTCGAATGCTTTATACGGTTTATGAATAATATTCATTATCCATTAGGCAGCTATGTTCCAGCCTATGGGGAAGATATTGCAATTACACCAGAAATACGATGGCTGCGGATGCCACTCCCTTTTGTATTAAATCATGTCAATATCTGGCTCATTAATGATAATCATGGCTGGACATGTATTGATACTGGCGTCACTTGGGAAAACGGAAAAGCAATTTGGGAGAAAAAATTATCAACATATCCGCTTATCCGTCAAATTATCACACATAGCCATCCTGATCATATCGGTTTATCGGGATGGTTACAGCAAAAAACAGAGGCACCCCTATGGATCACTCAAAGTGAATACTTAACGGCACTAGCACACATTAACCAAATTGGTAATTACACTATTGCAGCCATGTGCTCGCTTTTTAAAAAACACGGACTCGATAATGCCCGTCTTAATGCTTTAAAAAAACGCGGCAATGCTATGAAAGCTGGTTGCCCAATCCTGCCTCAAACTTATCAAGCAATACGGGAAAATGACATCATCCTTATCGGGGAACATACATGGGAAGTCATTACAGGTTTTGGGCACGCTTATGAACATGCCGCCCTTTTCTGTGCGGATTTAAAAATACTCATTTCAGGCGATATGCTTTTACCCAGCATTTCAACCAATGTCCCTGTTAGCGCTTTTTGCCCTAATGGCAACCCATTAAAAGATTTTTTAGATTCTTTGCAAAAGTTTCGAAAATTACCACCTGATACATTAGTCCTTCCCTCTCACGGAAGACCTTTTTTAGGCATTAATGAACGAATCGACTTTCTGGAATTTCATCATAAAGAGCGTTTAAAACTTATTCTAAACCATTGTTCAAAACCTCAAACCGCATGCGCTATTATGCCGAAATTATTTAATAGAGAGATTACCGATGCTCATCAATGCCAGTTTGCTATGGGCGAAGCGATTGCTCATCTTAACTATCTTGAACAACTTAACCAAGTTGAAAAGCTCAACCAAAATGGGATCTTTTACTATCATCGTAAATAGCGATTTGGGACACCACTTCTAGTGGCGATGCCGTAAAGCAAAAAATACATGTCATCATTAAACGCCCAATAGCTGCAAAATATACGGCGTTAACACCCCTGTTAAAGTACCATTCACAATCAGTCCTAAACTTGAATATACGCCAAGATGAATATTCTTATTCATGCAATGAGATGTCCCTACAGCATGTGCTGCGGCTCCCATTGATAACCCTTGTGCAATCGGACTTTTAATCCCACAAAGTCTAAGGACTGGTAATCCAATAATAGCGCCAAAAATTCCTGTCAAAATGACAATAATTGCGGTTAATGAAGGAATACCTCCCATTAACTTCGTCACCTCCATCGCCAACGGTGTTGTCGCAGATTTTGGCGCCAAAGAAATCGCAACATCAACGGTTGCTCCCAGATATTTTGCAATCAAAAATGCCGACGCAGCACCAATTACACAGGCTGTTAATTGACAAGCAAGAATCTGCACAGTCTGTTTACGAATCTGCTCTAATTGCATATACAACGGAATACCAAGCGCAACAATCGCAGGTTTAAGCAAGAATGCAATATATTTACCGCCCTCATCGTAAGTTTCGTAAGAGGTCCCTGACCATTTTAATAATAAAATAATAACAATAATTGCCAATAAAATAGGATTTAATGCAACAAGCCCTGTTTTTTTCTGGACTAATTGGAAAACCCAATAAACGACAATGGTTAATGTAATGGCAAACAACTCACTATGTAGGAATTCAGTCATAGTATCCTCCGCAAAAACTGATAAACCCAACCTGTCGATACCAGAACAAATAAAGTACTCACCACAGTTGCTACAACAATGGGTAATAACTGCGCTTCAATAATATCGAGATAAAGCATTAATGCAACACCAGGAGGCACAAAGAAAAGCCCCATATTAGCAATCAGAAAATCAGCAAATCCTTTAACCCATTCTAGTTTTACAACTTTTACCTTCAACAGCACGGTTAACAATAACATACCGATTAATGGTGCCGGAAATTGAATATTGAACACATGAACAATAAATTCTGCTATCGCAAGACAGCCGAAAATAATGGCACATTGACGAATCATATATCACCTATTCACTCAAAAAATCCACAAACTCATTCAAACAGACATTGACGAAAAAGCACTTTACAGCGCTGATTCATCACTTTATTTATTGCTTATTGGTGCGCAAACAGAGCGTTATATTATGTTACTTTCTCTGTTTCGATAAAAACGAATTTTACGAAAAACATAATGCGTTTTATCATGACATTGCGTATCCCATCTGAATACGACTTACCTGCGCGAAGAGAAGGGATGACTTCTAATCAAACATTGTTAGATTAGCACTATTTATGAATAACTCGCACTTCTTTTACAGAAGACAACATTCAAAAAAAGTTACTGCACAGTTTTAGACATCTGATTCATTATGCCTTGTTCTTGAAAGATTTGTTCAAGGGCACGTTCACAATCTGTACTACCTGCTGCAATCCCTTGTTCGAGTAACTGAATCATTTTTCCAGTATCTTGAGAAACACCGAGTCCCTTACGATACAATGAAGCAAACCAAAGAAACGCTTGATGACATTTTAGATCGATTGCTTTTTGCATCCATGCCATTCCGGCATCAATATCTTGCATCCCATGCGTACCAGCAATTAATCGATACCCTAAAATTGCCATCGTCCGTTCATCCCCAGCTTCAGCAACTTTTTGAAGCCATTCATGGCTTTTAACGACATCTTTGGGAACAAATTTTCCTTCAAAATAAAGATCCGATAAATAATTACCCGCATTTAAATAACCGGCATAAAATGCTGCTTCAATCCAACTAAGGCCTAATTCAACATTCTTTGGGCACCCCTCTCCCTTTAATAACATCATACCAGAAGCTGTTTTTGCCGATTGCACGCCATCATTTCCAGCATAACTTAGCAATTCGAATGCTTTTTCAGCATTTTTAATGACGCCGGTTCCTTCTTGATAAAACCATCCCATATTAGCAAATGCCCGAGCTTCACCGAGCGCCATTGCCTTTTCATACCACTTGATACCGTGATCGACATCACGCATAACACCAATTCCTAATGAGTAAATTTTACCCATATGAAAAGCCGCACAAGGATCGCCTTCCTCCGCTTTATTTCGAATCATCATGACTGCTTTTAAATAATGCATTGCAGGCGCCATTGGTCGTGATATTTTTATTCTTTCACGAGCCTCTGCTAAATGAGCCGCTTCATTTAAACTATGAACAACATAACAAATAAAATCACTCTGAATATCACTATCTGCGATCGCATCCCAAATAATTTGATCAATTTCTTTATCCGAATGTAACATTAAAAATCCTCAATCATTCGATATCAACAACCCTCATTCAGTTAAAACGCTGTATTACTCAAAATGTTCTCATTGAATACTTGTCCTTAGGAATTGCAGCAAGCAATTCACGTGTATAAGGATGCGATGGATTTTGATAAATCTCATCTGAATTTGCCATTTCTACGACTTCTCCGCCTTTCATCACCATGACTTGATCCGCCATATATTTCACAACGGACAAATCATGAGAAATAAACAGATAAGACAAACCAAATTCATCTTGCAAATCCTGCAGTAAATTCAAAATTTGCGCTTGCACTGACACATCTAAAGCAGATACTGATTCATCACACAATATCACTTCAGGTTGCATGGTCAAACAACGTGCAATAGCAATACGTTGACGCTGTCCACCAGAAAATTCATGGGGATAACGCTTAAACGCCTCAGATGGTAATCCAACTCGTTTTAGCCACTCATAAGCTAAATCCCGTCGATCTGATAATCCATCACCAATACCATGCAACAACATTGGCTCCATAAGAATCTGTCCTATCGTAAAACGTGGATTTAATGAAGCATATGGATTTTGGAAAATAACCTGAATCTTTCGCTTAAAGGGCAAAAATTCCGTTTCCGTCATAGCAAGAATATCATTGCCATCAAATATAACCTGACCAGAATTCGCTTGATGTAAGCGCATGACAGTTAAACCTAATGTTGTTTTACCCGACCCCGATTCACCAACGATACCTAATGTCTTTCGATAAGGCAATGTAAAAGAAACATCTTTAACTGCATGAAAAACCTTCTTTTGAAAAAAGCCTCTTCTTACTTCGAAAGTTTTAAAAAGATGCTTAGCCTCTAGAATAATTTTGTCATTTGCCCGATACCCTCGCACTCGCTCTCCCATTGCATTAGGGATTTTTCCACCCGCTGAGATCACATCATTAATAACAGGTAAATGAGTAGGGCGAGTATTCATTGGCGGACGACATAGCATCAAAGCTCGTGTATATGGATCAGATGGATGCATAAATATCTGGTCAACCGGCGCTTGTTCTTTCACCTTTCCATACCGGATAACAACAACATCATCGGCTATTTCAGAAACTAACTGCAAATCATGTGTGATAAATAAAACTGACATCTTATGGCGATTTTGCAGTGTTTGAAGCAACGCCATAATTTGTCGCTGCACGGTTACATCTAATGCCGTCGTTGGCTCATCAGCAATAAGTAATTTCGGTTCACAAGCAATGGCCATTGCAATCATCACACGCTGTTGCTGCCCGCCTGAGAGCTGATGCGGATAACTATTAATACGGCTTTCTGGATCAGGAATTCCTACTTCTGCTAGCAATTTTATCGTTTGAATTTTCGCTTGGGCTTTATCCATTTTCCGATGCAAACGTAATACTTCGCTAATTTGATACCCCACCGTAAAAACTGGATTTAGCGATGACATCGGATCTTGAAAAATCATTGATATGGCTGCACCACATAACTTTCGACGATCAGTCATCGGCATAGTCAATAATTCTTGCCCTTCAAAAACCACGGAAGATGTTGAACTAATTTGAGCAACATCAGGCGATAAAAGCCCCATAATGGCTAATGCAGTCACTGATTTACCGCTACCCGATTCGCCGACCAAAGCAACTGTTCGGCTTTCTGGTATATCAAATGAAATCCCTTTTAATACTTCGGTCAATGAATCTTTCGCTATTTTAAATGAGACCCTTAAATGGCGGACCTTCAATAAAATATGATTGTCATTCATGAATCCCCCCGATTGATTTTAGGATCTAAGGCATCCCGCAATCCATCTGTAAACAAGGATAATGCCGTAATCAATATCGCCATGACAATCGTGACAGCCACTAACTGCCACCATTTGCCGAGAATCAATTCATTTTGTGCTTCATTTAGTATGCTTCCCCAAGAAACAACACCCACTGGTACGCCAAATCCTAAAAAACTTAAAATAACTTCAGACTTGATAAACCCAACAGACATTAAAGAAAACTGCACCAAAGGAATGTGACTGATATTAGGAAAAATATGAATAAACATTCGACGCCAATGGGAAGCTCCAATTGCACCAGCTGCCATCACGTATTCTCGTTGTCGATGTTTGATATACTCAGCTCGTACTAAACGAAAAACGCCTGTCCACCCCGTTAAACCCAAAATCAGAATAATTGTCATAATCCCTTTGCTTTGAAGTACAGCCGCCACGGCAAGAATCAGCAAAAGATAAGGAATTGATGTAAAAATACTGTAAAACCAATTCAAACAATCATCTAACCATCCGCCAAAATATCCTGATAATGCCCCTAAAACGGTTCCTATCAATGTCGCAACGAATGCCGCTACGAGCCCCACAATAACCGATGTTTCCGATCCTTTAATCACTTTTTTAATCACATCATGACCCCATTTATCGGCGCCAAATAGTAACGTTTCCTGACGAACATCTTCGTTAGCAATTGGTAAATGCTGACTCTTAATCGCATCCAAATCGGCTTGTAACGGATCTTTTATGCCGTAATCTTGTACCGTTTTTCTTGATGAAATCCGGTGTTCACGGATATCTTGTTTCAATTGCCGAATCACATATCTCAGCGGATCCCGTGGATTTTCTGGAACATCATGAATATTTTGATGATTTATTGAACGGGAAACTATTCGTTCTGTTCCTAAAAAATGAGGAGGCGCATAATGGACACCAACCTCTTTATTCCAATCTGATGCAATGATTCCCAAAAAAGATAGAGCGAGTATCCCAATAAAAATACCAATAACAACTAGTGACACCATTGACACACGATCGGATTTCAATCGCCTCCATGCCAAGCGCCATAGACTATCGGACAATATAGGTAATTGAGAATTATCCATTTTATTCATTGTAAATGAACCCGTGGATCAATCTTTTGGTAAAGCAAATCGGCGAGCAGATTAAAGACCATGGTCGCAATTGCAACATAAATAGTAATGGCTTTTACGACAGGAAAATCACTTCGCTCCACGGCAAGAATAATTTCCCGACCAATACCAGGAATCGAAAAAAAACGTTCTACCAAAAAAGCGCCCACTAACAAAGAGGGTAAATTCGACATCACGTATGTCACAATTGGAATGGCAGCATTACGCAATACATGGATCCAAAGAATCCGTTTTTCAGATAATCCTTTTGCACGAGCTGTCCGAACATAATCTTGTCCAAACTCATCAAGCATAAAGGTTCGATAAAGTCGCAAATTGGGTGCAATACTAACCATCAGCAAAATCAATATGGGCAATAAGGCATAACGTAATGAATATAGCCATGATTCCCCCCATCCTTGCACGGGGAACCATCCTAACTTATAGGCTAACCAATATTGAAAAACAATAATATAAACGAGAATACTAATGGCCATACCGATCGTACAAATGATCATAATCATCTTATCGGTCAAAGATCCCCGAACATAAGCAACAGCAAGTCCTAGCGCAATAGCCACCAATGTTTCAAGAATGGTTAATGGAATCAGTAACATCAGCGAAGGTCCCAAACGAGACAAAATAATGTCAGACACCAATTCCCCCGTACTCCAACTACTCCCAAAATCAAAGCAGATAATCTGCTTGATAAAAATCCACAACTGGATATAAATAGGTTCATCTAATCCAAGTTGATGACGAATATTCGCAATTTGATTAGGGTTTGAAATTTTTCCAGCTAACACATAAGCAGGATCTCCTCCAACCCAATTAAATAGAAAAAAGACGAGCAACAATACCCCTAACAATGTAGGAATCATTTGCCATAAACGTCTAATACAATAAATCATCATCTTACAAAACAATCGCCTTGCAAATCATGCAAGGCGACTTTATTTCGATTACTTTTTAAGTTCCAGTCCGCTTAAGTCCTCATAAAACGCCGCACTATCAGGCGAACGTCCTAAGAAATAACGAACCATACGATCTGCGGGTAATTCACTCCCTCGTTCTAGGATGGTCTTACGATAAAACTGTCCAACCATCGGATTCATTAACTGACCATTAAAACGTGACAACATATCTAATGCCAACACTTTAGACCACATATAACCATAATAACCCGCAGCATAGCCACTTATAATATGACCGAATTGCCCAGGAAATTGAGTGCCGGGATCATAGCCCATCGGTGTTTCACTTTCGAGCTTTTCCCATACTGCCATGACATCCCGTTTTTCCCCACTATAAAGCGCCATATCATATTTTGCATACAATGTTTGGCGAGAATAGAAAATACCTCGACCAAACTTGCGAGCATCATTAATCTGCTTGAGCATTGGCTTTGTAATTTGAGGACAATTTCCAGAGGCATATTGAGGTAACAATGACAATGCATGATAATCATAGGCCCACTCTTCAAACATTTGCGAAGGCGCTTCTACAAAATCACGTTCAACACTTGTCCCCGATTGCTCAACAAATCGTGTTTTT
The DNA here is from genome assembly GCA_934401755.1 of uncultured Oxalobacter sp. Taxonomy (GTDB): domain Bacteria; phylum Pseudomonadota; class Gammaproteobacteria; order Burkholderiales; family Burkholderiaceae_D; genus Oxalobacter. Next base: position 69,028 of record CAKRSU010000003.1, read on the forward strand.
GACATCACGCCATGCAAAACATGACCAAATTCATGGAGCAGCGTTTCTAATTCACTGATATCTAAACCATCACGATTAAAATTAGCAACTAACACTGAAATTGGTAATCGATTCTCCAGTGTACTAGCGCCTTGAACAGGGAACGAAGCCGCATGACCATACTTATCCTGACGAGGAAATAGATCTAAATAAATACCACCAATGATCTTATTTTCCTTTTTATCCAACACTTCATAATATTGGACATCATCATGCCATGTCTGCACATTCGCTTTCCTAAATTCTAATCCATACAAAGTACTGGCTAATCCCATTGCCCAATTTACAGAGGCTTGTGTTGGAAAATAGTGACGTAAATTATTTTGATTAATTCCAAAATGCTGTTCTTTATAGCGAGTTAACCAATAATTAACATCCCAATGATGGATATTTGCAGATGCAAGAGGAATCCCCCTTACCTGTGCTTTAAACGCCTTTAAATCATTTAACTCAACTTTTTCTGTTTGTAAAACAATTTTTTGGACATCATCTAAAAAGATATCCACCGCAGCTGGTTTCTTCGCCATACGACGTCGCAAAGCAAAATCAGCAAAACTACGATAACCTTCCAAAACCGCTAATTCATGACGTAATTGAACCGCTTCTTGCAATAAATCCAAATTCGCTTTTGTCCCACGATTAATAAAAGCAAAACGATATTTCTCCCGCGCTTTATCATTGTTGGCATATTGCATAAATGGCAAATATTCCGGATAAGAGAATCCTAATGAATATTCTCCCGTTTTGGGATCTTTTTGTAAGCGGTCTAAATATTCCTTCGGCATGCCCTCTAATTCTGCCGCACTTAACAGCACCCGATTAGGATTTTCACGTAAATTTTTACTAAAAAGCTGATCAATTTCAGCTAAACGCTCAACAATTTTTGCAACACGGTTGCGCTTTGCCGGTGGCAATGAAATGCCAGCATCCTCATAAGCACTCACAACATCTTGACGTAATTTGCGTTCTTCATCGTCATTAATACGAACTACCCGCATGTTGCTATAGAGTTTGTCATTTTGATAAACATCTGTAATGAACTTTTGGACTTTAATGGAACAAGCATCCGCCTGTTTTCTCACTTCCGCATCCGGAGAGACTCGCCCCAATAAAGTCATAGGACCATCAAGATCTTCAATACCAATTTGCAAACGATTCCATCCCCGCAAAAATGCATCGGCCCCTTCAAGAGTTTCAACGGGTAAAGCACTTAAATCATCAACACCTTTTTTCAAAGTCTCTAACTGCATTGTACACTGAGACTCAATACTAGCAGCGTCAAATACTGAAATTACGGGACGATCGGCCATTACTGGCATCGCCACAAATACGCTCAATGCGATTAACAGGGGCTTTAACAAAAAGCGCATAATAGGAATACGTTTTTTCATCTTTTTAAAATCAATGATTGAAAAAAATGGAATAATAGCCTGATACTGAACAGAGATCACTGATTATTTTGACTCAGATCAATATCGCTATAAACCCACTCATTATGCATCACAGGATGCTTTTTGTATCCAATAACATAGGGTTGAGATAGCATATTTCGATAGCGAGCATACCCTATACCAGTCGGAGTATAAACTTCTAATAGTCTTGCCATCTTATGGTACAACAAATCTCGTTTCTCTCCATCAGGTAATCTTGCAGCTGCCTCATAAAAAGCATCAAATTCTGGTATGCTCATACAACCATGATTACTTTGACCAATATGCGGTCCATAGAATAATTGCATAAAATTATTCCCATCAGGATAATCGGCAATCCAAACCATTTCTCGCATCATCAATTGACACTGTTTTTCTGCTTTAATTAAATCAGGGAAAGGCCTTCGATCATCTTTCATCTGGATCGATAATCGATCAAAAGTTTTCTTCCATGACTCTAATTGCTGCTGTCCCGTTGAATCTGAACGCGCAGAAAAAACAATAACTAGTGGCGAACCATCTGGCATTCGCCGCCAGCCATCGCTCCCTTTTGTATATCCATAACGATCAAGCAACGCATTCGCAATATCCGGTTCAAAATCAATAATCCCTGAGTAAGTATCATCATATCCAGCTACTCCAGGCGGAATAGGAAAATTAAGCTTTACAGCTTGCCCATTCCAAACAATATCAATTTCTTCTTGTACATTATGCGCCATAATAATGGCACGACGTAACGCAATCTTTTCTTTTGAAAGTCCCCCTACTATGGGATTGCGCATATTAAAATAAAATTGTGCTAATTCAGGTTCTACATATCGTGATAATCTAATTCCCATTTCGGCCAATTCCGGCATCAATTCTCCGCCTGTTAATGCTTGAAATGCTAATGGTCCTTCTAAGCTCAATAAATCAATTTCACGATTTTGAAAAGCGAGCCAACGAGATTGCTCTTCTGGAATAACATCAATTACAACTCGTCCAATTTGTGGCATCATTTTACCTTTCATGACATCAACAAGTTGTTGATCATTTATATCATTTGCCTCAAACTGCCAACTAAACCCTCTATAAATCGGATTAGCGGTTAATACAATACGAGAGCCCCTTTGCCAATTTTCTAAACGATAGGGCCCTGTACCAACGGGGTTGGCCATAATTTGTCCATTTTGATCACGATAATGCACAGCGACTTCCTGTGCGACAGCAGCTGTTGGATAATGTGCGAGAATATGTAATAAATTTGGCTCAGGATGCACTAGACGAATCTGAAAGGTATAACGATTGATTAACTTCAACCCCGATATCTTGGCATGATAATCAAATTGTCCTGTTTTTTCTGCTTGAGCCGCTAATGCATCCAATCCTATAATTTTTCCTTGTATCAGCCATCCCCACGAAGACCTAATCATTGGATCCATTAAACGCTTTAATGAATAAATATAATCTGCAGCAACTAATTCACGCGGCTTTCCTTTAAATACTGGATCATCCGCAAAATAAATTCCTTTTTTAATCGTAATGGTATAAGTTTTACCATCTGCAGACACTTTAGGCATTGAAGCGGCCGTTCCAGGAATTAACTTCACGGGACGTGCCAAATAATCATAAGTTAATAATGTTTCGTAAATTGAACGAATAACTTGTGATGAATACAAGTCACTTGCTACAGCAGGATCAAAACCTGTCTCTGGCGCAGAAAAAGATAGATGCAAAACCTTATTTGGATCTGCGGGATTAAGTGCTCGTGCTTTTTGCATAACCCCACATATTATGCATACTATGACGATAAAAACACGGATACCAATATTCATAAAACTCCTATTTATTGCTGCCTATTTGATTTTATCAAGAACTTTATGGTCCTCTTATTAAGGTGATGATCATTCATCCACTCAAAATGGACGAAATAATGAAAAAATTTGAAACAACCTAAAACATTCGATCAATTTCATTGTATAGTCAGCATTTCTTTTAACTAAAAATTTAATCCTATGAAAAAATCTTTTGTCCTCGGAACGCTTGCACTTGCGATGATGTCTGCCACTGTCTTTGCAAAAGATATTGCAACAGTTAATGGCAAAGGTATTCCATCTGAACGATCTGATGCAATTATTAAAAGTTATGTTGCGCAAGGCGCAAAAGAATCCGATGATATGCGCAAAGGCGTTAGAGAAGATCTCATCATGGACGAAGTTCTAGTTCAAGAAGCAGAAAAACAAGGACTTGCTAATGCAAATGACTTTAAAGAACAACTGGAAATTGGGCGTCGTACCTTACTTAAGCAATCCTTGATTAAAGAATACTTTAAGAAAAATCCCGTTGAAGATAAGGAAGTCAAAGCTCAGTATGACCAAATCATGGCCGCCCGAAAAGGAAAGGAATATCATGTTAAGCAAATCGTTGTTAAAAAAGACACCGAAGCAAAAGACATCATTTCCCAACTTAATAAAGGTGGCAACTTTGAGAAACTAGCCACCTCTAAATCCATTGATAAAACCAGCGGCGCTAATGGAGGAGATATTGGTTGGGTTCCTGAAAAAACAGGCCTTGGTGGAATCGTCTCTAAATTGAAAAAAGGAGAAACAACTCAAGTTCCAGTCAATGGTGCTGTTGTGATTCTCAAAATGGTTGATTCCCGCAATTTCGTTCCGCCCAAATATGAACAAATTAAACCGTCTTTAAAACACGAAATTGAACAAGCTAAATTTGCCCAATATGCTAGAAGCTTGCGTGAAAAAGCTAAAGTTGAATAAGTTTTCTTACTGTTGAATTAAAAATCCCTAGAAAGAGAATTCTTTCTAGGGATTTTTTAAACAATCAATATTCGCTGACTCAAAAACACTCCACGCTTTTTGCATCATTCAAAGAAATGCTTTCGCATCTAATCAAAATCATTGTATAGTCAATATTATTGCAACTGAAAGGTATTCCCATGAAAAAGTTATTCACTTCTAGCATCCTAGCACTTGCAATCACCTCTTTTGCTTTTGCAAAAGACATTGCAACAGTTAATGGCAAAAGCATTCCTATGGAAAAATCCGATATTCTTGTCAAAAACTATATCGCTCGAGGAAATCAAGATACGCCTGAACTACGTAAAGCTATTCGTGAAGAACTGATCATTGATGAAGTTATGGTTCAAGAAGCAGAAAAACAAGGGCTTGCCAATGACTCAACATTTAAGCAACAAATGGATATGGCACGCCGAGAAATGCTTAAAGAGGCTTTAATAAGAAACTACCTTAAAAATAACCCTATTTCAGATAAAGAAGTTAAAGCCCGTTATGATGAATGGTTTTCTTTAAATCAAGGAAAACAATATCATGCCAAACATATCCTGGTAAAAACAGAATCAGAAGCAAAAGCGATTATCTCTCAACTTAATAAAGGCGCTAACTTTGAAAAACTCGCTTCTTCTAAATCTCTTGATGGTTCTAAGGTAAATGGAGGAGACCTGGGTTGGACACCCGCAACTAGCTATGTTAAACCTTTTGCTGAAGCGATGATGGCTCTTAATAAAGGCAAAATAACCTCATCTCCTATTGCCTCTCCATTTGGTTATCATATTATTAAGCTCATTGATTCAAAATCACTTCCAACCTATGATCAAATGAAAGCACGTGTTAGAAATGATATTGAGAAAGTCAAATGCGAACAATATATCAATAGCCTACGTGAAAAATCTAAAATTGAATAATTAAAAAATCATTTTTGACTCGTCTGAATCCCTCGCCATCTAGCGAGGGAAAATATCAGCGGCTGTTTTGATAAATCCAACGCATATTTAACAATTCATCGGGAGAAACATAAGTTTGAAAATCTCCCGCTTCTCCATTAGCATAATCTTTAGCATAACTCTCTATTGCTGCGCTTAATCGGTCTTGATGTTCCATACTACATTTTAGATAAATTGCTCGACGCTCCAAGTCCTGTTGTGTTGACATATATTGCCGAGATAACGATTGACACTTTGCGTCAACCTGCTTAGGTAAATCACGGATTGACTGCTGTAAGGAACTACGAATTTCCGATGGGATTTGACGCCAAGCCCTTGCATAACGTTTATTAGATAATGCTGCTTTTTGCTTCATCGCCATATACAAAGCATTAGCATCAATCGATATTTCTGTATTATCGTCATTAACTCCTGTCAAAACCACAACTTGTTCCGATTTTTCAGTTTTAGACGATTGAGTCACACTATCCTCTTTATTTCTGAAATCGTTATGACTCTGACTGACCCACTGATACAAAATAAACCCAACAAAAAAAAGAAAAATAATAGGCCCGATCATTCGCATATGCCGATTACGTCTCGATGAGGATTGGGATATATGATGACTGTCAACTCGCTCACTCATCAATATTTTTTGCGGTGATTGCAAAGAATTTTCAGCGTGACCAAACTGGGCATCAACTGACACATCTCCTTTCTGAGCTAATTGTGAAGAATCGCCCGTTTTCTTAACAGAAATAATGGATCGCCCACAAAATTGGCAAACCGCCTTAGAATGATCAATAGGGGCACCGCATGATGGACATGTAGACTCAGACATCGCTATTTATCCAAAAATTAAAAGATATCGTATTTATTAGTGATATTCCTCATTTGTGACCGGAGCTAACCATATAGTTTGGTTATTTGTCTTATTCGGCATAATTGCAATATGTGCCAATTCACAATCTGGCGCAGCACCATGCCAGTGGATCGTATTTGGCAAAACCTGGATCACATCACCTTGCTGAAGAATTCTTAATGCTTTGCCTTTTTCTTGATATCTTCCGCTCCCGGCTGTTACCAGTAAGATTTGCCCGCCTGTATGATAATGCCAATTCGTTCTTGCGCCTTTTTCAAAAGTTACATTTGATACAGAAACTTGCCAAGCATCACCAGAAACTAAATTTGATAAATAAGTCGTTCCCATAAAAAAGCGGTTATAGGGATTTAATCCGCCTTTTGCAAAGGGCTGAGCTAACTCCTCAGCCGCAGCAATACTGCCCTTTGCAACCATTAACATCGCAAAAAACAATCCCACAAAAATTTTTTTCATCATATTTTCAATAACACATTGATAACACTAATAAAAAAGGAACCTTAATCGGTTCCTTCTCCATCAATTCACCTACGAAAATTATACCGCTAATAACCAAGGCTTATTAAAGTACAAAGGCAAAGTCGTATGCGGAATATCTTTAACCTTAGAAAGGGTCTTATTTAATAAACCTGATGCATGATGCATTGCACTGTCAACAGCACCTTGCACATCTGAAGCGAATTTTGTCACAACAATTGATGGCAAGCCTGGTAATTCTAAGTGGACAAGACATCTTTTCTTCATCCCTTTTTTAATTCTATTCGTGTCTGACAGCCGTACAGTAACGGAACGGATACTATCCTGAGAATAACTCATCAATCCTTTGAGTTTTTCCATTACGTAGTCCTGCATAGCTTCTCCAGCCTTGATTCCTTTCGTAATGATAGTAGGAGTCATTTTGTCACCCAGTTAATAAAAAAATCGTTCCCTTAAAAATTGGGGTACTTATTTCTTTTTCAAGATCATCTATAGAAAAATCTTCAACGACTATAATAAGTGTGGCAGAACTCTAAAAATTTGTCCAATATTTTCATAATAATAGCTATTCATTACACAATAACAGCAAGTACCATCCTTTTATCAGAAAATGAGTCAACACCCAATATTTGAAACAGCATTAAAAACTTTGACCGAATTCGCAAAAATAATCATCCATTGGCAAAAACAATATGGGCGCCACGATCTACCTTGGCAAAATACTCGCGATACTTATCATATTTGGTTATCGGAAATTATGCTTCAGCAAACGCAAGTCATCACCGTTATTCCATACTATAGGCGCTTTCTTGATTATTTTCCGACAATCAACGCACTTGCCAATGCCTCGTCTGATGAAGTCATGCACCAGTGGAGCGGTTTAGGCTACTATTCCAGAGCTCGAAATCTGCATCGATGTGCACAAATTATTGCATCAGAATATGACGGCACCTTTCCAACTGATCCTACGATATTAGAAACATTACCTGGCATCGGACGATCAACAGCGGCTGCCATCGCGGTTTTTTCAGCCGGAAAAAAAGCCGCTATTATGGATGGTAATGTGGTAAGAATTTTATCTCGAATCTTTGCCCTGACTGATTCAGTTGCTAATACTGCTGGTAAAAAACGTTTTTGGCATCTTGCGGAAACATTATTACCTAATAGCGACATCGAAGCCTATACCCAAGGATTAATGGACTTAGGTGCAACGATTTGCACACGATCATCACCGCTTTGCAATCAATGCCCTTTTACCAATCATTGCCTAGCAAAACAACGAAATTGTATTGCAGATTTGCCGACCAAAAAGGCTAAAAAACAATTACCACAACGCAATACTCTTATGCTAATCATTCAATTAAATGACCGTATTTTGCTTGAAAAGCGTCCAGCAAAAGGGATCTGGGGTGGTTTATATACATTACCAGAATATCGCATTGAAGAAGGACAAGTCGCAACAGAGATTCTTCCCATTCATTTACATCCCTTTGGAAAAATTCTTCATATGGAACCACTTTCCCCGTTTATCCATACATTCACACATTTCAAATTACACATCATCCCTTATCTCATCAAAATAGACGCTTTTCCAATCATGCTTAAAAAAAATCAAGAATGGTTTCGACAAGATGAAGCACTTGCATTAGGTCTGCCAACGCCTGTCAAAAAACTGATTGAATCAATCAAACCAGATAGTTATTCGGATGGTAATTCTCGATGACGGACAACAACTTCATGTTTTTGACTAAAATAAGCTGCAAGCTGCTCAATTAAATACACAGAACGATGCTGCCCGCCAGTACATCCAATAGCAATTGTTAAGTAACTCCGATTATCTCGCTGATACGTCGGCAACCATTTTTCAATAAATGTTTGGATATCATTTAACAATTGCCCAACCTCATCATGTCCTCTCAAATATTCCTTAACAGGCTCATCTTTACCCGTTAATAAACGCAAGGTTGTATCATAATAAGGGTTTGGCAACATTCGAACATCAAATACCAAATCCGAATCAAGCGGGACGCCATATTTAAAGCCAAACGATTCAAATTGAAGAATTAACGGTGCCTGACGAATATTAACTAACTGCTTAATTCGGTTACGCAAATCATTAGCCCGAGAGTTCGATGTATCAATAACATTACTAATATCTTGGATATCAGCAAGCATTTCACGTTCAGCGCGAATAGCTTCTACTAAAGTTCGATTATCTTCATCTGGCGCTGTTGGATGTGTCTTATGCGAAAGCGGATGACTACGCCGAGTTTCAGAAAATCGAATAATTAGAGAATTTGTATCACATGTTAGAAAAAAAACATGAACATCATATCCTGCTTCTTTCAAATCATTGATCGTACCCGGTAAACTCGACAACGAACTCGCACTACGAGAATCAACGGCAACAGCTAAACGGCTGGAGTTTTCACGCATCCGATTTCGAACCAATTCAGGTAAAAGCGCTGGCGGCAAATTATCAACACAAAAGAAACCAGCATCTTCAAGTGCATTTAAGGCAACTGATTTGCCTGAACCTGAAATTCCTGTAATTAATACAATCTGCATGACGTCACCCGAAAAACTTGCCTCTTAAAGACATACCATACCACTGTTAACGATAGATAGCAGCTCAGATTTAATTTTTCAACATTGCTTTACGTTGGCGTTCCATAAATTCTTGCATCGTATCAAATCCCCGTAACTGCATAATCGTATTACGTACTGCGGCTTCAACGAGCACTGCGATATTACGGCCAGCTGCAATTGGAATCGTCACTTTGCGAATTGGCAACCCTAGTACATCTTCTGTTTGCCGTTCAAGAGGAAATCGATCAATATCATCGTTTGCAACATTGCTTCTAACCAAATTTACAATAAGATTCAAACGCATTTTCCGACGAACAGCAGCTTCACCAAAAATAGCACAGATATTTAAAATGCCTAATCCTCTAACTTCCATAAGATTTTGAAGTAGTTCAGGCGCTCGCCCTTCAATAATATTAGGTGCTGTTCTCAAAAATTCAACAACATCATCGGCAACCAATCCATGATTACGTGAAATCAACTCAAGGCCTAATTCACTCTTACCCAGCCCTGACTCCCCGGTAACTAAAACACCAACTCCCAAAACATCCATAAAAACGCCATGCATAGTCACCGTAGGCGCAAACTGCCGTGCTAAATAAACTCTTAAAAAATCAATTACTTCAGCAGCGGTTAATGGTGTCGTAAATAATGGAATATCGTTGTTGTTACAAATATTACGGATATTAGCGGGGGCATCTAATCCACGAGCAATAATTAAGGCCGGAGGATTGCCATCTGCAATTTCTTGCACAAGCATTGCCTGTTTTCCAGGGTCAAGTCGATCATAATACTCAATTTCTCGCATTCCCAATACATGAATACGCATAGGATGAATCATATTAAAATGACCCACTAAATCTGCCGCAAAGTTAGCTGATGCTGTAATTTGCCGATTTCCCCCTTCAAGACCAGCAAACCATGTTAATTGCAATTGGTCACGATTACTGGCGTAAAGTCGCTGAATAGAAAGAGAAATCTCATTTGTTGTTGTATCCGTAACCAAAAAATCTCCCTTTAAAATCAATATATTTATCCATATTGAATCACTCAACCTTCACTAAACAACAATCTCAAATCGCCATTTAAGTCTATTGCAACACCCCATAAAAATAGCCCATCGAATAAACACCGACTACTCTGCTAATAATTGAGCAATTTCTTTTGCCGAATTCGCTTTAAGTATTTTTTGGCGAAAATCACTATTTGAAAAATGCGCCGCAATATCTGACAAAATTTCTAAGTGTATGTCAGTTACATTGTGTGGCATTAACAACGCAATAATCAGATTGACTGGCTGACCATCAGGAGCCCCAAAAGGCATAGGCTCTGCTAATCGGATAAATGCAGCGGTTGCGTCAACAAGTTTTGCAATACGACCGTGAGGCACTGCAACACCACATCCTAAACCGGTAGAACCGGCTTCTTCTCGCTGATAAAGTGCATCATAAACCTCTTTTGATTCAATATTATCGCTTGCCTGAAAAAGATCTCCTAACTCACGAAACAAGCTGCGCTTATCCAATACGGACAAATCAAGCAAAATATTATTTTGCGGCAACAATTGTGAAAGTTTTACCATCATATTTTTCCTTTACTGCCGTGCTGTACGCGCCACTTGCAAAGCTTTGCCTGTTGTAAAATTCGTACGCCATGGATTGATATCGATGCCTCCTCTTCGGGTATAACGAGCCATCACACTCAGATGTTGTGGACGACAATAACGGCGAATATCCATCCAAATACGTTCAACACATTGCTCATGAAATTCCTGAGTATTTCGTAAGCTAATGATATATTTCAATAATCCTTCCTGATCAATTTGCGGGCCTGAATAGCGAATCTGCAATGTTGCCCAATCAGGTTGTCCTGTTACGGGACAATTTGTTTTCAATAGATGCGATACAAGTGTTTCTTCAACCGGCGCTTCATCTTGCATACTTTTTAATAACGTTGGTGCAGGCTCATAAATATCTGTCGTAATATCTAAACGATCCAGTAATAATCCATCAACTTCTTCAATACGCAATTGTTCAAATTCATCGGGTGAAATAATAGTCACCATTACCGTCGCATCAAATGCTTTACTCAAATCTTGATGAATCAATTGGACAAGATCATCCTTTGTAATTTTATGTTGTGAAAAAGAATTTAAATAAAGCTTAAGTGATTTTGATTCGACAATATTGGCAGAATCCGATGAAACAGAAAAACGCATAATGCCAATTTGCGGTTTTCCCCGCAAATTAAGCCAAGATAATTCGTAAGCATTCCAGATATCCATTCCAAAAAATGGATGAGTTCCAATAATGCCTAATTTTTCACGCATGGGTTGGCGTGGAATCGTAAATAAAATCGTTGGATCATATTCAGTAGGATATTCTGTCTTTTTCCCGAGTGGAGAATTATTAGCAGTGCTCTTTTCTGCTACGGCGATCGATTCCTCAACTACCGCTTGATTTTTACTGGCAGCGATATCGCTTTGAATTGCATTTGCCATACCTTACCTCACAGAAATAGCTTATAGACGGGATTATTTGTTTCATCCCAATAAGGATAGTCAAGCGTTGAAAGAAAATGATTAAAGTCAGCCATTTCCGTCTTCGGGACTTGAATCCCAACAAGGACATGCCCATAATCTGCACCATGACTGCGGTAATGAAATAAACTAATATTCCAATTCGGCGCCATCGCAAACAGAAATTTTCGCAATGCCCCTGGGCGTTCTGGAAATTCAAAACGAAAGAGTTGCTCATTTTCAGCAAAAGGACTTTTGCCGCCAACCATGTAACGTACATGCATTTTCCCCAACTCATCATCGCTTAAGTTGATTGTTTTATAACCATTTTTTTCAAAAGTAGCGATAATATCATTGGTCTCAGCCGCATTTTGAACCTCAACCCCTACAAATACATGAGCAACACGATTATCGCTAATACGATAATTAAACTCAGTCACATGACGTTGACCAAAAAGATGGCACAGTTGACGAAAACTTCCGCGTTCTTCAGGAATAGATACCGCCAATACGGCTTCCCGATTTTCACCAACATCTGCTCGTTCTGCGACAAAACGTAGACGGTCAAAATTCATATTAGCCCCAGAAGTCACGGCAACGAGTACTTCATGTGCAAAAGGCTCAACACCCTTTCTACGTTCAACATATGCTTTAAGACCAGCTACAGATAATGCACCTGCTGGTTCAAGAATACTACGAGTATCTAAAAAGACATCTTTAATGGCCGCACAAACATCATCCGTATCCACCAATACAATTTCGTCAACACACTGCTGGCAAATCCGAAAAGTTTCTTGTCCCACTTGTTTGACGGCAGTCCCATCAGAAAAAAGCCCAACATCTGTCAAATTAACACGCTTTCCCGCATCAAGACTTTGCTTCATTGAACAAGAATCAAGCGTTTCCACACCAATAATTTTGATCTCAGGACGCAATGCTTTGACATAAGCAGCAATCCCTGCAATCAAGCCACCACCACCAATTGGCACAAAAATAGCATGGATGGGGGCTGAATGCTGACGCAAAATTTCCATCCCAATCGTCCCTTGTCCCGCAATCACATCAGGATCATCGAAAGGATGAATAAAAGTAAGTCCTCGCTCTTTCATGAGTTTTACCGCATGCTCATACGTGTCAGAGAAAGAATCGCCATAAAGGACAATTTCAACATTGTCTCCACCATGCGCCCTTACAGCATCAATCTTCACCGGTGGTGTCGTTGTTGGCATTGCAATAACCGCTTTACACCCAAGACGTTTAGCAGCAAGTGCCGTTCCTTGGGCATGATTTCCCGCAGATGCACAAATCACACCACGAGCGCGCTGCTCTTTAGTGAGATTGGCCATCTTGTTATAAGCCCCTCTTAATTTAAAACTAAATACACGCTGCATATCTTCTCGTTTGAGCAAAACAGTATTACCTGTCCTTGCAGAAAGTCCAGAGGCAACATCAAGTGGCGATTCCTCGGCAACATCATAAACTCGAGAAGTAAGGATTTTCTTTAGATAATCAGTCATAACAAATACGTAACAATTTCTATATATTGTCACAATTATAATCCGCGTCTGATATGCTTGAAGTCGTTTCAAACAATTTCCTCCTCTTGTGCTACTATCGCAATTGAGGTTCAGACAAAAAAAGAGACTTATTTAATGATTGAATCGGCTGTTTACTGGCTACTAAACTGGCTTGCAATACCAGAAATTGGCTTTACAGCAGTCTTTATTGTCTGTTTCGTTTCTGCAACCTTACTCCCACTTGGTTCAGAGCCTGCAGTATTTGCTGTTGTCGCCTCAAACCCAAATACATTTTGGGATGTTATTGCTATTGCCACGATTGGTAATACTCTTGGTGGTATATTCAATTATTGGATCGGTTACTGTGCCAAACAAACCTTTGCAAAAGAACGAGACACCAAATGGTTTAAATGGCTGAAACGATTTGGGACAAAAATGATGTTATTGAGTTGGTTACCAGGTATTGGTGACCCTCTTTGTACATTAGCCGGTTGGCTAAAACTCTCTTTTTGGCCTTGTACCATCTATATGGCTATCGGTAAATTTGTACGTTATATCACCATGACATGGATTTTGTTAAACATACCGGCTGATTCATGGCGCACCATTGCGGGAATACTGGGATAAAAAATCAAAATGAAAGTTGATAATTGCATACTTTGCAAAAGAGATGATGCTGAAGTCATCTTCCGTACAGAATTATGGCGAGTTCTTCTTGTTAATGATCCCAATTTGCCAGGGTTTTGCCGTGTTGTGCTTAATGAGCATATTATTGAAATGACGGATCTTCCTGGAACAAGACGTTCTGCACTGATGGATGTCGTATGGCTAATTGAACAAACCATTCGCGATGTGATGCATCCCGATAAAATAAATATTGCCTCACTAGGCAACATGGTGCCACATATTCACTGGCATATTATTCCTCGATACAAAGATGATATGACTTTTCCAGATTCCATCTGGTCTTTACCACACCGCACAATCAATGCCGAAACATTGGCAAAACGGCAACAAAAAATTGCAACCCTATGCAATTTATTAAAAACTCGATTAAAAGAGCGTTACGGAAAACCTTCTGACTCTATAGATTATGACTAAATTGACACACTTTGGTTTTCAGCAAATCAATGAAAATCATAAAGCTGAAAAAGTTGCCCATGTTTTTTCTACTGTTGCAAAAAACTATGATCTCATGAATGATCTCATGTCAGGCGGTCTTCATCGGCTTTGGAAAGCATTTGCTATTAATCAAACCGATGTTAAACCCGGTTATCGTGTCTTAGACGTCGCAGGAGGAACGGGGGATATGGCTGAAGCTTTTGCAAAACAAGCAGGAAACACGGGTGAAATTTGGTTAACGGATATTAATGAAGCAATGTTACAAAAAGGACGGGATCGCCTATTAAATAAGGGCACATTAATCCCTATTGCCGTTTGTGATGCAGAGCACCTTCCTTTTCCTGACGAGTATTTTGATCGAGTCATGGTATCGTTTGGACTACGAAATATGACTCACAAAGAAAAAGCCTTAACTGAAATGCATCGTGTTCTTAAATCAGGCGGTAAAATGCTAGTACTTGAATTTTCAAAAATATGGGAACCATTACAATATATTTATGATTTGTATTCATTTTCCATATTGCCTTGGTTGGGTAAATACATTGCAAACAGCGAAGAGAGTTATCAATATCTTGCTGAATCAATCCGTATGCATCCAGACCAAGAAACTTTAAAAGAAATGATAGATAATGCAGGCTTTGTCCTTAGCAAATACTATAACCTAAGTGCAGGGATTGTTGCCCTACACACAGGAATTAAACTATAAAAACCATAAAACTCACACGGATACTCCATGCGAAAATTATTGATTGCTATTTTTATGGCTTTTAGCCTACTTACAATGACTGTAACGAGCGCTTCTGCAGCACGTCTTGGCAAAGGCGGCTCTTTTGGACGGATGTCTCCTAATATTGGACGCCAAGCCCCGTTAACTTCGCCAACTCAACGCACAAATAGCACCACAGAACCCCGCCAAGGCAATAGTTATAATCAAAATGGTGCAATGGTACAACGCCGTAGTGCTTTTGGAGGCCTACTCGGTGGTGCATTGATGGGCTTGGGACTGGGCTATTTATTCAGCAATATGGGATTAGGCGCAGAAGCATCAAATACCATCAGCACTATCTTATTATTCGTACTAATCTTCATTGGAATCCGCTTATTGATGCGTTGGATGACAAACCGACGACTACAGCATCAAGATAAGCGTCCTTTATCCAGAAACTATCAAGAGTTTTCTGCGCTTGACAACGAAAGACCAGAAGCACCAGAAATTGGTTCTGGCATTTACAATAACACCACGCAGAACTCAACAAGTGCATGGGGAATTCCCGCTGATTTCGATACCGCAGCTTTTTTACGTGCCGCCAAAAGTCATTTCATTCGACTCCAAGCCGCATGGGATAAGGGAGATATCAATGACCTGCATTACTTTACAACCCCTGAAATGTTTGCAGAACTGCGAATGCAATTGCAAGAGCGAGGAAATGCCACCAATATAACTGATGTCATCGAATTACATGCCGATTTATTAGGAATTGAAACAACGAATACGGACTATCTAGCAAGCGTTCGTTTCACCGGAAAAATCCGAGAAACCCAAAATGGTCCGGTTGAATCATTTCATGAAATCTGGAATATGTCTCGTCCACTTTCAAAAGCATCTGGCTGGGTACTTGCAGGTATTCAACAATCCTAGACTTAGACTATGCTATGCGAAAATTTCGGCGACTCTTTTCCATTCTCTTCATCATTTTCCGCTATGGTCTTGATGATATGGCCGTTTCTTATCGTTTCAGTCAACGTATTACGGCCATTTATCGAGGATTCTTTTTTTGGAGAAAATTAACACGTCCAGTTGCAGAACGTTTTCGCTGCGCACTAGAAGAACTTGGCCCAATCTTTATTAAATTGGGACAAGTATTATCAACCCGACGCGATTTGCTATCTGATGACTTTGCCAATGAATTAGCAAAATTACAAGATCAAGTAACACCGTTTGATTCAAGAATTGCTATCGCACAAATCATCCAAAATTTTGGAAAACGACCAGAACAAATTTTTGAAAAATTTGAAGAAAAGCCCATTGCATCGGCTTCTATTGCGCAAGTTCATTTTGCCATATTAAAAGACGGAAAAAAGGTTGCCGTTAAAATCTTACGACCTGAAATTTTACAAAGAATCGAACGAGATGTGGAATTGATGTATATTCTCGCCACATTAGGAGAGAAATATTGGCAAGATGGCAAACGGCTCCGTCTTACTGAAGTGGTTCGTGAATTTGATCACTCCTTACATGATGAGTTAGACCTATTACGCGAAGCTGCGAACTATAGTCAGTTACGTCGAAATTTTGCAAACTCTGATAAATTAGTGGTTCCTGAAATTTATTGGGAATACTGTACGACCGAAATATTAACGATGGAGTGGATGGAAGGCATTCCAATATCACATATCGAAACATTAAAAGCCGAAGGATTTGATCTAAAACAGCTCTCAAAAAATGGGGTTGATATTTTTCTCACACAAGTGTTTGATCACGCCTTCTTTCATGCTGATATGCATCCAGGCAATATTCTTATCTCAACAATGCCTAAAACTCGAGGACAATTTATTGCACTAGATTTGGGTATTGTTGGCATGCTTGACGATTTTGACCGTGAATATCTTTCAAAAAATTTCATTGCTTTCTTTCGTCGAGACTATCGTTTGGTTGCACAAACTCATATCGAATGCGGATGGGCACCTCGTGAAACACGTGTCGTCGAATTAGAAGCCGCTATTCGTACCTGTTGCGAACCGGTCTTTGACCGCCCGTTGAAGGATTTTTCATTTGGACTCGTATTAATGCGATTATTTCAAACATCCCGTCGTTTTAATATTGAAATTCAACCCCAACTCATCCTCCTTCAAAAAACGATGTTAAATATTGAAGGTTTGGGCAGGCAACTTGATCCTGACTTAGATCTTTGGAAAACGGCAAAACCCTTCCTGGAGAATTGGATACGCCATCAACCCAATCTACTTGAGATGCTGCAACGATTCAAAATGGAATCCATTAGTTACAGCCGTATTTTGCCAAGATTACCCTTTTTACTTCAGCAAATACTAAAAACCCATAAAAATACGTTACACCACTCCTCCCAATTAAAAATAGCAACAAAACAGCAAAGGATCTGGCAAAACAACTTACTATGGTTTATTTTGGGAGGAGCAATCAGTATTGCTACGGTATCCCTTTTCTGTCAATATTTTTCTTTTTTCTAAATCACCGTCGATAAAAACAAAGATCTTTTATATTAATATTCTATAAAAGAATTAATCTTCACTAAAGAGACATCATTTATTTTGATTGTCTTCATGATTTATTCTAGATTTGTTTCTGAAATTTTCCGCATTTGTTCCACAAATAAGACATTCTGCTTCTCTGGCTATAAATATCGTCTTTATCCATCATTTTTTTCACGTTACTTCCCCTGTTTATTCGTATAATCGGTCTCATCTTTAACAACGCTGTTTAATATATGTTTGCCACATGAACACTCTTAT
Organism: uncultured Oxalobacter sp.; assembly: GCA_934401755.1. Taxonomy (GTDB): domain Bacteria; phylum Pseudomonadota; class Gammaproteobacteria; order Burkholderiales; family Burkholderiaceae_D; genus Oxalobacter. Next base: position 86,804 of record CAKRSU010000003.1, read on the forward strand.
CTGGTTTGTCATTTTGTACTGGGTCGCATCCGTTGGCATTGGTATTTTCGCTGCGCGTTTTGTTAGAAGTTCGAGAGATTTTGCCGTAGCCGGTCGAGCGCTCCCACTGTATATTGTGACCGCCACAGTGTTCTCAACTTGGTTTGGATCAGAAGCAATATTAGGAATTCCAGCAACTTTCATCGAAGAAGGGTTTGTCGGCGTTATTTCTGATCCTTTTTGTTCAGGTGCTTGTCTTATTCTTGTTGGTTTGCTAATTGCAAAGAAACTGTATCGCCTGAACCTTATGACAATTACTGATTACTATCGCTTTCGCTATAGTCGTACCGTTGAAGTGATTGTCGCATTAAGTATTGTACTGTCTTATCTCGGTTGGGTTTCCGCACAAATTAAAGCATTGGGCTTAGTCTTTAATATTATTTCTGATGGCCTCGTTTCAGTAAATATCGGCATGGCAATTGGCCTAACCTGTGTATTGATTTATACCTTACTGGGTGGCATGTGGTCTATTGCTATTACTGACTTTGTTCAAATGCTAATCATTGTTGGAGGAATCATTTATATTGCCTTTGAAGTCGCAGGTATGGTACCAGGAGGGGCTTCCGCTGTTGTTATTCATGCCTATGACACTGGTAAACTGAGCTTTATCCCAGAGATGAATGCAGCCGCCATATTTGGTTTTATTGGCGCTGGACTAACAATGCTATTTGGGTCTATGCCGCAACAAGATATTTTTCAGCGCGTTGCCTCTGCAAAAAATGAAACCATTGCCAAACAAGGTTCTATTTTCGGGGGCATGTTTTATATTATCTTTGCACTCATTCCAATGTTCTTGTGCTATGCCACCACACTTCTTGATCCAGCTCTTATTGAAAAACTGATTGGAGTTGATTCTCAATTGATTGTTCCTGCTATGATCATGAAATATATGCCAATGTTGGCACAAGTTGTTTTTTTCGGCGCACTCCTTTCTGCGATTCAATCGAGTGCAAGTGCCACTTTATTAGCACCATCTGTTACTTTTTCAGAAAATATCCTCAAAGGATTTTTCCCCAATATGTCTGATCGGCAACATCTACACATGATGCGCGCTACTGTCCTTATTTTTGCAGGCATCGTTATTTTATTTGCTATGTGGACCAATGCCAGTATTTTCAAAATGGTCGAAAATGCTTATAAATCAACCCTTGTTGTCGCTTTTGTTCCCTTAATCGCGGGTTTCTTTTGGAAACAAGCTAGCAATCGAGGAGCATTAACTTCTATTATTGCGGGTGTTTTTTTCTGGATTCTTTTTGAAATTATTGATCCAGAAGGAACTATTCCCCCTCAACTTTATGGTTTTATCGCAGCAATAACAGGTATGATTGTGGGATCTCTTATCTGGACTCGCTATGGAAAAGCCCAGCATTGCCCAACACAAAATCCCACTGCGATGACAGGAATTAACCCTGAATCTATTGCAATGAGTGAACCAGACCATCAATCCTCTGTACCTCCTACGGGATCAGCAACCACTCTTGCAAAAAGCCATCCTCCTTTGCAATCTACCCAAACAAAAATAACACCAAGGATAAATGCTATTGTAAAAACAGCACATCCACCATCAACAACAGGTTCCCCTTGGCGATAACGTGTCTTTATTTAAGAAAAGCACTATAATCTGAGATTTAGAAAAGATTTTTGGAACAGGTCTATGCCTATTTATGCGTATCAATGTGAAGACTGCGGCTTCACGAAAGATGTCTTGCAAAAACTATCAGACAAACCTCTCACTATTTGTCCCTCTTGCGGAAAAAATACTTTCCAAAAACGGATCACTGCAGCGGCGGTTCAAAATGCCCCATCATCTTCAGCATCATCCCCATGTGGTTGCTGCTGCGCCAATGCCCCGGGTAACACCCCTTGCTGTATGTAATCTACGATCTATTTTAAATTAGTTATAAAAAACAACGCAGCTACACAAACGATTAATTACTGTTGTGGCACAAAATCAACTAAGAAAAAGAAAACATCTTATGTCCATGCGAACCAACTATTGTGGCCTTACAACTGAAGCCTTGTTAGGTCAAACCGTTACCCTTTGCGGATGGGTACACCGTCGCCGTGACCATGGCGGCATTATTTTTATTGACCTGCGTGATCGAGAAGGTCTTGTTCAAGTTGTTTGCGACCCTGATCGACCTGAAGTCTTCAAGATTGCAGAATCAATTCGCAACGAATATTGTCTTAAAATTACTGGACGGGTTCGCCCACGTCCAGAAGGCACAAATAATGACAATTTAGTCTCTGGCAAAATTGAAGTCTTTTGTGAAGCATTGGAAATTTTAAATGCTTCTGTTACGCCTCCTTTCCAATTGGATGATGATCATCTCTCTGAAACAACCCGATTGACACATCGTGTTCTTGATCTACGCCGTCCTCAGATGCAAAACAATTTACGTTTGCGCTATCGCATCGCAATGGCTGTTCGTCAATACTTAGATCAAAACGGTTTCATTGACATAGAAACACCAATGTTAACGAAATCTACCCCTGAAGGCGCTCGCGACTATTTGGTCCCTTCTCGCGTTAATCCCGGTTGTTTCTTTGCTTTGCCGCAATCTCCACAGATTTTCAAACAACTCCTCATGGTTGCAGGTTTTGATCGCTATTATCAAATTACAAAATGCTTCCGAGATGAAGATCTTCGTGCAGATCGTCAACCTGAATTCACTCAAATTGACTGTGAATTATCATTTGTAGAAGAACAAGAAATTCGAGATCTGTTTGAAGAAATGGTTCGTCAGATCTTTAAAAACGTTCTCAATACAGAGTTACCTGCAAAATTCCCCGTCATGACTTATGATGAAGCCATGCTGAAATACGGTTCTGATAAACCAGATTTACGCATCAAAATGGAATTCACTGATTTGACTGAAGTCATGAAGAATGTTCCATTTAAGGTATTCAGTAGTGTCGCTAATACGCCAGGAAGCCGTGTCGCAGCTTTACTGGTACCAGGTGGGGCAAAACCAGAAACGGGGCTACAACGTTCTAAAATTGATGCTTATACGCAATTTGTTGCGATTTATGGCGCAAAAGGTCTTGCTTATATTCGCGTCAATGATATCGACAAGGGACGTGCCGGCTTACAATCGCCTATTATTAAAAATCTAACGGATGAAGCAATTGATGCAACCCTTAAGCTGACCGGAGCAAAAAATGGCGATCTAATCTTCTTTGGTGCCGACAAATCCCGTATCGTTAATGATGCACTCGGTGCTCTACGTAATAAGATCGGCGCATCGGATTTCGGTAAAGCAAATGGATTATTTGAAGATAGTTGGAAACCGCTCTGGGTTATTGATTTCCCAATGTTCGAATATGATGAAGGGGAAAAACGCTGGACCGCATGTCACCATCCATTCACTTCTCCTAAAGATGGTCATGAAGACTTGCTTGAAACCGATCCCGGAAAATGTTACGCAAAAGCTTATGACATGGTTCTAAATGGTTGGGAACTTGGAGGCGGTTCCATCCGTATTCATCGTGATGAAGTCCAAAACAAAGTCTTCCGCGCATTGAAAATTACAGAAAATGAAGCGAAAGAAAAATTTGGCTTCTTATTGGATGCGTTGCAATACGGCGCACCTCCTCATGGTGGTTTGGCATTTGGCTTAGACCGTATGGTCACTTTAATGACAAAATCTGATTCTATCCGCGATGTGATTGCATTTCCAAAAACTCAGCGTGCTCAATGCCTACTCACTCAGGCACCGACACCAGTTAGTGAAAAACAGCTGCAAGAATTGCATATCCGTCTTCGGAAAATTGATATGGCACAGCCAGAATAAATTAAGGGGGCATCTGCCCCCTATTTTTTGATTCTTATCGTGAATATTACCTACAAGATTCCCCAATCTATTCTTGCTGTTATCTATACCAAAGATCTTGATGTCTTACTAATTGAACGAGCAGATCATCCAGGATTTTGGCAATCTGTCACAGGATCACGCGATTCCCTTACTGAAAAATTAGAACAAACGGCTATCCGCGAAATTTTTGAAGAAACAGGCATTCTTATTGTTGATACAGTAACCGATTTTTCCCCTGAAAAGCGACAAGTTTCTCGCCGTTATCTGACTGATTGGCATATTGAACACGACTTTGAAATCTTTTCAATATGGCGTCACCGCTTTGCGCCAGGGGTCACAACAAATACCGAACACGTTTTTGGCCTACAAGTCCCTACCCGTTTTAATGTCATTTTATCCCCGAAAGAACACTTAAATGCGATTTGGCTTCCTTGGAAAGAAGCTGCTCAAAAATGCTTCTCTTGGACAAACCGAGAAGCAATCGAACAACTTCCAAATCATATTATCGTGGAATGATGATATTTTTCATTTTTTGCGATTCCAATTAATATCATGAATAACTCAAAATAAATCCACAAAATCATTTCTCATAATAGATTTTGAAGCAAAACAATCGCAATGATTATTGGGATAACGAATCGAAAAAAAGGTTTCATCATTTGAAGCCAAAAGGGAAATTTTTTGCGTTCCCCCACAATACGTTTCGTAAATATTGGCCAAATTTTCCAACCGATCAGCAATGAAACCGCAATTGCACAAAAAGGCATCATTAAATTGGAACTAATAAAATCAAGAAAATCGAAAAAATTTCTCCCCCAAAAAGTTATTTCTTGACCAATACCAAAAGAAAGGGAAGCGGCAATCCCTAGAATAAACATCAAAACGGACATAACAACCGAAGTGACAATTCGATTGGTATGATATTCATCCACAAAAAAACCAACGACAGGTTCCATTAAAGAAACTGAAGATGAAATCGCCGCGACAAATAACAAAAAGAAAAAAAACAATCCAAAACAATACCCTCCCTTCATTTGTGAAAAAACGGCTGGCATTGAAATAAATGTTAATCCAGGGCCTGTTTGGGGATCAATTCCAAATACCGTAATCGCTGGCAAAATCATCAACCCGCACAAAATACTAATTGATGTTGTCAGACTAACAACACTAACAGCCGTCTTCTGAATGGAAAAAGAGTCCCCCACATACGATCCGTAGGCAATCATAATCCCCATGCCCAATGACATCGAAAAAAAGACCATTCCCGTAACATCAATTAACATATCCGGCGTAATTTTTGTGATATCTGGCTCAAGAAATAACTTAATTCCTTCAATCGCACCCGGTAATGTCAATACACGAGCAATGAGAATAAATATTAATAAAAGCAACATTGCCATTAAATATTTACAAGCTCGTTCAATCCCTTTTTGAATACCTGCAATAATGACACAAGCCGTTGCCAGCATAAAAATGCCATGATAAATCAATGGTTCATAAGGATCCGCAATAAAGTTTTTAAATATATGAGTCAGCGCTTCTGCATCAGATATTAATAATATTCCTTGAAAAAATTTGACAAAATAAGCAATAGTCCAGCCACCAACCACACTATAAAACGAAAGGATAATAAATGAACAAAATACACTAATATAACCAATTGGCTTCCAATGCTTTCCGCCTAATCGCTCATAGGCGCCAACTGGCCCTTTTCGGGATAATGCACCCATAGTGATTTCTGCGACCATCAAAGCAATTCCTAATATTGCAGAGATCAGCAAATAGATAACAATAAAGATCCCCCCTCCATTGCGTGCGGCCATATAAGGAAATTTCCAAATTCCGCCTAATCCAACAGATGATCCTGCTGCGGCGAGAATAAAACCAATTCGAGAACCCCATTGCGCTCTATCTAATGTTTTTTTGATGCCCATACGGCTCCTATTATTTCTGTTTTAGCACACCATTCCATGAAACCAATTCATGATCTACAATTCCAAAAAGCTGAAGTACTCGCCCAACGGTCTGATTAACCATGTCATTAAGCGTCTTTAAATGGCTATAAAAAGCAGGAACAGGCGGAAAAATAATTCCTCCCATCTCAGTTACGGAAGCCATATTACGGATATGCGCTAAATTTAACGGAGCCTCCCGCGTCATTAAAAGCAATTGCCTCCGTTCTTTCAAAATCACATCTGCAGCTCGAGTAATCAAATTGTCACAAAAACCATGTGCTATAGCGGCAAGTGTCCGCATCGAACAGGGTGCAATAATCATTCCAATGTTATTAAAAGAACCACTCGCAATCGCTGCCCCAATATCATTAACATTATAGGTGTAATTGGCTAACCTTGTTACTTGTGGCATCACCACATCCAACTCATGTTGCAATGTCAAAACGCCTGCATCAGAAACAACAAGATGGGTTTCAATATCAGAAATATTTTGTAATACCTTCAATAACCTCACACCATAAATTGCGCCACTTGCTCCTGTTATCGCAATAATCAGACGTTTTTTTTGAGATTTCACTGATTATTCCTTATTTAAACGACTAAATGCCATTGATATCGCTGTATTTTTTATCAAACGATTCAAACCTTTTTTTCTAACCGTTTGATGGGATGATGCCTCCTTTTTAACAACCTTTTGCATCAAATCACGATTCGATTTCATCGACAATGCAATACGACGACGCTTTAAATCAATATTTAGTACGGTAACCGTTACAATTTGCCCTGTTTTAACAACTTGATAAGGATCGCTAACAAAATGATCTGACAATTCTGAAATATGAACTAATCCATCTTGATGAACACCAATATCAACAAATGCACCAAATGCCGTTACATTAGTAACGGCCCCTTCAAGAATCATTCCAGATTTTAAATCATTTAATGTTTTTATTCCTTCTTGGAATTTAGCATAAGTAAATACAGGACGAGGATCTCTTCCCGGTTTTTTCAACTCATTAATAATATCCTTTACAGTCGGAAGTCCAAATTGGGAATTCGCATAATGCTCAGGACAAATGCGCATCAGTAATGCTTGATTCCCCAAAATATCTTGGATACCAACCTGCAAATCACGAAGCATCGCACGAACGATTCCATAAGACTCGGGATGTACTGCCGATGCATCTAAAGGATTATCACCTTGGGAAATACGAAGAAACCCGGCGGCTTGCTCAAACGTTTTTTCACCAAAACGAGGAACTGCTTTTAAACTTTCACGGTTAACAAAAGAACCATGTTCATTGCGATAACTCACAATATTTGTCGCAATTCCTGCACTCAATCCCGACACTCGTGTTAGCAAAGGAATTGAAGCCGTATTAACATCCACTCCAACCGCATTCACACAATCTTCAACAACCGCATCCAATGCATGAGAGAGCCGTGTCTGTAAAACATCATGCTGATATTGACCAACGCCAATAGATTTAGGATCAATTTTAACCAATTCTGCGAGAGGATCTTGTAAACGCCGCGCAATAGAAACAGCACTACGCAAAGAAACATCCATATCAGGAAACTCAGTTGCTGCATAACTTGAAGCAGAATAAACAGAAGCACCCGCTTCAGAAACAACAACACTGATCATATTGCGTTTTTTATGTTGTTGGATCAATTCTTGGACGAGCTGATCGGTTTCACGAGAAGCCGTCCCATTACCAATAGCAATAAGCTCAACATGGTACTTTTCTACTAATGCAGATAATTTATTTAATGCGCCTTGCCAATCATGACGAGGTTGATGCGGATAAATGGTATCGACAGCAAGCACTCGACCAATTGTATCGATTACAGCGACTTTAACGCCTGTTCGAATGCCAGGGTCTAATCCCATGGTCACTTTAGCCCCAGCAGGAGCAGCTAATAACAAAGAACGTAGATTTTTGGCAAAAACAGCAATTGCTTCATTTTCTGCCTGCTCCCGCAAATTTGCTAATAATTCAGTCTCTAAATGCGGATAAATACGAACACGCCATGCCCACCGAACTGAATCCATTAGCCATTTATCCGCTGGACGGGCTTGGTTATTAATACCCATCAATGACGCAATTCGTCTTTCACACGGGTTATACGAATCACTCCAGGAGAAAGACTCAATTTCTGAATCAAGACGAATACGAATGGTAAGAATACCTTCTCGTCTGCCTCGTAAAATCGCCAATATCCGATGAGTCGCCGCACTATTAATGGGTTCATGATAGTCGTAGTAATCTGCAAAACGTAGGGTTTGATCTTTACTTTCAGCCCCATCTACCATTTTCGATTCTAATACGCCATGATTTTTCAAATAATTGCGGATTTCTGCTAATAAAATTGCATTTTCTGAAAATCGTTCGATTAAAATCTGGCGAGCCCCTTCTAATGCCGCTTTTGCATCCGGGACTCCCGGATTATCCCCTTCTGCCGTTGTAAAAGAAGGCCTTAAATAAGATTGCGCTTCAACTTCTGGAATAAGCGTAGGATTTGTCAATAATCGTTCAGCTAAATGAGCTAATCCTGCTTCAAATGCTAATTTTGCCTTTGTTCGTCGTTTAGGACGATAGGATAAATATAAATCTTCAAGTTGCGTTTTTTCCTGAGCTTGTTTAAGTAACGCCAATAAATCTGGCGTCATTTTCTGTTGAGTCGTAATAGCAGCAATAATCGTCTGCCGTCTTTGTTCTAATTCACGCAAATAAATTAAACGCTCTTGAAGTTGACGCAATTGACTATCATTTAAGCCACCCGTTACTTCTTTGCGATAACGCGCAATAAAAGGGACCGATGCCCCTTCATCTAAAAGCTTTATCGCAACAGCAACTTGCTGAGGAAGAGCGCCTAATTCATTCGCTAAGCGTTGTTCAATTGCAAAAGCCATTATTGAATTTAATCCAGTTCTGTAAAAAGCTGTTCGATCGGTAAGCGAGATTTGGGACGAACAGCATTCGCGTCGTCTTTTGCGCCATAACCTAAACTCACAATTGCGACACTGCGAAGTCCTTGATCTTTCAATCCCAGTATTTCATCAAGCTTTTCAGCAGAATAGCCTTCAATAGCAGTCGACTGAATCCCTAAACTGGCGGCACCATAAAGTAAAGATGCCATTGCAATATAAACTTGATGCGTCTCCCAAGCTAATATATCCCCTTGTTCGGCTTGTTTTTTTACAAATCCTTTACGCTTTGTATCACTGGCTTGCTTGGTCATTTCATCAGGAAACCGACCATCTTTTTCCTCTTGCTCTGTCAATGCTGTTAGAAATGCACCATCTAATACTTCGCGAATACACAATACAATAAAATGCGAACAATCATCTGTACGAGCCCAGTTAAAGTCTGCGATAGCAGGACGAATCCTTTGCTTTGCTTGCTCACTCGAACCAATAATGAAATGCCACGGCTGACAATTCACAGCTGACGGCGTTAATCGTAAGATTTCTTTGAGTTTTTGAATATCACTATCTGAAATTCTTCGATGAGAATCATAATGTTTAGTCGTAAACCGTTCAAAAGAAAGCTTAAGCATATCCATAATACAATCAATCCCTTCTCATTAATGGACGCCATCTTATCAAATTGTGCGCAATTTATTACAAAGAGTTTGAGCACGCCATTTATTTTCTCTCTTACTGCCTATTACTTTTTTTATGGGGATGAGTGATAATGGACCACTTTGCTTTTTGAAAAATATTCTGTATGGCAACTCTTGGTAAAATGAAGTTCACTTTGAATGACATCAAACATCAGTTTGATGCAACATCCTATTCACGTGGATTAGCCTATGCGCAAAAAAAACGAGCGATCCAAATCCAACGCTCGGGGAATTTGATTCGTTCAAAAGTTAACGAATCATCCCATACAGTCTATCAACAAAACATTTTCATCAAATCAACCACCTCTGGCATTCAATTCCAAGGGACTTGTTCTTGCCCTGAAGTCTTAAACTGCCATCATGTCGTTGCAGTCTTACTCTCCATTATTAAACAAAACGAACTCCAACTCCGAGATGCATTAGCAAATTCCCCATTATCTGGATGGGTTCAGAAATTATATCTCGCCACACACCCTACTTCACCTGAAGCGCTTGCTGCCAAAACAGCTGAAAATAATTCATCAGAACAATTACTATTCATCCTTTCTCCTGATCAAACTGACCGGCAAATCTTTATGAGTTTATGGCGAGCTCATATCAAACAAAATGGGACTTATACAAAAATAATCCCAATTTCTAATCTTGAAGAGTTGCTCACCGAAAGACCCGATTATCTCCACACCGATGACATTAATGCTGTCAGATTATTTGCAGCCCTTTGTTGTGGACTTGCCCCTTCAAGTACCATAATGGCAGTCCCACAAGGTATTCTTGGCGGACAATTGATTGAAACACTCATAACAAGAAAAAATTTATATTGGGCAAATACCCGTGACGATATTGGAAAAGGTTTATTCTTCCCCATTCAAGAATCTTCAAAACGAGAAGCTCATCTTTTCTGGCAAGAATCCGGTTCCATGCTTCGTTTGCGTTGGCAATTTGCTCAATCAACGGGTAAACAACGCTCTTCAGGGCTTATTGATTATATTTTACCAACTGAACCTGCTTGGTATATCGATAGACTATCCTGTGGCCAATTAACCTTACCAAAACAGATGAGTCATCTCACAATTATGGCAATTCATGAATTGTCCATTCATATGCCAGTTGTTTCTATTAAAAATAAAAAAGATATCTCTCGTTTATTGGTCGAAAAAGGACTCGAAAAACTCATTCCTTTACCCGAACAACTTCAAGAAACCGTATATGATGATGTTTTCCCTGAACCCATATTACATCTAGGCTGCATTCCTCACTTTTATAGCGACACTGAAACGCCAAAATGGTTTGATTATGTCCAGCTGTCCTTTAATTATGAAGGACGCATCGTTTACTATGGTTCTGATTTACCGATTATTCGAGCCATTGACAGTCACAATATCGAACGCATTTTACGCGATGAGTTAACAGAAGCTGCTTGTATTGATACTTTATTATCATCCGGTTTTCGTCAACCAACATCCCAAGAAACACCGTTAAAAGCGCTACCCGGAGTCTTAACTTTAGATACGGCAGAAAAATGGCTTCATTTCACACAAGAAGAACTCCCATCACTTCGTTCTGAGGGATGGAAAATCACTCGCTCTCCCGATTTCCGCTATAACTTACACCCCATTCGTAAATGGTATGCTAATGTCATCCAAGACAATGAAAATGATCATGATCATTTTTCATTAGAATTAGGCATTATTGTTGGGCGCCGACAATATCCACTCATCCCCTTATTGGTTCCACTCATTCAACAGTTTCCCAATAGCTTTGATTATACGGCTCTTGATGACTATGATGAAAAAGATTCCATATTAGCAACATTGCCTGATAAAAGTCGAGTGACTCTACCTTGGAAAAAGATTAGCCCTATTTTAAAAATTTTCAGTGAATTTTATTATCTAGATGCTCAAACAACTTCTTTACAAATGCATCGACTTGACGCTGCCCGCTTAGCAGAACTTGCAAACACCATCAAATTACATTGGACCCATGCTGATGAATTAATCGCTATGGGACAAAAACTACTATCATTTAATGGTGTCACTATTGTTAAACCACCTGTCTCTTTGAAAGCAACACTACGAGATTATCAAATTGATGGCCTATCATGGATGCAATATTTGCGAGAGTATTCCTTAGCGGGAATCCTCGCTGATGACATGGGACTTGGAAAAACACTCCAAACACTTTCCCATATCCTTTTAGAAAAAGAATCGGGGCGATTAACTCATCCTGCATTAGTTGTCGCTCCCACCAGTTTAATGGGGAACTGGCAAGAAGAAGCAAAACGGTTTGCCCCCTCTTTAGAGGTTTTATTGTTACACGGAAAAGAACGTGCACGTCACTTTAATGCTATAGATAAGGCTGATTTAGTTTTAACAACTTACGCCTTGCTTCCTCGTGATGAAGATGAGCTCATGCAACACTCATTCCATTTATTGATACTTGATGAATCTCAATATATCAAAAATAATCGTTCTAAAGCTGCACAAGTCGTCTCTCGTCTCCAAGCAAAACATCGGCTTTGCTTAACAGGCACCCCATTGGAAAATCATTTAGGTGAATTATGGTCACAGTTTCATTTTCTGTTACCAGGAATGCTCGGTAGCGAAAAAAATTTCAATAGTAACTATCGGCATGCTATTGAACGATCTGGCGATAAAACAAAACAATTATTGCTCAATCGGCGTATTCGACCTTTTTTATTGCGAAGAACAAAAGATCGGGTCGCAAAAGAACTTCCCATGAAAACTGAAATGATCCGTTACGTCAATTTCGGAACAACACAACATGAAATTTATGAATCTATTCGCGAATTGATGAATCGAAAAGTGCAAGAAGAAATTGCAAAATTAGGTATTGCACATTGCCAGATGATCATTTTAGAAGCCATGCTAAAACTACGGCAAGTTTGCTGTGATCCTCGATTATTAAAAGGTCATTATAAAAAAACGGTAGCATCCGCTAAACTGGTTGAACTCATGTCAATGCTTAATGAATTATTGCTAGAAGACCGTCATATCTTGATCTTCTCTCAATTCACGAGCATGTTAACATTAATTGAGCATGAACTGATTCTTAGAGGCATCAAATACGAATTACTAACAGGAGAGACAACCGATAGAGCATCGGCTATTAAACGGTTTCAAGAAGGCGAAGTTAACGTTTTCCTCATTAGTTTAAAAGCAGGAGGGGTCGGACTAAATCTGACTGCTGCCGATACCGTTATTCATTATGATCCTTGGTGGAATCCCGCGGTTGAAAATCAAGCAACAGATCGGGCATGGCGTATCGGACAAGATAAACCGGTATTTGTCTACAGACTAATTGCTCGAGGAACCTTAGAAGAACAAATACAACGCTTACAAAAACGTAAACACCGTTTAGCCGATGCCACCTTATCTTCAACATTAGATCCAACAACACAATTCATGATCACAGCAGATGATTTGACTTCTATTTTTAGCCCAATTGATTCGCCTATTACAACAGACGACTAAGTTTTAAGGAAAAATCAAACAAAAATAAAGCTTTACCCGTACTTTCCTGTGATTTCTTCGCTTTATGCCAATATTTAGGGTATATTAGTCTATCTGCTGTTTCATTGGCTGACCCAAAATGACGAAACGGCAAGCAAAAAATGGGAGAGAAAGAACATGAAAATAACAATTATCGGTGCTGGCGCAATAGGCGGATACGTCGGCGTTAAGCTAGCACTTGCCGGAGAAGATGTCACCTTCATGGTCCGGGGCAA
>CAKRSU010000004.1 GCA_934401755.1 uncultured Oxalobacter sp.
ACCAACAACCAACAACCAACAACCAACAACCAACAACCAACAACCAACAACCAACAACCAACAACCAACAACCAACAGAGATTATATCGTTGATATTGCCAAAGGCATTGGAATATTGTTAGTTGTTGCCGTCCATTCTAACATTGGTTTTTTGTTTGGTTTGGACATGCCCTTTTTCTTTTTTATCTCAGGTTTCTTTGCCCCGACCACATCAAAAATTAGTTTTATCGAAGGCTTTAAACAAAAAACGTTATCTTTGTTAAAACCAACATTTTTGTATGTCATTTTCTTTGGCATACTTGCATATATTCTATGCAGAATTCCTTATACCGATTTCAATAAAAAATGGAAATTTTTTGAGTGGCTTAGCCCTCATAAAGTTTTTTTTGATGCGATCACTTACCAGCCATTTCAGCCTTTAGCGGGACCTTTGTGGTTTGTGCCCTCTTTATGGTTGGGCTTTCTCGTATGGTTTACCTTCCGATCTTGGATTGAAAAAGCAAATAAAAATTTAGGCAACCGAATAATCACTTTTGTTGTTTTGATTTTTCTTTATTTTTGCTGCATTAGTTCGGGGATTACCCTTGATGATAATAGATGGATTGGGCTATTTGATAGAACAATTTATGCATTTGTATTTATTGCATTAGGGTATCTCATCTATCCGTTTCGATACAAAATTTTCCAACGCAAATGGATAGGGATACTTGTTATCTTTGCGATTTTTGCAATCTGGTGGAAATGCAAACATTTTTATCATTTAAAAGGAATTGATGTAAGAAGTATGGCTATCCCCAAGAAATTCTTACTCAATTCCTTTTTAATTGCATTAAGCGGGACGGCATTCATATTTTTATTATCTTACTTTCTTGAGAAAGTTGATATCTTAAAAAAAATATTTTGTTGGTTAGGACAGAAATCTTTCCATATTATGGCAATTCATTCCATTGGAGGTTGGATCTTTTGGTGGTTAGATAGGTATTTCCAACTCACATTTGTTGATAAATTAACAGAACGTACCATTGGTCGGCTATTTTTCATTTTTGCCTCTGTTTTTTCTGTATGCACTATTATGCTTTTTGATATTTCAATAAAAATCATCAAAAACAGACTAAATTATGATATTGCTAACAAAAAATCTTAATTGAACGGTATTTTAAACACAATGCTGTTTTTGAGATACTGCGAGGTTGAATCTTTGAGTCAGCCAATATAGATACGAAAAAATGTACTGAAAATTTTAAATCAAAAGTCAAGTAATTCCGATATAATAGGCGCTAGGGAAATACTCCTTTTCTTGGCTTGGAATGGACTTCCCTTAGGCATAGCATGTTTTCGATGTTATGCCTATTTTTTTGCATTTCCCCTCTTTTTGATGTAGCCCCAGAAAAAGCCGTCTAATCATCCTCATAGTGCCATTTGCACTGATAAATTTCGATCTGTTCATTTATAACACGATAAACAAGACGATGCGTCCCATTAATACGTCGACGCCAAAAAACCGATAGACTCTCTTTCAGTCCTTCTATTTTTCTATCCCAGAATTGGATTAAACTGATACCCTTTAACAAAGGATTGATTCACTTTAGAAGCTTTCTATCTTGCCTTTGCCAATAAAGATATTCTTTAAAAGCTTATTCTGAGATAGAAAAAATAAGGACTCTGTCACAATTGAGCTTCATAACTTCTGTCAATTAAATAAGCAGCAATACTATTCCTAAATAGCATTAATAATTACAAAGTACTCAAACGAAATGAGCTTTATTTTTTGATCGACACCCTTCTGTCGTTCCATGACTAAAGATAAAACGAAACATACGTAGAATTTCGTTTTTTCAATCTGACAAAACGTTTGCAGGACTTCTGAGATGTCCAAAAGGATGATATGTCACAAAAGACTAGGTAATTGGGATCGAATAATCAAACTAGCATCTACTCTTATCTTCCCAAAATCAAGGAATATCCATTAATAAGCATTAAGTAACATCAGTTATTTTATCAGATAAAACAGTAATTATTTGAATTTAAAAGAGAATTTCTAAAATAATACAATTTATAACTCTTCAATAATTATCTTCTATTAATAAAATGATTTTTCATTAAATCTATTAAAAACAATATGTTACCTATGAAATGAAGATCCACTAATGCTTATTAACGGATATAGAAAGCTAAAAATGATGAAAAACATTGAATCTTTCCTTCTAGAAAAACTCTAACCACCTACACAAATAATTCCGATTCAGAATAGTACGAATTACGAATTCTTGTTCAAATATTTATATAAAAGAGTGAAATATGGAAACTAAAACCATTAAAAGTTTATTCAATCAAAATACTGAAAAACATTTTGTAGTTCCTAAATATCAAAGAGCCTATTCTTGGGAAGAAAAACAACTTTCTCAATTTCTCGAAGATTTGAAGGAATGTGAAACATATGATTATCATCTAGGGCATTTCTTATTTGAACAGGACGAACATAATACTAATAGATGGTATGTCATTGACGGACAACAACGATTAACAACTTGCGTTATCTTTTTCAGTGCATTGGTTGAACTATTAAAGCAAAAAGAAAAAATTTCTCCTAATCAGCAACAAACTGACAAAATTAATGATTTAATAAAATGTTATTTAAAAAGTAATTCAAATATCAAATTTATTACTGTAGATTACGATAATAACTTCTTTTTTAATACCATTATTAATCATGATCCTATTACATTAAAAAGCGATTCTAAATCACAAGAATTAATCCTTAACGCCTTAAACTATTTTAAAAATCAACTTAAAAACACGCCAATTGACCAATTATATACTTTGGTTCATGTATTAGAAAATGCCTCTATTACAACCTATATCATTAAAAACAAACTGCAAGCTATGCAGATTTTCAATTATCAAAATGACAGAGGTAAAAAATTATCCAACCTTGAAATATTGAAAGTATATTTCATGTTGCAAATCTGTCGTTTATCAAACAATCAAGACGATCTTCATTATATTGAAGAAGGTTTTGAATACATTTACAGAAAACTCGTTTCTATCAATCTCGAAGAAGATAATGCACTTAATTATTATTGGAGAGCAATCGGCCCTCAAGGTTATTATAGCGAAAATGTCATTAGTGAAGTTAAAAAATGGCTAAAAGAACAATCAAAAGAAGATCAAATTAAAAATATTAAGTCTTTTATTAATAAATTATCTCAAACTTTTCAATTTATTGAACAAATAGAAAAAGATACCTCTTTTTATACTGCAAATTTAAAGCGTATGAATAATATGGCTTTGTCTTATCCAATACTGATCAAAGCTCGATTATCTGGCATCCAACAAGATAATCTCGTATTCATACGCCTTATCAAACTTATGGAAAATATCACATTCCGTTCATTAATTAGAGGTGGACGAGCCGATATAACAAGCCGGCTTCAACATGTCTTACAGCAAGAAAAAAAACAAATCGATCAATTCTTTAATTTATTAGATACTCAAAGCTTTAATCACATCATTGATACTATTATTTCCAATTTAAAAAATGATAGCTGGTGGGGATATTGGAATGATGAAGAAATGCTTGATCATCTGAAACAAGAATGGTTCTATTGGAATCGCGTCAGTAACTATTTGTTATGGCGATACGAGCAATATTTGTGTAATGATAATTACCCTGAACCAAAAGTTGATTTTCAGAAAATGATATCAAAAGAGAGCATTGAACATATTGCACCACAAACTCTTCCTGAAATTGAAGACAATGGTTATGGTATCTATGATGACAAACAAAATCCATCTGAAGGAATTGTTTCTGGAAATTGGATGCATTGTGTTGGCAATTTAATGTTAATGGCAGGTAATCAAAATAGTTCATTAGGTAATAACCCATTTATTAAAAAACTGCATATCTATGGAAGTGACAATTTACTCAACCAACAAAAAGAAATTACCGAATTTGTTTCCAATCCAAACAATCCGATTTGGGACAAAACAAGTATTGAAAAGCGTCGAGATAAAATTGTTAAGGCCGCTCAAAAAATTTGGAGTCTAGATTCCATTTAATAATAAAAATGAAATAATCGCTATTTTTAGCTCTATTTCTTTTCCATTGAGTTTTCAATTCAATGATTCGAGATTAAGCAATAGAATAAAAATTTATTCTGAATTACTCTTTTAGAAACATAAAACCCCGTTAAGTAAAAGCTTAACGGGGTTTTATTCAAATAGAGCCATCTAAAATTTAGATAACCCCTTGAGCTAACATCGCATCAGCAACTTTAACAAACCCTGCAACATTCGCGCCAGTAATATAACTTACTGTACCATCTGGACGAGTTCCATACTTAACACACTGATCATGAATAGCTTTCATAATACCATTCAATTTCTGATCAACTTCTTCACGTGTCCAGGATAAACGAATTGCATTTTGAGACATTTCAAGTCCTGAAGTTGCAACACCCCCCGCATTAGAAGCCTTACCTGGAGCATACAAAACACCTTTCGCTTCAAATAATTTTGCAGCTTCAATCGTAGATGGCATATTAGCGCCTTCTGCGACACAAATAACACCATTATCAATCAGAGTTTTCGCGTCATTTTCATCCAATTCATTTTGCGTTGCGCAAGGCAATGCAACATCAACAGAAACAAACCATGGACGAGCATCTGCATAATATTTAGCACCAACTGCAGCAGCATATTCACTGCAACGACCATATTTAACGTTTTTAATTTCTAGCAATTTTGCCAATTTTTCTGGGGTAAAGCCGTCTTCGTCGACAACTGTACCATTAGAATCAGAAACCGTTACCACTTTTGCACCTAATTGCATTGCTTTTTCAACAGCATATTGAGCAACATTACCTGAACCAGAAACAGCAACACGCATACCTTTTAGTTCTTTGCCAACACGTTTTAGCATTTCTTCGACAAAGTAAACCGTACCGTAACCTGTTGCTTCTGGACGAATAAGAGAACCACCAAAGGACAAACCTTTACCCGTGAAAACGCAGTCATTACGATTAGCCAGTTTCTTATACATACCGACAAGATAACCCACTTCACGACCGCCAACACCAATATCACCAGCAGGAACATCGGTATCTGCGCCAACATGACGGAAGAGTTCAGAAACAAAAGCCTGACAAAAACGCATAATTTCATTATCGCTCTTGCCTTTTGGATCAAAATCAGATCCCCCTTTGCCTGCCCCCATAGGCAAAGTGGTCAATGCATTTTTAAAAGTCTGTTCAAATGCCAAAAATTTCAAAATAGACAAATTAACAGATGGATGGAAACGTAAACCACCTTTGTAAGGACCAATCATCGAACTATGCTGAATACGATAGCCACGATTGACCTGAACTTGACCTTTATCATCAATCCAAGATACGCGGAACTGGATAATACGTTCTGGTTCAACTAAACGATGCAGCAATTCCTGGCTTTGGTATTTAGGGTTAGCTTCGATGAAAGGCCACATACTTTCCATCACTTCAGTAACTGCCTGCAAAAATTCAGGTTGATTAGGATCACGCTGTTTAACGCTATCCAAAAATTCTTGAAGACTTTGTGCCATTTTGAAAAATCCAATCAAAAAAATATATAAAAAATGAAAAAATGTGTGAACAAACACACCTGACTAACCATTAATCCCTCTATTTTTTGTTCCCCATATCGCCCAAAAAATTGAATTGATTAATGATTTAGAATCACAACAATGCATCAGCATTGCTCTACTTATTACAAGCATTTCATTATTGCAAGATAATGAATAGAAGTAAATGCATTTTACTAAAGTTTAAATAGAAGGAAATATAAATATTTTAAAGCCCCTCAAAATTGAATTGCCTCAATTCCTTTTTCATTGAACAATCAGCAGCAAAATCAGGCAAAAATATCCGCAAATTGATAAAATAGCTTTTTTGGTTCTTTAGTTTTTCATTCGCTATGATTGACATCCAGCTGCTCCGTAAGGACATCAACACAATTGCGGCAAAACTTAAAACCCGCAATTTCGATCTTAATATTGCCACATTCAACGAGCTTGAAACACAACGTCGTCAGCTTCAAGCAACAACAGAAGAGATGCAAGCTAAACGCAATGCACTCTCAAAACAGATTGGCATTCTTAAAAAGAATAATCAAGACACTTCTTCTATTATGGCCGAAGTTAGTGGCATTGGCGATAAACTTAAGGAAAATGCAACGGCACTTGCCGAACTACAGGAAAAAATTTCGGCATTTATGTTGACAATCCCCAATATCCCTCATGAATCAGTTCCTATTGGGGCTGATGAATCAGCCAATATTGAAATACGACGGGTTGGGACTCCTCGTGAATTTGATTTTGAAATTAAAGATCATGTCGATATCGGCGCGCCATTAGGATTGGATTTTGAAACCGCCACGAAATTATCAGGAACTCGCTTCTGTTTTATGCGAGGGAATATGGCCCGCCTACATCGAGCACTTGCCCAATTTATGCTTGATACACAAACCATGGAACATGGTTATACGGAATGCTACACCCCTTATATTGTGAATGCGGACAGTCTCTATGGGACAGGGCAACTCCCCAAATTTGCGGAAGATCTGTTCGCAACAAAGCGCGGCGGCGCTAACGGCGATGGTGAAACAATCTATCTAATTCCAACCGCAGAAGTTCCTTTAACCAATAGTATTCGCAATACAATTATCCCTGAAGATTCTTTGCCCATTAAATTAACGGCTCATACCCCATGTTTTCGTTCTGAAGCAGGTAGCTATGGACGCGATACTCGAGGTATGATCCGCCAGCACCAATTTGACAAAGTTGAAATGGTTCAAATTGTTCACCCAGAAAAATCTTACGAAGTCTTAGAAGAAATGGTAAAAAATGCGGGGCGCATTTTAGAAAAACTGGGATTACCATACCGTGTTGTTGCATTATCTACGGGTGATATGGGATTTTCTGCAGCAAAAACTTATGACCTTGAAGTTTGGCTGCCTGCACAAAATACTTACCGTGAGATTTCTTCTGTTTCCAACTGCGAAGCATTTCAAGCTCGTCGTATGCAAGCACGTTTTCGTAATAGTAATAAACGTCCTGAGCTTGTTCACACATTAAACGGATCAGGTTTAGCTGTAGGTCGTACACTTGTTGCACTTCTTGAAAATTTCCAACAAGCAGATGGAAGTGTCACCATTCCAACGGCTCTTCAACCTTATATGGGAGGAATAACTCGGTTAATTCCAGATACGTCAAACAAAAAATAAATTAAATATCCCGACAACAAAAATTCTATTGTTGTCGGGAATATTCACTCAATTTGTGTAACAAGCTTTTCTTTCATTTTGCTTTACTCATTCAGTATCGAGATCAAACTCATCTGCTTATTGATTACTTAACCAGTTATCACCAAATCGTTGCTTTTCATTGCGACTCTCTACTTAAAAAGTATCTTTAATAATGAAAATGCCCCTTATTCGTTACTTTATTTACCCGTCAACTCATCATTTAGACACCAATAATCCCACAATCAGGGCAAATATCGGAAAAGCAGCAGGTTTAACCGGCATTATATGCAACAGCCTCTTAGCGATTATCAAACTATTGATTGGAATTCTTTCTGCATCCATGTCAATTACGGTTGATGGGCTCAACAATTTATCGGATGCGGCAAGCTCCATTGTAACAATGATTGGGTTTAAATTAGCCCAAAAACCGGCCGATACTAAACACCCCTACGGTCACGCTCGTTATGAGTACATTTCGGGACTAATCGTTTCTTTGATCATTATTATTATCGGTTTGGAACTCGCAAAAAGTTCCATTGATAAAATTCTTAATCCTTCTGCTATTGAATTTTCTTCATTCATTGGTGGGGCTTTGCTCTTTTCGATCTTAGTAAAACTCTGGCTTTATCATTTAAACCAGCGACTGGGCATAAAACTTCAATCTACAACATTGAAAGCGACTGCAGCAGATAGTAGAAATGATGTCATCACAACATCTGCTGTTTTAGTCGCCGCTTTAATCGAACATTTCACATCTTGGTATATTGACGGTTATATGGGACTTGCCGTTTCCCTTTTTATTCTCTGGAATGGGATCAATCTCACTAAAGAAACAATCTCTCCTCTTTTAGGAGAACAAATCAATCAAGATCTACGTCAACAAATTATTCAACACATTACAAATTGTCCTAAAGTTTTAGGCTGGCACAATTTAATGGTTCATGATTATGGTCCTCAACAACGATTCGCTAGCATCCATGTTGAAATGGATAGAAATAATGACCCGCTTATTGCACATGAACTCATTGATCAAATGGAGAAAAAGTGCCAAAAAGATCTTGGTATCTACCTTGTTATTCATTACGATCCCATCATTACAGATGATCCGGAACTCAACAAAATAAAATATTTAGTCGAACATATCCTGAAAATGCGAGATACGCGTATTACGATTCATGATTTCCGTATCGTTCCCGATGGCAAACGAATCAATATTAGTTTTGAAATCATCCTACCAACAACACTTATCGGACAGGAATTAGATATTCAAACGTCCTTAGAAAACACGCTAAACTGCTTAGATGAAAAAACTTATTCAACGGTTATGATATGTTCCGATCAGCATTTCAATTGATATTGAATCTGCATAGCCAAATACGATTCTGATTACAAGCTTTTTCTTTGCTTTTCTAACATTCCCCCATTAACCGATTCTCAGCATAAAGTAGAAAATCGTCACCCCGAGTACAATTACTCGGGATATCTCAAAGATTTTCTACCGTTATGCGTTCACTTCATCGGACAATCGGAATGTTTTGCTCTTAGCATAAAACTGCTTTAACAATTCAATATCTTCGATAGAAGGAGCCTCAATAACCGATCGCTAACCCATCACCACGTGGATCAGCAGCCCCATAGCGCAACCCTGTTACAGGATCAATCATAATTGCGCCAGCATGTCCCATACCATCCGTATAAGCATCTACTTTTTCAATAGGTTGACCACGTTTTACTAACTCATCTAACACCGCCTGTGGAACACGATTTTCGATCTTCAAAGTATTTGAAGCCGCTCCCCATGTTCGTCCATTCAACCAGCGAGGAGCAGCAACAGCATCTTGTGGAAACATACCAAAATCAACAATACGGGTTACAATCGCCGTTTGAGTTTGAGGCTGACCTTCCCCGCCCATCGTTCCATAGACCAAAAATGGCCGTTGATCCTTTAATAACATGGCCGCATTTAATGTATGAAAAGTCCGTTTATGCGGTTCTAAGCGATTAATATGTTGCGGATTCAATGAAAAGAAAGCGCCTCGATTTTGTAGTAAAACACCGGTATCGCCAGCTACAATCCCTGATCCAAAATCATGATAAATAGACTGTATCAAAGAAACCGCATTCCCCTCTTTATCAACAACACCAATCCAAACCGTATCTCCTTTGGGATCCAGTGGTTTTAATCCATGATGAGCTTTTTTTAGATCAATTCTTGTTGCTTGATCTTTTCCATGCTGCGCTGAAAGTAGGAAATCCAAAGGAATCTTGGCAAATTCCGGATCTGTTAAATAGTTGTCACGATCAATAAAAGCTTCTTTCGTCGCTTCTGCCATTAAATGATAATAATCAGCCGTCCCTTCTCCCAGACTTTTAACATCAAAATGATTTAGAATATTTAAAATCTCAAGTGAAGCCATTCCTTGAGTATTAGGCGGCAAATTATAGGCTTGATAGCCGCGATAATTCACCATTAAGGGATCAACCCAATTAGCCTTATGATTTACAAAATCCTCATAAGTTAGCACTCCGCCATTCTTTTCAAGATCAGCAGCCATCGCTTTTGCTAAAGATCCCTTATAGAATTCATCTGCCCCCTTCTCAGCAATCAGTTTGTAAGTTTTCGCTAATTGCGGTAATTTCAATATTTCACCAACCTGATAAGGACGTCCATCTGGTTTCAAATACATATTTTTAAAACCATGAAAGCGTTGTAGATGACGAAATTCCTGATCATTGGGATCTGTATTAATTGCTTGCCAACGGGCAAGAGAAGGAGTTATGGGAAACCCCTCTTGTGCATACATAATCGCGCTATCAAATAATGCATGCCAAGCAAGTCCTTGATTTCCCATATTATGAGTTGCATATTGATACGCTTCATCCCAACCAGAAACAGTTCCCGGGACAGTAACTGCTGCTAAATACCCTCTAGTAGGAATCTTTTGATAACCGCGACTCGTATAAAAATCAATTGTTGCTTTAGACCCGGCTCGACCACTTGCATTTAATGCTTTAACTTCCTTCGTCTTTGCATTGTAAATCAGCCAAAAATTATCGCCCCCCAATGTGGTCATCTGTGGATAAACAACATTCATGGTCGATGCAATAGCAATCGCTGCATCAACAGCATTTCCTCCCTTTTTTAAGACATCAACTCCTGCAACTGATGCCATATAATTAGGAGATGTCACCATACCGTATTTGGTGACAGGATCAATACAACGCGATGCAGTTTCACAATATGCACCTGGCGACTTTTCTGCAACGATACCATCAATAGATTTAAAGATAAGCGACATAGTCATTGTTGTTTACCCTAAAAATAGATAAATTGCTTTTTTATTTTATTGAATAATAAAGCCATTTTATGGATCAAAAAACTTCACTTCATACAAAAGGATACTTTTACGAATATACTCCAAAATAGCATATTTTTTCTTTTTATCCTAATACCATCGCAAAAAATACCTTTTTAAGAATGACGAACCCCATTTTCTTTTCTTAAATAGCCTATAGCAAATCTCTCCCTTTATCCCTACGATATAATTCAGCTTTTAATTAAGTATCTCTAGATTATGCTACAAAAAATCTGCGTATATTGCGGCGCATCGTTTGGAACTTCCCCTATTTATACTGAAGCCATGCGACATCTTGGAAAAGCTATTGCTAACAGCAATCTCACATTGGTTTATGGTGGCAGTCATGCAGGACAAATGGGAATTATTGCCGATGAAGTTTTAAAAAACGGGAACAAGGTTATTGGCATTATGACGGAACATCTTCACGCCAAAAGATTATCACACGTCAATCTCACTGAATTACATATCGTCAAAGATATGCAAGCACGCAAAACTGGCATGATTGAACTCGCAGATGCTTTTATTGCAGCGCCCGGTGGCATTGGCACAATGGAAGAATATTTTGAAACGCTTTCAGGCTTCCAAATGGGACTTCATCACAAACCTATCGCACTTTATAACGTTAATGGATTCTATGATTCCCTAATAGAAACACTTTATCATTTTGAAAAACAAGGTTTTATGCGTAACACACAAACAACTTCCCTCATCTGTGAATCCAATCCGATCCAACTCATTGAACAACTAAAAAGGGCAACACTTTGACAACATCACATCTTCTGTAACGCTTGCTCGATATCTGCGATCAAATCTTGAGGATCCTCAAGCCCAATATAAAAACGAACAACATGCCTTTGAGGTAATTGCCATCCGATACGATGACTACTGATAACATACGGCACCGCTAAGCTATGAGATCCACCCCAGCTATACCCTAGACCAAATAAAGTGAGGGCATTGATAAAACAATCAATTTGCTCACCAGTATATTTTTCATGAAAAACAATCGAAAAGAGTCCGCCGGCCCCTTTAAAATCTCGTTTATAGATATCATGTCCTGGACAATCTGAAAAAGCGGGATGAAGTATTTTATCGACCTTAGAACATTGCTTAAGCCAATTAGCAACAATCAAAGCGGACTCTGCTGATTTTTCAAAACGCAATTTCAAAGTTGGAAGATTCCGTAAAACTAACGCAACATCATCTGAGCCAACCCCCATCCCCAATAATATCCGTGCTTGACCTATTTTTTTAAACAACGCGGCATCCTTTACAATGACAGCCCCCATTAATAAATCGGAAGCACCGCCTTGATATTTTGTCAAAGCTTGAATAACAACATCAGCTCCATGTTCAAATCCGTTATAAACAAGCCCAGCTGACCATGTATTATCAAGCGCAACAATAATGTTATGATCATGCGCAACAGCACTAATCGCCGGAATATCGGGCACTTCCATCGTAATAGAGCCTGGCATTTCTGTCCAAATCAACTTCGTATTTTCTCGAATCAAGTGAACAATATCTGCGCCGATCAGGGGATCATAAAAACGGACAGATACACCAAAATCTCGGGCAAGCCATCTGCCAAGATCCTGATTAGGATTATAAGCATCCTCAGGAATTAGCACATCATCGCCCATCTTCAAAAATGCAAAATCGACCATTGAAATAGCCGCAAGCCCACTCGGTGCTAATAACGTATGGGATCCCCCTTCAATCATTGCAATTTGTGCTTCCAATGTATAGGTCGTCGGATTGCCATGCAACCCATAAGCATATCCTGTCCTATTAAGACCAGAACGTGCCCGCATGTCTTCTAAACTATCAAAAAGTACTGTTGATCCACGATATAAAGGTTCACAATAAGACTTAAATCCTTTCGGTGGTATGTAATCGCTATGATTAATTCGAGTCTCAATCGCACGCTTTTTCATTATATTTGTCATCTTCAACCTTCTTTAACTCAGTTTGGAATCCACTCTCCCCAAAGATCATGCGCATCACAATCCCTGATTTTGACATCAATAAAATCCCCTGGCATCAGCTTTCTTCGATTCCCCTTAGGTTTGTGCACATAAACAACTCCATCAATTTCTGGTGCATCGGCAGTTGATCTAGCAATTCCTCCCCCACGAATATTTTCATCGACTAAAACACGCAATACCTTTCCGACTTTTTGCTGCATACATTGGTAAGAAATCCCTTCTTGTAATTCCATTAATCGATCTCGGCGTTCTTCTCGTACTTCTTGCGGTAAAGCCCCAGGTAATTCATTTGCCTTAGCCCCTTCTACGGGAGAATAGGCAAAACACCCCACACGATCTAATTTCGCTTCTTTTAGAAAATCCAGCAAATATTGAAACTCTGCTTCTGTCTCTCCAGGAAAACCGGCAATAAATGTCGAACGAATTGTAATATCAGGACATATTTCCCGCCATTTTTGAATTCTAGCTAAATGTTTTTCCCCGTTAGCTGGCCGCTTCATTCGACGCAACACATCGGGATGCGCATGCTGAAAAGGAATATCTAAATAAGGAACAATCCCACCTTCATTCATTAAAGGAATTAATTCATCAATATGAGGATAAGGATAAATATAATGCAAACGAACCCACGCACCATATTGTTTTGCTAAGGCGCCTAATTGTTCAGTCATCTTTAAAACATTACTTTTGATAGGACGTCCTCCCCAAAAGCCTGTTCGATAATGAATATCTAATCCATAAGCACCGGTATCTTGCGATATCACCATCAATTCTCTTGCGCCAGACTGAAATAATCTTTCTGCATCATCTAATATCTGACCAATGGGATAGGACTGTAACGGTCCACGTAAATCAGGAATAATACAAAATGTACATTGATGGCCACAGCCTTCTGAAATTTTCAAATAAGCATAATGTCTAGGCGTTAGTTTAAGCCCTATTGGGGGCATTAAATCGACAAATGGTTCATGAGGTTTGGGAAGATACTTATGAACCGCATCCATGACTTCTTGTATAGAATCCGGCCCTGAAACAGATAGAACTTTAGGATGAACACTTTTAATCAAATTAATACCTGCAGCGTCCTGTTTTGCCCCTAGACATCCAGTCACAATGACTTTGCCATTTTCTTCAAGCGCTTCAGCAATCGCTTCAAGTGATTCTGTTTGAGCCGTATCTATAAAACCGCAAGTATTTACAATCACTAAATTGGCTTCATTATAATTATCAACTGTGTCATAACCTTCTGCTCGTAAACAGGTAATAATACGTTCAGAATCCACTAAAGCTTTTGGGCATCCTAACGAAATAAAACCGACTTTATTATTTTCGTTCATATTTTTCTCTCAAAATTTGACTCCATAACCACGATTTAAATGTTTGCTGCCATCTTTTATGATTTAGAAGTCAGCCAAATACCAGTTGCCATACGCCCCGTTTGACCTTTATCTCGACGAAATGAATAAAAATATTTAGCATCAGTTACCGTGCAAAAATTTCCGCCATAGACCGCATTAATCCCCACATCACGCAAAATAACACGAGCAATCCCATAGATATTGGCCATAAACTTTCCCACTTCCCCTTTTTTAGGCACAAATAACTGTGATTTGATTGACTCATTAAAGGCAAATGCCTGGCGTACATCACTTCCTACCTCAAACGCTTTAGGGCCAATGGCAGGCCCCAACCACGCCATAATTGCGGCATCACTTTTGATACGAATAGCTTGTACGGTATGCTGCAAAATACCTGCGGCTAATCCTCGCCATCCCCCATGCGCCGCCCCTACAACTTTGCCATCTACCGTACAAAATAAAACGGGAAGACAATCTGCTGTCATAATCGTACACACTTTATCTTGCTTTGATGTTAAAGAAGCATCAGCATTCGGTACGCCAACAACTGTTTCTGCATTCACAACTTCAGCACCATGCACTTGATTTAACCATACAGGTTCTGATGGCAAATATTGGCGCAATAACGCTCTATTTCGATGGACAATTTCAGGATCATCACCAACATGCATGGCTAAATTCAACCCATTTCTTCCCTCAATATCTCCATAAGGAAAGTCGCTAAATCCCCCAGTACGTTGCGTTGAAAACGCCTTTACATTATCAGGTGCAGGCCAATCAGGATAAATTAGATTCATACCACCCCTCATCTAAAGAAATACCCGCCATTTCAAGAAGTACCTCCATGTCTTTAGGTATTGATGCTATCCATGAAATGGGTTTGTCCAGTTTTAAATGCCATAACCCTAATCGAAAAGCATGCAAAGCCTGACGAGAAAATATCGAAGGCATATGCGCCTTCCCATACAATGGATCACCCACTAAAGGAAATCCAATCGTTTGCATATGAACACGAATTTGATGCGTTCTTCCTGTTTCCAATTGACACCTTATCAAGCTAACAACATGACCATTTAAAGAGCCTGTTGCTAATCGAGTAAAATGTGTCACCGCATGCCGACCATTTCCAATCATTGAAACCGCCATCTTGATACGATTTTTGGGATGTCGTCCAATCGGCGCATTAACAATTCCTTCCATTTCTGGTTCTCCCCAGACTAATGCAAAGTATTCACGATGAACTGTTCTCGCTTGCAATTGACGAACGAGATCTGTTTGCATCGGAATCGTTTTAGCAACAACCATGAGTCCTGTCGTATCTTTATCTAGGCGATGGACAATCCCCGCTCGAGGAATCAATGCATTATCGGGTAAATAATATAACAATCCATTGAGTAAAGTCCCATGCCAGTTACCCGCCCCAGGATGCACAACTAATCCCGCCGGTTTATTGATAACCAACATATCTTTATCCTCATAGATAATGGGAAATTCAATGGGCTCAGCGGTAAAAGAGGTTTCTTCATCAGACAAACAAGGAATAACCTCAATTTCCTCAAAACCAGCTACCGTTTGTTTAGGCTTTACAATCCTCCCATTTACCTTAACATTTCCTTGTTCAATCCATTTCTGAATTCGACTCCGAGAATAATCAGGTAAATATCGAGCAACAACTTTATCCAGCCTTTCCCCGCTTTCTGCTAATGTTAATTTAAACTGAATAGGATCTTCTTCTAATAATATTTCTTCAATTTCTGTCTCTTTCTGTCGATCAGTTAATACATTGATTGGTTTATTTTCAGTCACTTCTATTCCTATCCGCTATAATGCATGATAAATTATTTGATTCGCTGCATTCTGCTTATACTATGCATAATTTCTTAGTCAAACTGTTCACTATCCTACTCGCTTTCTCCCTTGTTGGATGTGGAATATTGCCCGATAAAATTGATGAAACGGCCAATTGGCCTGCAAACAGATTGTACCGCGAAGCTCGCGAATTAATGCGTGGCGGAGATTATGAAAAAGCCATTGAGCTCTATGAAAAGCTTGAATCTCGTTATCCATTCGGCATTTACGCTCAACAAGCACAAATTGACATGGCTTACGCTTATTATCGTGATGGCGAACAGGCCCGAGCACTCGCAGCAGTTGAACGCTTTATTAAACTACATCCCAATCATCCAGCGCTCGATTATATGCTTTACTTACGAGGACTTATCAATTTTAACGATAAAGTTGGATTTTATAATTTTGCTTTCAAACAAGATCTTGCGGAACGAGACCCCAAGGCAGCACAAGACGCCTTTGAATCTTTCAAAACATTAGTTACACGTTTTCCCAATAGCAAATATTCTAAAGATGCGATCTATCGCATGCGTTACCTATTATCGGTACTTGCTCGATACGAAATTCATGTAGCACGTTATTACTATAGCCGTGAAGCCTATCTCGCCTCTGCAAATCGCGCCCAAAAATTACTAGCAACTTATCCCGATTCTCCCGAAGCAGAAGAAGCCTTGCTTATTTTAGCGGCCTCATATCGCCACCTTGGATTATTTGATCTCAGCGCGGATACAGAACGTATTTTTAATCATAATTTCCCAGGTAGTACTGCAAAAATTGGCGGCGAACCCGTAGAAAAACCTTGGTACTTGTTCTGGCTTTAAAATTGCCTTATTTTTAAGTAACACTAACAGTATGATACAAACATCTCAGATTTCTTCAGCTTCAATGGGCAGTTCCTTGTTCACGCTTTCAGCCCCATCAGGAGCCGGAAAATCATCGCTTATTGCTGCACTACTTAAAATAGATTCAACCCTCCAGTTGTCTATTTCAACGACAACACGCTTACCACGTCATGGTGAAATGGACGGAAGAGAATATTACTTTTCGACCATCGAAAATTTTAAACAAAACATTGCTCAAGGTGAATTCCTAGAATATGCCTTTGTCCACGGCAATTATTATGGCACTTCAAAAAAACGAGTCCTTGAACAACTTCAATCAGGCAATGATGTCCTACTTGAAATTGACTGGCAAGGAGCACTACAAATACGAAAACAGTTCCCTGATACCGTCAGTTTATTTGTACTACCACCATCTATTCAAGCGCTTAAAGAACGTTTGATAAAGCGCGGACAAGATAGCCAGACAATCATAAAACAGCGAATTCAAGGCGCCGCATTAGAAATCAGCCATGCATCTGATTTCGATTATGTTATTATCAATAATGAATTTGATCTGGCTTTAAACCAACTCAGCGCAATTATTCAAGCAGCTCGATGTCGGACAAAACAGCAAGCTATCAAAAATAGGATGCTTTTTGCACAATTTGGGATTACCCAAAAATAATTTATTCATTTACCAGATTCTTTATATAGGAAAAAAATGGCACGTATTACTATCGAAGATTGTTTAAAAAAGATCCCTAACCGTTTTGAATTGACGTTATGCGCCACTTATCGTGCAAGACAATTGTTACAAGGACATACCCCTAAAGTTGATTCAAAAGATAAAATGACGGTTGTTGCACTACGCGAGATTGCTGAAGGTTATATTGATACCGAAATGTTAAAAAAAGTACCCAGCTAATTAAAAGTCTCTATTAGGCAGCCGGTTGGCTCTGATACACTTCGGCCATTTTTTTAGATTTGAGGAGAGACTATGACAGAAAAACAAACCCCGATAGACTCAACGCATCAAAACATGGTCTGCCCCACTAAAGAGTATACAGAGCCTTCCGTTAAAAAATTTGCGAATATCGCACAAATCGTCTCATCAATCTCTCATCCAAAAGTTGTCACATTTTCTCATCTTGTTCGAAAGCTTAAGCTATACCTTTCTCCTGCAGATATTGATAGAGTTTTAGATGCTTTTCGATTCGCTGATGAAAAACACTTAGGTCAGATCCGAAAATCCGGTGAACCTTATATTTCACATCCCCTTTGTGTTGCAGAAATTTGCTCTGAATGGAAACTTGATGCACAAGCAATTTCGGCAGCATTATTGCATGATGTTGTTGAAGACCAAGGGGTTTCTCTTTCCGAACTTATCGAACGTTTTGGCCCAACGATTGCCAACATGGTAGATGGTCTTTCGAAACTTGAAAAAATCCAATTTCAATCTTGGATGGATGGGCAAGGCGAAAATTTTCGCAAATTACTTATTGCAATGTCGAAAGATATTCGGGTTATTCTGGTGAAACTCGCCGATCGCTTACATAACATGCGCACATTAGGATCGATGCGCGATGACAAAAGGCATCGTATTTCGCGTGAAACCATGGAAGTCTATGTCCCCATTGCTCATCGTCTCGGCATGAATAAGCTCTACCGTGAACTGCAAGATCTCGCCTTTCATCACCTCTACCCCTTTCGATATGAAACCCTCGCAAAAGCAGTTAATACTTCCCGTAAAGATCGGCGCCCTCTATTAGAACAAGTCCACGATACTGTAAGTTCTGCAATGAAAAAAAACGGATTACATGCTGAACTTTATGGACGTGAAAAAACACTATACAGCATCTTTCGTAAAATGCGAAATAAGCATCTTACTTTTGATGAAGTATTTGATATTTATGGATTTCGGATTGTCGTTGACACAATTCCACAATGCTATCTAGCATTGGGTGTTTTGCATAGCATCTACAAACCGATGCCAGGTAAATTCGAAGACTATATTGCCATTCCAAAACTTAATAATTACCAATCCTTACATACAACACTGATTGGCCCTTATGGATCCCCGGTCGAATTTCAAATTCGTACCCATGATATGCATCATGTTGCTGAAAACGGGATTGCCGCACACTGGTTATATAAAACGGGAGAAGACCTTAATGAACTCCAGCGTCATAGTTTAGGCTGGCTTCAATCGCTACTTGATATTCAACAACAAACGGGCAACGCAACAGAATTTCTTGAGCATGTTAAAGTTGACCTTTTCCCGGATTCGGTCTATGTATTTACCCCAAAATCTAAAATTATCGCACTACCTAAAGTTGCGACTGCACTTGATTTTGCCTACAACATCCATTCTGAAATTGGTGATCATGCCGTTTCCGCAAAAATTAATGGCATGAATGTTCCACTACGTACGCAATTGCAAAATGGCGATATCGTAGAAATCCTAACGGAAGAAAATGCACATCCTCATCCTCGATGGCTTGAATTTGTTCGAACAGGCAAAGCTCGTTCACGAATAAGAAGTTATTTGCGTTCCGTTAATATCGCTGATGCAATCCAAATTGGAAAACATCTGCTTGAGCAATCTTGCAAAACCGTGCACATTGACATAGCGTCTCTCTCTAAAAGTGTACTGAACAAACTCCTACGTGAAACAGGTTCAAAACATATCGAAGACATTTATGCTGACATTGGTACGGGCAAACGCATCGCTATTCTCGTTGCGCGTCGCTTATCGGTTCTCATTGAAGAGCTTCATCCTCTTACGAATAGCGATACAAAAACAACACTTGATGAACCTTCGCAAAATGAAGATCCTATTGTTATCTATGGCAGTGAAGGACTCAATGTAACCTTAGCTTCATGTTGTAAACCCATTCCAGGGGATAGCATCATTGGTGAGCTTAACACAACACAAGGATTAGTCATCCATTGTACGGAATGCTCAATCGCCAAACGACTTTTTACCAAAGAACCTCAAAAATGGATTAATGTTGACTGGGGAACGAATCTCGCGGGTAAACGATTTGAATGTCAATTTAATGTTCAAGTCATTGAAGAACAAGGTGTTTTAGCGAGAGTAACCGGAGAAATCAGCAATGCTGAAGTCAATATTACCTCTGTACAAATCGAAATGCAGGGTCCTTTTACCTTGTTTAAATTCACGATTCAAGTTGAAGACCGAATTCATCTGGCAAACCTTATGCGTCGAGTGCGCCATGTTCATGGTGTAAAACGCATTGGACGAGAACAACTAACAACATAATGATCTTTCTTAATGTTTAAAAACTTGATTCTTGATCGGCTATTAGGATTTTTATGAAGAGTGATAAAAAATCGGAACATAAATCGATTAAACAACTTTTTTCTCAATTCTGTTTGAAGCACGGAGTTCCTAAACAAACAACGACCGCTTCTTTCGAAAAACGTTTACAAACAAAATTTAAAGATATCGGGAAACAATATCTTGATAATGTACAAGCTCGTGCAAAGGGCGAATTTAATGGTAGCGATCTCTACCGTATTATTTATTCTTCATTAGAATTTTCTAACGCTTTAGCCGGGCAATTAGATGCCGTTAGACTTGCGACATTTTGTGAATGGATGCTTGAACAAACAGGAGACTTATCGGGTAAATTAATTATCGATATTGGCTGTGGAAACGGTTTACTAACATGCTTTTTAGCACAACAATTTCCTAATGCTCAAATTATCGGTATTGATATCAATATGGATGCCACGCTAGTTACTGATGCCCGAGCAATTGGCCTTAAACTGGATAATGTTCACACCTTCACAGGATCACTTAGTAGCTTCTTAAAAACAGGGATTGCTAAAGCAGACCTTATTATTGCCTCTCAAATTTTCGCTGATTCAATAGAAATGACCGTTTTCAACAACGGCCTTCTCACACCAGATGAACGCGATATTCCTCAATCTTCTTTGAAAGATTTAACCTTGATCAAAGAATTATTAGCCGACAAAGGTCTCTTTTTCTCACTAGAACGTTGGGATTATAGTGAATATTTCTGTCGCTGGGTCCGTATCTGTGAAGCATCTGGTTTAAGTTTTGTTGCCCACCATTCCAAAGGTTTAATATTTTCCAATGCCGACCACCAAACTGAAATATGCCCTGTTGGCGCTTTCATCAAAAACCTTTCTAATTCGTCCCCAGCACGGCGTGAAGATGTAATGGCATCATATGCTTGCTCCAAAATGGACATCTGTAAAATAGAAAAAAACGAAGCGCTAGTCGATATGATTTTCAGCGCATGGCATAAAATTGATGTCTATATTGGTAAAGCGATTTTCAAACAATATGATACGACATTTATTATTCGAATAGGTGTTGCAGGCGGTATTGGTTATTACTATGCGGGTAATGATGCAGGCTGGCAAATACTGCATTATGGGCCAAGTGTTCGCTTAAAAGAACTCGTTTCTGAGATGAAAGCAGCAAGAAAGCAATATAAAGATGATGGCGCCATCATCTCTTGGGAAACATTTCACCCTGATATTTGCACATCCCTTGGACTGGACTTCGAAATAAGCAATAATAACCTTATAACAAATACTTAAAAATAGTCTAAAAATCTACGATAATGGTTGCACTTTACCATTATCTATCGTATTTAAGGCTTTCGATCTATTTCGATAAGATCGCATTGCCAAGGTAATTTATTTTTTAAAAATTCTTCTTACGCTATCTATCAGTTTCTTAACGAACAGACCATTTTTTCATCGTCTACAAGTATTCTTATTTTTAAACATTTCTACAATGTAGATTTATGAAAAATCGATCTGCTTTTTCGGGTATTGATACCTTTTTATCTGCATCTAAATTTTCTACAGCAACAAAATTAACCTACAGTAATGCTTTAAGAACCTTTCATACATGGTGTCGTTCTCGCAAACTGTCTTTCCTTTCAGAACAAGATATTTATCTATTTCGTCAATGGCTCTTAGAAAAATATCGGCTAACAACCGCTCAAACTTACATGGCTGTTATCAAGCAATATTTTTCATGGCTTTCAAAAAATAAATCTTATGACGATATTGCTCTCGATGTGCGGGGTGTACGAATTGATCATTCTGAGCCGATGCGCAATTATTTATCAGGACAGAAAATTAAACGTATCTTGGACCTTCTATCTGAGCAGGCAGATCAATCAGGCACATTATTGGACATGCGCAATTATATGATTGTACTTTTAATGGCGACATGCGGCTTGCGCATTTCTGAAGTGAAAAATCTTGATGTTGGCGATTTTTACCGCTCATCTGAAACATTCCGATTACTGATACATGGAAAAGGGCGAGACGGAAAAGCTGATTCTGTTAATGTTCCTGAATATGTTGTCAAAAAAATAACGCATTGGTTAAAAATGCGTCAATCCCCTAGTGCCGTATTCCCCATGTTCACTTCCATGGGAAACAATAATAAAGATGGTCGTTTATGCAGTCGATCTGTAAGCCAAATTGTTAAACAAGCAATGATCACAGCAGGATTTAATTCATCAAGACTAACGGCTCATTCTCTTAGACATTCGGCCGTCACACTCGCATTACTTGCGGGAGCTTCTTTACAAGAAGTGCAGCAATTTGCTCGACATCGTAGAATTGAAACAACACAAATGTATGCCCATAATCTTGAGGCACAACGCAACCGTTGCTCGCAACTTATCATAGATATGATACGCCCTGAAGTAAAAAGAAAAACATTACGAAAATATGGCACTTTAATAAAAAAACGCCGAAAAGCGCCTGCCAATCTTCGCTAATCTCAATATTAAATCCCCCGTTTGACAATCATGGCAAACGGGGGGGGAGAATGCACAAACCCCGTTAAATCAATTCAACTTTTGCAAAACGGCGTTTACCAACCTGAAGAACCATTGTGCCGGCACCAACTTTTAATGCTTTATCCCGAATAACTTCGCTATTAATACGAACCGCCCCTTGTTGAACCATTCGCAATGCATCAGATGTGGAAGGACAAAGTCCTGCTTGCTTAAGCAAATTTCCAATCGGCATCGGCGCTCCGCTTAATTGGACAAATGCAATATCATCAGGAATTCCTCCATGAGTGCGATTAATAAAATCCTGTAACGCTGCTTCAGCCTCAGATTTCGAATGAAAACGTTCAACAATTTCCTGTGCAAACGCTACTTTAACATCACGCGGATTCATGCCTTCGGAAACGGCTTTCTTCAATTTTTCAATTTCTTGAAGCGACTTAAATGAAAGCAATTCATAGTAACGCCACATCATTTCATCGGAAATACTCATTAATTTACCAAATTGAACATTTCCTGGTTCTTTAATTCCAACATAATTACCTTTGGATTTGGACATTTTTTGTACGCCATCCAATCCTTCAAGTAATGGCATGGTCAAAATACATTGAGGTTCTTGACCAAACTGACGCTGTAACTCTCTACCAACTAACAAATTAAACTTCTGATCAGATCCCCCCAATTCCAGATCCGACTCAAGTGCAACTGAATCATACCCTTGCATCAAAGGATACAAAAATTCATGAACAGAAATTGGGGTTCCTTCTTTAAATCGTTTAGAAAAATCATCTCGTTCTAAAATGCGAGCTACAGTATACATCGCCGCTAATTTGATCATACCGCGAGAGCCTAACTTATCACTCCATTCCGAGTTATAGCGGATTTCTGTCTTTTCAGGATCAAGCACCATACTCGCTTGTTTGAAATAAGTCATGGCATTTTCTTCGATCTGTTCACGACTTAGTGGTGGTCGCGTCACATTACGTCCACTTGGATCCCCAATTAACGACGTAAAGTCACCAATTAAGAATATGACAACATGACCTAAATCCTGTAATTGCCGCATTTTATTTAAAACGACAGTATGTCCAAGATGAAGATCGGGCGCAGTAGGATCCAACCCTAACTTAATACGCAAAGGTTTCCCGGTCTTTTCAGAACGTGCTAATTTCTGAGCGAAATCAGATTCAATTAAAAGTTCGTCACAGCCTCGTTTAGCAATAGCGAGCGCTTCTTTGACAGAATCAGTCAATGGTAGCGCTTTAATTGGCGCCTGAGCAGAAATATTTTCAGTCATCGGTGATTTATCAGATTAAAATGGCATTTTGAATTGATATAATGCGCAGTTCTACCATCAAAGTCGATATGAATCGATCATCTCAAGCAGTTTTTCTGTGCAAAGGAATTCATTTTAACTGATTGCAGCAATAAGAGGGAAATCAGATGCATTTTATCCGTACAGCAAATAAGGCACTAAGACGTCTACTGCTGTCAATGTTTATTATCTTTTCAGGAGCTTCATGGCTCTTACCAACGCCTGTTTTAGCGGGAATCGCGCCAGGAACAATGATTAAAAAAGCAGAAATTTCTCACAAGAAGCCATTATCAAAATCCACTGAAAAAAAGAATCTCCCTTTGGAAAAATCGGCATTAGCAAAACCGATTATAAAGACTTCAGAGAAATCAACATTGCCTCACACACTCCCCAAGAGGTCTCGTCATACGGTTTCTACAGAAACGTCTCTTGACAAAAAAACAGCCGCTCAATCTGTCAAACAAACTCGGCAAACGTCAATCGATAAGATCGATCGCAAACGAGATACTCAAACTCAGCAATCCGAAAAAGCAACTTTTCAAGCTAAAAAACAAACTGCTTCAAAACACTTAAACCAAGCGGCAACAACGCCTTTAACCAATCAGCTATCTAATAACATTGAATCCTTAAAGAAACCAATTGTTGAAAAACCGATCATCAAAGAAATGACGGTACAAAAAGGAGACATCCGAACAAAACCTCGTGCACCGCGTCAATATTCAGATGCCACAAAAAATGCCGTGAAACACAATCAACCCCACTCAAAAATTGATATTCATGCGAAACAAGACTATAACCAACGCTATGGAAATACCAATATTCCTAAAATCTATGCCAATGGAGATCCAGGGCCTCAAGAAATAAAGCCTTCTGCAACGATTACGTCAATTGAAGCCCGTTCCGCTACCATTGAAACGACAATTTTCGCCGCAGCTAAAAAAGTGGGAATCCCTGATGCTATTACAAAAAAATTCACCAATCTCTTTTCAATGGATGTTGAAATGGATATCAGCGAATTTCAAGGTTCTCGATTCAATGTCATTTATGAAGTCTATCGAAAAGATGGAAAATTTCTAAAAACAGGAAACCTTTTAGCGGCAGAGTTCATCAATGACGGCGTTCATTATCAAACAATTTGGTATGAAAAATATACCGGACAAGGAGAATATTATGATGTTGAAGGCCGCTCTTTAAAAACAGCAGCCACTCAGCTTTCTTGTCCATTACGTACCCCATTAGACAATTTTAGGCAAACATCAGGATTTGGTTATCGGGTTCATCCTGTCACAGGAGGATTAAAGCAACATAAAGGGTTAGATATGGCAGCGCCATCAGGCACTCCTATTCATGCGGCAGCCGACGGTACGATCCGTGAAGCTGGATGGCATGGCGGTTATGGTAATTTTGTCCTTATCCAACACACTAGCGCACATACAACCGCATATGGGCATATGAGTCGCATTCATCCTAGTATTTCTTCGGGCATGCGTGTACGACAAGGAGACATTATCGGTTATGTTGGCTCAACAGGCATGAGTACAGGTCCTCATTTACATTATGAAGTGCGAGTAAACGGTATCCAACAAGATCCTTCTAAAATTGCCAATATTTCAGGCCTAGCAAGTCGACAAAATATCATGCTAACAGGTAATGATAAAGTTCGATTTAGAGAACACTTATATCGTATGCAAAGTTATTTTGCACAATTAAATGCAAATCCCTCAAAACGGATTATTTCTTAATCTTAGTGATTGTTTTCTTAAGGAGCCTATGAGCCTTTATATTGGACTGATGTCAGGAACAAGCCTAGATGGCGTTGATGGCGTGCTCGCTTGCATTCCAGATAACTATCATGGAGGACGACTTAAAATTTTAGCGACGGCTCATGTCCCCTTTGATATTTCATTTCGAAAGCAGCTGATGCAATTACAAGAAATGGATTCTAATGAACTTGAACGAGAAGCGATTGTCGCTAATGTTTTAGCTAAAAAATACGCTGAAAATGTTCACGCGCTCGTATCTAAAACAGCTATTTCACCACAAACAGTAACTGCTATTGGAGTTCATGGGCAAACTGTCAGACATCGTCCCGATTTAGGCTTTTCTCGCCAAACCAACAACCCCGCTCTTCTCGCTGAATTAACCGGTATTGATGTTATTGCTGATTTCAGAAATCGTGATATAGCCGCTGGTGGACAAGGCGCTCCTTTAGTACCAGCATTTCACCAAGCCGTGATGGGATCAAAAACTGAATTTCGGGTCATTATCAATATTGGCGGTATCGCAAACATTAGCATATTAAAGCCAGACGGAACCATTACTGGATTTGATACGGGACCAGGCAACATGCTAATGGATGCCTTTATTCAACAGCAACAACATAAACCCTATGATAAAGAGGGGCGATGGGCTGCTAGCGGTAAAATACTAAAGCCCTTGCTTGAAAATATGTTGAATGAACCTTTTTTTTACAAAACTCCACCTAAAAGTACCGGACGTGACCTTTTCCATATGGGATGGTTAAAACATCATTTATTACAAACCAACACAACTGATTTTAATGATGAAGATATTCAAGCAACATTATTAGCCCTCACGGCAAAGACAATTACGGACGCTATACTAACTTATGCACCAAAAGCAACTCAGGTTTATTTATGCGGCGGGGGTGCACTCAATAATTTTTTAGTCCATTCAATCCGTAATCTACTTCAAAAAAAACATCCGGATATTCTATTAGCATCATCTGATGTATTAGGCATTGATCCCATGCACGTAGAATCGCTTGCTTTTGCTTGGCTTGCCCATCGATTCATGATCAGAAAACCCGGTAATTTACCGAGTGTCACCGGAGCAAATGGCCCTCGAATACTCGGTGCACTCTATCCTGCTTAATAAAAAATAGGAATAACAATGATTGCTTTACTCCAACGAGTTCGTCAAGCTGCCGTTCATGTTGATTCGATAGAAATAGCCCGCATTGGATATGGATTAATGGTTTTGGTTTGTGCAGAACGCGATGATACAGAAAAAGAAGCTGATCTTTTATTGAAACGATTAATAAATTACCGTGTTTTTTCTGATACTTGTGGCAAAATGAATGTATCACTTTCTTCTATCGGAGGTGAATTATTACTTGTTCCCCAATTCACCTTAGCTGCAGATACACAATCCGGAACTCGCCCTTCTTTTTCTCCAGCAGCTCCCGCTGATATCGGGAAAAAACTGTTTGACTATTTCACTCAACAAGCTCAATTGCAACCAACCCTTCAAAAAGTAGCAACCGGCCGCTTCGGTGCTAATATGCAAGTTTCATTAATCAATGATGGGCCCGTTACTTTTTGGCTTGAAACACCTCGCAAATAATATGTAAAAACATCGCTTCATCTGGCAAAATAACACTATTCTCTTTTAATCGCCAAGGAGCTAAGATGAAATTCTGGAGTCATTCTATTCAAGAAGGAAAAGCCATTCCCCCACAATATGCTTTTTGTCAATATGATCCAATCAACCACTTAAAGATGTCGGATAATAAAAACCCACACTTTGCATGGAGTGATTTACCGGCAAAAGCAAAATCTTTAGCACTTATTTGCCACGACTACGATGTCCCATCTCAAGGGGATCATGTTAATCAAGAAGGAAAAGTCGTTTCTGCTTCTCTTGCTCGAGTTGATTTCTTTCATTGGGTTTTAATTGACTTACCAATTTCTCGTACTGCCATTGAAGAAGGTGAATTCTCTAATGGTATTACACCACGAGGAAAATCGGGCCCTGAAGCATTAGATGGTAGTCGTCAAGGGATTAATGACTATACAGGATGGTTTGCATCCGATAAAGAAATGGCGGGTAATTATTTTGGATATGATGGCTGTTGCCCCCCATGGAATGATGAAATTCCACATCATTATGTTTTTACCTTATATGCATTAGATATTGAAAAACTCCCTGTTTCTGGCATATTTACTGGCCAAGATGTCTGGCAAGCATTAAAAGGTCATGTACTTGATAAAGCCACAATTACAGGCACCTATTCACTCAATCCTGACATCATTGCCAAACGATAATGAAGGAAAATTACACCAATATTTTAATTATCCGTCATGGACAAACTGAGTGGAATAAACTGAAAAAGCTCCAAGGTCATAGTGATATTCCCTTAAATGAAGAAGGGAAAAAACAAGCTCAGACACTTGCTTTCATTTTGCAAAATGAACCATTAAATGCGATTTATGCAAGTGATCTGAAGCGGGCCTATGAAACAGCACTTGCTATTGCGAAAGTGCACCATATGCCAGTTATGGCCAATCCACAATTTCGTGAACGTTGCTATGGCGCTTGCGAAGGATTAACATCAGCAGAAATTAAAGAAAAGTTTCCTAAGGAATACAAGGCTTGGGTTATGGCTGCTCCTGATTTATTTTTTCCAGACGGAGCACGAAAAACCGAAAGCCCTCGACAATTTCATGAACGAGCTCGAAAAGCGATTCAACTTGTTGCTAAAAAGCACTTGGGACAAAATATTGCCATCATTACCCATTTTGGGGTATTGGAAACGGCCTACCGTGAGGCAAAAAATATCCCATTAGGGATCGTCAATAAAATGCCCGTATTAAATACAAGTATCAACCGATTTCGTTGGCATATTGATGGTCGACTTGAATTAATGACTTGGCAAGAATCAGAACACTTAGATGAAGCTAAAAAAACTACTATCGATTATTTTAAACATTTTTAATCCGTCTATCTTCGGATAGCCCCAATTTCTATTTGCTCATGACTTTGCAAATCGGCCCTTATTCTT
The DNA here is from genome assembly GCA_934401755.1 of uncultured Oxalobacter sp. Taxonomy (GTDB): domain Bacteria; phylum Pseudomonadota; class Gammaproteobacteria; order Burkholderiales; family Burkholderiaceae_D; genus Oxalobacter. Next base: position 28,585 of record CAKRSU010000004.1, read on the forward strand.
TTCCTAATTGTTTAGTACTTGCCCCAATGGCTGGCATCACAGACCGTCCTTTTCGGCAAATTTGCCGAAAAATGGGTGCTGGTTATGCGATATCAGAAATGGCTGCAGCAAATCCCAAAGTTTGGCAAACCGACAAAAGCCGTAAACGACTCGCCCATGATGGAGAACCGCCCCCCATTTCCATTCAACTTGTGGGAGCCGATCCCGAAATCATGGCAAATGCAGCCCGTTATAATGTCGATCAAGGCGCACAAATTATTGATATTAATATGGGATGCCCTGCTAAAAAAGTCTGCTCAAATTGGTGCGGTTCAGCGCTTTTACAAAATGAATCTTTAGTTAGTAAAATTCTAGAAGCGGTTGTTAATGCCGTTAACGTTCCAGTTACACTCAAATTTCGCACAGGATGGGATCATAATCATATCAATGCATTAACTATTGCAAAGATCGCACAAACATGTGGCATTGCTGCCTTAGCACTTCATGGACGTACCCGTTCTGATGCCTATCAAGGTCAGGCCGAATACAATACAATTGCAGCAGTTAAAGCGAATGTATCCATTCCTGTTATTGCAAACGGTGACATTGATTCCCCTCAAAAAGCATCAACTGTACTAACAAAAACAAAAGCCGATGGATTAATGATCGGACGTGCGGCACAAGGATATCCTTGGATTTTTCGAGAAATCAATCAGTTCTTATCAAACAACACGATTCCTGCTCCACCTAGCATTGCAGAAATCTATGCAATACTCCGAGAACATCTTGAATCACATTATGCTTTTTATGGAGAACATATCGGCGTACGTACCGCACGCAAACATATTAGCTGGTATTCACGCTTATTACCTAAAGGTGAGGTATTGAGACAACAAGCAAACCAGGTAGATTCATGTAAAAAACAATTGAAAGTCATAGATTGTTTCTTTACCTCTCTACTTGAACGAGACGAACGGTTACAATATGAAAAGATTTACCCTATTGGATATCTGGCGAACTGATAGCACAGTTTAAATCGGGATACGGAAGATGAGCAAAGAACATATTCAGGATGTTGTTAAACGAAGTCTGATGGAATATTTTAAGGATCTGGATGGACAAAAACCGACTAATGTCTACGATATGATCATCAAAACTGTCGAAAAACCGATCCTGATGGTAGTGATGGAACAAGCCGGTTTTATACAGTCTCATGCTGCGCAAATGTTAGGGATCAACCGGAATACTCTTAGAAAAAAACTGGCAGAACACGATCTACTTGATCAAGATTCGCTATAAAAATTTCGATTATCTATTTTAGTTTAGGTTTTTATCATGACTCGATATGCTTTGATTTCTGTCTCTGATAAGACAGGTATTATTGAATTTGCTAAAGCGTTGGTTGCGATGGATACTATTATTTTATCCACTGGTGGCACCGCTGACTTACTTCAGAAAAATGATATTCCCGTTACTGAAGTGGCTAGCTACACGGGATTTCCTGAAATGTTAGATGGCCGTGTAAAAACACTTCATCCAAAAATCCATGGTGGTATTCTTGCAAGACGAGACTTACCTGAACATATGCAAGCTTTAAAACAACATGGCATCAATACAATCGATATCGTCGTCGTTAACTTATATCCATTTCAACAAACGATTGCAAAAAACGACTGCACATTAGAAGACGCTATTGAAAATATTGATATTGGCGGTCCTGCAATGTTGCGCTCTGCCGCTAAAAATTGGAAAGATGTTGCGGTTATTTGCAATCCTAAAGATTATGCTGATGTCATTGCTGAAATGCAAAAAAATCAGGGGATGCTTTCTACTGAGACTCGTTTTCAACTCATGGTCAAAACGTTTTCCCATACCGCAGCGTACGACGGTGCCATTGCAAATTATATGTCCAGTCTAAACACTGACAAAAATGCTCAAAACCGTAAGGTTTATCCCGAAATTTTGAATTTACAATTAGAAAAAATGCAAGACCTGCGTTACGGAGAAAATCCTCACCAGTCCGCTGCATTTTACCGTGAAAAAAATATGCCTCATGGCGCATTAGCAAGTTATAAACAACTTCAAGGTAAAGAATTATCATATAACAATATCGCTGATTCTGATGCAGCTTGGGAATGCGTTAAAAGCTTCAATGAACCTGCCTGCGTTATTATTAAACACGCCAATCCTTGTGGCGTTGCCGTTGGAGAAAATTTACTTGATGCCTATACAAAAGCATTAAAAACGGATCCACAAGCGGCTTTCGGAGGAATTATTGCATTTAATGGTGAATTGGATAAACAAACGGCAGAAGAAGTTGCCAAATTATTTGTTGAAGTATTAATCGCGCCACACTTCACTGAAGAAGCAAAAAACATCTTTAATCGTAAGAAAAATTTGCGTTTACTGGAAATTCCTCTTGGGAAACAGACAAATACTTACGAAATGAAACGAATTGGCGGAGGGATGCTTGTTCAATCTGTTGATACTGCTGAAACTCAAGCAGATAACCTCAAAACTGTCACAAAAGTAACCCCAACACAGCAACAAATTGATGACATGTTGTTTGCTTATAAGATTGTGAAATTTGTAAAATCTAATGCGATCGTCTTCTGTGGTAATGGCATGACATTAGGCATTGGTGCAGGACAAGTCAGCCGAGTTGACTCTGCCCGTACGGCAACGATGAAAGCCGCTCAAGCCGGCCTTTCACTAAAAGATTCTGTTGTTGCTTCTGATGCGTTCTTTCCTTTCCGTGATGGTCTAGATATTGCAGCAGAAGCGGGAGCAAAAGCAGTCATTCAACCTGGTGGATCTGTCCGAGACCAAGAAGTCATTGATGCAGCGGATGAACATGGCATCACGATGGTTTTTACAGGAACTCGCCACTTCCGCCATTAATTGAATGCCATTCACAAGGATTAACTCATATGCAATACGTTATCAATTGATATAGGGAGCATCATGAGAATCCTTGGCATTGATCCTGGATTACGTACAACAGGCTTTGGCGTTATTGATAAAACCGGCAATCAATTAAAGTATATTGCTTCAGGAACCGTAAAAACACCAACTGATGCTGGACTCCCCATACGATTAAAAACAATCTTCCAAGGGGTAACTGAAATTATTCATACCTATCGACCAGATTGTAGTGCCATTGAAAAAGTTTTCGTTAACGTCAATCCTCAATCCACTTTAATGCTCGGACAAGCCCGAGGCACTGCCATCAGTGCTCTTGTTGCCGCCGAACTTGAAGTTTATGAATTTACAGCACTGCAAATAAAACAAGCTGTCGTTGGACATGGAAAAGCGGATAAAGGACAAGTTCAAGAAATGGTTCGGCGCTTATTATCATTACCAGGAACGCCAGGATCTGATGCCTCTGATGCATTAGGGGCTGCAATTTGTCATGCTCATGGATTAGATACCATTCGTACACTGGAACGAGCCGCATCATTAGGTCCTCGCGGTTCTTTTAGCATTCGACGAGGCAGATTGATTCGCTAATTGGCTTTTAACTCGTTGATTTTTATGGAAAATACAAAATGATAGGCTGTATCCAAGGAACCCTGCTTGAAAAAAATCCACCTCAAATTCTTGTGGACTGTCATGGTGTAGGATATGAAATAGATGTACCAATGAGCACATTTTATAATCTGCCTGCATTAAACGAAACTATCAAATTATTTACACATTTAGCCATTCGAGAAGATGCTCATGTGCTATATGGTTTTGGTACATTAGATGAGCGTACGCTCTTTCGGCAACTTATCAAAATTACAGGGATAGGTGCTCGTACAGCTTTAGCTCTTCTTTCAGGGATTTCTGCCAATGAAATGACTGAAATCGTTGCAATGCAAGATACCGTTCGACTTTGCCGAATTCCGGGCATTGGAAAAAAAACAGCCGAACGCTTACTCCTTGAACTCAAAGGCAAATTGAATACCTCTGCTATAGCGAATACGATTTCTGCTTCATCCAATATTAATCAAATCGATATTAAGAATGCTTTATTAGCATTAGGTTACTCTGAAAAAGAAATGCTACTTGCTATAAAACAAATACCCGCTGATTGTAATGTTTCAGATGGCATTAAAATGGCATTAAAAATCCTTTCCAAAAGTTAATAGCATGGTGAATCATTTAAAATAGGATTTTCATGAGCATACAAACGGATCATTTTAGCGAAAAACGCATCATTAACGCAGAACCGGTTTCTTCAAATGAAGAAGCAGTTGAACGGGCCTTGCGTCCAAAATATCTTCACGAATATGTTGGACAAAAAAAAGCCCGAGAACAATTGGAGATTTTCATTGCTGCAGCGAAGAAACGACAAGAGGCATTGGATCATACTCTGCTCTTTGGACCTCCAGGATTGGGAAAAACGACTTTAGCACACATTATTGCTCGAGAAATGGGCGTTAATCTTCGACAAACTTCGGGCCCTGTCTTAGAACGCCCTGGCGATTTAGCCGCTATCCTCACGAATCTAGAAGCAAATGATGTACTTTTTATCGATGAAATTCATCGAATGTCCCCTGTTGTTGAAGAAATTCTCTATCCTGCTTTAGAAGATTACCAAATTGATATTCTAATTGGCGAAGGCCCCGCCGCACGTTCTGTTAAACTAGACTTACAGCCATTTACATTAATTGGTGCCACAACGCGTGCAGGAATGCTGACAAACCCACTACGTGATCGATTTGGGGTTGTTGCACGGCTTGAATTTTATGATACGGATGATCTCACTCAAATCGTTACTCGTAGTGCAATGCTACTTAAAGCGCCCATTATTGAAGAAGGCGCACGAGAAATTGCTAAACGAGCAAGAGGAACCCCCCGTATCGCTAATCGGCTATTACGTCGAGTCAGAGATTATGCTGAAGTACGTGGTACCGGTGAAATTACCCGCGAAATAGCTGATGCTGCCTTACAGATATTAGACGTTGATCCGGTTGGTTTCGATCTTATGGATAGAAAATTGCTTGAAGCCGTTCTTTTTAAATTTGGTGGTGGTCCCGTTGGGATTACTAATCTTGCGGCTGCAATCGGAGAAGAAGTTGATACAATTGAAGACGTTTTAGAGCCTTATCTCATCCAACAAGGCTTCCTACAACGTACTCCACGAGGAAGAATTGCAACAACAGCAACTTATCGTCATTTTGGTATCACCCCTCCTTCACAAAACAGTTCCAATAACCTTAATCTCTGGGACAATATTAATGATTAATTCTCCTTCAATTATTGATGTTGCTGTTGGAATCCTTCTCCAATCTAATGGCAAAATATTACTTGCCCAACGGCCTAAAGGCAAAATATATGCTGGGTATTGGGAATTTCCAGGCGGAAAAATCGAAAAAGGAGAAACGGTACAACAAGCTCTAACACGAGAATTGCAAGAAGAATTAGGAATTACTGTCCTATCTTCACAAGCATGGTGCTGCATGGAACATACCTATTCACACGCTCATGTTAGATTGCATTGTTTTATTGTTACTGATTGGCAAGGCAACCCAACACCTTGTGAAAGTCAAATATTACAATGGCAAAACTATCCCATCAATGTTACGCCTTTGCTTCCAGCAACAATACCACTTTGCTCATGGCTTCATAATTGGCTACTTTGATGAAGTCTTCTACTTAACTTTTTTTGAATACATGCTAGAATGCTCGTTTAAAAATCAGGAGATTTTGTAATGATCATTGAACTGGTCGATATTTTAATTCAACCTGGTAAACAGGATGAATTCGATAAGGCCATCATACATGGCATAAATACTTATATTGCTCAAACACCAGGCTTTTTAGGATACCGTATCGGAAAATCCATTGAATCACCGGAGCGTTATGTTTTACAAAACTATTGGGCAACACTTGAAAACCATACCATTGATTTTCGTGGATCACCAAACTTTTTAGAATGGCGAAGTGTTGTCGGCCCATTTTTTGCTCGCCCTCCATTAGTTGAGCATTTGATAATTTCAGATGAAAAAAACATCGCTCAGTCATAAATTTATACGATCTTATCTTGCTTATATTTTCAAAATAAGAGATAATATAAAGATGTCGCCGGGGTGGCGAAATTGGTAGACGCAGCAGACTCAAAATCTGCCGGTAGAGATACTGTGCCGGTTCGATTCCGGCTCCCGGCACCACGACATAAAAATAAAATACCTCGAATTCCAACAAGATTCATTAGAAACAACGCTTTACGCGTTGTTTTTTATTGCTTGCGTTTTCAAAATAAATCGAAATACCTCATAATTTTTATACATCAAGGGCGCACTATTGCCTCACGAAAAGGCGCACGGAACGAGCAGAGGTAATAATGGGCTCTACACCAAAAAGAGGGGCAGGCTCCATTCCAAACCATTCAATTAATCGTTAATAATATTCTAAAACAACATATAACAAACATCTATTAATGACCACAGAGGACTCTAACTCTTAAACGATAGTTCTCAAAGTTTCTAAAGCCATAAGCTCTTCTTTAAATGAGTTTCATCTTATGGTAACAGCGATATAACAAAAAGAAACTGGACTATCTTTCGATAGCCCAGTTCATACTAACTACAATGATAACAAATGATATTTAGCATTTTCCGCAGCAGCATTGTCCGCAAGAGAAATATTCCTTAGCGCGCTGACGCCACATATGAAGTAATGGCTCCGTATAACCAGATGGCTGATGCAATCCTCTAAATACTAAATCAACTGCTGCGCGGAAACCTGGATTATGAGCATAATCATCAGACATTCTCTGATAACCAGGTTCATTTGCATTCTGATTATCCACAACAACAGCCATCCGTTTTAACGTATCCATAACCTGTGGAACAGTAGCAATACCATGACGTAACCAGTTCGCTAAATGCTGACTGGAAATACGGAGCGTTGCACGATCTTCCATCAATGCCGTATCTGTAATATCTGGTACTTTAGAACAGCCAACTCCCAAGTTAACCCAACGAACAACATATCCCAGTAACGACTGGCAATTATTATTCAATTCTGCTTGAATTTCCTCAGGCGTCCAACTTGGATTTGCTTCAACAGGAATTGTTAACAAATCATCTAATACGGATGGGAATGGACGTTTTGCATCCATAGCTGCCTGTGTTTCTTCAATATTAACTTGATGATAATGCAAAGCATGTAACACGGCCGCAGTTGGAGAAGGAACCCATGCTGTATTTGCACCAGCCTGCAGATGACCAATTTTTTGTTCAATCATATCTGCCATAAGGTCAGGTGCTGCCCACATTCCCTTACCAATTTGGGCGACACCACGCATACCGCATTCTAGCCCAACATAAACATTATTGTCTTCATAGGCCTGAATCCATTTTGTTTTCTTCATGTCGCCCTTGCGAATCATCGGACCAGCTTCCATAGAAGTATGAATTTCATCTCCGGTACGATCTAAGAAACCCGTATTAATGAATGCTAAACGATGAGACAATGCTTCGACACAAGCTTTCAGATTCACGGATGTACGACGTTCTTCATCCATAATCCCTAATTTAATAGTGTATTGTGGCAATCCCAACAATGCTTCAACACGATTAAAGATTTCATTAGTGAACGCACATTCCGCAGAACCATGCTGTTTCGGTTTAACTACATAAATGGAACCTTCTGTTGTACTGATCTTTGTCTTCAGATCACGCATCATGATCAAAGAAGTGATCACTCCATCCATAATCCCTTCGAAAACTTCATTATTATTTTCATCTAATATGGAAGGATTCGTCATTAAATGACCAACATTACGGACAAAAATCAAACTACGCCCTTTTAGAGAGAACTTTTCTCCTGTTTTAACGCAGCTATATTCACGATCAGCACTTAAACGGCGAATAAAAGTACTTCCATTTTTGGTAACACTTTCTTCAAGATCACCTTTTACAACACCCAGTAAATTATGGTAGACCAATGCCTTATCTTCTGCATCAACAGCAGTCACAGCATCTTCGCAGTCCAAGATTGTTGTTGTTGCTGATTCAACAATAATGTCACGAACACTTGCAGGATCTGTTGCACAAACAGGGCTGTTTTTGTCAAACAGCATATCAAAATGCATGTAATTCTGTTTAAACAGTAAAGAAGTTGGTGCATCAGCAGATCCATTGATACCAATCAAACAAGAAGGATCTTTTAGAGCAGATTCCGAACCATCTTTCAAAACAACAACCAAAACCCCATTTTTTACATAGTAACGAACAGCATCCAAATGAGAACCCGAAGTCAGTGGAATGAATTTATCTAGTAAATCACGAGCATAATCAATGACTTTCTGACCACGGATCGGATTAAATGCACCGCTACGGGTTGCACCATCTTCCTCACTAATAGCATCTGTGCCATACAATGCATCATACAAACTAACCCAACGTGCATTGACCGCATTTAAAACATAACGCGCATTAGTCAATGGAACAACAAGCTGAGGCCCACCTTGTGTTGAAACTTCATGATCAATATTTTTCGGATCAATCGTGACATTTTCAGGGACAGGTTCCAAATAGCCAATTTTGCGTAAGAATGCCTTATAGCCTTCCATATCCGTGACAGGACCAGGATTGAGTCGATGCCAGATATCTAATTCTTCTTGCAAACGATCACGCACGGCAAGAAGTTCAACATTCTTTGGCGTCAAATCATGCACAATCGCATCAAAGCCACGCCAGAAATCATCACTTTTGATTCCTGTACCAGGCAAGGCTTCATCTTCAATAAAACGATATAAAGGTTCAGCTACCTTCAAACGATAGCATTGTTTACGTTCAGTCATTTCTTCTTTATCAATTTATATTTGAGACAACTTTTAGACAGCCGAGTCCCGTTCCAAACTTTATTAAGAAACTGACACGGAAGAATGTATTCAAACATTCTGTGTGCGCAAAAAAAGCTGGCCTGATGGTTGACCATAAGCCAACAAGGGTAAAGACATCTTGCGTTGTCAATACAGTGTACTATTTACCCAATCAAACCTTATTTTTGTGCAAATAAGGTTCACATACGCAAAGAGAAGGGTTACTTCTTCCAAATCACACTAAATAATATCAATAAAGCGGATAGACATCATCCATTTTTTTCCAAAATGTGTCATTTCAGCGCAAAAATACTGGAAATTACAACTTTTCGCAATAACATAACAATTTGGCAAACTTTCCTAAAAAGAAAACTACGACAATCAATCTTTCATCCTACCAAAATGTTTGAGTGCTTTTAAAGCAACCCATCCTACAATGGCTGTTACAAAAGCCCCATCTAATAACCACTGATGAACACCTTCTCCAGTCAATCCATATTCATAAAAACGGAAAGACATCACACCAAATCCGACCAATACTGAACCAAAAAATACTTCCCATTTTGAAAATCTTCTATTTTTCATTGCAATACCTGCAAAACTACTCTCAATGAGAATCTATCTATTCGCAAAATGCGACTATATCATGACTTTTATGACTCACATACAAACGCGAATGACAACCTACTCTCAATTTTTCTCAAAATATACTTAATAAGACTATTTTTTTAAAACTAACTCCGTTAATTGCGAGTAACACTCAATACTCCAGCAACATCTCCAATCATTTTCAACGACTTACTAAGCCCATTTGCATTAGACACTTCTATCGTAAACGTCATTCTGGCATGTCCTTTGCGGCTTTGTGTTCGAACCCCAATAACATTGAGTTTTTCACGTGTAAAAATATCTGAGATATCTCGAAGAAGTCCCTGACGATCTGTCGCTTCAACATAAACATCCGTCGGATAAACAGCTTCCACAGCATGACTTCCCCATCCCGTTTGAATCACCCGTTCTGGATTTTTACGAGCCATTTCCATGAAATTCTTACAGCCTAATCGATGAATAGAAACACCTTTACCTCGCGTCACAAAACCGATGATATCATCTGGTGGAACAGGACGACAGCATCGGGCAAGCTGAGTCAATAATCCATCAGTTCCCACAACAAGTACTCTAGATTTCCCATCCGAGCGACTTTTTCGAATAATATCTTCTTCGCTTTGTTTATTTTGAAGCGGTATCTGACCATTTAATGCAATTTCAATAGCCTTTGAGGTAACTTTTTCTTTACCTAACGCAAAAAAAAGTTCATCTAACTTGCTATATTCTAATTTACGAGCAAGCTCTTCTAGGTTAACCGCTGTTTTACCTTCACGTTGCAATAATTTTTCAAGTATTGCTCGGCCATTATTGACCGTTATTTCATACTCTTTGCTATTAAACCATGTACGGATTTTGGTATGAGTTCTCGGATTGACTGCATAGCCAGGGCTTAACCAATCTCGAGAAGGACCAATATTCCCACTTGTCCCTTTCGCCGTAATAATCTCAACCGTTTGCCCACTTTTTAAGGGGGTATTTAATGGCACCATTACACCATCAACACGAGCACCACGACACCGATGTCCGACATCAGTATGAATTTGATAGGCAAAATCAATAGGTGTAGCTCCTCGAGGCAAATCAATTACTCGTGCTTGTGGCGTTAAAGCATAAATACGATCATCTAATGAAGCCGATTTAATCTTTTCTGTCCATTCTTTATGCGTATCTCCCTCTGCAACTGCATCACCAACTTCTGTTTTCCATGATAATAGTTGCCGAAGATAGGAAATTTTCTCATCATAACGTTGGGCAACAAACGTTGAGCCTCCTGACTCTTTATATCGCCAATGTGCAGCAACACCAAATTCTGCAAGACGATGCATTTCCTCTGTTCGAATTTGAACTTCAAATGCCTGTCCATTTTCAGCTTCTACCACAGTATGAAGAGACTGATACCCATTGGGTTTAGGACGTGAAATATAATCATCGAATTCTTTTAGAATAGGATTCCAAAGACGATGAATAATATCTAACACCGTAAAACATGTCTTAATATCTGAGACGATAACTCGAAAAGCCCTCAAATCATATAAACGTGAAAAATCAAGTGATTTTCCTCGCATTTTGTTATAGATACTATAAATATGTTTTGGCCGCCCAGCTACTTGTGCTTTGATGCCTGCATCATGAAGTTCCAAGCGCAATCGATCCATAATTCGTTGGATAAACGCTTCTCGCTCTGTCCTTTTTTCCTCTAAACTTTTGGCAATATTACGATAAGCTTCTGGATTGACAAAACGAAAGGCTAAATCTTCCAATTCCCACTTAACTTGCCAAATGCCTAACCGATTAGCCAACGGAGCGTAAATTTCTAATGTTTCTTTTGCATATTGAGTACATATCGCGTTATCTGCTTTTATTTTGGCAAAATAACGCAATGAAGCCATACGAACTGCCAAACGAATCATGACAACCCGTATATCTGATGCCATCGCTAACAACATCTTACGCAATGTTTCGGTCTGCAACTTTCTGATCTGCGCTGCATTTTTTCCACGCGCCATTTCTTCAATACTGCTTGTTAGATCCTTTAATTTCAATAACTTACGCAAGCTATCTACCAAATTAAAGACTTCAATACCGAATTTTGGTTCAATTTCTTCTAAAACTTCTGGATGGTATTCTGGTAATAAAGCAACCATTCCGGCTACTCGTGTTTGAACATCCGTATTAAGCTCTGACAAAATCAATCCAACATTTTTAGCGAATTCAGCGCCAGGCTGTCCACAGATAACACTCACATCAGAAAAAGATGCTTTAACAAATTCAAAAGCATCCATAACCGTTTTTCCATCTGACTTAGATAAACCAGATGTTAACCCCTCAATCGAATTAGTAATTAATACTGAAGAAACCATGTTTCCTCCTTTCACCTTACGGCAATAGGAAAATAGATAGAATGTATTGCATATTCATACAACACCCTCTTTATACCTTGACCCGATATTCATTCTTTTGCGAGTAATCAACTGCGGCATAAATAGCCATTTATTTCCTCAAGCACGGAGAAAATGATAAAGATTACGTAACATCGCCGCAGTAGCTCCCCAAACAAACCGCCCTTGACAGGGAATCGTATAAAAATTACGTCTTCCCCTACCATTTGGAAAATTAGCAGAACGAACCTGGTAATTTGTTCCCGTCATAAAAAAATGAAACGGCAATTCAAATACTGCATCAACTTCCTTTCGATTAAGACAAATTTCAAAAGGAGGATGCACAATTGAAACAACAGGAACTACTTTAAATCCACTACCTGTTCGATATTCAGGCATTAACCCTAAAATTTCAATATGATTTCGGTCAATCCCAATTTCTTCTTTTGCTTCTCTTAATGCAGTTTCAATATAGGTATCATCTACTTCATCCACTCGCCCTCCCGGAAAACTAATTTGTCCAGGATGATCTTTCAATTGCATCGATCGTTGCGTTAATAGTAATGATAATCCTTTAGGACGATCAACCAATGGGATTAATACAGCAGCAGATACCCAATCCCGATCTATAAATAACGGTTCCTCTTTTATTTCAGGTTGCCATTCTGGAGGAAATGCAAAACGGCAACGTAACGCATCTAAAGTCAACCGATCAACCGGAACAGGATCTCCTGATGCAATAGAATCAATTGGCTGTATAGTCGGATCAATAAATTTACTGGTCATAAAGATTACAAACAACTTGATATTTCCTACCCAAAAATAAGGGATTTTCCTTTTAAATTTGAATACAATCTGTATTCAAGCCTCTTTGGTAGGTTCTTTTCAATAAGATCGCCTAAAAAACAAGGCTTTGTTTTTTACGGCAATTCCCCATAAAGAGAAATTTACGATACTAAAACTCATTCCCGAATATGACGATCTCACTCCAGGCTGAAACGACATGCCCTGCCACTTTTAAAGACTTTAACATAAAAATAGAATTGCTTCGTAAGCTTGCCTTATATCTCATATCAAAAAAACAAGCACACCGTACATTGGGATAAAAAAAAGGACATCTGAGATGCCCTTTTTAAATAATTTTCTGTATAACAATTAGTTTGCAGACACTTTACGAGATGGCAATTTTTCTTTAATACGTGCTGCCTTACCTGTGCGGCCACGCAAGTAAAACAATTTTGCACGACGTACATCACCACGACGCTTTACTTCAATAGAAGCAATCAATGGAGAATATAATTGGAAAGTACGTTCAACACCTTCACCCGAAGAAATCTTACGAACAATAAAATTAGAATTCAAACCACGATTACGACGAGAAATCACAACACCTTCATAAGCCTGAGCACGTTTACGATTGCCTTCAACGACTAAGACATTAACAACAACGGTATCGCCTGGGGCAAATTCAGGGATATTTTTACCCAGACGTTCGATTTCTTCTTTTTCTAACTGATCAATCAGATTCATTTTGACTCCTATAATCATCATGCCGGCGCTATCTTATTATCTGCCCTGCAGAATATACCCGGTATAGGATGATGGTTAATAAATGTGAAAAATTCACGGACGCTACTATACTACAGACTATTCTTTTCAAGAAACTTTTTATCGTCCTCTGACAATTTTCCTTCTCTTCGCGCCTTATCTAAAAGATCAGGACGCTTTGCTCGCGTTATCAATAATGCTTGTTGATGCCGCCACTTAGCAATCGCACCGTGATTGCCACCCAACAAAATTGATGGCACAAGAGCTCCCTGATACTCAGGCGGCCGTGTGTAATGTGGGCAATCTAAAATACCAGTCACAAAACTATCTTCCTGTGCAGATTGTTCATCATGTAAAGCCCCTGGTAATTGACGAATGATGGCATCCATCAATGTCATAGCAGGAATTTCACCACCAGATAAAACAAAATCCCCAATGCTAATTTCTTCATCAACCATACTATCTAATAGACGCTGATCAACCGCTTCATAGCGTCCACAAAGTATAATCAATCCAGGTAATTTAGCCATCTCAATCACTCGCTGGTGCGTCAATGGCTGTCCTTTAGGAGACATATAAACCACATGAGACTGCTTTACCCCAGCTGAATGCTGATGTGCTTTAGCCGCAAGAATAGCACGCTCAAGCGGTTCAATCATCATCACCATACCAGGACCACCGCCATACGGACGATCGTCCACTGTTCGGCGGACATCATTTGCAAAATCTCTAGGATTCCATGTTTTAATTTGACATATTTTTTGATTAAACGCTCGATGTGTAATGCCGTACTGTGTCAGCGCAGCAAACATCTCAGGAAAAATAGAAACTGCATCAAACAACATCACAGATACCTATGTGCCCTTGCGACACAACTTATAAACTCTGAAAGAAAAATTAATAATCTAATTCCCAATCTACCGTAATCGTTTTATTACTTTGATCGACATCACCAACAAATTGATCAATAAATGGAATTAACAACTCTTTTTTCTTTCCATCTGGCAAATTTGCCTGTATCTGGAGAATCTGATGAGCTCCATTTTCAATCAGTCCAGAAACTATTCCTAAATGATTTCCCTCTTTATTAATAGCTTTCAGACCAATCAGATCAATCCAATAAAACTCACCTTCATCAAGCGGAGGAAAATCCGCTCTTGAGATTCGGATCACAGACCCCTGCAATGTTTCTGCGATATTCCTGTCGGAAATACCATCTAAAAATGCAACAACCTCATCCCCTTGCCTCCGCGACTGTAACATCGACACCATACGATATACTGGCTTATCAATCCACCAGTTTCTAACAGTCAACAAAGCTTCCGCATTTGCAGAATAAGGCTTCACTCTTATCCATCCTCGGACACCATATGCGCCGCGAATATGGCCAACCTCAACAAGATCTTCAGGTATCTGCAGATGGTCTGTTTTCAATTTACTGCCTAATTCAGATACCAATTAAGCAACAGGTGCTTCAGCAACTAAACGTGCAACAGTATCAGAAACCTTTGCACCAACACCCTGCCAATAAGCTAAACGGTCTGCTGCATAAACAACACGCTGTTCATTTGCAGTAGCAAATGGGTTGTAAGACCCTAAACGTTCGATAAAACGGCCATCACGGCGGTTACGAGAATCAGTGACAACAATCTGATAGAAAGGACGCTTTTTTGCGCCTCCACGAGCTAAACGAATAACGACCATAAGTCTTCCAAAAAAGTTCAAACAGAAAAATCAGATAATTATAGCTGAATCTGCCCCAAAACAATAGTTTCATTACATAAAATATGCATAGATACGACGACTTACCAGATCATTTTTATGGCTTAAACATCAGTCATTATTGAACAAACCAAACTATTATCGTATAAAGATCTAATACAGCTTCCTGATTTAATCTAAAAAAAACGAATATCAACTATGCCCAATACTTCCACAAAACAACGATTTTTTGCCGTTCTCAACGCAGGTTCATCCAGCTTAAAATACTCTCTTTTTGCTGAAATGACAGATGGACGCCTTGAACGTCGTACTAGTGGAGGCATTGAAGGCATTGGTAGTGCAACGCCATCTTTTACAGCCTATAACAGTGATCAATATTGTATTGATGAGTATCATTGGAACTCTTCTGCACAACTTGATATATTGATTCGCTTTTTGATTGATTGGATTGAGAAATTTCTTTCCCCCAATCATTTAAGCGCTGTTGGACATCGTATGCTACATGGCGGCACTCTTTATAACGAACCGATTATTGTCACACATGAAGTCCTTGAGAAAATGCGAGACTTAACTCCTTTAGCCCCTTTACATCAGCCTCGCATCCTACAGGTTATTGATGCCATCACTGAGCGATATCCCAATTTGTGCCAAATTGTTTGTTTTGATACTTCTTTTCATAAAACAACTCCTCACACTGCTCGCTTATATGGTTTACCTCAAAAATTAACTGATAAAGGATTAATTCGCTACGGCTTTCATGGCTTGTCATTTGAATATGTCAGCATGGAACTTCAACACATTGATCGTCATGCCGCCTTAGGGCGAACCATTATTGCCCATTTAGGCAGTGGGGCTAGCATGTGTGCAATGGTCAATGGAAAAAGTATTGCAACAACCATGGGATTTTCCGCATTAGATGGTCTAGTCATGGGCACACGTTGCGGTCAGCTTGATCCTGGCATTATTCTTTATTTACTCCAACACGAACAGATGGATGCCAAATCACTTGAGACGCTACTTTATCAAAACTCTGGTCTACTCGGTGTATCTGGAATCAGTAATGATATGCGAGATCTTATGGCAAGCAATTCCCCTTCTGCAAAAGAAGCCATTGATCTTTTCGTTTATCGTGTCGTTCGTGAAACCGGCTCACTTGCTGCTGCCTGTGGCGGACTAGATGCTTTCGTCTTCACCGCAGGAATTGGAGAACGCTCCCCAGAAATCCGTCAAGCCATTTGTCAGCAACTAGGTTGGCTTGGAATTGAACTTGATGAACGAGCTAATCGTTTAGGAGAACTTAAAATTAGTACTGATCAAAGTGCTGTTTCGGTCTGGATTTTGCCAACCTATGAAGAGTTAATGATTGCCCGTCACGGAGCTAGACTTGCACCCAAATCCAAATAATTCAAGCCACATCTAATTCTTCTAATGGCCATCTTGGACGGACCGTAAACCCATATTCATACTGAGCACAAGAGGGGTTTGATTTTAATCGCATTGCCCCAGCAAATGCAATCATTGCACCATTATCGGTACAAAACTCAACATCAGGGTAATATACACGACAATGTCGTTTGAGCGCCATTTGATTCAAACTCTCACGTAACTGATGATTCGCTCCAACACCTCCTGCGACAACCAACTGACGCATACGCGTCTGTTTCAAAGCCTTAGTACATTTTGTGACTAATACTTCCACAATAGCATCCACAAATCCTCTTGCAATATCAGCCTTGACTTGTTTGGTTATAGGTAACGTTTGCTTGTTAACCGTCGTTAATACCGCCGTTTTCAATCCTGAAAAACTAAAATTAAGATCTTTTGAATGTAACATGGGGCGAGGTAAATGATAGGCGTCAATATGTCCTTGATTCGCCAAATTTGAAATTTCTGGACCACCCGGGTAAGACAAGCCTAAGAGCTTAGCCGATTTATCAAATGCCTCCCCCGCGGCATCATCTAGCGTTTCACCTAATAATTCATACTGTCCAATACCATTTACTCTCATTAACTGCGTATGTCCACCTGACACCAATAATGCAATAAATGGAAACTTAGGTGGATCTTTCGACAATAATGGAGATAATAAATGACCTTCTAAATGATGTATGCCAATTAACGGCTTATTTAAAGCAAACCCTAATCCTGCCGCAACAGAACTACCAACTAATAAAGCTCCCGCTAATCCTGGACCTTTTGTATGAGCAATAGCATCAATATCTCTTGGTTTTATTTTTGCCTTGTCGAATGCCTCTTTTAGTAACGGGACAATCTTACGAACATGGTCTCGAGAAGCAAGTTCTGGGACAACCCCACCATACTCTGCATGTAATGCAATCTGTGAATACAGTGTATGCGTAAGCAATCCCTTTTCTGTATCGTACAATGCAACTCCTGTTTCATCACAAGATGATTCAATGCCTAAAACAATCATAATGCCATTAAAAATGCGAAAAATAAAAAAATATTTTACCAAGTATTGACAACCACAGAAACCATCATTACAATTCAAGTCTTTCGGGTGGTTAGCTCAGTTGGTAGAGCAGCGGACTTTTAATCCGTTGGTCGGGAGTTCGAGCCTCCCACCACCTACCAGATAAAATCCGCTGATTCGTCAGTGGATTTTTTATTTGTTTTGATTTACATTCTCTTCCATCTCATTTTATACCACCCCATTTTTTTGATCTGAAAATATCAAAAAATGGGGAATTTTTTTTGCTTTTCCCCTCTTTTTGAGGGAGAGCCATACTATACTGCTTCTACTTTTTGAAATTGGGCATTATAAAGCGCACGATAAACACCACTATCTTTTGCCATAAGTTCTTCATGACATCCCATTTCTGCAATTTGCCCTTCATTGATAACAACAATTTTGTCAGCATTACGAATTGTAGAAAGTCGATGTGCAATGACAAAAACAGTTCGATCTTTCATTAAATTTTCAATTGCCTTTTGGACAATAACTTCAGATTTGTTATCTAACGCAGAAGTTGCTTCATCAAGGATAATAATTGGTGCATTTTTTATAAACGCTCGAGCAATAGCAACACGCTGCTTTTGTCCGCCAGATAAAAGCACACCTCTTTCCCCTATCCGAGTATCAAGTCCTAATTGTTGGCCCTTAACAAAATCCGTTAGATACGCCATATCTAATGCTTTCATAATTTCATCGTCTGTCGCATCTGGCTTCCCGATTTTGACATTATCACGAATGGTTCCATCAAAAAGAAAATTATCCTGGAAAACAACCGCAATATTGTTTCTCAAACTTTCTAAAGTAAAATCACGAATATCAATACCATCAATAGTGATAGATCCATGTTGAATGTCATAAAATCTTGGCAACAAATTAACAACGGTTGTCTTTCCGCCTCCCGAGTTACCAACTAAAGCAATGCTTTGCCCTGCTTTTGTACTAAAAGAAATATCTTTAAGAATTTGTTTTTTGTTGTCATAACTAAAGTCAACATGACTGAAAGTAATATTATTACGTACGTTTTCAAGCAAACGAGCATTCGGTCGATCTTTAATAGCAGGTTGTCTCTGGAGAATATCAAAACACCGTTCAATGGCCATAAAAGAAAATTCTATTTTATTATATTGATTTCCAATATTTTTTAGAGGACTGTAAAGCATCAGCATTGCCGTCAAAAATGACACAAATCCACCCGTAGTAAGATGGCCTGAAACAATCAGATAAGAACCATAACCAATAGCTGCAGCAATCCCAATGGATGTTGTAATATGCATAACAGGAAGCAGCCAAGCAGTCCGTTGAGTCATTTTGATGCTAAGTTTAAAGATCTCTTTAAGTAATTTATTGAACTTTCCGCCAAATTCAGGCTGAGCATTATACGCAGCAATAGTACGGTTTCCTGCAAAAGTTTCATTCATCGTTGTAATCGTCAATCCTAAGACATTAACTTGCCCGCGCATGACTTTTTTGATCATGTTTCTAACTCGCGTTACAGGATAAAACGTAATCCCTAATATAAAAATCGTAAGGAGAGTCAATTGCCATGAATTAATAAGAAGAACGCACATCAGCGATATAGAAGAGAAAAGTCGAGTTACGAAAAGCCTAACGTTATCTAACACTCCCGCACAAGCTTCATTAGCATCATTATGGAAACGAAAAACAATATCGCCTGAATTACGAGTATCAAAAAATGAAGGTTCAAAACTAACCAACTTTGCAAATAAAGATTCTCTTAAATCATTGGAAATATGAGTTCCTAGCCAAGCATTGAGATAAGCAACACTATAAGTTAGGATCCCCTGTAAAAAAGCAAACCCAATAAGTGCTAGTCCCACTAACCAAGCAGATTCTGTCGAAGCCTCTGGATTATTTAAGATATCATCCATATAGTGTTTGAGACTCCACGCAATGACCGCATCTAAAGATCCAGCAGGAAAACAAAGTATCATTGCTAATAATGCCCTAAACCAATAAGGTTTAATATAGGGCCACATATGACGATAATTGACAACAGCGCGTAATTTTTTCAGTTTCTCAAGCATTGTTTATGCATTCATCCCTATTATTTTTAACATGCCATATTATATTGAAACAATGCTTATGAAGTTTACAGAATTATCAATATCTATCTATTCTCTTTTGAGATTCCCTATCTTCAAACGAAAGATTTCTATGAAATTTTAGTAAAGATTCTACTCGAGTATCTTCTGGAAATTTCTATACTGATCACTACATACAGGTAAGTTTGGAATAAATGATTTTTATTTCTATAACAACCCAACTAAAGCAATTCAATGCTTATCTTACCGATCCTTTAATATTTAATAGCTCTTATTGAAATGAAAATAACTTTGATTATTGATAAGGAATATCCTGAAAAGCGGGATTCCTTTACAATGTTTTACTCACGGATTATTTTTTGTAAACAAACACTTCTTTCATCTCAATTGCATTAGGAAATGTCATGAAAATTCTTGTTACTGGTGGTTGCGGCAATATGGGCCCACATATCATTCATAAATTATCTGAGTTGGGACATTCTATCCGTACCCTGGATTTAGACCAAGAAGGATTAAAACAATTCGAGGGAACATCTGTAGAAACTTTTTGTGGCAATCTAAATAGTCGAGAATTGGTACGTTCTGCTGTTAATGGAGTTGATGCCATTATCCATTTAGCTTGGAGTTTTTCTGCAACTTTTGCTGAATTAATGGATATTGATATTAAAGGATATTTAAATCTGTTAGATGCGGCTGTTGAATTTAAAGTTAAGCATGTTTTAAATACAACAACAGCTGTCTCCTATGGAAAACCTCTTTCCAAACCCGTTAAAGAAGATCAGGCTCATCAAGTCGCTCTTTCTCGAGGACCAGCTTATGCTTTAGCAAAATTAACAACAGAAGAGTTAACTCGTATCTACGCGAACAAATATAACTTGCAAGCCAACTCGCTCATGGTTTGGTACGCATTTGGTAATGTAATCGGCGGAAGAAATCTTCGTTCAATGATTAAAGATGCCATCGTAAAAGGTGAAATTACTATTCCAGCAGGCAGTGGCGGCAGTTTCATTCAATTAGATGATTATGTTACTCAAGCACTTGCCATTATGAATAATGGCAACATCAAAGGTGAACTATTCAATGCTGCTTCCATATATTTGACTTGGGCAGAAGTTGCTCAAATTATTGTGAATCGTTACGCGCCAGAAGCAAAAGTGAAAGCAATTCCCCCTGAACAATGGACGGGTAGTGAATTTTTAACCGATGATTGGCCACTTTCTACGGAAAAATCCGAAAAAATGTTAGGATTTAAATCGATGATGACACGAGAAGAAGCAATAGATAGCCTCGGTAAAGCATTGGATGCATCAGCAGCACGGGTAAAGCGTGAACTAACTTTATGACACTTGCGAAACAGCAAGAGACTTAAAGAGGGATGATTTTTATTGCTTGGTAAATGAATTTCAATCCCTCTTCAGCCCCGTTTTATGCGATAACAGCTTGCTGTTTTACGGAAAAAATCCCGTAAGCGGAGCTTCAACATCAATGGATTCCCTATCAAAAAATTTCAAATCATCTTAAACGTGCCATTATTGCTTCTGAAGATGCTTTTTGCAACACATGAAGACGTTGAGTGGAATGGCATTTTACATACTTATAAAACAAATCATCGAAAGCATAAGATTGTCGCCGGTGGTTCAACCATTACTCAACAACTTGCTAAGATAAGCAAATAATACTTTTATACGACACAATATGACATATTAAATGTCATATTGTTCATAGCTTTAGTTATTATTTTTATATAAGTATTGAATTGATTTAAGCAATCTAACTAAATAATGCGCAGCAGAATAGTTGTCTTCGGATAACAGCGACAAGTTTCTTGGAATCTTTTGAGCCCATTAACTCAAGCGATGAGGATATCCTATAACTTACGGTTCTTTATTTCGGGAAGGATGCTCAGCCAGAACTTAACTTCCATATTGTTGATCATTCAGAGGCGGAGCCATTCTTTCTTCCCTGAAGGTTGATGCCGAAATAGGCAACAAGTTTGTCGTCGAGTATTTTCTAAATGAAGCATTTGAGCAGACCGAAAATAAATGTATCGATTTTTCGAGATTGATTTCTTCAATCCTAATCGGGTTGATGTTTCTTTTAAGCCCGTCTTCGCTCTTTTTATTCTGATTTTCTTCTAAGTTATCAGATTTTCTATTTCCTCAGTAGCGATTACAGGTTTCCCACAATATTTTTGCTGAATCGCTTTTTATTTACTTCCCATTCGAGTTATTCACTTTTTGCTAACCGATTTGTTTTTAAAGATACATTACAAGAAAGAATCGCCATGATACTATTGGGCTGTTTTATCTGATCCAGTCGCATTATTAACAATCTACAATAAATAGGCTGAGTTTTATTTTTGTTTTTAAGGGGTTTTATGGAATTCGATCTTTCAATGGTTTTAGTCAATGCATTACTTGCTCGTATCAAGGCCGATTCTACATTGGCAGAACGTCTTTCGACTTATTCCTTTACAAACGGTCGGATTCTAGTTCCAGATCATTTATTTGACACCGATGAATTAAATACCCTTGAACAACTTGCAGCAGAATCTGGAGATCGGGCACTGCAATTGCAAATTATTGCAACACGTCGCATTCGCTTTGACAAATGGCGTTTTACAGCAACAGACCTAGAATCATTGATCCCACGACTACAAGAATATTTTGCCGATGAAGCTATTGATGGATGGATTTATCGACGCAATCGAGATGGCGTCATGCTACCTTGGCTCGTTGAAAGCATTACTTTTCGTCATCGACAAGAAGGTGTTCCTGGTGGGCTGCCCTATGTTAGTGTCCAGCTATTAGCCAATACACAAGCTGCAACAGCACCAATGGGAAAAGCACAGCCTAATCAATGGCGTGCGGGTATGACCAATTCGATGATTTTCTATGAACGTGAAATGGGCAAATTATCGATTCCAGAGATGATGGCCCGCAAAGGTTTCTATAAAGAATGCCCTGAGTTCAAGGAAGATTATGAGAAACAAGTAGCATTATTTAAGCGGTATCAATCTCAATATGGGCAGCAATTTCGAGCAATCAATTCGGCATTTATGATCACTCGCAGCGAAAGCTCTTCTGTTTTCAATAAAAGCGAGTTTTTTAGACTTCCTCCAGGATCCATGTTTAAATGTGTGAACGATGAAGAAGAAATCGAACGCCGACTTGAAACTCATTCAACAGATAATGCGGCCTGTGTTACAGGAACAAGTGGCTTAATTCCGATTCATTGTTATTTGCACATGTTCCATTTAGACTTACATAAGAACTGTTGGGTTCATGTTCAAAATTTGAAAGAATATGAATATCGCCCTGAACTAAAAAACAAACTCATTTTGCCGGTAGAACATCGTCGACTAATTGACATCCTAACTTCACACATGGATGTCTTAATGGACGATATTATTGAAGGTAAATCTGGAGGAACCACTATTTTATGCATGGGGGCGCCAGGCCTTGGTAAAACATTAACCGCTGAAGTATATTCGGAAGTCGTCGGTAAACCACTTTACCGAGTTCATTCAGGACAATTAGGTACGACAGCTCAATCTGTAGAAGCAGCACTTGCAGATATTTTAAAACGTGCATCACGCTGGGATTCGATTTTGTTAATTGATGAAGCTGATTTATACATCAGAAAACGAGATAATAATTTAGAACATAATGCCATTGTTGCTGAATTCTTACGTACCTTAGAATATTTCAGCGGTTTGCTCTTTTTGACAACGAATCGAGAAGATGATGTTGACGATGCCATTTTGTCACGTTGTATTGCAGTCATTCGTTATGAAACGCCATCACGTGATGCCGCGATTCGTCTCTGGCATTCACTAGCTGATCAGTTTGAAGTGGATCTATCTGATGAATTGGTCTACAAATTAGTCCGAGATTTCCCTAATAGCAGCGGTCGCGATATCAAAGAATTACTAAAACTAACAAGCCGTCTATGTCGAAGCACTAATACACCGATTACATTAGAAGCTTTCCATGAATGTGCAGTATTCCGAGGGAAATAACCTATTTTTTACGATTCTTGTGTAATGTTTTCTACTTACTCTAACCTTTGAGGCTGATTATGTCTGATTCTAAAGACTCTATTGATGATGCATTGAACACTTTCTTAAATGGTCCAGAAGCGGCACCTATTGAAGCAATTTCAAATGAATCTTTTGAAGCACTAGATGCTTTCTTGCTAGCAAATACGCAAATGGACATTGAAGTGCTAGATGGTTTTTTATGTGCACTCATTGTAAGTCCTTCTGTCATAACGCCTAATGAATATCTACCTGTCATTTTTGGGACCAATGAAATCACTTTTAAAACACAGGAAGAAGCCGATCAAATCATGAAAGCGATTACCCAACATTGGGAATATATAGAGTCAAAGTTAAAAGCAAAAGAGGATTATCATCCTATTTTATGTTCAGATAATAATCTGAAAGTTAACGCATGGAACTGGGCTTACGGTTTTCTATTAGGAACATCATTACGCCGTGAAGATTGGCATCCTACCATTTACGCTTCTCAAATGTCAGAAGATGGATTACTCTCTCCAATGTTACAGCTTCACTGGGAAGCCAACGGACAAATGGAGCCTATTCATGCCGAAAAACGTGACAAAATGATTGAAGCCATCGTACAAAATCTTAAAGTCCTCTATGAACAATTTGCTGATGTCCGTGAATTATCTCTTCGTTCTCTTCAGCAACAAAAAATGAACTAAGAATTTACACAAATTATTACCATTGAAAATAGCGGAAAGTATTATTGCTTTTCGCTATTTTTAAGTCTCAAACTCTTTTATTATTCGATGCCGACAATATTTGTTGAAATGCTAGAATAATAAATTGTTTTCTGATTTAATCGGAAAAATTTAGTTTACCCTAACAAACTCATCATATACTTTCATTCTTTCTCATATCTGATTTTTTGGCTAATTATGCGTTATATTCCTGTTCAATATATTGATCCTGTTTTCCGTCCGCCCAGTGAAGCGCGTTCACTCATTTTACAGGTTACGAACGGATGCACATGGAACAAATGCACTTATTGTGACATGTACACTCAACCGCAAAAGAAATTTTCTGTTAAGTCTGAAGAAGACGTAAAAAGAGAAATTGAATGGTTTAGTCAAAACTATGAGGGGATTCAACGCGTTTTCCTAGCAGATGGCGACGTCATTGCGTTACCAGCAAAACGATTACTTAACATTTTAGGAATGATCCGTGAATTTCTTCCAACAGTTAATCGAGTCGCTTCTTATTGTTCGCCACGTAATGTGACAAGAAAAACAGATCATGAATTGCAAGCCTTATTTAATGCAGGATTAAAACAAGTATATGTTGGGGCAGAATCTGGAGACGACTTTGTATTAAAAAGCATTAATAAGGGAGAAACTCACCAATCGACAGTAGATTCACTTAATCGACTAGCAGCTGCAGGAATTAAGCGTTCAGTGATGATTATTAATGGTGTAGGTGGTAAAAAATTCAGTACTCAACATGCAGAAAATTCCGCGCTACTTGCCAATAAAACGCAACCCGAATTTCTCGCTGCATTAGTTTTAAATCTTCCCCATGGAGAAGAACGTTTCCAAGCTGGATATCATGGTGAATTTATACGAATGGATCAGCATGAGCGTTTTATTGAATTACGCACATTTATGGCTGGACTCGAACTAAAATCTACAATTTTTAGAAGTGACCATGCTTCTAATCAATTAGTTCTGCGAGGAACACTAGGTAAAGACAAAGAGCGATTACTAAAAGAAATCGATACAGCAATCATGACTCCCGAACAAGCTAATTTAAGGGCTGAGTGGATTCGTCCTTTCTAATATTTTGCGTTATAGTTATTGGTTATCAATATAAGTAATTGCTCACTTTTAGTTATATTCTATTCCCAGAAATAGCTACCATTGGAATCCTCCACGGTTCCTGGTAGGCATTTATGGTTTGCTACGCTTAAAAAAAACAGACAATAAAAATAAAATATTAATACCTCAATTTCTTAACGATCCAACAATTCATTATTCCACTGTCTGTAATATTGAAGATACTCGGAAAAATATTTTCATCATGGAAAAAGTCGCTTAAATATTCCAATTCAATCGGCGCAATGAAACTTAGGAAGTTTATTGAAAAATAAAACTGACCAAAAGAAAAGCCGATGACTTAAAAAGTTTGAAAACTATCCATTAAAAATGCGCATACTTTGCGACCATTAATAAACTCTACCTTAGGATAAATAAGATCGCTATGCCACTATCCAATATGCATCGGCTATGAGTACTCATCTGCGATAATCTTGCTTTTCTTAGCGAATTGTTCAATTGCCTCTCCTAAAGCAACATCATCCCAATCAATAATAGCATTAGCAGCACGTTTTTCTTTGTAGGAAGTATATCGAGGGTCAGCAGCTTGTACCAAAATCAGTGGGACTTTTAATTTCTTAGACGCATCTAATTCAAGGTTTGTCCATCGCTTATATTCTTCATAAATACCCGCTAATAAGACAGCACAACAACACTGTTCCATTTGAGTTTCAATGGATTCGATTAATGCTTTATTGGAACGTAAAAATTGGACAGGATCATCCTTTGATACACTACGAAATTCGTATTGAAATTTTCCTTCCTTTTTTCTAGAGTAATCTGCCATCAAACTATTAATACGTTCCATGCCATCTTCAACAGACCAAACGTGACACAAGAAAACAGGATAAGTTGCCATAAAAGCTCCTCAATAGGATAAATCGATAGAATGGACGCCAAAATTACCTTCTTTGAAAGAAATTTGTTTTTGATCATCAAAAAAGAATTTAAGCGCATGTGTAATCGTTGAAAAAGCCAATTGATTCCAAGGGATCTCATTTTCTGTAAATAAACGAACTTCCCGACTTTCCTCTCCTGGAGAAAATTGTGCTTCTTTTAAATTAGCAAGATAAAATAAATGAACTTGCTGAAATATGGATAAGTTCATTACAGCAAAAAGTCCTTTAATTGAAACGATTGCTGTGGCTTCTTCGAAGGTTTCTCGGATAGCGGCCTGTTCGGTTGTTTCATTTATTTCCATGAAACCGCCAGGTAACGTCCAATAATTATCGCGAGGCGCAATTGCCCGTTTGCATAATAGAATTTCTGTTCCTCGTTTTGTTTCAATAATTGGAATGGTACAAACAACCATCTTAGGATTTACATAATGGATCGTACCGCATGCATGGCAGACACTTCGTATGCGATTGTCTCGAGGAGGAATTTCTTGTGTCAGTGGTTTGCCACAATTAGAACAAAAATGCATCGCCATAAGCAAATGTAAAAGCAAAAAACTAGTAGAAAACCTGATATCTTATTCTAGACCAATAAAGCTAGAAATATCGAAACTTTGTGTATTATTCCAAATGAAATTATTATATGTTTTTATAGCATCCAATAAATTGCGTAAACAATCAAAAGTAAACAATCAAAAAAATAATTAGGCTTATTGCAATTTAATAAGACACAGAATATAATTATATCTTACAGACGCGGGGTGGAGCAGTCTGGCAGCTCGTCGGGCTCATAACCCGAAGGTCGTAGGTTCAAATCCTGCCCCCGCAACCAATTAAGATGGCTACCTAATAATAGATGGTAGCTATTTTTTTATGTAGCACCGTTTTTCTTAATTTATTGGCGCTTAAATTTTCAACAACTGTTTACGTTACAATATAGCCTTTAATCTATATTCTCTTTATTTTTCTATAAATAAAGGATTATCTTTCTAGCAAATTACAACCTAAATTTTGCCTCATGATTCCTGATTTTGCCTATCCTATTATTCGTCCTATTTTATTTTCGATGGATCCAGAAAAAGCGCATATGTTTACGCTATCTTCAATGCGAATAGCTTCAAAACTAGGTTTAACGGCATTATCCCCAACCATTGATCCACTTCCTAGAAAAATCATGGGACTAAATTTCCCAAACCCTGTTGGGCTCGCGGCAGGATTAGATAAAAATGGTTCTTGCATTGATGGTTTGGCATCTTTAGGATTCGGTTTTTTGGAACTAGGAACGGTCACACCTCGCCCTCAACCTGGAAATCCTAAACCACGAATGTTTCGTCTTCCTGATGCAAAAGGACTCATTAACAGAATGGGATTTAATAATGACGGCGTTGATGTACTTATTGAAAATGTCAAAGCATCACGTTTCTATCAACAAAAAAAAGGGATTTTAGGACTCAATATCGGAAAAAATGCAACTACGCCAATAGAACGTGCTGTTGAAGATTACTTAATTTGCCTTGAAAAAGTATATCCAGTCGCTGATTATATTGCGATTAATATTTCCTCTCCGAATACAAAAAACTTACGTCAACTGCAAGGAGAATCGGAATTAGATAATCTATTAAAACAATTAACCTCTGCACGTGAACGCCTTGCTCAACGTTACTCACGTTTCGTCCCTCTTGCCTTAAAAATTGCGCCAGACATCGATGATGCACAAATCGTACACATTGCAGATGCTCTGATTCGGTATGGAATTGACGCTGTTATCGCAACTAATACAACCATTGCACGAGAATCCGTAAAACACTTAAAAAATGGCCTTGAAACAGGCGGATTATCTGGCGCTCCAGTTAAAGATTTATCAACACATGTCATCCGAGAACTCAAAAAGATTTTGGGCAATGCGATCCCTATTATTGGTGTAGGAGGCATTCTCTCCGGTAAAGATGCTCAAGAAAAGATTGATGCAGGCGCTTCATTAGTCCAGCTATTAACTGGCATGATTTATTCTGGTCCAGGATTAGTACGAAATTGTATTCAGGCATTAAGACACCAATCCATTTAAAGATCCTGTGTAGCAAAACAATAATTCCAGCTTATGTTTAAAAAAAGACCAAGGAATTGAACCTTGGTCTTTTTACTTAAGATATTTTAAGTCCTTCTTCTTCGCACGCTTTTTTAACAGCAGAACGAGCTGCAACTCGGTTATACCATGCCGAAAGCTGTTTCCACTGAGAAATATCAATATCAGCATAACGAAGCCATGTACAAATAACATACAAATAAATATCAGCTATCGTAAATTTGTCGCCCATTAACCAATTTTTATTTGTCAATTGACGATTAAGATAATCACACTGTTTTAAAAGCATTTTAACAGCGACACCTTTACAAGCCATAAAATCAGGCTGAAAAATAGCCATGAAATTCTTTTGAAAATCCATTGCAATAAAATTAAGCCATTCCTGGACACGATAACGTGCTAATGTTCCTTGAGCTGGAATTAAGTTTTTTTCAGGAACCTGATCTGCAAGATACTGAATAATGACAGATCCTTCTGTCAAAATTGAGCCATCATTTAATTGAAGTGCAGGAACAACACCTTTTGCATTAATCAGAAGATAGTTCGTACCGGTTTCTGTCTTTTTTGTTTTGAGATTAACCGCCTCAAGCTCATATGGCAGCCCCGCTTCTATTAAAACAATATGCGGAGAGAGTGAACAGGCGCCAGCAGTATAGTAAAGTTTCATCAATTAATCCTCTTCTTTTTGTTTGAATTTTATTTCTAGCTTATTTATTATGCCATTTCTCAAATAAATCATCGAAAAGAAAGCACCGACAAACTCCTATCCTTAATCAGTTGTTTTTCAAGTTCTGTTAGAATAAATTCTTAATACACCGATGTTCTTAAATGAGCAATTATGATAAAGCTCTGGACAATAATAGTAACAATACTTGCTCTATTTATAACGGGATGCAAAAGTTCCACCCAAGAAGGGATAACACATGCCACTCGAAAACAATTGCTGTTAGTTCCAGCCGATACAATAAATCAACAATCAGCGCTAGCCTATCGGAAAGAAATTATCAACGCATATCATGCCCATGCTCTGAATACGGGTATTTATGCTCAGCGAGTATTGGCAATTACAAAACGACTTGCTAACCAAGTTGGCGTATTTAGACCTGACGCTACTTCTTGGAAATGGGAAGTTAATACAATCAATAGTCATGAGATAAATGCCTACTGCATGCCCGGCGGGAAAATTATTGTATTTACAGGCATCATTAAAACCTTGAATTTAACAGATGATGAACTCGCTGCAATTATCGGCCATGAAATTTCACACGCACTACGAGAACATAGCCGCGAGAAAATTTCCCAGCAAGCTTTACAACAAGGTGCTATTAATCTCATTGGCACCTTAACAGGGAGCTATGTCAAACAAGGAATGGCCGCATTAGTTGGGAAATACCTATTGACATTACCTTTTTCTCGAACAATGGAGACAGAAGCTGACACCATGGAAATGGAGCTTATGGCACGAGCAGGATTTAATCCAGCAGCAGCGCCTAATGTATGGAGAAAAATGGCAGCAATTCAAAAAGGAAAATCCATTCCTGCTTTCATGTCAACACATCCTTCTGATTCGGAACGCATTGTAAATCTTGAAAAAGTAGTCCCTACTGTACAAACGCTTTATGAAACGGCAATCCACAATAACTCATTTTCAAAGGAAATTTAATGTGAAAAAATGGTTCATACAAACAACATTAGCTATCGCCTGTACTGCTGTATTATGCGGCTGTCAAACAACAACTATGGGCGGAGCCACAGGTTCCAATCGCAGTCAAATGATGATTGTATCATCAGAAGAAATGGATCAAGCTTCAAATAATGCTTATCGATCTTTACTGCAAAAAGCGAAAAAAAGTAATGTTCTTAATATCAACCGAACCTACACCAACAGAGTTTCCAATATTTCAAAACGATTAATTGCACAAGTTGGTGTATTCCGGAAAGATGCACTTTCATGGCGATGGGAAATCAATGTAATTTCCTCCGATACCGTCAATGCCTTTTGCATGCCTGGTGGGAAAATTGTCGTTTTTAGTGGATTAATTGATTCATTAAAACTAACAGATGCTGAATTAGCCGCCGTAATCGGTCATGAAATTTGCCATGCTTTACGTGAACATTCGCGTGAACAAGCTTCACAACAAGTCGCAACCAGTATCCCAACAGCAATTGTCGGCGCACTAATTGGATCTTCAGAACTCGTCAGCAGTTTAAGTGATGTCATGTTTTCATTACCCTTTTCTCGAACAATGGAGACAGAAGCTGACACCATGGGAATGGAGCTTATGGCACGAGCAGGTTACGATCCTCGTGCTGCAGTCAATGTTTGGAAAAAAATGGCAAAAACAAATAACAATAATTCATTTGATATCCTGTCTTCTCATCCTTCAGATACAAAACGAATTAAAAACTTGGAAAATCATTTACCAGAAGTGATTCCGCTATATGAAGCGGCAAAAAAACAGACTATTAACAAATCACAAAGTGGTATTCGTCAACGAACGATAAAACATCGCAATACACCATCTTAATACACGCGATTCAATGCTACAAATACGATCAATAAAAATCTCATTCATCAAAAAATAATGCCGATAGGAAAGACTATCGGCATTGTTAAACAATAATATATCAATAACGTCTTTAAATTACCCTTTTTTCTGGCCTTTTGCCCAGGAATCACGCAAACTAACGGCTCGGTTGAAAACAGGTTTTTCTCTTGTATGATCGACTAAATCTGCGACAAAATACCCCTGACGTTCAAATTGATAAATATCTCCAGGTTTAGCCTCTTTTAATCCCGGTTCAAGATAGGCATGAACAATTTCAAGTGAATCTGGATTGAGTGCTTCACGAAAATCTCTGCCATTGGCATCTGGTGCGGGTTCTGCAAATAGCCGGTCATAGATACGAACTTCTGCAGAAATTGCATCACTTGTACTAACCCAATGAATCGTCCCACGAACTTTATAATTTTGGCTAGTGGGGGTTCCACTTCGACTATCTGGCAAATAATTAGCATGAACGGCAATAATATGTCCCTTCTCGTCCTGATCAAAATGAGTACACTCGACCACATAAGCGCAACGTAGACGAACTCGATTGCCAGGATAAAGTCGGCGATACCCTTTCACAGGCTCAGCCATAAAGTCATCTTGTTCAATCCACAATTCTTTTGAAAAGTTAAATTGACGCTCTCCTTGCTCTGGATTATGAGGATGAACAGGTGCTGTACAAACTTCAGTCTGATTTTCAGGGTAATTATCAATAATCAATTTTAATGGATGTAATACAGCCGCAGCACGAGGCGCTTTAGGATCCAAATCATCCCTTAAACATCCTTCAAGAGTGCTTATATCAATCCAACCATCCGCTTTAGCAACCCCAATACGTTCACAGAATAAACGAATTGATTCTGGAGTATAACCACGACGACGAATCCCTACAATAGTAGGCATTCTTGGATCATCCCATCCATTGACACGCTTTTCTTCAACTAATTGAAAAAGTTTTCGCTTACTTGTGACGGTATATGTCAAATTAAGACGAGCAAATTCATATTGATGGGGAAGTGGTTTTTCTAGAAAACCACCAATAACTCGACCATCTGGCAAGGTTGTTTTCTCTGCTAGCCGTTCAAGAATCCAATCATAAAAGGGACGATGGTCCTGAAATTCTAATGTGCAGATAGAATGAGTAATTTTCTCCAATGCATCGGATATTGGATGCGTATAGTCATACATTGGATAAATATTCCATTTATCGCCAGTACGGTGATGATGAGCATGGCGAATACGGTAAATCACTGGATCACGCATATTCATATTAGGAGAGGCCATATCAATCTTTGCCCGTAAAACATGAGCGCCGTCAGGAAACTCACCTGCCTTCATGCGTTTAAAAAGGTCAAGAGATTCCTCAATAGGACGATTACGAAATGGCGAATTAACACCTGGCGTATTAAATGTCCCACGATTTTTGACTATTTCTTCTGGACTCTGGCTATCAACATAGGCATGCCCTGCCTCAATAAGTCCACAAGCCATTTCATAGAGTTGATCAAAATAATCGCTTGCAAAATGCAAATATGGAACGCCATTTTGTTCCCATGAGAAACCAAGCCATTTAACACTATCTTTGATAGTATCAACAAATTCTTGATCCTCTTTTGTCGGATTTGTATCATCAAACCGTAAGTTACAACGGCCATGATAATCTCTTGCTAATCCAAAATTTAAACAAATCGATTTTGCATGTCCAATATGAAGATAGCCATTGGGTTCTGGCGGAAACCGAGTAATGACCTGTGGCAAACCATCACGCTGATAGGTCCCCTTTTCATTATCAGATTCAATAATTGCCCGTAAAAAATTGGATGTAGAAGCCGATGCTATACTATTTTTATTATCTTCGCTCATAACGTTATGATGGGAATAGAATGACTAATATTTTATGCAAAACTGCAGCAGTACTAACACGTTCTCTTAAAAATCAGATGTTCCTACTCAGCAGAATGCCACATGCTCATTTTTCAGTAGTTTCTGCATGGGAAATATCTTAGGAAAAGTTCGATTCATTTTTTATAATAGAACAAACCGCAAATTCATTTGCTTAACTTCCCGTATTTGAATTCCCAAATTGTCACTACACACCATGCCGACGGTTGATGAGTCTAACACGGAAAAACGCCATGATAAAGAATAACGCTAAAGACCCATCATTAACTTGCTTTTTTCTTAGAACCGATTTTGCTTTCTTTTCCAGAAATTAAATTAGAAATATTTTTCCGATGTCGATAAATAAGTAATGCTGTAATGATACAAACTGCATAAAAATTAGTATCAACTTGAAACATTACACCATAATACACAGGAGCAAGTAACGCGGCTATTAATGCAGATAATGAGGAATAGCGTGTTAAAAACGCCACCATAATCCAGGTTAAAAGTACAAAAAGGCCAAACATTGGATTAATGCCTAATAAGACCCCTAGTCCTGTTGCAACTCCTTTTCCCCCTCGAAATCGAGCAAATAACGGAAATAAATGGCCAATAAATGCAGCTAATGCAACACCTGCAATGCCCCATTTTCCAATATTAAACTGATCAGCAAAAATATTGGTTAAATATACAGCTACCCATCCTTTTGCCGCATCTCCAATAAGCGTTAATAATGCTGCAAATTTATTGCCTGTTCGAAGAACATTTGTTGCACCTGGATTTCCCGAACCATAAGTTCGTGGATCATCAAGACCAAATAATTTACTAGTCACCAATGCAAACGAAATGGAACCTAGAAGATAAGCAATTAAGATAAATAAAACTGTATACATGTCTTTTTCTTATAAATACCAATTTCGATAATCTTGTCGATTCGAAAAAAGAGAACTTATAAAATATCCCATTTTCAGCAAAAATTATAGCTATTATGCCCTATCTCGCCATTTTCCATCCCTCAAGGAAATAAAAAATTGACCTCAATCAAGTTCAATGCATCTTTCTGACGATTTCTACTGATGACTACGCGGATGATGTTGTGCATGCAATTGTTTTAAACGTTGACGTGCAATATGGGTATAAATCTGTGTTGTTGTAATATCTGAGTGTCCAAGCAGCAACTGAACCACTCGTAAATCAGCCCCATGATTTAACAGATGAGTGGCAAATGCATGACGCAAAGTATGTGGAGATAAAGGATCAGTAATTCCAGCTTTTATGGCATACTTTTTAATTAACACCCAAAACATTTGTCGAGTCATTAATGTTCCTCGGGAAGTAACAAACAGATAATCAGATTGTCTATTCGATAAAATTTCAGGACGAATAAACGTCATATAATGTTGAATTAAATAATCCGCTTGTTGTCCAAACGGCACAAGTCTTACTTTACTACCTTTGCCCATCACACGAACAACCCCTTCATTCAAACTCACTTCATTGAGTTTTAAAGCAGTTAGTTCAGAAACACGTAGCCCACTTGCATACATCAACTCAATCATCGCTTTATCACGAAATCCCAATAATGTTTCGCAATTAGGCGCACTCAGTAATGCTTCAACTTGCATCTCTGATAAAGCATGAGGAAAACGTTGAGGCTGCTTTGCTGAATGCATCTTTCCACAAGGATTTTCGCTAATACGACCAAGACGTATCTGATGTTGGTAAAAACGCTTTAAGACTGTTAGTCGACGATTAGCAGAAGTTGCTTTACTGGTTGCATGGCGTGCTAAAAAATAGCGATTTAATTGTTCAACATTTGCATGGACCAAATCTTTATTGCCGGCTTCCGCTTGCAACCAAATAGCAAATAATTTGAGATCATTACGATATGATGCAATTGTATTCGGTGAAAGTCCATCTTCAAGCCAAAGCGCATCGCAAAACTCATCAATTTGACCACTATTTACCGTAGTTAAAATGATTTCATTTTCTATTGGCATCTTCTATAAATACTCTTGTTTTTCTGATTTATTTTAAATGAGGAGGATTCTGAGCAAAATAACTCTTAATACCATTTAAGATCGCTTTAGCAACTGATTCTTGATAATCACTCGATTTCAGCTTAGTTTCTTCTGTTGGATTTGAAATAAAAGCCGTTTCAAGCAAAATACTCGGAATATCAGGAGCCTTTAAAACAGCAAAAGCTGCTTGTTCAACATTACTATTATGGAGTGTATTAATTTTTCCCATTTCTTTAAGAACACCTTTTGCAAGTTTCATACTTTGCTTAATTTGAGCCGTCACTGACATATCCAACAAGACACTCGCCACTTGATTATCCTGATTTTTAATATTAATTCCGCCAATCAAATCAGAGGCGTTTTCGCGATTTGCCAATAAACGAGCCGTTGTAGACGTTGCCCCTCTTTCCGATAAAACAAAAACAGAAGATCCTCGTGCAGAAGGTGATGTAAAGGCATCCGCATGAATTGAAACAAACAAATCTGCTTTAGCCGCCCGAGCTTTTTTAACTCGAGTTCCCAATGGGACAAAAAAATCAGCATTACGCGTCATCTGAACACGCATATTATGCTGCGATTCAATTAACTGTTTCGCACGCTTACCAATTGCTAATACAACATCCTTTTCTTTTATCCCATTAGGACCAATTGCGCCAGAATCTTCTCCGCCGTGCCCAGGATCAAGCATAATGGTCACTTTTCGATTAAGATTAATGGCTGCTGAATTCACCTTATTCGTAGCCGTTGAAATACTAGCTTTCTTTTTTTTCTGAGAAGAGGCGGAAAGAATGGGCTTTTTCGCATTCTTAGGATAAATATCTAAGACAAGACGTGTACGGTACTGATCAATAGGATCTAAAGAAAACAACTGCGGTGAAATCGCTTTTCTTAAATCAAAAACCAATCTAACAGTTTCTGGATCGAACTGCCCCACTCTCACATTTTTAATAAACGGATCATCTGGCTGTATACGATCACTAAGGCTTTTTAAGATATTATTTAATGGTGCATTTTTAATATCAATGACTAATCGATCAGGATTAGATAGCAGAAAATGCCTGTGTTGAATAACTCCATCATGCTCAATGGTTACACGTGAATTATCATCAGAAGGCCACGAACGCACTGCGACAATATTTCCTGCTTGAGCCAAAGATATCCAAAAAAATGACATCAATAGCGTCAATAAAAAAAACAGAGAACCCAAATAATAATTGCATTGAGATGAACGAGCATTCATAACCAGACTATTGTTGTGTAAATCGAAGTTTTTTTAGGCAGTTTTCCCCTTTCTTGGACATAGAAAAAAGGCCTGCCTGCCTGCCTTTTTCCATGACAACAAGCGAAACAACAATATCGGGAGATTCAAGAAGAGTGTCCGCTCTTTCCGCCCATTCAACAACACGAATAGTAGAAGCATTTAAAGTATCACGAAAACCTGCATCAAAAAACTCTTCAGCACAACTCATTCGATAAAAATCAAAATGGAGCAATTCCACTTGTTCACCATGAAGCAAGATCGAATAAGGCTCTACTAATGTATAAGTCGGACTTTTGACCCGTCCTTGATATCCAACTGCTCGCAAAAGTGCTCTTGTTAACGTCGTTTTACCTGCACCAAGATCTCCCTTTAAATGAATATCCAACCCTTTTTCAAGGATATTTGCCAAAGCAGCCCCTAAAGCACAGGTATCACCCTCATCTTTTAAATAAAAAACCAATGGATCCATCACCAAATTCACGGAATAAGAACACAAAAAGAATACATTTCTCTTTCTTTCGCCATTATAGTATCAAGATTAATGAAACAATTAGATGAAACACCAGATAATCGAATGAAGTCAGCAGAAAATTTAAAGGATTTGGTCGAAAAAATGAAAATTTGGGCAAATGACCTTGGTTTTGCCGAATTGCGAATATCTGATACCTCTTTAGAAAATGCTGAAAAACGACTCACTCAATGGCTATCTAACAATTATCATGGAACAATGCACTATATGGCAGCTCATGGTTTAAAAAGATGCCATCCTGAACAAATTGTACCCGGAACAATTCGAGTCATTTCCGTTCGAATGAATTATCTACCCGCATCAGGAATCCAAATTATTACGCAGGAAAAAAAAACAGCACTATCTCCTGAAAAAGCCAGAATTTCACTTTATGCAAGAGGAAGAGATTATCATCGTGTATTACGCTCACGACTTCAAAAACTAGCTTCAAAAATCGAAGAAAAAATTGGCCCCTATGGCTATCGTGTATTCACGGATTCAGCTCCCATTATGGAAGTCGAATTTGCAGCAAAAGCAGGACTTGGTTGGCGAGGAAAAAATAGTTTGCTTATCAATCAAACAGCTGGCACTTTTTTCTTTTTAGGTGAAATTCTTGTCGATATTCCTCTACCAATTGATCAGTCAGAAGCAACTATAAGCCGATGTGGTACTTGTACGAAATGTTTCCAAAACTGCCCAACAAATGCCATCATTGCCCCTCAAACAGTAGATGCCAGACGATGTATTTCATACTTAACGATAGAATTACGCGGCAGTATTCCTATTGAATTTCGCCCATTAATTGGAAATAGGATATATGGATGTGATGATTGCCAACTTTGTTGCCCTTGGAATCGTTTTGCAAAACAAACAACCGTGGCTGATTTTTCCGTACGAAATAAATTAGATCACATATCAATAGTTGAATTAGCAACTTGGACAGAATCAATGTTTAATCATCAAATGGAAGGTAGCCCAATACGACGCATTGGTTATGAATGCTGGTGCCGTAACTTAGCCATTGGAATGGGAAATGCTTTGGCAGCAAAAAATCAATCAATTAATTCACAAGCCATTTATGAAGCATTGATTAATATGCGAAAAAATGCATCAGAAATGGTCAAAGAACATATTGATTGGGCACTTGCTCAAAAATTATCTTAATATTTCTACACCAGCTAATCTTAAATTTAATAATCATTCCTTTTTCATCACAATTTTATTTTACAAAAAATGACTAGTTTTTAATGATTCGCCTAAACATACCGATGTATCCCGTTAAAAATGAGGTAGAATAGCATCTTTATTATTGATGCGCTCGTAGCTCAATGGATAGAGTACTGCCCTCCGAAGGCAGGGGTTGTGGGTTCGATCCCCGCCGAGCGCGCCACTTACAAGTAATAGGCTGTCTTATGACGGCTTTTTTTATTATATAAATCAATATCTTCCTATTACAATAAGTAAAAAGTAGTATCAGAAAATATTACAAATTCTTGCGAAAAAATAGGCCATAAATTAGACCATAGCATGATTTGGTCATATTTTTATGGCCTAATTGAATAGCAACACGACTCAGAAAGCCACCAACTAACAGATGCTCAGGTAAAAAAGACAAAGCTCAATCCTTTTACAAGCTGGAGAATTCTATAAAAAAATGGCCGACATAAGTCGGCCATTTTCAACTAAACAATCAACTGATTATTTATTTTCTGCAGATGCAGTGTTGAATTTAAATCTACGAGTTGGGCGTCCCAAACGAGGCATAATGAATGTCATGATGATGAATGCAATACAAGACATCGCACCAGAGATAGAGAACGCAACGCTCCAACCCAAAGCGGTAGCAACAGCAGCACCGATACCACCACCGAAAATGGATGCAACAGCTTTTGCAGACCAGAAGAAACCATAGTTTGCAGCAGAATATGCAGTACCAAACAAGTCCTGGTTAATTGCAGGGAACAATGCATAAGAACCACCAGCGGTGAAGAATGCAACAGACAACATGAGGATGAAGAATGGAACACCCATCATTGAGACATGAGCAAACAAGAACATTGCAATTGCATTAACACCGAACATGATGGAAAGTGTTTTATAACGACCGAGTTTATCGGAAACAGCGCCCCAGAATGGACGGCAACCACCATTAAACAAGTTCTGCATCATAACGCAAATTGCAATCATGCCTGGTTCAATCCCCATGGAACGACCAAATGGAGCAGAGTTTGCAACCAGGAACAAGAACCCAAAGTTAACGGAGAAGAAAGAGATCCAGCACAAAATGAAATGTTTAGTTCTCAACATTTCTGTTGTTGGGAAGTCCTTTTCAGTTGGTTCTGGTTTCTTAGGTTTAGCACCACCTGGGAAACGAACGAAGAATGCGATCAAGATGATGAAACCAGCCATAATGACACCGGTTACCTTCAACGCAAAACGAACACCAAGGTCTGGATTGTGAATCAAAACAGTGATCAGTGGCAAGAATGGCAGAACACCAAGACCATAACCTGCAGCAGTAAAGCCAGAAGCCATACC
The DNA here is from genome assembly GCA_934401755.1 of uncultured Oxalobacter sp. Lineage (GTDB taxonomy): Bacteria > Pseudomonadota > Gammaproteobacteria > Burkholderiales > Burkholderiaceae_D > Oxalobacter. The sequence continues at coordinate 67,798 of CAKRSU010000004.1, forward strand.
ACGGCGATCTGGCCACCAACGGTTAGCAGTTGCAATTGCAATACCATAAATGATACCGATACCAGCACCAGCCAGAGTATACAGTACATACAGAACAGGGATGTTTGGAGCAAAGCCCATACCGGACCATCCAACTAAAACCATCAAACCACCAACGATACATGGAGGTTTTGGACCAACACGGTCAACGAAGTAGCCACCACCTGGCTGAGAAACGGACTGAATAACCTGAGAAAGAGTGAACGCAACCTGAACAATAGCAAGGGTTGTGCCCAATTCTCTCATCATAGGACGGGAATACAGTGTCCAGGAATACTGAACACCTGAGATCATAATCATCAGCATGACCGCAAGGAACAGATACCAAACGCGTTTGCCACCGGCTTTGCGTGGATCTTCATTTTCGCGAGGGTCGACTGCTGGAGCTGCAGCGGTACTCATCTTTACAAATCCTCTATTCAAATTTGTTTTTCACAAAGTCCTAAGATTTTTATCCCATCTGATGATGAATCATCCGTTGATAATATAAATCTTCTGACTTACCTTTGCGAAATCCATTTTTTTGATTTCAAAATATAGATTCCGCATGCTCTATGTTATTTCATGAAAAACTTCGCATTCAAATAATGTATTTTTATGTTTAATGTGATTTATATAATTTTATGGAATATAGAATAATCAAAATGATTAACTTACAATTCATTTTTACTGAAACTCATGACTTAAAGTGTTCATTTTTTCAAACATAACGCCACTATTCCTTTAAAAATTTTTACCTTAACCGCTTATATTTTTTCTCTTGGAAAAGGTCTTTTTGATAAGATGACGATTCAACTTTTGCGACTTTAAAAACAATCCTATTTGTAACCATTTGTTAAATAACGTTTTTTATAACTCACTCCAATATAATCAAAATAAAAATTCATGATTTTCCTTTTCTTCGTATTCTTTCAAACAAACCTAATCACTTTATAGAACACCTGGATTTATTTCCCTCTATACCTCTTTTTTTAAACCAACCTCTAATAAAATATTGAACAATTTATCAAAAAAAAATGACATTCATAAATGAATGTCATTTTTATCGAAGTATTTGTTCAATTATACTATCATTGTTTGAGCTTCATTTTCTGCCCGTTTGCGGATTTCTCCGATTTGCCACACCATTTCTCCCGATGCTCTTAAGATTGCAAGCGTTCTTTCAACATCCTCTTTAGCAATCACAACGACCATACCAATCCCACAATTAAATACTCGATACATTTCATGCTCAGCAACATTACCATTTTGTTGTAACCAATTAAATAAAGCTGGCATTTCCCATGATTCTTTTTTAATGACTGCAGTTACTTGACTAGGAAGTACCCGAGGAATATTTTCAATCAATCCTCCTCCAGTAATATGTGCCATTCCCTTAACATTTACTGTTTCCATTAGTTTGAGCAATGACTTCACATAGATACGAGTTGGCGCCATTAAAACTTTAGCCAATGGTTGTCCATCAAAATTAGCATTCAAATCAGGTTTTACTAAATCAATAATGCGTCTAACTAAAGAATACCCATTGGAATGAATGCCTGATGACGCAAGGCCAATAACAACATCTCCAGGGACAATATTCTTCCCATTGATTAACCGAGATTTTTCAGCCGCTCCTACTGCAAATCCTGCTAAATCGTACTCTCCATCGGGGTACATGCCTGGCATCTCAGCAGTTTCACCACCGATTAATGCGCATCCAGCCTGTTCACATCCCATTGCAATTCCCTTAACAACACGAGTTGCAATATCAACATCAAGCTTTCCACATGAAAAATAATCGAGAAAAAACAACGGTTCTGCACCTTGCACAAGAATATCGTTTACACTCATTGCCACAAGGTCAATACCAACCGTATCATGACAATCAAGCTGAAAAGCGAGCTTGAGTTTAGTACCAACACCGTCGGTTCCTGAAACAAGAACAGGATCCTTGTATTTTTTGCTGATTTCAAAAAGTGCGCCGAAACCGCCAATGCCACCAAGTACGCCATCTCGCATGGTACGCTTAGCAAAAGGTTTAATTGCATTAACAAGAGAATCACCGGCGTCAATATCGACACCTGCATCACGATAAGAAAGGGTCTGTTTGGTTAAAGAACTCATAATATATGTATCGCTAGGCGTAAAATAATAATATTTTCTATTTTAACAAACTGCTTCGGCAAGTACGACTGAATGGCTTTTTTTACACCTTATCAACGTCAAACTATGCTCTGGACGAGCATTGGAATTGCTTTTATTCTTCTATTATGGCTAATGGGGCCTATCCTAACCCCTTTTATTGCAGGGGGTGTACTTGCCTATGCGCTTGATCCCATTGTTGAGCGCATTTCTAAATTTCACATTGGACAATATCGTATTCCGCGCATCGTTTCTGTTTTGATTGTGTTATTGATGGTATTAGCTGTTGTTATTGCGCTTATTTTCATTATTGTGCCCATGATTTTGATTGAATGGCCTCTTATTTCTGCCCAGATTCCAGCCTTCTTTTCAAAACTTCATACAGAATTAGGCCCTTTATTAAATGATATTGGTATTTATCTTCCTGAAGATACACCGGGTATCCTTAAAATGATCAATGAACAACTCCTTCCTAAAACAGATGAAGGTTGGAGGAATCTATTACAACGTGCTCGTTTAGGATGGGCGACCATTTTTACAATCATATGGAATCTCATTATGATTCCTGTCGTACTCATTTATTTGTTATTAGACTGGCATACAATCACCGCAGAATTTCGTTCCCTTATTCCCAGAAGATGGTTACCAACAGTAGTAAGATTTATGAATGAAGTCAGTACAATGCTTGCACAATATTTACGTGGACAGATCTCAGTTATGATTATTCTTTCCATTTATTATTCTGCAACACTCACCCTTGCTGGTTATTCTGTCGCAATACCTGTCGGCATTATTACAGGGATGATGGCATTCGTCCCCTATATTGGTATTTGCGTCGGTTTTACACTTGCCGCTGCAGCAACACTACTACAATTCTCTGGTATGACCATGTGGGCCATTCTCTGTATAATCTACGGATTTGGCTATGCTTTTGATGGACTATTTATGACACCTAAGCTCGTTGGTAGTCGAATTCAGCTCCACCCACTGACTGTTATTTTTGCCTTATTGGCTTTTGGTCAGTTATTTGGGTTTGTTGGCATTTTAATCGCATTACCTTCATCTGCCGTTTTATCGGTTGCAGTCCGCCATTTGCGCAGAGCTTATATCTCCAGTCATTTTTATAAGGACTGATTGTCGTTATGCAAAAACAGCTCTTATTAGACCTAGGGACCCCTCAACCGCCATCGTTACAGGATTTTATTGTCGGACGAAACCTTGAAGTCATGCAAATACTTAACGATATCGCAAAACGAACATCGCATGACCGTTTTATCTACTTATGGGGAAAACACGCTGTTGGAAAAACCCATTTATTACAATCCCTTGCTCAATATTCTCCCGCAAGATACATTGCATCGCACTCACCATTAGCCGATTTTACTTATTCTCCAGAAATTACATTATATTTGCTTGATGATTGCGATAAACTTCCAGCACGCCGACAAATCGCTGCATTTAATCTATTTAATCAAGTACGGGATAATAATACCGCCTATTTAGTCACGGCCGGTATATGTGCCCCTTTAGCACTTCAACTCAGAGAAGATTTACGCAGCCGTCTTTGTTGGGGACTTGTTTATCAACTTCACGATTTAACCGATGAAGAAAAAATCCAAGTACTCACTTCTCAAGCCAAATCAAGAGGAATCAATCTTTCAGCAGGTGTTTTACCTTGGTTACTAACGCATTACCAACGAGATTTGCACTCTCTTGCAGAAATTTTAAATGAACTCGACCAATATTCCTTACAAACAAAACGTACCGTAACCCTTCCTTTGCTATATGAACTCTTAGAACAAAAAACTAAACCATGACTGAAACACTGGCATTATTTGACTTAGACAATACCCTTTTACCCATTGACTCCGATTATGAGTGGGGGCAATTTATCGTCCGTATCGGCGCAGTCGACAAAATAACCTACGAAAAACGCAATCAAGAATTCTTTAACCAATATATAACAGGCACATTAGATCCTGCCGAATATCTAGCATTTGCGCTCGGTGCATTAAAAGGGATTCCTCGCTCTCAACTCAATCATTGGCGAAAACAATATATGGATGAAGTGATCTTACCCAATATTCGCCCCGCTGCACGTCGTTTAGTTAATAATCATTTAAACAAAGGACACCTAACTGCTATTGTGACAGCAACCAATCGTTTCGTCACAGAACCGATTGCCAAAGCATTCGGCGTTAAACATTTGATTGCAGCACTCCCTGAAGAAACGCCAACAGGAGAAATAACAGGCAATCTAATTGGCACACCAACGTCAGGAGAAGGTAAAATCGAGCACACTGAAAATTGGCTCGCTTCAATGAATTTATCTTTTGATAGCTTTAAAGATAGCTATTTTTACAGTGATTCAGATCGTGACATTCCACTCCTTTCAAAAGTTAACCATCCTATTGCAGTGAATCCTAACGATCGTTTAAAAATATATGCTAAAGCAAATGGATGGACTCAAATGTATTTATTCAATGATTGATTTTTTTAGAAAAATTTTAGGTCTTTCCCGTCATGAACCTAAAACCGTCCCAGTAAAGGCGGCGACTCAGGAAAATCGCTCAAAAATCATACGGCAAAATGCACACCCTGTTATCTTGCAACCAGATGAACATGGCATTGACCCAGAACTGATCTCTAAAAATGCTATTCGCGTTGTGCAAACCCTGCAGCATGCCGGTTATGATGCTTTTATTGTGGGAGGCGCTGTTCGCGATCTTATCTTAGGGGAAAAACCAAAAGATTTTGATGTTGCAACGAATGCAACCCCTGAACAAGTTCGGCGCCTATTCCGACGAGCCTTTCTAATTGGACGTCGTTTTCAAATTGTTCATGTTCGTATGGGACGAGATGATCTTTTTGAAGTAACGACCTTTCGTGGCAATGCCTCCAAACGCGCAGAAATGGATGAATCTGGACGCTTGCTTAGTGATAATCATTTTGGATCACAATCTGAAGATGCAGCCCGCCGAGACTTCACGATTAATGCACTATATTACAACCCAACCAATCAAACCCTATTTGATTACCATTATGGTATTCAAGATCTAAACTCAAAAACGCTACGCATTATCGGCAATGCAGAACAGCGTTATCGTGAAGATCCTGTCCGAATGTTGCGTGTCGTCCGTTTTGCTGCCAAACTTGGTTTTACATTAGATGCCAATACGAGCGCACCGATTAATCAACTCAGTCCTTTACTCGGTAATATTCCGGCCGCCCGTCTTTTTGATGAAACATTAAAATTACTCACAAGCGGTCATGCAATGTCATGTCTAAAAGAGCTCCGCGCTTACAACCTGCATGGTAGACTGCTCCCCCTTTTAGACGATGTTTTTTCTCATCCTCAATCTACCCTATTTATTGAAACCGCTCTTAACCGAACCGATCAACGAATTAGCGATGGAAAAACCGTTTCTCCTGGTTTTTTATTTGCAACCCTCTTATGGCCCGAAGTTAAAGCCAAATGGGAAGAATTCAAAGCAGACGGTGAATACCCTATTCCCGCATTAATTGATGCCGCACACTATATCCTAAATCGACAAACTGAAAAACTCGCCATTCAACGCCGTATTGCAACGGATATGAAAGATATTTGGTTACTTCAGCCGCGCTTTGAACGAAAATCTCCGAAATCCATTTATCGCCTCTTAGAAAATGCTCACTTTAGAGCAGCTTATGATTTCCTTCTCATTCGCTGCGCAGCTGGCGATCTTGACGCAGCAATCGGGAAATGGTGGAAAGCTTTTACTGTTGGCTCTTCTGAAGAACGGCAAGCACTAATCGCTTCTTTATCAACTCGCACCATAAATGGCACCACCAAAAAACGTAAACGCCCTCATCGACGGAGAAAACCTATTAATCATCCAGAAAAAAACAGCTTATCGGATATAACTTTAGATTGATATGATACTTAATACGGCTTTTATCGGAATAGGCGCTAATTTAGGGAATGCCCTTCAACAAACTCAAGACGCCATTACTTCAATCAAGAATTTTGATCAAATTCATGTCAAAGCAGTTTCTTCTTTCTATCAAACAGAACCTATCGATTCTTCAGGAAACGACTATATTAATGCCGTTATTTGCATCGAAACATCACTTGATCCACTTCCCCTTTTAGATATTCTCTTTCAAATTGAAAACCATTTTGGTCGCAAACGCCCCTACGTGAATGCGCCACGCACACTCGATCTTGATCTGTTACTATTTAATGATCTGCAAATCAATACCCCTAGACTCATCCTCCCACATCCTCGTATGCATGAGCGAGCCTTTGTTTTGATTCCGCTCATTGAAATCTGCCCCAACATAACGATTCCCAATAAAGGCGCCGCATTACATTTCATTAAAAGCGTCTCTAATCAACGTATTTCTCGAATTTAAGTCCACGAGGTTTATATGTTTAATATCCCTATCTTCTTACAAACTGCAGGACTTCTTGTCATGTCCAACGTTTTTATGACATTTGCTTGGTATGGTCATTTAAAAAACTTAGCTGAAAAACCTTGGTATATCGCCGCGTTAATCAGTTGGAGTATTGCATTATGCGAATATCTACTTCAAGTACCAGCCAACCGTATTGGTTTTCAAGCATTTAATCTGGCTCAATTAAAAATACTACAGGAAGTTATTACTTTAAGTGTTTTTCTCCCCTTTGCCATGCTTTACATGAATCAACCTTTCAAAATGGACTATATTTGGGCAGCATTATGCCTTGTTGGCGCTGTTTATTTTATTTTTCGGACATAATTGACGCCACAGCATGACACCCTCTTAAAAAACTGGCATTATCCGCTACAGATATTTCTTTCACTTTTGAGGTTTTCTAATGGCCAGCTATCTGCAAGAACGCAAATCTATTACGACCAATACCATTGCAAAGCTCTATCAGAACAATGAAAAAATCACCATGCTAACTTGCTATGATGCAAGCTTTGCTTCCTTAATGGATCAATGTGGTGTTGAAACTTTATTGATCGGCGATTCGCTTGGCATGGTTTGCCAAGGACATGATTCGACACTCCCTGTCTCAATAGATGATGTTGCTTATCATACAGCCTGTGTCGCACGAGGCAATAAAACGGCTTTAATCATCGCTGATATGCCTTTTGGTACCTATCCGGACAAAGAATCCGCTTATACCAATGCGGTCAAATTGATCAAATCCGGGGCTCATATGGTCAAACTAGAAGGAGGCGTATTAATCGAGTCAATCATTCGCTATTTGGTGGAACGAAGTATTCCTGTTTGTGGCCACATCGGCTTAACCCCACAATCCGTCTATAAATTTGGAGGCTATCGTATCCAAGGAAAATCTGATTCGGGCGCAACACAAGTAATCGCTGATGCTAAAGCTGTCGAACAAGCAGGAGCCACCATGATTGTATTAGAAGCAATTCCTGCAACACTTGGAAAAACAATTACTGAAACCCTTCATATTCCAACGATCGGCATTGGCGCAGGTCCCAATTGTTCAGGTCAAGTTCTTGTGATGCATGATATGCTTAATGTCTATCCTGGGAGAAAAGCACGTTTTGTTCGTAATTTTATGGAAAATAACACTTCTATTGAAGCGGCAATCAAAGCTTTTGTCAGTGCGGTCAAAGACGGTTCGTTTCCTGCCCAAGAACATTGTTTCTAACATCTAGTTCAAACAAAAAAAGCGACGATAATATCGCTTTTTTTGTTTATCTTATATTAATCATCTTTCCATATTCTTTTCAGGTCTTTTATCCATTGCCGTGTAGGAAGGCCTGTTTTTTCTTTGATACGATTCGCTTCATCATCCCAAACTGTCCAATTCATTTTTGGTTTTTTCTTAAACGCTAAAACAATCACATTACCTTCAGGAACGGGTGATAAAGGAACAACTTCAATAAATGAACGTTTAATTGCCTGAATATTTTTATCATAACTGGGCAATTCGCCAAACAAATTAACCGCCATGATGCCATCATCTTTTAAACATTGATGGCAATTCGTATAAAATTCCGGCGAACTCAATACCGGTCCGAGTGATTCGGCATCATACAAATCAACATGCATGATATCAAATGCACCGATATATTGTGATTCACTTACAAAATCAAATGCATCCATTAAATGCACATTTAACCGATCATTATCGGGTGGCAAAGCAAACATACTATGACAAACGGCAATCACTTCTGGATTAATTTCTGCGACATGCGTCACACTATCCGGATATTCCGTATAACAAAATTTTGTCAGCGAAGCTGAGCCTAATCCAAGATGTGCAATTATTTTTGGATGTTGATTAAATAACATCCAAGCAACCATTTTATGACTATATGACAACACCAATTGATTCGGTTTACTCATACGCATCGCACCTTGTATCCATTCGGTTCCAAAATGCAAATAACGAATCCCCGAACTTTCTGATAATGTGATTGGGGCGAATTTAATTCGTCGATTTTTCGATGATGATTTGCGCTGAGAAGCTTCCTTCTCAATTGATCTTCGTTTAATCAACATTGATTTTATCCATTCAAACATCGGTCATATTTAAGTTATCTAAAATAAAAACCCCTTAAGCGAACTTAAGGGGTTTTCGAACAAATGTTTCTTCTAGTAAGTACTAGGAAACCGGTTCATCAATAATCAACAGAATTGATTATTTCTTTTTACCGATGTTAGAAACAACGTTCAAGCTCTTGATACGGCCAGATTCAACACCAGCGTCTGGGTCGATCATAGCGTTAATCAAGCAAGGTTTACCGGATGCTACAGCTTCTTCCAAAGCAGCTTTCAATTCGGATGGATTGTTAGCCAAATAACCTTTACCACCGAGAGCTTCCATCATCAGATCGTAACGAACACGACCCAGACGAGTACAAGAAACAACACCTGGCTGTGGATCTTCTTCGTTACCCTTGTAGATACCACCGTTGTTCATAACGATGATGGTAACTGGCAACTGATAACGAGTGATGGTTTCGATTTCCATACCGGAGAAACCGAATGCGGAGTCACCTTCAACTGCGATAACAGGATCATTGGTAACAGTAGCTGCTGCAACGCAGTAACCCATACCAATACCCATAACACCCCAGGTACCAGTATCCAGACGACGACGTGGCTGCAGAACATCAACGATCATACGGGTGTTATCCAATGCGTTTGCACCTTCGTTAACCAAGTTGACGTTTGGATGAGCTGCGATATATTCCTTAACAACGCCCAAGGAGTTCTGATAGTTCATTTCACCGCCATTGTAGGTGGAGAGTTTAACTTTCAGTTTTTCCTTATTAGCTGCAACTTTGTCGAGGATTTCTTTGCACCAGTCAGCTGGAGCTTTGTAGCCTTTAACAGCTGCAGTAACCAAAGGCAGAGCAGATTTAACGTTACCAACAACTGGAGCAGCGATTGGCTGGTTAGAATCGATTTCCTGAGCTAAAACATCAAACTGAACATATTTCTTCAGTTCATTACCCCAGGTTTTACCTTTACCATGCTGCATTAACCAGTTCAAACGAGCAGCGATCAAGATACAAACGTCGCAGCCTGCCAGTGTACGTGCACGGTTTGCAGCAGCAGACAGTGGGTGGTTATCAGGGATAGTACCTTTGCCCATACCCATTGGCAAGAATGGAATACCGGTTTCTTCGATGAAAGCTTTAACTTCAGCTTCAGCGCGTGCATAAGCAGCACCTTTACCGATAACAGCAACTGGTCTCTTAGCAGATTTAATAACTTCTGCAGCACGAGCAACAGCGTCTGCGGAAGGGAGCTGATCTGGAACCATATCAACTGGAGTAAAGCGCAGAGCATTTGCTTCAGCTAAAGGCATGGTCTGACCAAACAAACGTGCTGGAAGGTCAACATAAACACCACCTGGACGACCGGTCAAAGCAGTACGCATTGCACGAGCGATACCGATAGGAATATCACGGATGCTGTTAATACGATAAGAAGCTTTACAGTGTGGTTTAGCGATCTGGAACTGATCCATTTCTTCGTAATCGCCCTGCTGCAAGTCGACGATATCACGTTCGGAAGAACCGGCCAACAACAGCATTGGGAAGCAGTTGGTAGTAGCATGTGCCAAAGCTGCAACACCATTTAAGAAACCTGGAGCAGAAACGGTCAGAGCGACACCTGGTTTACCCTGGATGTAACCAGCAATAGATGCTGCATACCCAGCGTGCTGTTCAGCACGGAAGCTGTAGAACTTCTGGCCATCTTCCTGCCACAAACGTGCCAGGTTGGTGATAGGAATACCAACAACACCGTACATGGTGTCAATTCCGTTGTCTTTCAAGACATCGATCAACAGATGGAAACCATCAGTCAATTCTACATTTTCTTCGTTACTCATGAGTAATACCTTTCATTGGTTGGTTTGATGTAAACGTCAAAAAACGTTACCGCAAAGTATGCCTTATTAAGGCAAAAAAACCCGTTGACCTAGGTCAATTTGAGACTAAAGGAACGACAGTATTTTTAACTTTTATACTTCATTGTCGTTATTTTGTTGACTTAGATCAATTTTGATAGAAAATTATACCATTTCAATATGGAAATAAAAATGCACAATGAAAAACTCTTCAATTCAAACTGAGCATGCATTCCAAAATAAAGAAAACTGACCATTATTAATAATCTTCTCTTTTTGGTGTAGCGACCAATGATCATTGAAACGCTTTTTGTCTGACGTATAACAAACGATAACGCTTTTGACAGAATAATCACTCTTTCAAAAAACGCATGAATTAATGGATTAATTCAGTCATAAAAGACAAGACACGATATCCCCATTATTAATGGCTTGATTTATAGCAAATACTTAATGAAGAGAAAGAAGAAAATAAGATTGACTCGAAAATCACCTAAGATCACTTAACGAATGGTCCCGCCAACAGGAATCGAACCTGTATCACACGCTTAGGAGGCATGGGTACTATCCATTGTACTATGGCGAGACACTAAAGGAATCATTTTACATCAAGCCTTCCTCTTAAGACGAGATAAGCATCAATATTTTTTGACTTTCACTGTAAAATACGCATTCACGATTGACACTTTCATTTCTATTATGGCAATTATTACGCTTCGAGACGCTCAGCTTGCCTTTGGTCACTATCCAATGTTAGACCATGCTGAATTTTCTATGGAAGAAGGCGAGAAAATTGGGCTGATTGGCCGCAACGGAACCGGTAAATCCTCACTCCTTCAAGTTCTCGCCGGACAAGCTCATTTAGATGATGGTCTTTTAACCGTTCAACAAAATCTCTCTATCGCCTACGTCGAACAAGCACCTTGCTATGCGCCAGACAAAACGGTTTTTGAAATTGTATCTTCTGCCGTCGCAAAAACCTATCATCTCCTTCAGGAATACGAGCGTCTTTCCGCTCAACTTGCCAACCAAGAAGCCACCGAAACGTTAGAGCGATTCATGACCCTCCAAACCCAATTGGATGAAACAGATGCCTGGAATCTTAACCATCGAGTTGAAAATTTATTAAGCCGACTATCCCTTGATCCTGATAGCCTAATTCGTCAATTGTCTGGCGGACAATATAAACGCGTTGCAATTGCAAGAGGATTAGTTTGTAATCCTAATGTCTTAATGCTTGATGAACCAACAAACCATCTCGATTTTGAATCGATTTCTTGGCTCGAATCAATTTTGAAAGAGTTTACGGGCAGCTTGATTTTTATTACGCATGACCGCCGTTTCCTAGACAATATTGCAACGCGTATTGTCGAATTAGATCGCGGTAAATTACTCTCATACCCCGGAAATTTTAGTGCTTACAAAAAAGCAAAAAACGATCAACTCGCTGTGGAAGCCGTTGAAAACGCGAAATTTGACAAATTTCTTGCTCAAGAAGAAGTTTGGATTCGTAAAGGTATCGAAGCTCGTCGAACACGAAATGAAGGCCGCGTAAGACGCCTTGAAGCGTTACGTCTAGCGCGCGCAGCACGACGAGAACGTACAGGACAAGTCAAGATGGCACTCTCTTCGGGAGAACGTTCCGGAAAACTCGTTGCTGAATTAACCAACATCAATAAATCTTTTGGGAATAAAAAAGTTATTTCTGATTTTTCCGACATCATCTTACGGGGTGATAAAGTCGGACTCATTGGTCCAAATGGTATCGGAAAAACAACCCTTCTTAAAATAATTTTAGGGGAAATCTCTCCCGATTCTGGGACTGTTCGTCTTGGCACTCGCCTACAGATTGCCTATTTCGACCAAATGCGTGCGCAATTAAATGACAATGACACCTTAATTGATACCATTTCTCCAGGCAATGAATATGTTGAAATCGGTGGACAACGCAAACACGTCATGAGTTATCTTTCCGATTTTCTCTTTACGCCCGACAGAGCACGCTCGCCGGTATCTTCCTGTTCAGGGGGAGAAAAAAATCGTCTCCTACTCGCTCGTTTATTCGCTCGTCCAGCCAATGTATTAGTTCTTGATGAACCAACCAATGATCTTGATATTGATACCTTAGAATTATTAGAATCACTCTTACAAGACTATGATGGGACAGTTTTCTTAGTCAGTCATGATCGTGCTTTTCTCGATAATGTCGTCACACAAGTCATTGCTGCTGAAGGCAATGGCCTATGGCGCGAATACATAGGCGGTTACAGCGATTGGGAACGTTTACATCCCGAACAAACGCCGACAAAAACAAAACCGATTCACAAAGAATCCGCGAATTTGCCCAAAGAAAAAATCGAAAAACCAAGAAAACAGCGAAAAAAACTCAGTTTTAAAGAACAACAAGAGTTAGAGGCACTGCCGTCCAAAATCGCGATATTGGAAAATGAACAACAACAAATTTCACAAAAACTCAGTGATCCCTCCATTTATGAGGGTAATGGGGCAAAAGGCATCGCCCTTAATCAACGATTTGTGGACATTGAAAATGAATTAATGGCCTGCATGTCGCGTTGGGAAGAACTTGAAGCGAAAATTGAAAATAATTGATTTTTCCTTAAACTAAGACCTATAGTAGTAAATTTTTGCTTTATGAAAGGGGGCAATAAAAAATCACGTGTATTGCCCTTCTCTGAAAAAGACTTAACTCTCTAAAGAGGCACTATGTCAGAAAATCGCTGAAATCATCCTTTTGAACGGCGCAAAAAGTCCTTGATGCGAAATCCCATCACAAATAACGCCCCAAAATAAACAACGCCACAAAAAACCATAACCCCTGCCATCGCACCAATACGCATAAACGGATGACTTTTCATGCCGATCCAATCAAATTGCCCCGCTATCCATAAAGAAGCCCCGGCAAGCAATAATAAAGCCGCAATAACACGCACAAAGAAAAGTAACCACCCCTTCTGTGGCGTATAACCGCCCCGGCGAACGAGCATCATATAAAGAATTAACGCATTAACACAACCGGCCAAACCAATAGACAACGATAATCCAGCATGATCGAAAATCGGAACAAACAGAAAATTTAATAATTGCGTAATGACTAAGGTAAAAATACCAATCTTAACGGGCGTTTTAATATCTTGACGCGCATAAAATGCGGGCGCAAGAACACGAATCACAACAAGTCCTGTTAAACCAACCCCATAGGCAATTAAAGATTTCGACGTCATCACAACATCCGTCGCACTAAAATGACCATAATGAAATAAAGTGGTTGTACAAGGAATGGGTAATGTTATGAGCATAACCGATGCGGGCATGGCTAGCAATAAAGTCATCCGAAGCCCCCAATCTAATAAAGAAGAATACTCTTTGGCATCATGACTTGCATGTGCTTTGGACAAACTTGGCAACAAAATTGTCCCTAATGCGACACCCAATAGCGCATTGGGAAATTCCATTAAACGATCGGCATAAGAAATCCAAGAAACACTGCCATGCGTTAATCGAGACGCAATATTGGTGTTAATCATCAAACTGATTTGAGCAACAGATGACGCAAAAATCGCAGGAATCATTTGTCCAATAATACGGCGAACCCCCGAATTACGAAAAGCGCTCACAACATTTAAAGAAATTTTTGGCAGCATCCCCATTTTTTTTAGCCATGGAATCTGTAGGGTCATTTGAAGCAATCCCCCCACAAAGACAGCACCTGCTAAAGCTAAGACGGGTGTTTCAAGAAACGGCGCGACAAAAAGAGAAGCAACAATAAAAGAAATATTTAATAAAACCGGCGTAAAAGCAGGTATTCTGAATTCGCGATTCGTATTAAGAATCCCACCTGCTAATGCAACCATTGACATAAACAGGATATAGGGAAACATGATTTGCGTCATTAAAACGGATAAACGAAAAATATCATCATTATCATCAAATCCTGTTGCAATCACATAAACCACATAATTTGAAAAAATAATACCGAATAGACAAACAATAATGAGCGTCCAAACTAACGCCGTTGCCACTTTGTCAATTAACTGCTTGGTTTCCGCTTGGCTTTTAGTTCCGGTATATTCCGCTAAAATAGGGACAAACGCCTGAGAGAAAGCCCCTTCAGCAAAAAGCCTTCTTAATAGATTAGGAATTCGAAATGCCACAAAAAACGCATCGGTTAATCCCGATGCCCCAAATGCTTTTGCCACTAATAACTCTCGAATAAGCCCTGTCACACGCGAAAGTAATGTAAAGCCTGAAACCGAGAAAAATGTCTTTAGAAAATTCATGATGGCATTATATCTCACACGCCGTTTTTCTGGATGAATCCATTTTCTTCGTTCAAAACAGTCACATAGTCCCTTTTTCTTTGACTTTTCAATAAGCTCCTGTATAATAAGCAGTTTATTCTTTCCGTCCTGATTTATCAGGTTTTTTAACATTATTCTTATTGATGGAGTTTCCATGTACGCGGTCATAAAAACCGGGGGCAAACAGTATAAGGTTGCAGTCGGCGAAAAACATAAAGTAGAACAGATACCGGCGGAAGTTGGATCAGAAGTCACTTTAGACCAAATTTTGGCGGTTGGTGAAGGCGAATCTATTCGTGTTGGCACCCCATTGGTTAAAGGGGCAACCGTTCTGGCAAAAGTGATTTCCGAAGGTCGTCACAAAAAAGTGAAGATTTTCAAGATGCGCAGACGTAAACATTATCAAAAACGTCAAGGACATCGTCAGAACTACACTGAATTGGAAATTATCTCCATTAATGCTTGATAATCTCCTAGCAATAAGTCGCAACGATTCTGTTTTAAAACAGTCTAATACAGGGGTCTAAAAATGGCACATAAAAAAGGGGGCGGTACTACCCGCAACGGACGTGAATCCGAATCAAAACGCTTAGGCGTTAAAGTGTACGGCGGACAAGCTATTAATGCCGGCAGCATTATTATGCGTCAGCGTGGTACAACCATTCATCCTGGAGAAAATGTGGGTATGGGCAAAGATCATACCTTGTTTGCTCTGATCAATGGGACCGTCAAGTTTGTGATTAAAGGCGCTGCGAAAAAACACTATGCAACAGTTGTTCCTAATTAAAAGTTTTAGCAACTGAAAAATAGTCGCATAAAATCGAACTTAACGGATCTAACCGCGCCTTGATAACGTTAAGGTTAGATATAATAGCTTCGTCAGCAATGGCGAAGCTTTTTTATTACCGACAGGATTCTTATGAAATTCATTGACGAAGCAAAAATCGAAGTGATCGCAGGTAATGGCGGCAATGGCGTTGCCTCGTTTAACCGCGAAAAATTCAGGCCAATGGGCGGTCCTGATGGAGGAGATGGCGGGAAAGGAGGCAGTATCTGGGCAATTGCTGACAATAATATTAATACGCTCATTGATTACCATTATGTCAAATTATACCGCGCTAAAAACGGAGAAAATGGCCGAGGTTCTGACTGTTATGGAAAAGGGGCTGAAGATATTGAACTGCGAATGCCTGTTGGAACGGTGATCTCTGACCGCAATACAGGTGCCGTTATTGCCGATCTACTTGAAAACGGACAACGCCATTTATTAGCAAAAGGCGGTGAAGGCGGCTGGGGGAATATTCATTTTAAAAGCGCTACAAACCGCGCACCTCGCCAAAAAACCGATGGAAAACCGGGTGAACACTTCGAACTTCACCTTGAATTAAAAGTGCTAGCTGATGTCGGTTTACTCGGCATGCCCAATGCCGGTAAATCAACGCTGATTTCAGCAGTCTCCAATGCTCGTCCTAAAATTGCAGATTATCCATTTACAACACTTCAACCCAATTTAGGTGTCGTTAGAACAGGACATGAAAGAAGTTTTGTGATCGCAGATATCCCCGGACTTATTGAAGGCGCCGCAGAAGGCGCAGGACTAGGACACCAATTTCTTCGACACTTACAACGCACTCGCCTCTTACTGCACGTGATTGATGTGTCTCCTTTTGAAGAAAATGCAGATCCCGTGACCAATGCCTTAGCACTTGAAGCGGAACTTGCAAAATACGATTCCAACTTAGCCCAAAAACCACGTTGGCTTGTCTTAAACAAAATGGATTTGATTCCTGAATCCGAACGGCAAGAGAAGATTCAAAATATCCTGTCTCGTTTGAACTGGAATGCCCCAACATTTACCATTTCAGCCTACACCAATCAAGGCTGCGCTGAATTAGTTGAAGCGATCCATCAGTATTTTGAGCATATTCGAGCTCAAGAAAAACGAGAAAAAAAGACAACGATTGCGAAAGATGTTCGCCATATCGATTCCATCGATTCTGATGATCCCCGTTTTAAACCAATTTAACCCTATTTTTTTCATCTATCTTCGCACTGGCAGGAAATGTTATGAGTTCCATTATCAAAAAAGCCAAACGTCTTATCATTAAAGTCGGATCTTCTTTAGTGACCAATGATGGACATGGCCTTGACCTTGCTGCTGTTGCAACATGGGCCAAACAAATTGCAAAATTGCATGAACAAGGAAAAGAAGTCATCCTCGTTAGCTCGGGAGCAATCGCTGAAGGCATGCTTCAACTCGGCTTTAAACAACGCCCAGAAGAAGTGAATGAATTGCAAGCTTGTGCCGCCGTTGGACAAATGGGATTAGCTCAAATCTACCAAACAAGCTTTGATCGCTATGGTCTAAAAACCGCTCAGATTTTATTAACGCATGCTGATTTTGCCGATAGAACCCGATATCTGAATGCTCGAGCAACATTACTTGCCCTATTTCGGTTAAATGTTTTGCCTATTATTAATGAAAACGATACAGTTGTTACCGATGAAATTAAATTCGGAGACAACGACACCTTAGGCTCTCTGGTTGCCAATCTTATCGAAGCCGATGCCTTAATTATCCTCACAGACCAAAAAGGTTTATTTACGGCAGATCCCCGCAAAGATAGCTCAGCAACATTAATTACCGAAGCACATGCGGGAGACCCTGAATTGGAAAAAATGGCAGGGGGCACAGGATCTGGAATCGGACGAGGCGGCATGCTAACAAAAATTCTCGCGGCAAAACGCGCGGCTCGCTCCGGCGCACATACCATCATCGCTTGGGGGCGTGAACCTAATGCACTGATCCGCTTATCCGAAGGAGAAATGATCGGGACACAATTATTAGCCCCCAATCACCATCTTCAAGCGAAAAAACAATGGATGGCAGACCATTTACAAACCGCAGGAAAAGTTTTTCTAGATGCGGGGGCCATCCAAAAAATTCAAAAAGAAGGAAAATCTTTATTACCTATTGGAATTATTCGCGTTGAAGGCGAATTTGTCCGTGGTGAAATCGTCTCTTGCATCGACGGGAACGGTCATGAAATTGCGCGAGGACTCGCCAATTATTCAAGTCGTGAAACCGCATTGATTGCCCGCCATAAATCCACCGATATCACAAACATTTTAGGATATGAGGGGGATCAAGAATTCATCCATCGAGACAATATGATTGTTTTACAAGATTAAAAATTAACCAGCATTATATTTATTCTCTTTTTGAAGCGGCCGGTTATACCGAAGACGATCAACGATCAACGATGCCGGCCCCTCAATATGGGCCGCATCACAAAAATAATCGAGCCATAACACTGCGCGAGGCCGATTCGCCGCATACCAATTAATGGGGCGCCAAGCATCACTTTTTGACAGATTCCATTGTTGATTCTTACGATCGGCATACGCATAACGATGATACTCTTTACTGGCGCAACGCAATCCTTCATAGCTCACATTAACGGCACCGGACTGGCTCTTTGCGATTAACGTATATCTCACTTCAGAATCCCCACTAATCGAAATGGATTTCGCATCGATAAAGAAACGCTGCGTTTGAGTGGGACCAATTTCAAACGACAATAAATCATCGTCTTGTGGATACGCGGGTAGCACAACAGGCAACACTTTGAATTCTTTGGGCTTATCTTCTTCTGCTTCATCATCAGGCCATCCGGTATCTCCCAAAATGGTAATATCTGCAGCCGCTTGTAAGCTCAAAAACATCGCCATCAAAAAAACAAATCCCTTTAATGGGCGCCATACAAAATGATTGGCCATTACCGATCCCTATTCTGTTCAGACTGTTTTTGATTGTCGAGACTCATTTTATCTAATCGTTGCTCATTTTTAATCATAGGCGCATGATATTTAGCATAAAGCGCCTGATCCATTTTAGGGATAGGATCTAAAAAATGAGAAAGCTCTTGCAATGCCTTAATATAGACATTACGCTTAAATTCAATGACCACATCAAGCGGAACCCAATACTGATGCCAACGCCACGCATCAAACTCTGGCGTTTCAGAAGTCCCGTTTAAATTAACATCGGTATCACGACCTAACATCCGTAGCAAAAACCATATTTGCTTTTGCCCTCGATAATGCCCTCGAATTTCACGTCGGATAAAATGCGAAGGAACATCATAACGTAACCAATTTTTGGTTCGTCCAATAATGGCAACATGTTCACGTTTTAATCCCGTTTCTTCGCGCAATTCCCGATACATAGCCTGCTCTGGCGTTTCGCCATGCTTAATCCCCCCTTGGGGAAATTGCCATGAACGTTCTCTTATTCGTTTACCCCACCAAACTTGATTATGCGTATTTAGCAGAATAATTCCGACGTTGGGGCGATAACCTTCTCGGTCAAGCATTTTTCACCTCAATGTCTTAGCAAGATGCTTATCAACCATTTTCCTCAAAATCAACAACCATTTCCTGCATCAGTTGCAACAAATAAGCCCTTAATTATTGATGTTTGAGCAATCGATAAACGCATCGGCCAGTTAATCCTTTAAAATCATACCGATTATAACCCTGTTAAGTAATAAAAGTATTCACTGTTATGAGAGCATCTCAATTTTTTATCTCAACGTTAAAAGAAGCCCCTGCTGATGCCGAAGTCATCAGCCATAAATTAATGGTTCGCGCCGGCATGATTCGACGTTTAGGTTCTGGCATTTATGCTTATATGCCTATGGGCCTTAAAGTCATTCGAAAAATAGAAAAGATTATCCGCGAGGAAATGAATCGCTCGGGCGCTCTTGAATTATTAATGCCCATTGTTCAACCAGCAGAACTTTGGCAAGAAACAGGTCGATGGCAAAAATATGGTCCGGAACTCCTCAGAATCAAAGACCGTCACGATCATGATTTTGTCATTCAACCGACTTCCGAAGAAATGATCACGGATATTGCGAGAAGCGTTATCAAATCCTATCGTCAACTCCCTGTCAATTTTTACCACATTCAAACCAAATTTCGTGACGAACGCCGCCCTCGTTTTGGATTAATGCGTGGTCGTGAATTTACCATGAAAGATGCTTATTCCTTTGATCGTGATATCGAAGGACTCAAACATTCTTACCAAATCATGTTTGATGCGTATGTACGTATTTTCAATCGCTTTGGTCTTGATTTTCGTCCGGTTGCAGCCGATAACGGCTCAATTGGCGGATCTGGTTCTCATGAATTTCATGTGATTGCAGAAACCGGCGAAGATGCTTTGGTTTATTGTCCGAATTCTGATTATGCAGCGAATATGGAAGCGGCCCAAGCCCTTCCGCCTCAAACATTACGAAATGCACCGTCTATGCCAATGACAAAAGTTGCAACACCCGGACAAAAAGCATGCGAAGCAGTCAGTGCCTTTTTGAAATTACCCATCACACAATCATTGAAAGTCATTGCCGTTATTAGAAATGACATTCCCGAAGGAGAAAACGGCCATTTTGTGGTCATCTTAATGCGTGGAGACCATGAACTCAATGAAGTAAAAACGGAAAAAATCATTGGTGAATTTCGTTTTGCCAGTGATAGTGAAATCATTCACTATCTCGGTTGTGAAACCGGCTATCTTGGCCCTATCGGCCTTAATGAACGCCCAGATATTGATTTATACGCCGATCACGCAGTAACCGTTATGTCTGATTTTATCTGTGGGGCCAATGAAAAAGATACCCATTATATGGGCGTGAATTGGGAACGTGACTTACCACTCCCCTCTCATATTGATGATTTTAGAAATGTGGTTGAAGGAGATCCTTCCCCCGATGGAAAAGGTGTGCTTGCCATTCAACGTGGCATTGAAGTCGGTCATGTCTTTCAATTAGGAACTCGCTACTCCAAAGACATGAACGCCACCTATCTTGATGAAAACGGAAAACCTCAACTCATGCAAATGGGGTGTTACGGTATTGGCGTAACACGTGTTGCAGCAGCAGCTATTGAACAAAATAATGATGACAAAGGGATGATTTGGCCAACTGCCATTGCCCCCTTTGAAGTGGTTCTTTGCCCCGTCGGCTATGATCGCAATGAAACCGTTAAATCCGCAGTTGATACCTTATACGACACGCTAAAGGCGGCAGGCATTGACGTGATTTTAGACGATCGAGGCGAACGCCCTGGTGTTATGTTCTCAGACTGGGAATTAATTGGCATTCCTCATCGTATCGTTGTTGGCGATCGCGGTCTTAAAAATGGTCAGATGGAATATCAAGCTCGTCATCACGAAAAAGCCCGCACGATTCCAGTCGCCGATATGGCTGACTTTATCATTCACCAAATTCAGTCAGAACGATAAATGCTCAAAAACGCCAGAGATTTTTCTGGCGTTTTTTATTTTCTTGACTTCTACCTATTTTTGCATGAATGATGCCGTTAACTTCACCATAAAAATAAGTTCATCCTACTTCAGATGCTTTGATACCAGTTTCGTCATCTCAAACATAGAAACTTGTTTTTTTCCATCAAAAATAGGGAGCAAGGCCTGATCGGCATTAATATTTCGACGATTATCTGGATCTTGTAACTGATTTTTCTTAATGTACTCCCAGAGCTTTTTAGTCACCTGCGTTCTGGGCAATGGCTCAGCCCCAACAATTACTGCGAGTTCTTCACTCGGTGTTAATGGTTTCATAAAAGCAGAAACGGAACCAGTCACTTCTTTTTTTGTTGCCATAACAAAGCCTTTAGTTCAAATATGAGCGTTAACACATTTTTAGAGTTGATAATATGCTATTTGTTGAAGATTGCAAGCTTTTTCCATCAACCCATCTTAAAGTCTAATTCTTGTTTTCTCTTTTACGACACTTTGAATGGCTTTTCTTTCAAAAAGCCATCCATTAAAACGTTTTTTTGACCATTAATGCATACCAGGCATCATTCCTTTTAACCCTCGAAGCATTTTCATCATGCCGCCATTTTTCATTTTTTTCATCATGGATTGGACCTGATCAAACTGATTCAAAAGTCGATTCACTTCTTGGACTTGAACACCCGCTCCTGCTGCAATTCGACGTTTTCTAGATGCTTTAATTAATTCTGGCTTTGCCCTTTCTTGAGGGGTCATCGCATTAATAATGCCCGTCATTTTAGCAACACCTTGGCTGGCTTTTTCAAAATTTGCACCTTGCGCAGCCATTCTAAATTGAGCAGGGAGTTTATCAATCATACTGGCCATACCACCCATGCTCTTCATTTGAACCAATTGCGCTTGAAAATCATTAAGATCAAAACGAGCACCAGACTTCAGTTTTTTCTCAAGAACTTTTGCTGCCTTAATATCCACCGCTTTGCGTGCTTCTTCAACTAACGCAACAATATCGCCCATGCCCAAAATACGATCGGCCATGCGGTGTGGATCAAAAGCTTCTAGCCCTTCTAATTTTTCAGATACCCCAATAAACTTAATAGGTTTTCCCGTTACATGCCGAACCGATAAGGCCGCACCACCACGCGCATCCCCATCAAGTTTTGTCAAAATAATACCCGTCAACGGCAAGGTTTCATTAAACACACTGGCCACATTAATGGCATCTTGCCCTGACATCGCATCAACAACAAATAGCGTTTCAATCGGATTTAATGTCTGATACAAACTTGAAATCTCTTGCATCATCTGTTCATCAATACCCAATCGCCCAGCAGTATCAACAATGACCACATCATGAAAATGGCGTTTTGCATAATCCACCGCAGCAACTGCAATTTCAACCGGCGTTAACCCGGACTGAGCCTCAAAAAAATCAGCGCCACATTGGGTTGAAACCGTTTCTAGCTGTTTAATCGCAGCGGGTCGATAAATATCGGCAGAAACCGTTAGCACTTTCTTTTTTAACTGGCGCTGTAAATACAAAGCTAATTTACCGACTGTCGTTGTCTTACCAACCCCTTGCAATCCCGCCATCAAAATAATAGCAGGCGGTTGTGTGGCAAAATTAAGTGCGGATGCTTTAGCGCCTAAATCGGCGCCCATTACCGATGCCAATTCATCTTGGACAACCCCCACTAATGCTTGTCCAGGAGTCAATGATTCAATCACATCTTTTCCCATTGCTTTTTCGCGAACATTCTTAATAAATGTTCTAACAACAGGCAATGCAACATCCGCTTCAATTAATGCCAATCTCACCTCACGCAACATGGCAGCGGTATTGGATTCAGTTAAGCGAGCTTCCCCTTTTAGGGTCTTTACAACTTTTGCAAGTCGTTGAGTTAGATTATCTAGCATAGGTCTATTTTTTAGAAAAAGACAAAATCACTTCAAAAGCTATGCCTTATATCCCTGCCCTAAAGGATAAGGTTTACGGCATATTAACAACTGAGCTGATCAAATCTGCTCAATTAAGATGGCATATTTTAAACGTTTTTCTACTTAGACGGGAATTGTCCCTATCACGTTAAATCCTTAAAAAATCGAGATAACTTGCCAATGACAAGATGAATTGCGCTCTTTTTTCCAGAAAAGTGTTTTTTCCGAATCAATATCACCCCTTGAAAAGGACTTTTTGTTGCGAATGTCTCTTTTTATATTCTAAAATCTAAATTTACTCTGATTCCGTGTGACCTTTTAGTACACATTTTTTGAAGATATAAAGCGAGACTTCTTATGACATCTGATATTGCAATTGCTCAAAGTGCGAAAATGCTCCGTATCACAGAGGTTGCACAGCGTTACGATATTGCCGAAGAATATACTGAACCTTATGGCCATTACAAGGCAAAAATCAACCTTGATTTCCTTGACACCTTAAAGGATAAGCCTGATGGAAAACTGATCATGGTAACTGCCATCAGTCCAACCCCTGCGGGTGAAGGGAAAACCACAACAACAATTGGACTGGGTGACGCACTAAATCGGATCGGCAAAAAAACCATTATTTGTTTACGTGAACCTTCTATGGGTCCTGTTTTCGGGATGAAAGGAGGCGCAGCAGGCGGCGGCTATTCTCAAGTCATCCCCATGGAAGATATTAATCTCCATTTCACGGGAGATATTAGTGCTGTATCGCTAGCCAATAACTTACTGTCCGCATTAATTGACAACCATATTCAGCAAGGTAACGAACTGGGTATTGATATACGACGCATCGTATGGAAACGTGTCATTGACATGAATGATCGTGCCTTACGTAATATTACAATCGGATTAGGCGGCCCTGGTAATGGTTATCCTCGCACAGATGGTTTTGACATTGCCGTTGCTTCTGAAGTAATGGCTATTTTCTGTCTTGCCAATAATTTACAAGACCTTAAAGATCGTTTAGGACGTATCGTCGTTGCGTATACGCGTGATCGCAAACCCATTTTAGCCAGTGATTTAAAAGCACATGGGGCAATGGCAGCCCTTTTAAAAGATGCGATTAAACCGAATATGGTTCAAACGCTTGAAAATAACCTAGCCTTCATTCATGGGGGACCTTTTGCGAATATTGCCACCGGTTGTAATTCGGTTATTGCTACAAAATCGGCTTTAAAATTAGCAGATTATGTGGTGACAGAAAGTGGCTTCGGTGCCGATTTAGGTGCAGAAAAATTCGTCGATATTGTTTGCCGTAAATCAGGTCTGCGTCCTGATTGCGCCGTTTTAGTCGTCACGGTTCGCGCTCTAAAATACCATGGGGGCGTTGACTTAAAAGATTTAGGCAAAGAAAACCTAGAAGCCCTTGAAAAAGGGATCTCTCACTTGGAACGCCATATTCATAATATTAGAGAACACTATGGCATTCCTTGCGTCATCTGTATTAACCATTTCACATTAGATACCGATGCGGAATTGCATTTATTAGAAAACAAAATGGCAAACCGCGGTACACCTATTGTGGTTTCTAAACATTGGAGTCAAGGCGGAAAAGGTGCTGAAGGTTTAGCAAAAGCCGTTGTTGACATGATTGACACAACGCCAAGCAATTTCAAATTTGTCTATGATGACAATTTGTCCATTTGGGACAAAATGAAAACCTTAGCTACCAAACTATATGGTGCAAAAGATATTGTCGCCGATAGCAAAGTAAAGGGACAAATTCGGAAATTAGAAGAAGACGGTTATGGTAAATATCCGCTTTGCGTTGCCAAAACCCAGTACTCTTTCTCAACAGATCCTGCACTACGGGGCGCACCGAGTGACCATTTTGTGAATATCCGTGAAGTGAAAATTGCAGCAGGTGCTGAATTTATCGTCGTTTATTGTGGTGATGTCATGACAATGCCTGGATTACCGAGAGTCCCATCATCTAATAACATTGATATTGATGCAAACGGACGCATTAGCGGACTGTTCTAAATTAAAAAAAACTGAATCTAGTTAAAACTAGATTCAGTTTTACTTAAGTCGTTGAGACAGTTATATTTAAGGTTTTATTAAACGAATTAATAGTTGATTTTGCTATTGGTTATTGCCCTCTAGTCGTTGTTTATCAAACAGCGTCATTTGATTTTGTTATCGGCAAGATTCTGCAATGATGGGCATGATTTTTCCCCTATGTACGGGAAGCACGATTAAAAATAAGTGAAAATACCTCAATAGGTAAAGCGAAAATTAAAAGGGAAAGAACATGAAAATAACAATTATCGGCGCTGGCGCAATAGGCGGATACGTCGGCGTTAAGCTAGCACTTGCCGGAGAAGATGTCACCTTCATGGTCCGGGGCAA
>CAKRSU010000005.1 GCA_934401755.1 uncultured Oxalobacter sp.
AGAAGGAAAACGTTGTATTCATAGGGCATACGCAAAGATATGGACTGAATCCTAGATATAAAAAACGGGACTTCAGGCAACAAAGAAACTGGGAACGAGAAAGAGAAAACCACGAATGAGTGAATAGGCCGTTGCCTTACCTACACATTCGATGCTCTGATAGTACCCAACGAAAGTCAAGTTGATAATAAAGAATACAAATGCTAAGGAAAAATAAGGGAAGCCTTCTATCGCTAACCGCCCTGCTGCACATGTTGGATCAACAAAAAGTCCAACAAGCCAATGAGGAAAGGCATTAAACGCAAAAGTGGACAACAAGCCACAAACGACAGAAGTACCCAATGCGACCCGTAAAGTTTTGCCAACTCGCGACCAGTTCCCCAATCCAAAATTGTAACTAATGATCGGTTGCGCCGACTGAGCAATGGCATTGCCTACCATGAAACAAAACGGCGTATAATAACAAGCAATCCCAAATGCACCAACGCCATCGTCACCCAGATAGTGCATGAATACTTGATTACCGGCAAAAGCAAGCACAGCCATCGTAATCTCCCCGATAAAAGCAGATGAGCCTATCTTGCATTGATAGCCGATATTTCTTAAAGAATATTGCCAACTGCGAAAACTCCATTTCAATCGAACCATCCATAAAGTTTTAGCAAAAAAAGCAGATAACCAAGTGCCATCACTCCGCCCATTGCCATAGCAATGAATGATGCAAAAGCTGCTCCCATCAAGCCCCATCCCATAGGAAAAATAAAAAGCCAGTCCAGGAAAGCATTAGCAATTGCAGCGACCAAATTGCACAACATAGCAAATTGCGGAGAACCATCAAGGCGTATAACAAACAGGCCAACAGATGCCCACATCTGACAAATCATCCCGGGTATGAACCATACCATGTATTCTTTTACCATTGGCAAAAGTTCATCGCTAGATCCCAAAATCTGAGCAGTCTCAACGTGAAATAACCACATACCTCCAATAGGGAGTGCCATGCAAATTGTGGCAAAAAGCATTGCCTGAGTTACATTAAGTCGTGCCGCTTTTAACTTGCCAACAGACAAATGGATAGAGGCAACAACCGAACATCCTGCTCCGAGCATGAGCCCGATACCGGCTCCTAACATAAATATCGGCACGCAAATATTGACTGCTGCAATACCATCGGCTCCGACACCATGCCCGATAAAAATACCATCAATAGCTGTCACCGCTGACATGCAAAGCATACCCAGTAAGGTTGGAAAAAAATATTGACTGAATAGTTTAAAAATATCGACATTTCCCAAGTTGATCGCATCTTTTGTCAATTTTTCCATTGTCTTTTTCTTTTTATATCTGATTATTTAATGCCATCGTTATCCTCATTTTTATGGCCATAAAATACAAAAAAGGCTAGACAAGAGATTGGTTTTACCCAGTCATCTTATCTAGCCTTTCTTTATGATAAAGGCCCTCCGATGAGGATTACAAAACTTTCAATCAGCTAACTGGAAACAAAAGTACAACTTTTACTTTTGTCAAAATTGATTTAATTTTCTTTAATGATTTAAATCTTTTACTAACGTTATTACCTTTTATTCTTAGTTCACTCTTTGTTACGTATATTCTATGAGTGATGCCTTAGTATTATCCTATATTAAAGCATATAATAAAACAATAATTATTATATTATATCCTTCCTTATGAAAATCTTCTCTTTGAAAAAGAAATGACTATGATTGCATTGATTGAATCACAGCCTATTAAAAACTTCTGTCTTTGTCATTCCCTCAAACCGCCAATAAAGAACACTATATGCAATCTAAAAGATATTTTAGAACCTGTTTTGGGAAATAAAACTCATTATTTCTACAAAATAAAATGAGTTAGGCTATTTAAAACCCCTTGAAATGTTATCTTTCAAGGGGGAATAGTGCACTCCTTTATTGGAATGCACTTATTATTTAAGAGGTAAATTGTAATATTAAGTACAACAGCAGAAAAAATAATAAACAGTCAAAATAAAAAAACTCATAACGCTCTTCGATAAAATGTCAGTTACCAGGCAAACATTCGAGAAAGAATCATTATGAGCTATAGCCATCTTATTCAATAGAACGGACAAAAATAGAAACCTACGTGAGCTTAGGTTGTACCCTTAGGAAAATTGCGCTTCATCTCAACCGAAGTCCATCCACCATTTCAAGAGAACTTCGTCGTCATGCGAATTACTCAGCACAAGAAGCGCATATCCGTTATCAGACCAAACAATCGAATTGTGGCGCAAAAACGAAATTAACACCCGAAATCAAACAAGTGATTCAAAAAAAGTTAAAGGATACTTGGTCGCCCGAACAAATTATCGGTCGTTTATATCAAGGGAAACTCAGTTATAAAAGCATCTATCGTTGGATTGATAAGGGCTTATTAGAAGTTCCTTTAAGCGTACTTCGTCAAAAAGGAAAACGCAAAAAGCCTCAAGAAACAAGAGGACGATTCAATATTGGCACACCGATTTCAAAACGTCCTAAAGCCATCCATCAAAGAAAAACGTTTGGGCATTGGGAACTGGATACCGTTGTTTTAGGTCGTGGAAAAGCGAAAGGATGTGTGGCGACATTCGTTGAACGAAAAACACGTTGGTATATGGGGTTATTAATTCTGGATCGTTCGGCAAAATCGATGGAGAGTGCCATCAAACAATGGTATCAACGATTACCCAAAGGTGCTATTCAAACGGCAAACGGACCGCGGAAAAGAATTGAGTTGCTACAAAGTGCTTGAAAAGGAATTGGACCTTCAAGTCTATTTTGCGGATCCCTATTCTTCTTGGCAACGAGGAAGTAACGAAAATAGTCATGGACTACTTAGGGAATTCTTTCCCAAACAAACCAATTTCGTCAAGTAACACCTGAGCAAATGCAGCAAGCTATTTTACTTATCAATAATAGGCCTCGAAAATGTTTGGGTTGGAAAACGGCATCCGAAGCGTTTGAACATGAGCTGTTGCTCTTAATTTGACAAACCGCCTTTAAAAAACTTTAAAGCCCACTATCATAAACCATTCATTTTTATCTAAATAGCCGGATATGTTAATATTTTAGTATTTTAAATTTATCCATTCTGCCATGTCCGATTTGTCCGATCATCATAAAAAAACTAAAAATATCAAATCTCTGTTCGAAAAATTAACAACAATCCTTGCTCCTGAGCCAGATTCTCAATCAGATTTACTAGATGTTATCCATATCGCACATGATAGAAAACTCATTGACGCTGATTGTCTTGCTATGATTGAAGGCATTTTTGATGTTTATCAATTAGCTGCTCGCGATATTATGATTCCACGATCTCTCATGCTGACTATTGATGCCAATCAGCCAATTGAATTATGGATGAATACAATTATTGAAAGCGGACATTCTCGTTATCCTGTTATTGACAGTAATCCTGAAAAAATTATCGGTATTCTTTACACAAAAGATCTCGTTAAATACTATGAAAAGGGATGCACTATTAGGGAAATTCTGCGCCCTGCTGTTTTTATCCCAGAATCCAAAAAATTGAATGTATTGCTTCGAGACTTCAAAAATACTCGAAATCATCTTGCAATTGTTATTGATGAATTTGGAAATATTTCTGGTTTGGTTACTATCGAAGATATCTTAGAAGAAATCGTTGGTGAAATTATTGATGAAAATGAAAACGATCACTCGCATGGTATCATTGCCATAAAACAGGAAGACGGTTCCACTCACTGGAAAGTACCCGCTTCAATTGAAATGGAAGATCTTAATGAAGAACTGGGACTCAACCTTGAAGATAACAGAGTCGACACGATCGGAGGATATGTCATGACACATTTAGGTTATGTTCCTCATATTGGAGAAGTATTCGATTTAGATAATCTACACTTTGAAGTCATTCGTGCTGATGCCAAAAAATTACAAACATTGCTTATTTCACGTCTTCCATCTTCTCAAAATAATGTTTCTCAATAAATATCGAAAGTTATTCATTGTATTTAAACACAGATATATGAAGATTTCTAACATCTTGTCTATAATATTTTATTAGAAATAGTACAAATATCATCTAATATAGTTCTCTTATTGAGGGAATTGAGGTTTATATGAATTCATTAGAAAAAAAGAAGATTTCAACGATTCCTGATGATTTTGAAACGGATGTTGATATGACTGGAAGAAGCATCAATGTCTTGGACGATACAGAGCCACTAACAGAAACGAATTGTAGTGGGCGTAGCATCATTAGAATTGAAGATGAAGACGATCCTGAAACGGAAACTAATTGCAGTGGTCGCAGTATTTTATTGATTGATAACGATGATGATCCTGAAACGGATGTCGATTTTACCGGTACAAGTATTGCAAATGTTGAAAAAGAGCTAACTGATCATTCAATAACTGCCTCAGCACAAACGATGGCAAATCACAAACTTCACAAAGAAGACCCATTAGCTTCATTCGAAACCGAAGCCGCTGATTTTACAGGGATTTGTGTACAACATGCCGATTCTTCAATGACTTTAGCTGATCCTGAAACAGAGACTAACTGTAGTGGACGAAGCATCACGATGATCGAAAATGAGGATGATCCTGAAACCGAAACTAATTGCAGTGGTCGTAGTATCACAATGATCGAAGATGAAGATGATCCTGAAACAGATATTGATGCCACAGGCCGAGGAATGGGAAAAATTTCTTAATATTTTTTTATAAGTTAATATGGGGTAGATTGCTTCAATGCAGATTCTGCCCTATTTTATTATGAGACAATTTAAATTTCCTATTTTCCTGATTATTACAAGCATTTCAGGTCTATTAACCGTTTTCTCATTCGCTCCATACGGCATCTGGATATTTCAAATATTATCTCTAGCAGTACTCTCTAGCATTACTTTATTATCAAATAAGCATCGCCATGCTTTTGTATCGGGATGGTGTTATGGTTTTTTCAGTCTTAGCGCCGGATTTTACTGGTTATTTATTAGTCTTCATGTATATGGTGGTATGAATGCGCTACTCGCTGCTATAGCCGTTTCATTACTTGCAATCTTTTTAGGCATTCTTCCTGCTTTTGCCTGTTTATTGACTCATGTTCTCATGAAACGATTTAAGACAGGTCTATATCTTTCGGCGATAATGCTTTTTCCTGCTTTTTGGACAATATTTGAATGGATCCGCGGATGGATTGTTTCTGGATTACCTTGGCTATCTGTGGGATATGCTTTTACTGATAGTCCATTAGCAGGTTATGCACCGATTATTGGGGTTTTTGGCATAGGGTTTATCGTTGCTATTATTGCGGGCATATTGGTCTGTTTTGGCTTTTCTCTAAAAGAAAATCGCTACTATCAAGCATCTATCGCTGCGGTATCT
This sequence comes from uncultured Oxalobacter sp., assembly GCA_934401755.1. Classification (GTDB taxonomy): domain Bacteria; phylum Pseudomonadota; class Gammaproteobacteria; order Burkholderiales; family Burkholderiaceae_D; genus Oxalobacter. The sequence goes on from CAKRSU010000005.1 coordinate 5,391, forward strand.
TTATCATCATTCATACTGGCAGGATATTTTCTGCAAAAAATTGAATGGACAACCCCTTACGGAAATACCATTCATATCCGCTTACTTCAAGGTAACATTTCCCAAGAAACCAAATTTAGTCCTCAACAAATAAAAACAACGTTAACTCAATATGCGGATATGATTATGAATAAACCCGCTGATCTTATCGTCACCCCAGAAACAGCTATTCCAATCTATCCGCAATATCTTCCAACAGGATACTTAACTCAACTACAGCAGTTTATCAACACTAATGACTCCCATCTCGCTATTGGAATGCCGCTTGCTGATAGTAAAACTATTTATACTAACAGCCTTATTGTGCTATTTCCAAATAGCAATCAATTTTATCGCTATAACAAACATCATCTCGTCCCATTTGGAGAATTTATCCCATTTGGATTTCATTGGTTTGTTAATATGATGCATATTCCTCTTGGCGAATTCACTCGCGGAAATTTAATTCAAGCCCCATTTCGTATAAAAGATCAATGGATATTACCTAATATTTGTTATGAAGATATCTTTGGAGAAGAAATTGCCGCTCGTTTACGCGATGAATACACATCAAAACAACCAATGGCTTCTTTACTGCTCAATATTTCAAATATAGCCTGGTTTGGCAATACTATTGCCCTTCCTCAACATCTACAAATCTCAAGAATGCGCTCTATTGAAACGGGACGCCCCATGCTTAGAGCAACCAATACAGGAACCACTGCTTTGATCGACAAAAATGGTGCTGTTCTTCAAGAAATTAATCCATATATTAAAGGCGAACTTGAATTGAATATATCAGGGACACAAGGAATTACTCCATATATTCGATGGGGGAATGCGTTGATTCTGACTATTTCATTAATTTTTATCATCGCAGCCTGCACTTTTCCAAAATTTTTAAGCAAAAATATTCATGGTTAAACAAGACAATACTTCTTATTACAAACAATGGGAAAAACTATTGTCCCCCATTAGGCATGCTAATGATGCTCAAAATACCATAATTAATCCAGCTAGAAGTCCTTTTATCCAGGATTATGACCGCATTCTTTTTTCAAATGCCTTCAGAATGCTAGCAAGAAAAACGCAAGTTCACCCTTTTGCAAGCAATGATCATGTCCATCACCGCCAAATGCATTCTTTAGAAGTTGCCAGTGTCGGAAGATCTCTTGGGATCATGGTGGGATATTTTTTGAAAAATCGCAAGGATCTTCCCAAAAATTACACACCTGAGCATTTAGGACAAATTGTCCAAGCAGCCTGTCTTGCCCATGATATCGGCAATCCTCCCTTTGGTCATGGGGGTGAATCTGCCTTACAAGACTGGTTTAAAAACCCTATAAATAATACCAATTATTTATCTGATTTGACCGAAGAACAACAATTAGATTTCAAAACTTTCGATGGAAATGCGCAAGGATTTCGTGTTTTAACATCATTAGAAAATTATAAAGACAACGGGGGATTACGGCTTACTTTTCCAACCTTAGCAGCAATGGTTAAGTATCCTCGTTCTTCCGCTAATGCCAAGAAACTCAATTCTTTAAAATTCAATTTTTACCAATCAGAACGACATATTTTTGATACTGTTTTCTCTTGCTTGGGACTAAAAATAGCTCAAAACTATAATCGTCATCCTTTATCTTATCTCACCGAAGCGGCAGATGATATCTGCTATCGCATTATTGACATAGAGGATGCATTAGAACTCAATATTATTTCATTTGATACTCTAATATCCATTACAGCTCCCATCTGGAATAAACTTGGTATTAATCAGAAACGCTTAGATAATATGCCATCAACTCGAAGAAAAGCTGGATTAATTCGAGCAAGAATTATTAATCATATGATTGATGCTTCATTTAAAGCTTTTCAAACTTCTTACGAAAACATCATGAATGATCAGAAAATTCATGCTTTACTCGATTTCATTGATATTGATACTGCCAATTACATGAACAATGCTCGCCAATTATTCTTCGGTATTATTCTAAAAAATCACTCAAAAATCGCAATAGAAATTGGCTCATATACACTCTACAAACGGATATTAGATACCTTTATTCCAACTTGCCATCAATTTATTACCCAAAAATCTCTCTCTTTTCGTGATGAACAAGTTTTAACATTAATGGGAGAAAATGCCCCTACTCACAAAGACGATTTATATACTGCTTACCTTCGAGTTATTGATTTCATTACAGGGTTAACAGATTCTCATGCGACTTTTTTATCAAGGCAGTTAGCTGGTATTACTCAAAGTCAATAGCCTAAAAATAAGTGACGCTTTTTAAACCTCACGATTTTTATCTATTTTCACGCTACTTTGACCAATTGTAACCAAATAGACACCACTGAAAATTAAAATAATAGCGATGATTTTCGTTATGCTCAGCGAATCCATTCCTAAACAAATAGCAACAACACAAGCAACCAATGGTTGGATATAGTTATACATTCCTGCAATTGTTGGACGTAAATGTTTTTGTCCAATAACAATCAACATATAACTAATAAATGTCGCACATACTACAATAAAGCTTATTGCTAAGATGATTTGCCAATTTAATGCACTCCATTTCGTTGCGATCAAATCATTATAAGAAAATGGTAATGCACAAATAAACGCATAGGTAAACATCCATTTCATAATCGTAACAAGAGAATAACGACTAACAAAGTTTTTAAATAAAACAATATAAAGCGCATAACTCAATTGAGCCATAAGTACTAACAAATCTCCCCATATATAAGTATTACTCGTTGCAGTAGTTACACTCTGATTAGCACCGAAAATTAATAGCAATGCCCCACCAGCTCCCAATGCAATTCCTGCCACTTTTTTTCCTGTAATTGGCTCTTTAAGAAAAAATGCGGCCAAAAGCAATGCCCAAAGTGGCATACTTGTCGTAATAATTGATGCATCAGCAGGAGAAGTTAATCTCACGCCAAAAATAAAACAGCCTTGATTGAAAACAATCGCTAATAATGATCCTCCAAAAAGTAAAACCATATCACGCAAAGAAACACGTTCGGTTTTAGTAAAAAATGAAATACCCCAAAATAAAATCATTGCACCACCAATCCGTAAATCGGTTAAAACAAATGGTGTTACAATGCCTCCTGCCATAATAATCTTAGCAACTGGAGACATTAATCCCCACACTGCATTAGCAAAAAACATGGAACAATGTCCAATTAAAGCTGATCTATTCATTTCACCAAAAATTAAATTTAAGTTACTTTATTATTATAGTGCTTCTGTCTAGATATAATTTTTTCGGGACTTTAGGTTCCTAAGTCTCTGCTTTCATGCAAGTCTTCTGTGGCTACGCCAAAACCTTCAATGGTGCAGCCTTGTGCTAGAACGACCATGGGATTACCCGTTGCTATAGCCATCATCATGGGAATGCCATTGCGCCGATGGATCGAATGCCTGAAACAATACCGAATTTACTGGTTCTCCTGCTGCATAGTCGGCCGCATATTTTACTTTTTCAGAAAACTCAGCCAGTCTTAATGCATCGGTATTTTTTTGCCGGCTTCTTGAGCAATCCGCAACTGTTTATCAAATTCTTCTGCGATTAATGCTTGAGGGTTTTCGATCACGATTTGCATAAAGGCATAAGTGGGCATACTTTGTACGGCAACGTTTGCCATATTAGCCAACGTTCCCCCCCCAATTCCGCCGGCAATTAATGCACGGAGAATCGCTTGCGCCAGATTCCAAATTCCAGGCATTGAGATTTGGTTTAAACTGTCTCGGCTGGGAATTTTGTTATCGGCGTCGGCCAAATAATTGGATAATGTGGACAATGTTCGTAATGTCTGCGCAGCTTCTTCTTGTCAAAACTTGTCGTAATAATTTCGGGCAATCTCCATGGAAACCGCCGTACCGCTTTGAAATATCACGCATACGGCTTTCTTTATTGGGATTACTATAGCCCCCACAGAGAATAGACATAAAACTTCGATGCATTAAGCATGGACATATCTTCACGAGAGACAACTAGCTAAATGACTTTAGCACCAAAAGCATTGGCTATTTATTTTACATCTAGAAGGATATCATACTTGTCAATTTAGGAACACTTACCGCCTTAATTCGTTCATTTAACACATACTCAGCCCATGGAACCTCAACAAGCTATCACTGACCAAAAAATGCAAAACTCCTTCGACGCACGAGCCACAATGCAATACCTTGCTGAAAGCACAAGGATTGCCCTGATGACTTAGACGTGCAGTAAACGCTGCCAAATGGCTTACTCGTTTAAAACTCAATAACAGTATTCGATTAAATCGTGCTGCAGCCAACTTGATCCTGTTGGATGACAATGCGGACAGGTGTTATTACCAATATAGATAGCTTCATAGACAAGAGGATGGGTTGAAAGAATTTTTTAAACCGAAGATCGGATATTTCCGATATAATCGATACCATAGGAATGCGCCATTCTTGGCCTGGAATGGACTTCCTTTAGGCATAACATGTTTTTAATGTTATGCCTATTTTTTTGCATTTCCCCTCTTTTTGAGGGAGTACCATAATTATAAGTTGGCGAATTGTATCAACTTTGATCATATCTCGTTCCAATTTCCAGATAAACCTTTGCAACGACCTTTAGTCAACTAGAACTGTTATACTTTATAGATGTTTTGTACAAGGAACCGCCATGGATCTCATGAAAAACGCAATACGTTTTAGCGGATTTGCTGATTTATATGAATCAGCGCGCCCAACTCCGCCTCATTTTCCAATTGAAATTGTCAAAAAATATCTTGGTAAAACCCCTGAGTATGTTGTTGACTTAGGTTGTGGAACCGGGCTATCTTCTAGAATTTGGCAAGATCATTGCCAAGAATTGATCGGCATTGATCCGAGTGATGATATGTTATCCATTGCTCGAATGAGAAATGAACAAATGAAACTGAATATGCGTTTTATCAAAGGTTTTAGTAATGCGATGCCTCTTGATAATAATAGCGCACGCCATAATATGTTGTCAGTCTTTTCATTGGATGGAGCCTATATCCACACTATCAGAAATTAACCGTATTTTAAAACCCGGCGGTATATTTGCTGCTATGACATATGATTGGCCTCCCATTATGAACTGGCAATGTGAAGCAGCTTTTGCCACATTGTGGAATACCTTAGTACAAATTGAAACAACTCTTCCAGATGTTAAAACAACATTTCAGCGTTACCCAAAAACAGAACAATTAAGCAATATTCGAAATAGTGGATATTTTCGTTATGTCCGAGAAATTGTATTTACTCACGAAGAAAATTACACCGTTAAACGCATGCTACAAACAGCAGAAAGTCTCGGCAGTTATCAAATTGTTCACAAAATGCATCCCGAATTAATTAACAATATTTTTGAAAAACTCAAACAAACATTACAAAATACCTACGGAGATCAATCTTTTACCGCTTCTTATTGTTATCGCATGCGAATCGGTATTAAGTAACTTTACGCTTACCCAATAAATCCGCCACTGAGAAAAAGTGACGGATTTATTGTGAAAAAACAATTATTTTTTGTACGAGACTCAATAATATCGTTATAAACTTTTTGAGCAGTTTGTCCTTCTTCACCCCCAACGGTTTGGCCCAATATATTAATAATCTGCTGAACTTGACTATCTGATACACCAATCGTTAATGCAGAGATCATATGAGCTCGAAGCTGAGATTCAACCCCTTGCATTGCGCCTAATGCGGAGACTGTTGCAATTTCACGATCTTTATGGGAAAGAACACCTCGCGCAAAAATATCGGCAAATAAATGTTCTTTTAAGTAAGTATCAATCCCTGGCGTAAAGGTCTGCCATTGAACACCTGTTAACGGTTTTTCTAATCCCCACAGTTCCATACGAACCTTTTCACCATAAGCACTTTTATCCGTATCAACTGGTAACATTTGTGCCTGTGCTCCAACCGGATCTTTAATTCCTTTCTCTTCTCGTGTATGAACAACTTTAATGAAAGTATCAATACCGTTTAAACTGCGAGGAAACCCTGCATAAGCATACATTTGAATCAAAATCTCTTTGATTTCATTTACTGTCAGTCCGCTATTTAGTCCGTCATTTAAAGCTAATTTTATCGTTGATTTTTAAAGGCTTTTCTTTGTATTGTGTAATTTTTGTGAGATTTATGGTATTCAATCGGTCACTTTTGACTGCTCAGAATAGCTTTTCCAGAGCTCAACAACAGCATTATGACGTGTTGCACAATCATTGTAGCTTTTAATTAAATCAAGGTGTGATTCAATTAATGTATCGACTGAATTGTCCTGTGGCGGTGTTAATGTATCACATGGTTTTGATAATGCGCTATCGAGCGGTTGAAGCGTTGGTTTGACTGTAAGCGGCTCGTATGATTGACATGCGCTCATCATCAATGACGCAAGAAGCAGGCAAAGGATTTTTATTTTGGACATTTTTTAACTCCTGTTTTAAGTTTTTAATAGTCTTTTCGTTATTTTCTGCTTTTTTCTGATAATCGTTTGCTTGTTTTGCGATTGACTCTCGCATTTCTTGCTCTTTGGTTGCAATTAATTTTTCTGCCGCTTCTTTTTCAGCTTTATATTGAGTTTGTATTTGCTCGATTTTGTCATTTAAGCGATGACCGTTAATTAACCAGCCGAGTGAAAAAGCACCGCAAATTACTGCAGCAAATAATGTCCATGATAAATACTTACTCATAATCGTCCTTTTTTGTTATTAAAAATAAAAAAGCCACCAATTTTTGAGATTTTTGGTGGCTATTAAATGGTTATTTTGATTTAATCAGCAAGTTAACTGCATTGTTCCGCCTGCTGCTCTTACTGCTTTCTCCATTTTGTCGATTTTAATTTTGACGTTTGGATTGGTTATTCTTGCAATTTCAGATGTTGGCTCACCTAATGCTCTTGCTAAATCAACAGGTCTAATTCTGTTTGCTAACATTGCATTATGCAAGATGATTTTTGCCACAAAGCTTAACGGCAAATAAACTAACATTTCACCTTTCTTCGCTTTTGATGCAAACGGAATTTTCTTTCCTTCTTTAAAATAATAACTCAATGATGTTTGCAAGCCTTCCGCGGCGTTTTTCTGTAAATCCTCACCGTCATACGACACCCACAAAACTTGCGGAATATCTCTGAATGTTATTATTGTTGAGTCTTGATGTCTTTCTAATGTTGCTGGATAAATAAATCCGTTCATATTCTTCACCCTAGAACTTTTTACTCTTATTGTTACCAGACGGTTCCTCAATCCGCCTGGTTTTGTGTATAATTTAATTACTCTTTAATTCCGAGCGCTTTCAGTATTTTGTGGTAATACTGATTCGGAAAATCTTTTGAGGGATGACGTCTGATCTGATAACTCATCCCGTTGAAAATTAGGTTGTAATGATTTTTTCCGTTCTCAATCTTTACTCCTAATTTTCTAAGATTTTTCTTCAACTCTTCATCTTTAATAAAATCACCTCCTTTCTGTTTAATGAATAATATTATTATACCATTTTACTATATAAATTTATAGTAAATAGTTTACTTATATTTAGTTAAAATATTTTAAAAAGTCAAAAAAAACGGTTGAACTACCGAGTAATTCTAAGTAGTTCAACCATTTCTATTTTGGAAATAGTTCGTTTTTAATTCCCTCGAATTCGATTGAATTAAAATCAAATGTGATTTAAACACTTTGACTCAACAAACATCTTTCTTTCTTTGAATTCCGATACCTTCCCAACATTAAACATCTGTACGGGCCGATGATATCCCATCACACGTGTCCACACTTCGCATCGCTGACGCCGTGAATCAAACCGTTTCTTTTGTTCAGGCGTCAAATCTTCATATTTCATTTCACAAGCTCCCAATCTTCGGCAAAAATGTCACGATGCGACAAAGTAAAAACACCAAGTGTCCCGTCATCAAAGCAAGCATCAATATGCGAGTTGTACGAAACTTTCGTACCCTCTTCGAAAAACTCATTCAATGGTTTTCGGTTCACAGTAAAAGTAGAACCAGAAACGAGATAGATAAATTGCTTATTCCAACTCTTACGTTTAACTTTTTTACCCTGTTTTAACAGTTTTAATGCTTCACTAAAATCCATTTTGCCCTCTCTATTCATATTTAACCAAAGCCCGCTGACTAATCGGAAACTTCTCTTTTAAAACTAAATTAATCTTATGAGCCACAATCCCTGATTCTTTCTGTGCGTGAGCTTCTAAACGCAAATTACAAACACGTGAAAACGCATATAAAGAACCTGTCCAATACCATTCCGTCATCATGCATTGCGGTAATACCGCTCGTGCCACTTCTGGCGCAACGTTTTCTTGCAATAAATTTATGTAAGTATTTACCGCAATATTGACTGACGTTTTGAGATAAGCGAGCATTTCATGCTTGTGTTTGATTTCAAGCACACTAGAGCCTTGTTTGACATCTTCGGCTCGCTCTCGCAATTCAGGAATATAAAATTCTGGCTCACTATCAACATAGCGCCGACTAACTTCATTGACCGTTAAACCAACTTGATGTTTAAAAAGCTGACGGGCTACAAAAATAGGCGCCTTTACCCGAAATTGTAATATGCAATGTGAGAAGGGAGACCAATGACCATTAGTCGCTAGATAATTAATTAAAGACTCATCATTATCTTCAAACTTATCATGATGCTTTTGCATGGAGACTCTGGCCGCATTAACGACCGTTAGATCATCCCCCATCGAATCAATCAATTCAACCGATATTTTTGCTTCTTTCATGCCCTCTCCTAAGTGGTTGTTGCAAAAATGGAAACAATCACTCTATCAATTTGTTAGCGTCAACAAAATGATCTGAATCATGCTAATTCCGTCGAATTCGACAGAATTAAAAAACCATTTTCTTGACCTCACGAAAATGGTCATCTCCCTCGAATTCGGGGAAGTTAAAAAAACCATTTTGCCGAGGTCGGAAAAATGGTTATATCTTCTTAATTTTACCTAAGCACAGTAACCGCTCTCGTTGCCTTCGCTTCAATAAAATCGGCTTACCGCCCGCATATTTCCACATCAAAAACGCATCGCACGATTCTTTGTATCGCTTTTGATTAAGCAATCGAAGTACAGTAGACTCTTTGTAGTGACCAATGCCGATGTTCCACGCTAGAAGCATGTTTGCATCCCATTCGTGTTGATGCACAGGTACTTTAATCAGCTTTTTCATCACGGCAGCACGTCTTTCAAGCTCATCGGTTGTCATCTTGTCTGACTGCTCTTGTGTGATTTTCATGCCGGGCTTAACGTCTTTTGTGACACCGCGAGAAATCGTCCAGACACCGACCGCATCTTTATAAGCGGTCAACTCATCCCCCTCTAACATAGTCAAGCCACCGATTAAAGCTGCGCTTGCAACGGTAATCACAGCAACCGGCTTTCTATAATCAATCTTTTTCATGCAAAAAGCCCTTTCAGCGATGTCCACAGCGTAATCAGGACTGGAATACCGGTTGCGATTGATGCAACGAGCCATTTCGTGGTTCTGCCTTGCGTATGAATTTCTTCAAGCATCCGGGTATTTTTTTCGGTCAAACGCTGATTCTTTTCTTGCCCATGACACAGTTTTTCAAGCTGCGCATCTTGTTTAATATCGTGCTCTGACATCATAGCGATCTTGTCATCATGTTTTTCGAGCTGTTTAGCATGCAGCTCAATCTGATTTTCAATAACAGCCAATCGTTCAGCTTCATCTTGTTCCATAATTCCTCCTTATCAATCATAGTCATAACCCAAAGTTGTTGATTTTTCGGTACTTTTTTGGGCATTGATTGTTTCTTCATCGATGTACGGCTTGAGCCACAATTCCGTCTGTTTTTGGCCGGCGAGTAGCAATGCTTTTGAGAGTTGTGCGACGGTCACTTGCGCAATACTTGAGTCTGCTAGCACCCAAGCAGTCGTTGTGCCAGCTGGAAGTCCAGCTGCGTTAAACATCGTGATCGCTCTAGACATTCGATTTTGCGCAGTCTCATCCCCATCAAACACTAAACCATCCACTTCTACCGTAATCTTTGAGACCGATTCGGCGCGCTCTAACTTCGCTTTAATGAGTTCTTGTTCGGCTAGTTCTTCTTCGGTCGGATCTGGTCGGTTAACCCACGAGCCATCGATTAAGTACGGCGTATAACCATCTTGAAAGTCTGGCGCTTCACAAACGGCATTTTCTTCAACTTGATAAACAGGTACACCTTTAACCGCCGTTTCAAAGTCATCAAGCACTGCTTTTTTAGTTTCTGTGTATTTGCCAGTCTTCGGATCATAGCAATACAGGTTCATCGTTTTCATTTGTTTCCTCCTTTTAAAAATAACTGTTTAAAAAGTGTATTTAGGTTTTGTTTTTGAATACGACTCATCACTTTTTGATGTGCGCCGTACCATGATTTGTACATGAGTTCGATATCCTTAAAACTCACTAATTTTTGTTGTAGTTTGCGTTTTAATTTTTTAAGTTTTCGCTTTAACGTGACGATTCGCTTCGGGTTAATGCGCTCAACAATCCGACCTGACTCGGTTAAAAAGTACTTGTTCTGTAAAAAGCGAAAAGTCTGTGATAACTTCACGATTCGCACTTTTTTGTCATTCAAAATGATGCCGAGTTGTTTCGCTTGGATCTTAATTTTTGCTAATAAATCAATCAGATGCGTCTTTGACGGGCTGATAATATATGAGTCATCCATGTACCTCCCGTAGTACTTTTCTGAGCAGACGATTTTGATGTAGTTATCAATTCGCGTCGGAAAGTAAATCCCTAAAATCTGTGAGCACTGGTCACCAATATCGACAGACTTTGCGAGCCACTTCTGGCCAGTTTTTAAATGTTTCGGCACATCTTTAAAATCAAGCGCTTTGTATTTGCCATCGTAGAGCTTCTTGATCTCACTATCTGTCAAAAACGAGACGTCTTGCCGAAAGTCGTTTAAAACGAGTTTTAAGAGCCACTGCGCATACCCATCTTTTAAGTGTTTCGTGACCGCTTGATATAGCAGATCATGGCGCAGATTGTCATAAAAACCGCTGTAATCCATCAGCAGAATGTAGCCTTTGTTGCCATAGTGTCGGCAATACTTTTGCAGATGCACTTTAAAGCGCTCTCGACTAAAGCGGATGCCTTTGCTGGGTACGGATGCCCCATTGTCGTAAATCAATTTTTGCTGTAGCAAAGGTTGCAAAACGTTGTCGCAAAACGCATGACGCACAACCCGATCGCGAATGCGAGACCCGTGAATTAACCTAGTTTTACCACGTTCTGACAGCACAAAGCTGGATTTCGTCGCTGTTTTGTAAGTCCTTGTTTTGAGCTCATTTTGTAGCATCGCCAGCTGGTGTAAAAAGTCCATCTCAAAAGCTTGAGTCGTGCCTTTCCAGGGACTACTCTTCTGTGCGCTTCGAAATGCGGCATAAAGCGCATTGCCGCTATAAATTGCTTGCATAAAAAATAAGACCGTGTATAGCTGTGCTAGACGTATCTAACAGCATCGGTCTTGTCATTTCTCAAACTGAGTAAGAGATCATCTCCTTTCGCTTGCCGCGAGTCTGTTAAAAAACAGCACAATCAACGCAGCAGTGAAATCGGGGCGAACGCCAAGCGAATTTGACGCATTGTTGTTGTTCGCGTTGCCATTACTGTTGACATTGGCGAAGTTGTTCGCAGATTTAGACGATCCCTTTTTTAAAGTTAGTTAAGTTTTGCTTTGTATTTGTTGTCTGACTTACGCCAAGCTTTAATCAAGACAATCTGCCGCTGAATCAAAGCATCAAACGGCAAATACCGATCAATATTGACTGGTAGCGTCTCAATGATGTACTGCAATTCTTGAGAGAGGTTCGAACATTCAGCGAGTGCATTGTCTTGATGCAATCGACGCGCTTCAAGCTCTCGTAAATTTGTCGGGTACATCTTGTTGGCCCAGTTGATCTCACGCATCAAGTTTCGCAATGTGTCTAAGATGTACTCGCGATGCTTTTGCAAAAACCAGATCTCAAAGGCTTTACGACGTTCTTGCTGTCGCTCGGTTTCATGCTCTCGTACTTTATGCTTATAGCCAAAATCTCTTAACAACAAATCGGTAATACTGCGACGCAGTCGATAGCCGTGTGCAAAAACTTCAAATGGTGATTCTCGTCGTTTATTTTTTAAAACACTCATTCTTTCTCCAATACCGCCCGACGAGCGGGCGGCAGATTCTAGATAACACAGAAAGCGGGGCGAACGCCAAGCGAATCTGACGCAGCGGTGGCGGCCGCGCCGCCAGCACTGCCGACAAGGGCGAAGGCGTTCGCAGAGCAAACATCGCGTAACCAAAAGTCATTGCGTGATTGTAAAAGCCCGTTCATCGCAAAATACGGATATTGACGGTTATCAGTCGTATAAAGCGTTGGCCAGTTAGTCCCGTTAATCACAGCGCCGTAAATACGACATCCGTAAACATTCATTTCAGACATTAGAAAAACCGTTGCATCTGTCCAAACGCCACTGGTTGGAATCGCATTGGCCATCGCGTTCTGAAAATATTGCCGGATCGACAGCAAATGGCTTGAGCCAAAGGCGGCCAGGATTGTCGATTTAGCGCTATTTAAATTAGTTTTGTACATCGCTGAACCAACATAAGCGCCTTCGGTCGTATTGCTGCTGTTCATCTGCGCTTGATACAAAGCTTTTTCTGGCACAACAACGATGTGATGTGTTGTGCATTCGGTATCACCGGTATGCAGATAATAGTCAAATGCCGCAATGACGTACTTGACGTCGTTTATGACCCAATAATCACCAATGTACAAATCATCAAATGTGCCAGCTCTGATTGCTGCTGACTGCGCTTCTGTGATTGAAGAACCGAGAGATTTCCCACGGAAAATTGAATTATGCACGCCTGCGCCATTTGCAACCGTTGTCGTCACGATTAAGTTGGTCGCCGCAATGGTGGTTCTGCCGGTGATGTCGCCACCGGATTTACTGAGCTTATTGTTTAAATCTGTCGCAATGTTGTCGATATTGACTTCGATGTCAGTTTTAGCCGTTGTTGCAACACAGATGTAAAACAAAGCTTTGATGGCTTGTTGCTGAACGGTGGTGCTGCGGCCGTAGATAGAAGACGATAAACTAGCATCAATAGAAATTTTGGTTTTTTTATTGTAATCTGCTTCAGCAGTATATGCTGCAACACCACCAGATGCATCTATAAGCTCTGATTTCATTGCACCAGATTGCTCCCAAAATATTTTGGCTGCATTTGGTTTGGCATTAAATGTATCGCCAGCCAGCCAGCCTGTGATGTTCGGCAGCCCCGCATCTAACATATCCCCAACCGCATTCGCATCAGACGTGCCTTGTAAAATATCAACAACTTTTGGAATACGCAGCGACACCAAAGCGCCGTTTGAGCCTTTTGTGAGCACAAACTTCCCACATGAACCTTTATTCAGTAAGACTGACTGAAATTCGGATTCAGTGCAGAATAAATTCGGATACGTCGTCTCAAAACTTGCGACATGAACGATAAACGCATCGTAAATCCCGCCAGCATCTAACACAGAACCGTCTAATAAATGCAATCCCGCGTCAGTTAATGGAATTAAAGACGCAACGACTTCACCGATATTTCTTGTCGGTACATATTCCCACGTGACTTTTGTGCCGTCGGTTTTTAGATACTTATTCGCATTTCCTGCTTGCGTTGGATAAACTGCCTTTGTATTAACTTCTTCTTGTGTCGCATAAGGCACATCATTACTAAATTGCGAGAGTTTTGTTGGTTTATTTAATAAATCGGCATAAGAGCCTGACGTTGCAACCTTTGCTAAGCTTTTAATTAAATTATTGATGGAAAGTTGTAATGCATTATCCGCATTCGCTCGAGTGGTTGCCTCATTATCAATCGCAGTATTTAAAGCGTTCACATCTGCTAAGGCAACCCAATTTGTCCCGTTTTTATCGGGATTTGTCGCATTATTAGCGACTAAATTCAAATAGATGTTTTTACCCGTCGCGCTTCTTAAAATTGCGCCCAAAGGATAACCGCCAACCTCATTTGCATAATCGGCGTCATACTGATAAAGACCGCCCGACTGCTCATACTGCGCAATCAATGACAAGAGATTTAAAATCCCGTTCATGTCTTTACCGTCAGGTGGTTGCCCACCTTCTGCAATCGCTGACATCGTAATACTCGGAAAACCCTCTTGCATCGAAGCTAAATTAGAACCTGTTGGTGCATTGGGGATTGTGTTTTTTAAACCAGAAGCCGCAAATGGCACGGTAATTTTGGTTTGTTCGCTAATAGCCATAATATTCCTTTAATAGTCTTTGAATAGTCTTTTAATATTTAATAATCGGAAGTCCGTAGATATGAATCGGCGCAGTTTCGGTTGAGCCAAACGTATCAATCGATAAATCAATCGTTGCACTTTTCATCAAAATGCCTGTTAAAGCCGTCAAGCAAGTTGCAGTATGAATGTGACTGCCGTTGCTCGACGTTTCACCTGTCCACGAGCGAGATGCATCAAAGTTAAAGCCAACACCGCCATGCTTACCGTCAGAACCTTGATCGCCGTTACTAATGCCAGTAAATGCGCCCGACGCTCGAATCCACGCAGAATCCCCTAAGTTTCTAGCTGCGAAAGAACCTGTAATGTTTTGAGAGCCGCGAGTATGTGTATGACCGCCCGCATAAGACATATTAACAGTATGCGAATGCCCGTTATCAATCAATTCATGCGTATGCGCTTGCTGCGTAACGGCGTGCGTATGCGAGCGAATCGAATCTTGAACAATCCGACCGACATCAGCGATATTACCGAAGCGAACAAACTTGCCGACATAATTCGGCAATCCAAATGTGGTTGAGCCGTCACCTGCCCCGTACGTTTCACCATAAACCGCGAATAAATCCGCATATAACGTACGAGATACCGCTTGACCGTTGGCGAGCAAATACCCTTCTGGAATTGATGTGCCTGGATAAGAAAGAATCGAGCCTGTCGGAACAAGTGACGATTGCGAAGCAGTGACACTTAAAATATTCGTACCGTCGCAAACAATCTGCGTAATACCTGCTTTTAACTTAACGCCAGAGCCGTTTGCCGTTTTACACGTGACCGAATAATTGCCTGTGCAGTTATTTAAAACACACCAAGTTTGCAAAAATGTCGGAAAGAACAAAGTGACATTATTTGTGAGTGCGCCACTTAAAATCACAACAGGATGCGCTGCTTGCGCAGGTGTTAACGTGCGATTTGCATTCGTTAAGGTTAGTCGTAATGCGCCCGTATTTAGAGGAACCCAGTTATTACCATCAATTTCAGGGTTGGAGGTATTTTCATTAACTGTTGATACCCAAAATCCTGTTTTGTCGTCTTGTAGTACTAAAGCGCCTCGATTATAACCACCAATCGCATCAGCAAAGTCAGCATCAAATGGATACGTCATGCCTGCCTGGTGATACTGCAGCATCGACGTAATATCCGCCAAAATCCCATTCATGTCTTTACCGAATGGCGGCAATCCACCTGACGCCTTAGGTGTCATTGTGACTTGTGGAAAACCAGTTCTGTAAGTCGCTTTATTGTTTTCATCACTCGCTGTGCGGTCAACATTAATCGTATTTTTGTTGCCGTCAGCCGCCCAAGTAACTGTAATTCGTGTTGGTTGCTGCATAATCAATCCTTTATTTCTTCAGCTTGACCCGTATAGAATGGTTTTGTATTAAATGGCTGGAATCCAGAGCCATCGAAACCGAAGTGGTTATCTGCATTCAAATATTGAAATTCGACTTTGACGCCGCCTGGATGCGGAATCGCATCTGACTCAATAACCGCTCTTTCATAACTCGATACCGTAAATTCAAAAACAATACGAATCGTCATATTGCCTAAATCCACTAAATAAACTCGCCCTTTGTCTTTAAAGATATTGGAGAGAATATTGTTAATATTCGGTATCGTTGTCTGCGAGATATTCGCAAACGCTTTCATCAAAATGAGCAATCGATACGATTCGTCGTCTAAGCGGAAGTTCTTGGTTGCGCCCTTGACGTCAAAGAAAGTGCCGTCATTAAATGGAAACCAATCGCCGTTTGCATCACCTTCTTGAAAGCCGAAATTGTCTGCTGCTTGTTCAATCTTCAAAAAACGAGAACGAGCGACAATCTCACCCCAAATATCCAAACCAATGCCAACGGCAGTTTTGGGGTTATAAATTTTTTCGTAGAAAAGCTGCGTAATCGCTTCACTATTAAAATAAGCTTCGATGTTTTCAATCAGCTTTGTAATGACTGGACCACTATATTGTTTCATACAGGCGCTCCAACTAAATTAACCACAATCTGGTCGGTACTAATCACAGGCGCTTCATCAATGCCCATCGTGACCGATGTGTCGGTTGTTGTTTTGCTTTTGCCGATATAAACCGACAAAATATTCATGTAGTCGGACAAAGACGCAATCTGTTCGTAGAAATTCGCTGAATAGACCGTTCCGCCGATACGAGCACGACCAGAGCCTACTTGACCTGAAAACACCGCAATCACAGCAGATTTCACGTTATCCACAATTTCAGCAGGTAAATTGTCGTTATAGTCGATATTAACCACGACATAGATTGGAACAGACGTTGGTCGATTAAACGTCATTGTGTATTCAGGATACGGATAGTTATAAGAGGTCGTATCTTGCACTTTGACGCTCGTATTGCCGTTCATGTTTGAACCTGCATTTTTCGAGAGAAACAGCTGATTAGCGATTGCTTCATCCGTTCCTCCAACCACCGCAACATAAACCGAATGCGGTAAAAGCGAATAATTCGTAACCCCTAACGTAATTGGCTCACTCGTATTATTTTCTCGAACGCAAACGTCAGTGACACCTTCTAAAGAAGCGATTGAACCTTGCAATGCAGCAACCGAACCCTGCGCATTCTTCGAAACCGAATCATAGCGACGCGCTTCAAATTCTCTGTCAGTCTCTTCATTCTCACCAATCACGCCAGCGGCGAGGTTTGTAATAGCGTCCCAACCTGGAATGATTGTTTTAATGGTGGTTAATGTTCCCGCTGCACAGTCAATTGCACCGAGTGTTTGACAAGCAAATTGCACATCAACCGTACCGCTCGCACCGAATGTTGCATCAGCCAATGATGCATAGATATAACCGTTATCGTCCTGCGCTAAAGAGCCAGCTGGCAATGTAAAACCATTCACCCCAGTACATTGACAAGTCACAACCGTTGCAGTTGCTTGACGTCGTTGAATAAAATAAATTTCAGCGAGCGCGTCTAAAAACCGCCCTCTAGCAGATGATGGCGAGAACATACTAATCAAATACGCAATTGCTGCATTTTTTCGAGCAATATTGTGCGTAATTTTGGCTGACAGTAAACCCTGCGGCGTTCCGACATTCTTGATATTTAAATTGCCACCAAAGGCATCATTAAAATCTTTTAAAACGCCCGTTAGAACCGCATATGTTTCTGGTACTTCAACGCCATTTTGGTTAATCGTAATATCTGGCACATTGGTTGTTAATCCCATTTATCACCTCAAATCGCTAAACTAAAATTACTGCCGTTTTCAAGCGTGATATGAATTTCACCGCCTAAATCACGACCTTTAAATTGCAGAATCGGCTCGGCACTAAAGACATCAGGAACGTTTTCAGCCGCTTTTTTGTACCAGCTAATGAGCTTTGCGGGCGGGGGCAATTCACCAAGAATCGATGTCTCATACGGAATACCTGCCGTTTCATCAAACAAAGCTTCCCCTTTCCATAATCGACATTCGCTCGCTACATCTTGTGCGGTAGCGTATGGCTCTGACGCTTGTGCAATGTTGCCGTATGAATCGACGGTTAAATCCCATGCATCGGGGTCTAAATACATCGTGTCTGGCATGGTTTTCTCCTTAAATCACTTCTATCGTTCAATCAACGCAATAAGAACGGGGCAAATTGCAAACAAGGATGCAACCGAAGAAAGTGCGATTAATGCAACACAAGCAAACCGTCTTGCTTTTGAATGCTCCTCAATGGTTTTTAACACTTTGCTTACTCCTTTAAATCCTTTAAAATTGAATTTGAAATGAATTACTCTCATTTCATGAATTCCTTTTCGATGATTTGTGGAAACTAAAAAGCCACCGAGTGCCCAGCTCAGTGGCTTTTGCTTTTTTGTGAATAGTTTTAAGCAGAGAAAGCGACTACTATCTCTGGCAATCGATATATCGTCATAAGTAAAGCAGCAGATGTCAGAGCAACATAAAAAGCGCGTCTTGCATATTTATTTCGTCCGATTACTTCAAACATTTTTGATAATCCGTTAAAATTGAAAGAAAAATTCATTTCTCTCCTTTCATATATCCTAATGATCTGAGAAATAAAAAAGACGTCAGTTGCAGCTGGCGTCTTTTGCTTTTATGGCTTTGTTTTTTATTTATCTAACATCAAAGAGCACGTGAACATCGCTCGTTGTTTGCCTTTCCAAATATCCTCAGGTTTGTCATGCCTAAAAAGTTTCCACCCAAATTTATATTTAAACCCAATACCGAATAGCTTGAATTTATTTCTTCGACAGAAATAACCATTCTTTTGCATGATGTCTGTTATTTCATGCTCGTTGAAATACCATCGAAACGGTATTTGCACCCAACAACCTAGGACATAATGCTGAAACCCATAGAGCGGATTACGGTAAATCCAGCGAACCCGTGACCAGTAAACCTGCCACTTGGAATTCGGGTCAATCGTCCAATAATGATTGTTTCGATGCCCTGCATCTAAGTCGGTATCATGCGTCATGCACAAATAAAAAATCCCAGGTAAAACTGGGACTTTTTTGCCATCGCTATATTGCGTCTCTCGATAGACTGTAAATAACGGAAGAACAGGACAGATAAGCCAAGTCACTATTGTTAAAACAATCGAAATGGGCGCATAGATTAAAGCTTGAAGTTTTCTCATAACGATAAAAAATTAAAAGCAGTTAATAAAAGAAAACCCCTCTAAATTGAGGGGCTCATTAAGTTTTTAAGTAGAAACAATCTAGATAAAACGCACTTGAAGATTGAGATTTAAATACGTTTTTCCGTCTTTCTTGTATAAATACGCATAATCATGTCGGGTGGTTGATGAGCGCTCGAAAATCGTATGATTTAACAAATAGGATTCAAAAAACGTTCGGTTATAGATGTGATACGCTAAAACATCACCTGATTTTGAAACAACGATATAGCCGCCATTGGCTTCTTCATCACCACTCCAAAGGGTTGCCGGCATCATGCCTAATGCGCTGGCACACAAAAACTTTTTAAACTTATACGCATAAAAATCTTTTCTTGGAAAAGAAAGCGGATTTTTCTCGCCAACCTTTTCAAGAACTAATTCGCAATTACGAATACCCGTTAAATAATGTGCCTTTAAAACTTCTGCAATAATTTCAGGCATTCGACTGTCTATTAGCATCAAATTTTCTTGAAAGGTTTTATTACTTATAGCTACAAAAACAATATCATTGCAATGCTTTTCGATATAAGACAATCGATCAAAAATCTTTGTTTTGCCGTCAATTTTGTTAACATTATCAATATCCGAATCAGTTAAACCTGCTACCTCATAAACAAAATTGGTTGCTTTTGATGCGTTAATGAGTGTCGGCGCATTTCCAAGTTCTGACTTAATGCTAAATCCAATCTCTGGTTCATATCCAGTCTGAATATCATGCACTTGAACGGCAATATCTGACTTGCGATCGTTTGTCATTTTGAGCTTAAAGCGTTTGACGGAATTTAGAAACTTTTCCGTTTCTTCGATAGCAAAAGAGCGCCCTTTAGACTGAACAATAATGTGATACAAGCGCTCTGCTTCTTCTCGAAAGGCGCTTGAATCAAGCTCTTTCACCTTTTGGTTGTTAAAAAAGATAGCAATCTTTCTCGCTTCTTGATTAACACGATACTCATATCGATGATTGTCAACCGCCTCGCCAATCACTTTAAGAATCGGAAAATACATCGCTTCAATACGTTTAAGATTTTCATCGCCCGCATAAATTCGACCGTCAGCCAAAAGTTTCAGAAAAACATAAGGCTCGCTCCATTCTCCTTTATTGCCCAACAACATCTAAAACCTCTTTGATTTTTTTAGCAATTTCACGAATCACTGTGACGGTTACTGAATTACCGAATTGTTTATAAAGATGCGTATCAGCCAATTCCAGCCTAAAACTATCAGGAAAGCCTTGCAATCTCGCCCACTCTCTCGGCGTCATCTTTCGAATACCTTGTCGATTTACTTCTCCTTTGATGTGTGTTACAGGAATAAAGTCTTTAAGACGCTTATCAACAATCAGGTTTCGCTCTCGCCCCATTCCGCCACAAACAATTGCGCCTGCAATACCGTCCAAATTCCGAATTTGATAACCAAAACCATTTCCTTTGGCGGCATGACGTGCTTTATGTTTTTCTAACGTATCGAGATAAGTCGTGCTCAAGTAATATTTAACCGATGGCGCGTCTTCTTCCAGAATTTCTTTGATAGACGATTTACCAGACCAGTAAATTGGAAAGTCAAAATGTTCTGGCGCAATATCTTTTCTAAAGCAAACAATATAAATTCGCTCTCGATTCTGCGGTACGCCAAAATCTTTAGAATTTAAAACTTTATAAAAGACGGTATAGCCTAAATCTTCAAACGTTTTGAGAATAATCTTGAATGTCTGACCTTTATTATGAATGGTTAATCCTTTAACATTCTCGCAAAAGATGACTTTGGGTTTATGGTAATCACAAATACGAGCAACATCTAGAAATAAAGTGCCTCGACAAATACCGTGATAGTCGTCACTAAATCCGCCTTTATGCCCTGCAATACTAAACGCCTGACACGGAAAGCCTGCTAAACAAATATCAAATGACGGAATGTCGTTTTCTGGAATTTTGGTAATATCGCCTGCTATTTTTTCGGGTATTTTGAAGTTTGTTAAATAAGTTTTTTGAGCATGAACATCCCATTCACTCACAAAGCACGTTTCAATGTTTTCTTGAAACACTTCTTCAAACCCTAATCGAATACCACCAATGCCCGCAAATAAATCAATTGACCGATAAACCTGTTGTGCCATTCCGTCCTCCTTGAATGGACAGTATTATACAGGCTGTCCTGATGTTCCTCCTCCGGGTGTAACATTCCCGTGAACATGGGTTTCTAACGTAACTCCGTTAGAGACAATTTGCCCCCCTGAATTGCTCAATCCGCCTACCATCGTTGCGCCAGAAGCTTTTTCACCTGTCATCACAATTTGACCAGCGACAGTGACTAACGGTGTATTACAGAATATCTCAGGCGCTTCGATTTCAACCTTAATCGGGGAAAATACTTTGATGCCCGCGTCGTTAAACAAAACCCATTGCGTTGGCGCGCCATTTAAAAGCCCACCGACATACAAAGCATCCGAAATAGAGTGCATACGCAGTGACGATGGCGGAGTCATTTGTTTAGCTCGCTTAACCCCAGAAATATCCCGAGAGCAGCAAACAATAAATCCAATATCGCCAACATGAGGATCGATAATCACCGCATTACCGCCGCCCTGATAGCGAAAATAAGGTACATCGGGAATGGGCGCTAACGGCATTGGAGAGCCATCTGCCATCGCTTGAGAGACAAGCGGCTGAACGGTAACAGTACCAGTAGGCGCAACCTCGGTGGCATTGACTTCGGTCACTCGAACAGGCATTGCGGTATCGACTTTGTTTAAAAATGAGCGAAAGAGATATTCAACCGAATCATTCGGCTCATTATTGAGATTTGGCGAAAAGTCAGAAAAAAAGTTACTCATGATTGAAATCCTGTGTCTGAATAAACCAAAACAAAGCGAGAACCCCATTCTTTATAATTCGGGTCATCAAAGCCTTGCTTATCCATGCAAGCGATATCCCCTTCAAACGGTAGATAGTCGTACTTTTTACAAGGCACTCGATCGACTAATAATTGATTATGAAAAATCGACTCATCACTCGTTGATAAACTTAAATATTGCCGACCGTTTAACTCTCGAAGTAATAATGTACATCGCTGATTACCCAACGTAACGCTCATCACTTGAGATGGCACAGAATCAGGCGTAATAATGTATTCGCTCATGTTGAACCCCTAACCTCAATCGTCTACCGATCCACCTACAAATCCTATCGCTTTATTAGCATCAACATAGGTCACATTCCCATCAATAGCCGCTGATACGTTTTGCCAAGCGCCTGCGACCCCAAATGCAGCATCCGCTAATCCTTCGTACATCATATCTTCCAATTTATTAGACACGGTATCGAACACATTACTAATGCCGCTTTTAATGTCCGATACCTTTGATTGCACTTGTTTTAAAAGTGAAGTGGGTTTGGCGTCTGCCGAGATAGCATTGATTGTATTCGCTTCGCCGTTGATGTCTAAATAATCGATCGGCGCTTCTCTAACCTCTTTGAACCAGCAATCCACATACAAAGCGTCAGAGCCGTTTTCTCGCTTGCGCTCAATCGAATAACGCACCAAAGCCATATCGGTGAACGACTTTTCAGGAACTAATATGTCATAGACATAATCCATCCCAGCATTGCTGACAGCCATTTTTAGCCACTCAATACAATCCTGGAGCTCATCGTCTGAACCCGTTTTAACAAAAGAAAACGGAATCTCTCTTGGGAGTGGTACTTTATTAAACGAGACAAAAGAGCCTGTTTGAATGCGATAATCGGAAATTTCTGATTCTTCATTAACCGTCACTTCTAAAACAGTCGTGACATCTAACGCCAGTTCAGTCGATGATCCTGCTTCATAAATCCCCCAGGTCACATTGCCTGCGAGCATTTGCCAAAGAGATGATTGAGCTGAACCTAATGCTGAATTTAAAATACCTTTACCCGACAATTTCGGTAAAGACGGCAATCCCATTAACCCCATTATTTTTTACCTTTCAATTTAAATGCGCTAATCGGCGCAACATAAATCGTGCCGTCTGGCAGTTTTTCGCCTTGCTTTCTGGTTGGTTTAAATTCTTTTTGCTTTTCATCTTGAGGGTCTGCTTTATAAGCAAAATACTGCGCTCGCAAAATCATTGTCCATTCGGCAGACGGAATTTCAGAACACAGGTTCAAAGCGACATTACAAACCTCGTATTCACCCGACAAAAATGGCTGCTCAACGGCGGTTAAATTCACCACGTCGGTCACTTTGATGTCTTGTGAATACAAAACCCGCATTTCAACGCCGTCCTCATTCATTACAGGATAGCCGATTAACCCTGTACGTTCATTAATCGGAACCGCCTGATACTTCGGCATCGGCTCGCCTTTCTTGTAAATTACATACTGTTCATTATTCACCGTGAAAGAAAGATCAGCAGCTAAGCAAACAGACTTTAAAGCATCAATGAAAGAGCCGCGAACCGAGTGATTGGTTAGAACAACCTCTTCGGCAGCAGTCGTTGAATAAGTCGGCAATCGTTTATTGACCGAATCAAACAAATAATCAATGATTGTTTTGACATAAAAGCTGCCACCAAAAGTCACTGGTGTTATTTCTTGATTTTGATCTTCAAAAATCTCATTGCAGTGCATTTTCATGACCACATCAGGCGCAGTATTAAAATCCGCACCTGCTGAGACAATTGACCCCGAAAACACGACGTGCTCAGGTGGCTCATCATAGAGCGGTTCGCCTGTTTCAATCCCCTCGATACGTTGCAAAGCAGGAATAGTCAGTCGGATATGGTTCTTTTTATTCCCCATTGGAACACCAAACTGACTTTTCATTGGAGCAGCTAACTTGTAATCGGTTAAAAGCTCCATCACGTCACGAGACAAACCATGCACCTCAATATCCATTTCGGCTAAAGCGGATGCACGGTTAATCGTGGCATTAATCGACAAATCGTAGAATTTGATTTTACGAGAGCCGTTTGCAAACTTTGCGTGCAACTCTTCATTCAATTCAAATTCCACAATCAATGAGCGACGGTAGTAGGTTTTCATAATCTTGCAGCCGACGCACGGGATACCCGCTGCGTTCTCGATTCTAAGGATTGATTATGCTGTCTTGCTTTTTTGCCCGCATCAACAGCATCTTTGACGCCATTAAACGTGTAGTTATAGTTATTGGTCGTATTATTGACACTGGAATCGCCTCGATTATTAAATCGAGTACCAGCTCCTGCTGAATACTTCGGAACGGGTTGCGCATTTTTAGGATAAGGCTGCGGCACTCTTGATGGTGAGCGAACTTGGTTGCTGCCTAAATTCTGCATCTTACGAACCGTTGATTGATAGACCAACGGATAACGACGTTTCAAATATTCAAGCCAATTTGAGCCGTATTTATTCGCTTCAACCATCGCTTTTGGCGAATGATAATAGGCAAACGCTTTTGCGGGGTCGCCGCCAAACAAGCGTTCAGCTCTCCGTTTCGTATTAACCATAAACGCTTCGCCTAAGCGATTCGCATACCCCACGTCATTAAAGAAACGATTCCTATCCCACGGCAAACCTGCCATTTTAGCAGCTGCTGGGCCATTGGTTTCGTTCAGCTGATATTTGCCGACGTCGTATGTACCCGCATAACGGCCAAAACGAGAACCTTTATTCAAATTCTTAAGCGGCTTACCGTCGCGCCCCACCCCATTGGTATTGCCTGACTCGCCTTGAATGTTAGCTCTTGCCCATGCATCGCCACTGACCGAGCCGCCAGACCAAGTGCCTGTATAAGGTCTGTCGTACCCACCTCCATACCCCGCATAATTGCCGTTATCTTTTTTAAAGCCATCCCAAATGCTTTTTCCGTCATCTTGAGGTTCTGGCGCATTAACAGCTGCCGTTTCAGATGATGTATCAAACCGAAAGCGATCTAAAGAATCCGCCATATCGGTTGCACCAATAGCTCGCAAGAAAGAGGCTAAAAGCGGAATAACTGAATTAATGCCCTCTTTGATAGCGAGCACCATACCGTTCCACGTGCGTCTGACGGCATCAAAGTTATGCGTGGCTTTCTTAAGGATTACAAACAACCCAACGAATAAAGCAATGGTCGTGCTGATTGGGTTAAACATCAACCCAAAAGCGACTGCTAACGCACTAACATAAAAGATAACCTCTTTAATCAGTTCAGGGTTTTTAGCGAGTTCATCAGCAAGCTCTTGCAACCATTCCAAAAAGCCTTTGATAATCGGCTGTAATTTCAGGAAGATTTCTTGTTTTAACGTTTCGCAAGAATTGACCAATTCCTGATACTGACGATTTAACTCTTCTGATTTAGCAATAGTTTCTTCAGACGCACTCGACTGCGCTTGAAGCGCTTTGACCATGTCTCGAGTTTGATGGGTTGCAACGTCGGCCTCATCCGCCGTTAACCCCATACCTTGTAGTTTACGAGCCGCATCTTTGCCAAATTTCGCTTTAGCTTTTTCGCCCAAGTCAAAAAGAATATCCTCATATTCTCTGAAACTACCGTCTTGGTTGCGAAACTGAATGCCGCCACCCAATAAAGCAGCTGCCTGATTGAAACGATGATCAAACCGTCCGCTTGTTTCGTATTCAGAGGTTGCTTTTGACCATTCAGCAAGATGTTGAGACGCTAAATCACCACTTTTACCTGCATTAATCCATGCCTGCTGCAAGCCTTGAACATCTTTGACATTGCGATTAGTCGTACGAGATAACTCGCCTAATGCCAAATTGGTTTTAACAACATCTGTTACAAGGTTTTTACCAAAAGAAAAGAGTGCTGCCGCCCCGATAAAACCAATCAGCTGCTTTTTAAGGCTTGAAAAAACTTCAAGCGTCTTTTTGCCCGATTCGCCAATATCGGCTGTGGTTTTGACCGCTTTCTTTTGAGTCGCTTCAAGCTCTTTGCCTGTCTTTTGAGCGCCTTGACTTGCGAGATCTAATGTCTTTTTGGTTGATGCTCGAGACGATTTTGATAATCGGTCAAGCTGATCTTTTAGCTGTTCGAGTTGGTCAGTCGCACCAACGTCCGACGCTTTAATCTCAACGGTTAATTCTTCAGTCGTTGCCATTTTTCGTAAGCTCTTTCATTGTGGTTATTGACTAAACAAATCTCTAAAAGGTCATATCCCGCCTCAACCCCGTAGATCGTGTCTAATTCGTGATAGGTGGCAAGTTTGGAATTGATAATTGCCACAATGACGGGAGGGACATTGATGCATTCAACAAGCCCCGGAATCTCTTCCATCGACTGTGTTACTTCCGGAATAACACGCCCATAAAACTACCGAACGTTAAATTGAATGAGGTTCGTTTAAGCAGTAAAGCGGTACTCATTTCCTCGATATCTTCGGCATTCATATCAAGCGGACGAGTGACGTTTGGATTGGTTTTGTCAGGGCAAAACTGAACGCAAGACATCAGCTCATCCATGACGTCATAAACCTCTTCATTAGGAATTTTTGATAATCCATCAAATCCGATATTGGCCAAATCAGCTGAATTAAACGTATTTGCATCGAGCGATTGCTTTAAGGCATAAAAAAAATCCTCGCCGAGTGAAGTGAGGATAATTTTGCCGATTTTAACTGCGAGCCGCTCCGCTCTTAGAATGGGCATCTCGGTAATTAAAAACCGCTTATTACTATCGCGATTATCTTTTTCATTTTCAATAACAACTACTTGCGTTTTACGAGCCATAAGAAAACTCCATAAAAAAGCGAGAGGAAAAATTCCCCTCGCTCAACCAATGAAAGACTAAAGAAAGAAAATTAAGCGGATAACACGGTGTAATCGAACCGCTCGCAGGCAACTTTAAAAGTACGAGGCCCTAATACACGCTGCACGGGTGCGAGCGGATTTAGATTTGTAATTACGCACTTTGTAAAGGTGTAGGCTCGTTTAATCGCTGGAATTGTCAAAGTAAACGTGAGTTCCGTTTTTTCACGATTGGTTTTTTCATACCCTTCGACAATATCGAAGCTATCGTTGCTATCAGAATCAGACTGCAAAGTAATCGTGAAAGTGATTGGATTTGGCACACGAGCGTAGCTCATCTTGCCATCCACACCCATTTGAACAACCCCTGTTTCAAGCTCATCAGCTACCATTGCAGCGTCGGTTGAAAACCCTTGAATTTGAGTTGCGACAGGAAACAATGAACTATGCGCCATGGTTAAGACGCTATTCATTGATGTTAATGTTTTAGCCATGTTTTACTCCTTACAAAACAGCAATAGACGGAATCAAGATGTGCTGGATAGAGCCGCCGTCACAATAGAAGAAATAGATAGGAGGAGACTGACGCTGCGAGCGAGTCTGTGCGGTTGCATCTCCAATGTAGAGGTAATACCCGTTGTTATAGAGTTCCTGAGAGATGTCAAAACCAATCATCGAGAGAATCTGTGCTTTTTGGTTTTCAGACAGATTGATGCCCGCTCGAATTGAACCGTTATTTAATGCCTGATTGATTGGATCCATGAACGCGCTACGAATCAAAGCATAGCCTTGCTCGTTATACGGCATAGTATTGACGCCCAGTAAAATATCAATCATCGCAACACGCAGCTGCGCATTCAAGAAAATCTGGTTGACGAATGGGTCGGCATATCCGTAGCTGCCGCCGATTTGGCTGTCATAGAAGAAATTGTAGTTATTCTTCGGGCCGTCGGCCGCATATGCGCCATAGTAAGAATAGCCGTTAGCCAACAAGGTTTGAGCTTGCGTATAGTTTGATACAGTTGCGTCCAGTCCTTCCTGAGACTTAAATGCTGCCGTAATACGACCGTTATAAGCATCCCAGTTAACCGAAGCAAAACATCCCATGACAAAAGACGCCACCTGGATGTTATTCCAGCAGGCTAGGACGTTATAGCCGTTTTGCAAGCACCAAGCGCCAAAACAAGACTCATTGCCAGGAGTTAATGCATTCTGGTCATCGTCATAAGCCACAAAGAAATAACGAGCGTTTTTGGTTGCCTGCCATTTTGCTAACGATTTCAGTACAGACTGGTCGATTTCATTATCTTTAAACAGCAAAGTAAACTGCGCCCAGTTCAAATGGTTTTTAGATGCCATTTCAACGGAATCCTGCGCTTCGATAATGTTAGAACCTTGAGAGAGTTGTGCATTAGATAAACCTAATCCAGCTGCCGCTGTACCTGTTACCGCGGAGATAGACGAACCTTCGCCAGAAGTGCCAGAGAAGATTTCAAAGCGAGAAAATTGGCTATTCCAAACGCAAGACTGACCAGACGCTAAAGCAAGCTGCGTCTGAATTGCGGATGCAATAGCGGTAAAGCTGTTTTGAGACGAGATATCGAGCGTTTCAACAGAATACTTTGTACCGTCTATTGTCACTTCGAGTGAGCCTGTGACCTGCTGAATTTCGGAGAGCGTCATTCCTTTTAAAGAAGCGCCTCTCGCCCAAGCAGATGCAGTTTCTGGTGCATAACGCACAAAGAGCAGCGAATCAGGCTGTTTACGATTTCGAACCGTATTTGCTGAAAAATAAGGAACAGCTGCTAAATATTCATCGGATGTATTCCCAAAATAGGTTGATACATCATCCAAAGAATAACACGTCAGAATTTCACCGATTGGTGCAAGTTCAGACGGCGTTAAAATCAAGCCATTAAGCGCAAGTGGGTTTGACCCCGCTCCTACGACGCCTGGATTGATTTCAATAATTTGAGAAATTGGAATACTCATTGTTATAACCCATTTGCGTGAATGACTCTAAAGTCACCCAAAGTTGTCCATGTATCTTCGGGAACTTCGACAGTCGGATTAAATTGAAGTGTTAAATCAGTTGACCACCGATCCAGATAGTTCTTTTCACCTGTAATGAACGGCAATTGACGCATATCGCTCGTATAGAGCGGTTTGATGTCAAGCGGAAAAAATCGAAAAGCAAAATCATCGTGAATGCAATTCAAAAAGATTTGCGCCATATCGCCCGCATTGTCACCATAAAAATCAAGCTGCATGGTGAGTTCTGTTGGTGTCATGATGTCGCTCGATGTTTCTTTGACGGTTTTAACATTCATGGATAACGCCTTTCGAAAGATTGGAGTCATCACGATGAAAGAACCATGCGGCATAGAAACACGATTGACTTGACCTTTAATGACGGTGCATTCAAAGAGTTGCCGTAGAAATTTACCGACAACATCAATGACGTCACTTTCTGTGATATCGATTTTTATCATTGCTGTGCTACGATGACGTGCGCCCAGTTGTCCCATTTTTCAACATCATGAACAACCTTCCAATCGGTTGCATCTTCCCCTTCAAATTCTGAGAAGGTTAAAATGTCACCGCCGCGCATAAAACGAAAAGAAATGCCTGCGATGTTTTGAGAAAGATAAACAGAACGCAAAACCCCAGAAATATTGAGGTTATTCACTTGTCTTAACATTTCTCCTGTTACCGTCTGAATATTGGCTTTTACCTGATATTCTTCATAGCTCGGCACTTGGTTAAAATGCTCATCGACAGTATTGCCTGTTGATCGCTTCCAAATAATCGTTTTATCAGGATTGATCGACTGAATCGCTAAATTGGCGATATTACGTAGATTCATCAATCACCTCATACGAGATTGACTTCATCATATGCCCTGTATCAATCAATGTTTGCGTTGACCCAGATGGCGCAGTATTACCATGTTCATCCAAAATGGGAGTTCCGCGATTTCCGATGATTCGAGCTTTCTTTCGAGCAATCGTCGCTGGCGAATTAGGTGGTGGAATATTCGAGTCAATTGATTCTTGAATACATGCTTGCATTAAAACGCCTAAACGATTAGCGATTGAATGTAATTCAGCCTTTCCAGCAATAAAGTCAGCCAAACCATTTGAAAAGTCGGT
Organism: uncultured Oxalobacter sp.; assembly: GCA_934401755.1. GTDB lineage: Bacteria > Pseudomonadota > Gammaproteobacteria > Burkholderiales > Burkholderiaceae_D > Oxalobacter. The sequence continues at coordinate 35,306 of CAKRSU010000005.1, forward strand.
TTTCCATTGGTCACCATACTTCTTGATGGCTCGTCGCATAAACGGACGAGACGGTGTTTTTGGGTCGCCAAATTCGTTTTTGATTGCGACTTCTGCAACCGACGTTCCGTCCTCATACGTCGCTCCTTTTAAAACGCCAGCTTTCACTTTGAGATTTTTAAGTGAGCGAATGCGATGAATGACATCTTGAATACTCATGATTAACCAAATGGATGATGATTAGAAATGGTAAAGATACGTCCGCCCAATGCGTACGGTTTCAAAAGCATCCACAATGTTCTGCCGCATGGTGTCTGGTTAAACCAGCTGCCGTTTGGCCCGTTTTGAGGAATCGCATAAGAAACTGAAACTGTGCCTTGAGATGCGGATTGCACTGCCCCAGATTGCCCGACTTCCCAAAGATTCATGGTTGCCATATGACACACAAACAAATAGAGAACTTCCTTGCGGTTATAAATCCCTTTATCAGGATTGTAAGGAATCATCGCTTCGTCAGTATTGTCAATAAACGTACAGGCGAGCTGAAATAAATGATTGAGCTCAGCGTCTGTTACCTTGTCTTTGGTGAATTTCGGATAAAACGAGCGGAACTCATCGGGATCAAAAATTACAATCATGATTTGGTATCGGCTTCGGTGATAGTCTTTTTAGGATCAATCGGTTCATTACCTGTCTTTAGGTTTTCTTTTTCTTTGGCTTCTGCTTTCGCGTCTTCTTTTGAAGCTGCCGCAAAGAGATAGCCGCCAGAAAAGAGTTTAAAGTTAGGGTCTTTACCGTATTTTTCTTGAATTGCTTCCCAATCTGAACGAGCAATTACGGTTTCTCCGAAAGCAGCGCCAGAATCTAAAACGCCGCCGTTGAGCCCTCGCAAAGCGCTGTTATGTCCTTTGATGACAATGTTTTTATCGTTAATAGTAAAAACAATATCTCGATGAGAACGCAAGCAAACCGTGACAAGATCAGATGTTTTCTTAGTCGTACGTGTCGATTTTGCTTTGGTTGTTTCAGTTTTAGCAGTTTCGTTAGTGATTTCGGTTTCAGTTTTAGCGGTTGTCATTATTTCTCCTAAAAAGAAAAACCCCGCATTAAACGGGGCTTTGAAGCACAAAAGAGCGGATTAAATTAAATACCAGTCATTGAAGCAAAAGCTGCTGGCATTCGCATTGCAAACCCGTAGGTAGAAGCTGAGAACTTCTGACGGAAGCTAGATAGATCAGCAACCAAACGTCCCTGACGGATTTTTTCACCGAACGCCAACTGACCTGTTTTCTGACCAACCGCTTCAGTAATAATCAACATCAAGGTTTCGCTAGATGTCCCAGAGAGCTGTGGAACAGTTTCGATTTCCATGTTTGGATAGTTCTTCTTCAGCATTTCGTTGACAGAAACGTTGAAGTCAGTGGAGGTTGCGAGATAAACCGCACGCCCAGGAGAAACCAAGAGCTTCATGGAGGTGTTCTGGTCAATCAAGCCGCCCATTTGAGCTTGCAACTGACCGAACAGTTTGACGATATCACTAAAGATTGCGCCAGTGCCGCCAGTGGTTAATGCAGACTTAGCTACCCAAGTGACCGCAGAGCCAGAAGTGTTTGGTGTAATCGCTGCTGGCAAATCAGGGTCATTTAACAACCCGTAGATGCGTTTGCCTGCAACCCCGTTCAAGTAGAACTTGTTGGAGTCGATTGCGATAATTTCAGCAGCGGAGCGCTGTTTACCTGCAACCAAATCAATTTTTGCAGCAGCGGACAAATCGACTTCACGATCACCATAAGTGACGGTGGTCTGGAAGATATACTGGTCACGAATATTCCATTCCATGTTCACACCAGAAGATGGTCCATCACCATAATCAGCGTATGGAGCAGTCGAGCCAACGTATTCCTGTGCTGGGTACTGGTAGTTCGCTGTCGTCCAGTCTCCGACTTTAGATTCATCGAAGATCTTAGTGGCTGCTCGTTTTGCAGTTAATACTTCGATAATGTCTGGGGAGACATACTGTAGCAAAAATGCAGGGATAGTCGTATTTGGTGCTGTGGTCAATGCCGCATCCTGCGCCAATCGCCGAGCGACATCTTCGGTTAGCCACCCCTTAGACTCGCCAAAGACGAATCCTTTCTTGGCTACATCATTTAAAGATGGATTCATATTTACTCCTTTTTCTTACCAATTTCCGATAACAATCACTTCGCCGACAGCGCCGCCTTTCATGACTGTCCAGCCTGTATCAACGTTTGTACCAGAGGTTGCGGACGCCCCAGTGGAAATTGCGCCAGTGGTTGCGTCGGCTAGCACTTTCTGACCAACGGTTGCTTCGGTGGTTGAAGTAGCGTAGCAATAACCTTTTTTGATAACGGATAAGCCAGAACCTGCTGGAATCTCCATTGTTGCGCCGACGGTTAAACTTTCGTTCAAGTACTGATAGACACGCTGAACAAAACCCAAAACAGAAGTTCCTCCTGCTTTTGCCTGTTTGAGCGGGTCAGTACCTGCAAAGCAGAAAGCGCCCGCTTTGACAGCAGTCTCTGCAATCGGATTGATGGCGGTATAGACTTTATCGGTCACATTGACCAAATCCCCCGCAACACCGACTGCAAACTCGGTATTTACTTGTTTCTGTAAAGCCATAAGTTACTCCTTAAAGAATATTATTTAAGCCTTTGAATTTACCCTCGAATGTCGGTGCTGGCGCTGGGGTAGAATCCTGTGCCAAACGACGGTTGTGCATTTTGACTGCCATGCGGAATACATCACGAGCAGAGCCTGCGGAATAAGCGCCTTCTGGTACACCCATTGCTTTTAAGCCATGAATGAAGATGTCGTTAGCTGAGTCAAATGCCATAGCGCGAACTGCACCAACATGACGTCCGACTTCTTCTGCGGCAGCGAATTTTTCTTCCATTGCTTTGACTTGTTTATTGACGCGAGAGTCAATTGCAGCATCTTGAGCAATCGGATCGAATTTTTCAGTGCTTTCTGCGCATTTACCCTGAATGAAGCCGTCAATAAAAGCTTCCTGAACAGCAGCATCTGCATCGTCTTTACCGCATGCATCCCATGCCTTTTTGGCTTCTGCGGCATGCTCTGACATCAATTTGTCACGTTCATGGTTTTCACCTGCAGCAATCAATTCTCCAGTGGTATCGTCTTTTCCGCCAGGAATTTCTTCGCGTTCTTCTTTCTTGATTTGGTCGTTTTCGCCCGTTTTGAAAGCTTCGGCAGCATTAAGACCTTCTTTTGGGCCTTCATCTTCTGCTTTGCTATATCCCAAATCTTTCAAAGTACCTGCAAGCGCTTCAATTTTGTCATCTGACACTTCTGGTAGCATTTCAACCAGAATCTTACGAATTGCAGCAGCTTTATCTTCATCGTTAGCGGTGGCGTCTTTTTTGTCCAGATTCTCTGGATCGCCGTCCCACGCGCCTTTGAAGAAGTCTTTTAACTTAGACATAAGCGTTTTTCCTTTATTCAAGTTAGTTTTTTCTAATTGGGCATCGGCAACAACCACATCTGGCCCTGCTCTGCCTTTCTCCACAAGGGCAACATGATTGCCCCGAATATTCCGCATGATGAAATCATACGGTTCGCCATCAAACTCACCTGACGTAAAATCAGGATCGTATTGATAAGCAGAACTTAATTCCCGCGCGTATCCGTCATTAATCGCTTGAATGCCTGCCTTATCGGTAATTGATAAAACATTGTCGATATACGGTGCATTCCAAACGGCGCTTGTGCCAACCGCTCCCACTCGATATTCTTTTTGTGGGGAATTGGCGCTTTCTGGATGATGATGTAGCAATAACGGCAAGCCGTTAAAAGTTTCAACAGCTTTCTGTAATTCAGCAGAAGGTCGATAGCCGTAGTAGATTTTTGTAGGCGATAATCCGAAGCTTTCCCATCCAGGGATTTCATTTCCGTAGTACGGAACAACTTGCTCTTTCGTAATATGACAATCGTCTACATGCATAAAGCCGTTATCGTCATAGCGACGTTTACTTGCCGCATCAAAAGAAAGCGCTCTTCGATGAGAGCGCTCGGTATCTTTGTTCATTTTTGTTTCTCCTGTTTTTATTTGCTAGGTACTAACGGCGGAATAATGCTTCTAAACGTGCAGCAACAATTAACGAGCTGCCCTGGCATAATGCGACGTCCAACATCTGGATCGTATAAACCTGCTTCATCGCCATTTAGAAAGAATCGTTTGTGATGCATCGCAACGTGCGTTTGTCGAGAAGTTTTGCGTCCTGCGATATGAATCCAAATACCCTCATTCAATCCAGCCGATAAACTGGCAGCACGGTTAATTGCAAACGTTGCCTTGTTTGTTTGATCGACGGCAATCATACGAGCACGTCTTTCTGATACGCCGAAGCTTGCTTTTAAATCCTCAATGATTTGTGATCTATCTTGTCCGTTTTGAAGTCCTCGCTGTAAAACACCAGCAACACGGTCTAATTGCTCATCAGGAATACTTTTTATGAGAGAAATTTGGGTATCTCTAAGAGACGTTAAAACGTTTTTAACTGACGCATTGTTTTTCCATGAAACATCAACACCGACTTCTGCGAGAGCTTTTTTCAAGCTATTTGAAACGGCAGCATTCGTTCTTTTGACAAACGCTTCTGCAATTCTTTCCGAAAACTCATCAAATTCTCCTGTCCAGTATTTGCGAAGCCTGTCGAGTTCTTTTTGAATTGCTTTTGCTTGCTCTTTGCGATAAATCGCCACACCCCAATGCAATACTGACCGCTGCATACGCTCGATGATTGATTCGAGCTGCTTTTTGTACCAAACTCGAATGCCGATATTAGGCTTTATCGATCGCAATAGCTTGGATTTTGGTTTTCTCACAATACTTCACCTGATTTATCGACATCATCATTAAAATCAAATTCACCTTCTGGTGCTGGTGGTATTTCATCAGGGTCAATATCGTTAAAGCCGCTATCTTTATCTGCAACGAGATGTTTTCTGGCTTCTTCTTGAGAAATGATATTGCGATCCACAAAGACAGCGACTGTGTCTGCTTTGGTTTTCTGAGTATTCGCTAAAACTGCTTCATCTTCTTGACCAAGTTCGTCCCATTCAAACTCAACCTCTGGATCGATAAAGCCATAAGTATTTAGCTGCAAGCAATTCAAAATAGTCGTCATTGCCTTTCTAAACAACTTTTCTCGCTGACTCTTGATATGATCGTAGTAATTGCGAATATCGCTCTCGCCTGTTGCATTAAAACCAGATGGCGAAATTCCCAACAATTTCACAGCAGGCGTGCGGTTAATTGCTGCCAAGAATTCCAAAGCCTGACGTCCTACATCGGTTAACCCAGTCAAAGTAGATGAGACATTAACGATATCTTCAGCTTCCTTATCGATTGCAATCACTGCATTGTTGTCGCGATAGCGAGCAATCAAAGCAATACGTTTATCAATTTCTGCAATATTGCCTTGATTAAAAAGCGTCTCGGTTAAGTCTGTTTTAAAGACGGTCATCGAGTACTTTTTAGCCATATCAGAAGTGGCTTTGCGACATTCCCCGAAATGAATGACATAATCCCAGAGAATCTGCGCTTGAGCGATACCAAAGAAGTTGTATACTGGCTTTAAAAGAATCGACACTTCATTGGCAACAAATCGCATCAAACGAGATGAATGCACCTTTTGCCCCATGACAAACCAGAATTCAGGCTCGTAAAAATCAGGACTTAATGGGTCGTTTGAATTGTAATTGCCCGGGTAAACGTTAATCGGATCAACAACCGTAAAGCGAACGAGTTTTCCTTTTTCAAGCTCTCGACTAACGTTTGAGATATTGAGTGGCAACTGTCTTTGAGCAACATCTGCGCCCGTATCAATATAAACCATACAACCGCCAAAATACCCGACATATTCTGCAACCTTATGCAAAACGCTTTGAACATCAAATCGCCGAAGTTCATCGTTAAGCGCGTTGATTTGCTCTTCTTCGCCTTTGACCGTTCCGAATTCACGCAGCATATCGTCGGCAACCGTTTCAATGCAGGCACGAATCAATCCGTTTTGAGAGATATCTTGCAGCGCAGGATAGCCCATGAAAGATAATGCAGTTGGCAATTGCCCCATCTCAAGTGAATGCCCAAGCAAAGAGCAGGCGGATGCAATTGCACTATCATTAGCCATTACGGCTTTTTTATCAGGCTTACCTAATGTCGCAGCGGGTTTTAATTTATCTGCAAGTGTCATTAGTTCGATCGAATAATCTTCCTGAATGCTGATTGTTTTTTTACTCATAGTGAAATATTGATTCCTCTGCCTTTTCGTAAAATATACCCGTTTAGGCTATACCGGATTGCGTCTACCACGTGATTGTTAGCATCTTCGATGATCGGCAAAACCTCGTTAGTACGCTTGTCTATCTTGTATTTGTAAAGCCTCATTTCTTCTGCGGCGTGCTTACATCGCTCATGAATAATGATTTTTTTAAAGCCTTTTAAATAAGCAATACCATCTTCAACAGAGCCCTGCCATTTCTTAGCGCCGTCAATCCGAAAATGCTCTTTCTTTTTGAGGTAAGAAATAGTCTCTGGTCTTGCTGCATCTGCCCAGATAGGCCATTTACGTGATCCTGGCACTTGATCGTAAAGCGATGCTAATTCAGTAATCTCAACCCCTACGCCATAAGCTTCATAATCGACATAGAGATTGCCGTTCAACATAAAACAACGAACTAGTGTTGATGGGTCTTTTGCAAATCCAAAGTCAGCGCCAAAAAATAATCGGTCAGCTTGTTGCCATAAATCGTCAGGAAACGCTTCAACACGATATTTACCGTTAAATATGACCGCTTCAGTAATCGTTAATGGTTTGCCGAGCCAAACATGCTCGTAAGCACCATAGTCAGACTCTTTCAAAAACTCCATTTCTTGTCGAAGCACTTCTGGAAACCATGGGTTGTCCATATAATTAACTTCGACATCGACGCAATTTGGCGGCTTATTGGTAACGAAACGTTTGTAGGTTGGGGCTTCTGTATCAAGCGGATTCCATGTTAGCCAAATTTCTGAATTTTCTTTACGAATCGTTGGAATTAAAATATCCCAGCTTTCCTTACTGACAGTCTGGGCTTCTTCAATCCATGCTAGATCGATACCTTCAGTTGATTTAATGCCTTGTGGGTCAAAGCGAAGCCCTTTGAAGATAAACTCAGAGCCATTCATGCCTCTAATTGATGATTGTGTAATATCAAAATAACGAGAAAGCCCTAAATCATCAATCTGATCTGACAGCAACTTATGAACAGAGTCTTTAATTGTGTTTTGTACTTCACGCCCGCATAAAATCCTAAGTTGATTTTGATACGAAAGAATGATTAAAGCTCGAGCGACATTAACAGACTTACCAGAACCTCGACCACCCCTTAAACTTTTATACCGAAACGGTTGAAAGAGCACGGATAGCTTGGGTGGAAATTCAATCCTTTTTTTCATTCGGAAAAACAATTTCAAGCGCAGGAGGAGAAAGAGGAGTGCCATCTGCACCTGTAATTTCAGTTCGGTTGATAGATCGCCATTTGCCGTTACCGCGATTGACAAGATAAAATATCGCAGCCGTTACATTACCTTCCTTTGCTTTTTTAAAAAGAGCGTTTTCAATGGTTGCCAACCCTTTTGCTTGCCCTCTTTTTATAGCTTCCGTAATTTCAGGATTTTCTTTGCGCTTGTTATAGAAAGTTTTTGACGAGATTCTCAAATTCAAACAAATCTCTTCATAACTACATCCAACAGCCGCAAGCGCTTCGACTTTTTCAATGTCGATTTGAATTCTTTCTCTAGCCATTGCCTAACTCATTAAATTTTATGCCGTCATCTCGAACGGCTTCTTTACCTGTTAAGTTTTGCCATCGCTTAATAATGACATCGCAATACTTTGGATCTAATTCCATTAATCGCGCTTTTCGCTTGGTTTGTTCGCACGCAATTAAAGTTGTTCCACTGCCGCCAAATGCATCAAAAACAATATCGCTTTTTTTGGAGCTGTTTTCGATTTGATATTGAAATAATTCGACAGGCTTCATTGTTGGATGTTCGCCATTACGAGACGGATTATCGAACTCTAATATAGTGGTTTGACTTCTGTCGCTATACCAATTGTGTGCTTCGCCAGACTTCCAGCCATACAAGCATGGCTCATGTCGCCATTGATAATCCTGACGACCAAGAACGAGTTGATTCTTAACCCATATTAAACACTGACGAACAACCCATTGAACATCTCGACATGCTCCACGAAAGTTGTACCCTTCCGAATCAGCGTGCCAGATATAAAATACCCCCCCCAGGTTTTAGCACTGAATCAGCGACCGAAAACGCATCTGTTAAGAATTGACGAAACGATGCGTCATCCATTGAATCATTTTGAATCGTTAGTGCGCCATCTGTTTTGCCTTGATAGGCGACGTTATATGGCGGGTCTGTAATATATAAATCGACTTTTCCAGTCTCACCGTCGAGCAACTTATCGGCATCTTCAAAACTAGTTGAATCGCCGCACATCAAACGATGTTCACCTAAGATCCATACATCACCCATTTTTGTAACGCATTGTACTGGCGGTTCTGGAACTTCCATTTCATCGACGTTTGTGTCTGTTGTTTCCTCTAAATCAATCTCATCCAAATCAAAGCCGATAATATCTAAATCAAAATCAGCTTCAGACAATGCTTTTAATTCCAACTTGACAAGATTATCATCCCACCCTGAATTTTCAGCGAGCTTGTTGTCGGCAAGAATATAGGCTTTCTTTTGCGTTTCAGTTAAATGAGATTCCAAAATGCACGGAACATTCGCTAATCCTAATTTTTTAGCCGCCAAAACACGACAATGCCCCGCCAGAATACCGTTATCATTCGAAATAATGACAGGATTTAAGAAGCCAAACTCTTTAATAGATGATGCAACCTGTAGAATTTGCTCGTCACTATGTGTTCTTGCGTTGTTGATGTATGGAATTAATTCATCAACAGAACGCACAACTAATTCAGTTTGTTTCATAAATTGAGATTCAAAAAAGCCCGCCATTAAGACGGGCAATCAGACAGTTACGTCCTAAGGTAAATTCATTGAAAAGCATTAATAATCGCCGCAACACCAAAAAGCGTTGCTGGAAAAACAATGACAGAAACAGCAAAATACAGCAGCTTTCGAACTTTAACCGCTTTTTCTAATACTTCTATCACTTTATCTAAACCTTTAAAATTGTTAGAATTCAAGTATGTTCCTTTCGTGAAACGCCCGCGATTGGAAAGTAGAACGACTGACAATGCGCCAACATTTCAGTCGTTTGTTTTTTATAAAAGCTTATCTATCAAATTGTTTGCAATAGGCGTTATCGAGAAAATAATTACGCATGTTGCAAGAATTGCATAAAACGCAATTTTTGCGCTTTTATCTTTACTAATAACTTTAAACATGCCCGCTAATCCTTTAAAATTGAATACATGTTTCATAGTTAGCTCCTGTAACAAGTAACTGTGAAAAGCAAAAAAGCCGAGGTGTTGCGAGCACTTCGGCTTTTTGTTTTATGGTTGATTTAAATTTGTTTTATCGTCTGTTCATAAGCAAACGGTATTAGAAACTTTAATGATAAGAACGATACTTCGATTCCTTTTTCTTCCGCTATCTTGCAAATATGTTCCCAAATGACTCTTGACTGCATTGCTTTGAGCAAATCATGTCCGATTTTTGTTAATCTTGGATATCGATATTCGCACATATCTGGCTTTGCGTTGACGCCTCGAATAAAACCGCCGTCAGAGAGTAATTCGAGATACTTATACATGATGACTCTATGCTTTTCTGCGTCAATCTTTAAGCACTCAATCTGATAGTCTGTTCTATTCAAATCATCGATAAAATCTTCAAAACATTCTGTCTCAAAATACCCCAGAATTGCTTGAATTAAAAACCAGTCGATTCTCATAAAAAGCCATTAAAAAAGCCCCAAATCTTTAAATTTGGAGCTTCATTTTGTTTTAAGCGCAATTGTGCACTTTAATAATTAACACCATATTTTAGACGAATTTGTCTAAAAGTCAAGAAAAACGTTATTTTTATTTATTTTCCAAGCAATGCGTAACCAATAAGTTCACCTCTCAAATCACTCTCGATCTTTCTTAATCGAATTGCATTTGATGCGTCGGTATATTCTCTTGCATAGACTGTATTGCCAATTTCAAGTTTCTCTAAAACCCAAAGCTTCCCGTCGTATTTCAAAAGATTAAAAACTTCACCTACCTCCCGATTTTCATGTTTAACAAAATCAGCGTCGATAAATTCTAATCCTGTCTCTTTACTTAAAGAGTAAACAATCTTTCCGTCATCAGACTCATTCCACCAGTCTGGTATTCCGTATTCATCCAGTAATAAATCAAGTCGACGAGGTTGGTCGCATAATTGATTATCGATAACATCCCAAAAACGACGTCCATAGTTATCTACAGCAGAAACAATAAACACAAAGACATCTTTTGCAAATCTTTGTAATTAACGGTAATATCCTCCTCTGCAGAGGTTTGTATTGTTCGTGTTCGAGTTATATCAGATGTTGGAATCTTTTAGCGTAGTTTTCTGCAATTTGAATATGCAGCAAGATTTCGTTAAAGGCGGTCCAACTTCTGGTTGTAACTGCCAAGATTTTCTCGCACTGCTTCAGCACATAGTCTGCATCTTCTCTTTTGAGATTTTGCAGACTCCACACTCTCAATTCTGACAAAGTCGACTGCGCAGGCATCAATCCATCCGCAATATTCTTTGCTGGCAATTTTTCTGGTGCTTTCATCTGTGCGATATATTCAACCGCTGCATCATACTTTGATGCAGGCAAATCTTTGTATGACGCAATTCTGAAATGATTGTTAAATCTTGACCATGCGCCTGGACGAGAGCCTCCGTCGGGAAATTTTTCTGCGATTAGAGTAGCAATTTCACCTTGTTGTGCTTTATTGATTGTGTTTGATGTTGGTACTTGTTGAGCGAGAAATACTCGAATGACTTGCAAATGAAACTTTGGAGATATCCATGATGCGTATGCGATGACGAGTTCTTTGCAAGCGTATGTTCCTGGTTGATTTCCTCCTCTTTTTGTTTTCAAAGACGGAATTCCGTCTATGGCAATTTCGGATATTAAATCCTTTGTTTGTTGATTTTGTAAAAAATATGTTGGTCGATGTTTGTCTAAACCACCAGATGCTTTATGCAAATCGTTTAAAGAATACAAATCGTCAACACGATTAATATTTGAATTACAGATGGTAATAGTGTTTGAAGTGTTAGACATTTTTGACTCCTTGAAATTTTTTGAGAAAGCCACCTGTGTGCGGGCGGTCGGGCGCACTCTCGAGCTTCAAGGTTCTCGCGTTGCAGCTTCCCATTTCTGGTGTTTTATACTGCATCTCTACCCCGACCATTGAAATGATCGTGTCTAAACAGACATAAAAAAATCGCCAGACTGACGAGGGCGAATATCGCCTTGAAGATTTAGAGAGGTCTTTAGTATACCTCATTTTTCGTCAGTCGTTGGTAAAAACCAAATTTAACTTTTTCGACTTCTTTTATTTATTCATCTTCAAACTCGCCAACAATCTTTAAATCTCGCAATATCTCATCAACCTTATCGATAACCACTTGCTCTACGCCTTTTTGTGAGCGAGAACCTCGAAAATACTGCTTAATCGCTTTGTAATGCTGATACGCTGTAGCTCGTGAGATTCTTGAGCTATCAGCGATAAATTCAATCGGCTTTTTATCGTAATCTCGAGAGAAATATCTACCTGTTATTGCTGCACGATAATTTGCATCACCGACACGGCAAAACACCGCATCATCAATGCTTTTTGAGAGCGTATTGACTGCCTGTTGCCAATCCGCATTACACACCCATCCGCAGCAGCAAGAGCGATGACACGAGCAAGGCAGCTTTGACGGTGAAAATCTTGCGATAACCAGCGATTCTGCAACCTCTCCCAGATCTTTAACAGCACGCTTAATACTGCCCGCCTCGCCTGCTCCATTAAGTCCTCCGAGACTTCTTGCTTTCGACGGTTGCATTTCGCATAAATGCGGCGTTGAGATATTTAAACCGTTGAACTGATAAGCAAAAGCGAGTGCATTATAAGTGCTTTTAAAAAGTGACATCTACTCTCCAAAGTTTAGGTTATTCGTTATTTTTCATCGGGACATTCTGCTAACAATCCTCGGTCGATTTTGACGATGAAACGAGGGTTATCTTTATCTGGTTTACACTTATGAGACTTCACACTGACAATCTGCTTATCGTTGTAGTATGCCCATCCTTGCAATGCATCGAGAGCGATTTTGAGCGAGTTATCAACATCAATGCACCTCGCAGATTTCGGTACAATCCAGCACTCAACATCGACAAAACCAGCTAATTTCGTGATGTGTTTTTGCATGCAAATCAGTCTAACTTCTGCTCTGTATGCTCTCGCTTCTGGCGAGATAAACACACCTCTTGCACTATGTCGCCAATAGCGATTTGCGGAAATGGGATACGGTAGAGTGATTTTCATAGCACGTATACCTTTTCGAGATATTCAAAATAAGCTTTTGCGTATTCCATTCCGAATTTTTTATAAAGCCACGCACGCCAGAGGTCGTAGTTTGTATTGCTGAAAAAGCAGGCGTTTTCGATTACGTCAAAGTCGTTGCAATAAAACGGTAACAGATCGCCAGCTGACCAGACGTACAACTTAAACCCGTCGTCTTGACGTTCATTTTTTTCAAATGTCACATCCCACACATCTTCGCGTAACGTTTTTTTGAAAAGCTCAAAAATCTCTTTATCACTCAATCTGCTTAAGAATTTAGTACCCATTCTTCTTCCTTTATACCAAAATGGCATTTAAAAAAGGCAATAGCATATTCATTGCCAAATTTTTCAAAAAGCAAAGTAGGCCACGTTCCGTCTTCGAAATAATCACAGTCAAAATCTGTTATTCCGACGATCATGTCACCAAAATAAACATTAAAATAATTTACCGATCGCTCGACTTTTTTTCGTTCAAGCTCTTCTTCAAAAATCTCTTCAATCAGATCAAAAATCACTTCATCTGTTAGTCGATTTAGAAACCTAACGCTCATTTTTCTTGCTCCTCGATACCCCAAAAGTTTCTGAAAAATGCGTCTGAGTACTCTTTGCCAAACTTGCGATACATCGCTCCGCAAAAACCAACTTGGTTGTTATGCCAGCATTCGCTTTTAAAATCGCTAAATTCGCAAATCACGCCGCAGTCTCTTGTTTTTACGCGCATATACAGAGAAAAAAGAGAATCTGTTTTAGTAATCTCACAAAGTTTCATTTTTTCTTTGTTACAATGCGTTAAAAGACACGCCATTTCGAACAGCTCTTCATCTGACAATCTCTTCAAAAACTTAACGCTCATTTCGACCTCGCTACTTTGTACCGTGGCATTGAAATTTTGATTTCAATCTCTTTACTGCCATCTTTAATCACCGCAAAAACGACTATCGAATGCCCGACTCTTACGACTTTTTTAAGAGTGCTTTCCGGTATTCTCTTAAGACAATTCTTAAAAACTTCTTCATCGCTCGCATCTTTGAAGTTCTCAATCAATTTTGGCTTCATCTCCGCCCCTTCTTTTCGTTCAACGAATAAACACTCTTGCGATTTAAATTGACGCTTGTTTTGATTTTGTCGGCGATGAACAAGCGGTCTAGCTCCTCTTGCACATCTTCTTTATCGACTTTAACAATCATTGCGATCTGCTCAAGCGTGAGCGGTTTTGTCGCTTGTTTTAAGAGCTTTAGAATCTTTTCTCGTGTACTCATGCTGTTAACCTCTTAAATTTCAAAACAGGATTTTCTTTCTTACCGCCAGAAAGCAATGCTTGCGCTTTCTGTTCATCGCCGATCAGCACTGGTGCATTCAGCTGATAGCCGTTTCGCGAGTTATGCGCATTCGCAATTCCGGTTAAAACAGGCTGACACGGCGGAATTTCTTGACGCATCGCATAGCTGCGGTAACGTGTTTCAAATTCTTTTGCGACAAATGGCCATTCGTCATCGTTTTTCTGACCTAGCGCAATCCAGCCGCCCATATCAGTTACAACGGCGTGAATGAGGGGGTCATCAAAAACAACGTCTGCGTAAGTACCGATGAGCCGCACAGCTTTATCGACTTTTGCCCAAGCGATCATCGCCTTGTCTTGGTTTGTGCCGCCGATCAAGCGGATGATATCTGCCGGCTTCGGCATGAATTGACCGTTGTCAGGGTTCTGCACGTGAGCAGAAAAGGCTGCTCGTATCGCTTCAATGCTGTAGCCCTGCATCGCTTTACACCACAGAGAGACGACAAAATCGGAAATCTTCGGTTTGCCGTACATTTCCGCTAGCGCGGTCAGCATCGAGGTTAAATCCTGTAAATCCTGTTTCGTCATGTCATGCCCCTTGCATCATTTTCCAAACCCTGTCCGCTTGCTCTTGAGCGGCTGTTTTCAAATCCTCAACCGTTTTAAGGTTGTTTCTCTGTGCTGGCTTTCGCCATGTTTGCTTGCGTCTCACCCAGTTGCGCCATGTTGCAAGCCAATCAGCTCTGGTTTCGCCTTTTGAGTGCCAGTAGTCAGCAAAGCAATCGGCTTCGACTCTGATTTCGTCCGTCGTTAGGCCTTGCTCAAGCGCCCAGACGCCCCACTCTTTCGGTAAAAACCAGTTTTCAGGGAGACGTGTCTTTTTTCGATGAGTGCGTTTTTCGTTTTCAGGCTCAGAGGTCGTAAGGGGAACTAAAGGGGTTACCTCTTTTACTATCTTTTTACTTTCTATATTTACTATTGGGTGCAAATTTTGCACTACCTCCTGTGCAGATTTTGCACTACCTGAGTGCTGATTTTGCACTGGTGCAGATTTTGCACTAGTGCAAATCTTGCACACCTTGAAAGCTGAAAATTGGATGCCGTTGTTGACAATTAGCGTTTTCTCAATCAGCCCTTTTTGCTCTAAATTTTTCAGGCAGTTAAAAACGGTTCTGCGTGCCATCCCGGTAAGCTTTGTGATGTAGTCAGCACCGCCCATGTAGCATGATTTTCCATCAGAAGAAAAGCCGTAAATCAATGCATACAGAATGAGGTCATTGCCTGCTAGTTTTAGCTTTGAAATCATCCAAGGGCGCAGGATAATGAAGCCTTCTTCATCTTCGCGCATTGCATCAGTACTCATACATCGCCCTCACCGTATACCACATCGATCTATCGAGTTTGTTGAGACTCAATTGACCCTTTTTGATATATTTTTTGTTAAACAAGACATCGATAGCAGTTCGTATTTGTTTTTCAGAGAGGTACGGAAATTTGTTTGTAAGCTCACTGATTGAGCTTTTAATCCAATATTGACCGTTTTTGAAATTGACGCCCTCAGAAGCGTTTTTTCTGACCCAAATTTTGAAACACTCGTAAACAACAGCGGCATTGACGCCAACATCTTCTGCAATCGCAGTGTCAAAAAAATGCGTTGAACTCATTCAGGACTCCTCACTTCTAAAGCACCCACATCAAACAACCAACCGATTGTGTCGTAGTGAGCCACTTCCCATTTTTTAATTTTTTCCTCACGACTAGCGCCAGATTGGTCAATGTACGCGTGACAATCGTGGCAAAGGAACGCAATGCGATAGTCATGCGCTTTGATGCCCATACCTTTTCCGTCAATCAGCCGGTTACTGTGCGCTGCAACGACAGTGCCATCATTCCGCCGATGACACATAAAACACACTGGCGCACGTTTCGCCCAGCGCAGTAGATTTTTATTTCGATAGTTATGGTCAGTCATATGCCAAAATGTTATTAACAAGGTTTTCAACATCGCCTCGTGCCTGATCGAGAAAAACACGATCAAGCAGGACGTCTAGTACTGCGTTATAAAGCCGCTCAAATTCGTCTTGGCTCATTTTTGCGAAAGAGATTGGCTTTGCAACGAGCTTAAATTTGTCGGGATTATCGATTGATTGCTCCACCTCGTAATATCCCGCCAAAATCGTTAGCTGCCGCCTAAATTGGTCAAAAGTTGTTTTGACGGGCTGGTCACGGTACATCAGCGGCGGAGGATTCCATGCGTCATAAGCAAGCTTTAAGAGCGCGAAAAACTTGCGATGAAACTTGATGTTTCTCGTGCGTGTGTAGGTCACTTTGACGCCTTGACCGACTTTAACTTTCGCAAGCGCTTCTGCTGATTCTGCGTCAGCCGGCACTAATGCACCGCGCGGTGTTTTGATCATGTATGCGTCAGCCATTTAATTCTTCCTGTCGCAATCAAAAGTTCAGATTCCTGCACTCTCATTCGTCTTTCTGTGCGCGATATGCTCATCACCGTGAAGTACATGATCACTGACTGAATGAGCTGGAACGCTGAAATTGCACAGATCAGTATTTCTACTCCATCAACTCCGGCCATATGTCAGCCCAATCGTCTCTTAAATCTTTGCGTGTTACTGCTCCGTTTGTTGCGCGCTCGATGGCGACGCAGCGTTCTGGCTTCATTTTTTCAAATACGCAACAAGCTTTTCTGAGATAACCATCCGATATCCTTGCCTTTCTGAGAAAAGTAAGACGATCTTCTTTGCTTAATGCATTGTAGTAAACAAGTAATTTCTTCATTACTGTATTTTACTCAAATGTAAAGCGTTAGTAAATACTGTTTTCATATTTACTTTACAGTAATTTATATAGATAATAGAGTTATCATGGATATCGCAGAAAACAGAAGATCAAGGCTTTCAAGTCTCATACAAGACAAATTCAAAAGTCAGTCTGAATTTGTGCGGTTCACTGGCATTAACCAAGGAGAATTGTCTGCAATTCTCCATGGCAAAAAGCCCTTTGGAGAAAAGAAAGCTAGAAGAATTGAAGAGGATGCTGGATTGCCAAAGTATTGGTTAGATACGACAGATGATGAAGCTGTCGAGAAAAAACCTATCTTGCTTGAAAAGCCAGTTAAAACAGCTGCATTTGACGTGCTTGATGTCAAAGCGTCATGCGGACCGGGCTATCTCAACAGGACAGAAACAATCATTTCACAGCTCAAAATGCCGTCAGAGCGAGCATTAGAGCTTATCGGTACAACCAACCCATACGGCACGATTAAGCTCATCACAGCAACAGGAGACTCGATGATTCCGACGATCAATGCAGGCGAACAGTTGTTTGTTGATACAGGCATCAGAGAGTACATCGGTCAAGGTGTTTATTTATTGCTTCACGGTGGTGAATTGATTTGCAAACGATTGAGTCTTGTCGGTAGCGCCATCGAAGTATCGTCAGACAATTCTTTCTATAAATCATGGCTTTGGAAAGACAAACCAGAGGAAACAATCATTGTCGGCAAGCTGATTCGCTCAATGCCGATACAAATTAAAACGTTTTAGGGGGTTAAAAATGAAAGGCTATCTCAACAGGACAGAACAAAAAGATATTCCACCTCCGATGCCACCACAAAATAGAGGTCGTGGTTTTGCGCAAGACGAAGCACCAAAGAAAAACGCAAAATAAAAACTGTGCTATTATGAATGCCTGACTTATGTAAACGGCGCTTTTTATTACCCAGTTGCGCCGTAAGCAGCAGGAATCTCTTGCTTTTGCGAGGAAAAATGCTAAGTCTGATGTTCTTTTACTTTTACCGCTCTACGTGAGCGGTATTTTTTTGAACTGTTTCTAAAATAGAAATAGTTCATCCCCCCCCCCGAATTCGAGGGATTTAAAGATTAAAAACGCCAGATGCAGCACATATAAACAACGATAACGATGATGCAATTAAGCATAAATTAAAAGCAATCGACGATCTTCTATTTGATTTTCTTCTTTCTATAATTGTTTCTTCGAAGTTAAAAAGCTTCATTTTCTTCAAATATTTCAAAGACTCTTCATTTTCAACAAGATCTGAAACGTCATTTTCTGAAAATGTGCCAAATGCGGTTGCAAATTTGTTTGAGTAAATAAAACAAAAGCAAACGCAGAAACAGATAAACCAAATTGCACCAGAAGCAGCAATCAAGTAATTCAAGTTATTCGATGATATCGAAATACTTGCTGCAATCGGCGCAATTAGAGCAATCAACAATGTCTGAAATTTGCTTTTAAGCGTTAATCTTGCTTGTTCTTGCTGTTTTAACTCTTCTAAAACAATCGACAACAAAAAATCTAATTTGTCGTTCGATGTCTCACAGATCTTTTTCCATAAATTGTCTTTTGTCATTTCATTCTCTCTTTTTGGTTATTACAAGATAGCAAAAATTTTTTATTTCTTGGTATTTACTTATTTATTACTTTTCAGTAAAATACGTATATACCAAATGATTTAGAGAGATTGTAATGAAAAACCTCAAGAAAAACCTACTCGAAGTCCTTTCAGGGCTACTTTGCGGAGCGATTATTGTTGTTCCAATGATTTGTGCGGACATTTTAAGACCGATTATCTACGGAGGTTTCTGATGTTATTCGAACTCGCTATGCGAACTGACGGCAAGTATCTAAGCTGGATTGATGCTTTTCTTTTAAAGCTAACCGACATAGAGGCATTACTTGTTCAAGACGCAATTACTTGCAGAAACACGTATCGCTTATCAATTTATTATGGCTTGAGTAAAGAAACAGCAAATGACTTTGGACTTCAATTCATTGAAGCACTCAGAAAATTGCAAGCGATTGATAAGAAAAGAAAAACCCTCTAACACGACGACATGCTAGAGGGTGAGTTAAGTACTACCTACATTTTGGCAAGGAGAAATATAGCATGAAACAAGAAGCGATGTCAAAAACTGATTGGCTCAAAGCGAGAAGCTTGGGTATTTCAGGTACAGGTGCATCAGCAATCATGGGGCAAAACCCATACATGTCAAATGTGGAGTACTGGGAGCGTTTAACTGGTCGCGCAAAAGCACCTGATATTTCAGATAAACCGGTTGTTAAGTACGGCAATGACGCCGAGCAGCATTTAATTGATCTGTTTCAGCTCGATTTTCCGCAGTACAAGGTAGCTCACAAGGATTTTGACCTACGCAAACATCCCGAATACGACTTCATTATCGGCTCGATTGACGGGCGGCTAACCGATGAAAACGGTCGTAACGGCATTTTAGAAATCAAAACAACGAACATTATGCGTCAGTCTCAGCTTGAAAAATGGCAAGACGGCATTCCGAATAACTACTTCTGGCAGGTTGTTCACTATTTACTGGTGACTGGATATGACTTTGTTGTGCTTAAAGCTCAACTCAAGAGAAACATCTGGTCAGATATGTATCTCGAAACAAGACACTACTTTTTCGAGCGATCAGATGTGCAAGACATTATCGACGACTTGCTTCAGAAAGAAATTGAATTTTGGGAGTTAGTCAAAAAAGACCAACGACCTGCTCTCATTCTTCCTCAGATTTAAGGATAAAGACATGGATATGCAATTAAAAATCACGACACCCTTGGATTCTTTTCCAAAGCTCATTGAGTTTAATTTCAGTGAACTTCAGTCTGCACTACAAACTGCACTCGCAGACTACAAAGGTTTAGCTTACACACCTGAAACGATTAAGACCGCAAAATCTGATCGCGCAACGCTTAACAAGCTGAAAAAAGCGATTGAAGACGAACGTCGCAGCATGAGAGCGATTTGTTTGAAACCGTATGAAGATTTTGACGTCAAGACAAAACAGCTGATTGCAATGATTGACGAACCAGTGCGTGAAATCGATGCACAAGTCAAACGCTACGAAAACGAGCAGCGAGACATCCGAAAACTGGAATTGCAAGCGTTTTACTACGAAGAAGCGGGCGAAATCGCTGAGCAAATTCCGTACTGCGACATTCATCAGGAAAAATGGACAAACGCAACTGCATCGAAGAAAGCGGTTGAAGAACAAATTAGAGCAATCGTTAATGAATTTAAGCAGTCAATCAATACGATTGAAACAACTTGCGGAGAGTTTGTTTTCGCTTGCAAAGCGATTTACTTCAAAACTCGCAATTTGTCTGAAGCGATGAATGAAAAGGTTCGTCTTGAAGCAATTAAAGCGCGTGATCTTGAAAAGCAGAAAGAACAAGAACAACTCAAGCCAGAACCAGACGTAAACCCTGAAGAACAACCAAAACCAGAAGTAAAAGCCGACGAAATACCGCTTACCGCAGACAGAAAAATACCTAACGAAATGTCTGAACCAGCAGTTTATACGCTCGCTTTCAGAGTTCATGCAACCAGAAAACAGTTAATGGCACTAAAGCAATTCTTGAACGACAACGCAATTGAATTTGAAAGAGCTTAATCATGGCAAATATCAACAGAAATATTCAGGCAGCACGCCCCTCTGCTCCAACAACTTTTTCGACGTTTATGACGCAAACAGGCGTTAGAGCCAAATTAAAAAACATGTTGGGCGAACAAAAAGCACTGAACTTTATTACCAGTATTGTTACGAGCGTTAATAAAAATCCAGATCTTGTAAGATGCGACCGCGCCACTGTTTTAAGCGCAGCCCTTGAAGGCGCTGCACTGGATTTATCGCCGTCTTCAACGCTCGGGTATTTTTATCTCGTGCCATACAAGGACAACAAAAACAACCGTCAAGTTGCTCAATTTCAGATTGGCTACAAGGGCTACATTCAGCTTGCAATTCGCTCTGGTCAATACAAAAAAATCAACGTATTAGCAATCAAGCAAGGTGAATTGATGGGGTACAACCCGTTAACCGAAGAGCTTAGCGTCAACATTGAAGAAAACGATGAAATTCGCGAAAGCCTTCCAACAATCGGCTATTACGCGATGTTTGAAATGGTTAATGGGTTTACAAAGAGCATGTACTGCTCAAAAGAAAAAATGGAAGCGCATGCGCTGAAATACTCAAAAGGCTATAAGGCAAAAAAAGGCTATACCTTCTGGGAAAAAGATTTCGACTCGATGGCCTACAAAACAATGCTCAGACAACTGCTTAGCAAATGGGGAGCGATGAGTATCGAAATGACGCGCGCCGTTGTTAACGATATGGGCGTGATGGATGAAAAAGGGACTCCTCAGTATATCGATAACGACGAGGTTAATGATGTCGAAACCGCGCAGCCAGTGACGACAGAAGAGGTTCAGGAATCCGACCCGACTTCCGATTTTTTCGACGACTAGGAGTACTGCCAAAGCACCTTAATGGTGACCCCAGGATCAGGTGGGTTAAAACAGATTCAGTGCAGCCAGTTTTTCCTTTCTTCTCGCTGGTGATGCAACAGACAGCTCGGAAAGACGAGCCTTAGAAGCGAGGAATCCGACTGTGCCTCAAATAAGTGCTTAGCTGGAAATTAGCCCCAGTATTTCGGATTCCTCACTTGTGAGATGCTGTTTTTAGGAGGGTTTTCTTAGAGTATGAAAACGACTAGCGGGTTTTGTCGTCCGTATTTGGTGGCATCTCACAAACTTTACGGGTAGAGATATGGAAGATAAGAAAAAAGAGTTCGAGCAGTATAAGGGCGACATTCAGACGGTCTTGAGATATGCGGAAAAACTGATTACTGGTGATCGATTACAAGATTACGGCTCACCAGAAGAATCATTTAAGCGTATCGCAAAGATGTGGAGTGCATTTAAAGGTGTTGAATTTACCGCACAGGAAGTCGCTTTAATGATGAGTTTGCTCAAAATCTCAAGACTAGCAAACTCCATTGATCATTACGACAGCTGGATTGATTTGTTGGGATATGTAGCAATCGGATCAACATTAGGAGAGGAAGATGGCATTTAGGATGGTTTTAGGCGTGCCTTGGTTTGATTCTGACGGATTGCCGCCACCGAAATTTGTTGATAACAACGGTAATTTGCGTACAAATACGACAAAAATCGATGTGTTTTTAGAGAAGAATTCTCGTGAAATGTCACCGCAGAAAATTGCCGATAAATTCAAATGCTCGCCTGAATTGATTCGTCGTCGTATGTTTTTCTTGGGTTTAAGCGGCATCAAAATCATCGGAAAAATCGAACAAGATGAAATGAGAGAAAAATTCCTGAGCGGCATGAAAATCGAGAATTTAATGACGTATTTCAATAGAAACAAAATTCAGGTTTTAAGGGTGTTAGAACCGTTAATTCGAGAAGGACGTGGCAATGGCTGTCAGCAAAAAACGCAAAGGCGCTAAGAAGTATCAACCAAAGCGAATTGATACGACTGGATTAAGAGCTATTACCAATCAAAAGCCGTTCGACAAAAAGAACACGGAAGACTATTGCATGGATTTTGGATGGATCTCTCTAACAAAAATGATGCAAGAGCCGAATGACCGCGACTTTATTCGAATGTTACAGATTACGAACGAGGTTGTTTTTCTACTGAACATTGGTATCGGCGAGAACGATCCAGCAGTCGATAGAACATTAGACGGTGTTCAAAAAGTCATTAACCGCCACAAAGCGACGGGGAGCTGGGTTCTTGATGGCATACAAATTCAGGATTTACGGCGAGTTTTAGCGATCTGGGAAGAGCAATGCAAGCAATGTCCGTCAGGACTTTTAACAAAAACAAGGAATGTTTTAGACGTTTGGGAAAAGTCAAAAGGCAAGGCGAATCCGCAGAAGAAAACAGCAAAGATTGTCAAAAAGAAGAACGGCGATTTTGAGTTACAGGCAGCATAAAAATGACAACTAGATTGACACTAAACGACGGCAAGATTTTAGAGCACCTCTACGTTGAAAAGAACATGAGTGCTGCTGCGGTTGCTAAAGAACTTGGAATGACCGTTTCTGCTGTTAGACGTCGTCTATATCATTTCTGTCTCACAAAAGATAAAAGAACGTCGCAAGCGGAATCTGGCAAAGAAACTCAACAAAACGATGACAGTAATGTCAAAAAGAGCATTTTCTTTAAGCTTAGAGAAGACAACAAAAGGTCGAACAAAAGGTGGTCAAAAGAAGAAGAAGAGCGCTTAAAGATATTGTTTATTGACCAAAAAATGACATCAAAAGCGATAGCAGAACAAACAGGGAGAACTTTAGCTTCTATCGAAAATCGCTTGTATCGCTTAAATCTTAAGAAAGAAGAACGGATGTCGTGGATTAAAGAAGAAGATGACTTTCTAAGAATGAACTACAGAAGATTCAGAGTTGATTACATGTCGGAACGTCTTGGTAGGTCAAGACAGTCGGTGAGAAACAGAATTAAAGCTTTAAACCTGAGATTACGAGGAGAGTAAATTGATTTTAGCAGATGTAGAAATTAAGAAGTTAGTCGAAGAGCAAGGCATGATTGAAGGTTTTATTGACCATCAAGTGAAAGAAATCGACGGCAAAAAGGCCATCTCTTACGGGCTTTCTTCACACGGCTACGACGTGCGTTTAGCTGATACTTTGAAGATTTTCAGAGGTCGTGAAGGCGAAGTTTTTGACCCCAAAAATCCGAAAGACCCACATTTTATGCTTGTCAAAGGTCGTGATGTGATTGAAGTGCCAGCTTACTCTCATGTTCTCGGTTATTCGGTTGAACGTTTCAAAATCCCTCGCAACATCATGTGTTTAGTAGAGGGTAAATCAACCTACGCCAGAAGCGGATTATTCTGCAATGTCACACCATTAGAGGCAGGTTGGGAAGGTCAAATCACTTTGGAATTCTTTAATTCTTTAAGTGTGCCAGTGAAGATGTATCTGAACGAGGGTTGCTGCCAAGTATTGTTCTTTAATGGAGAACACTGCGAAGTATCTTATGCCGACAGAGGCGGTAAGTATCAAGGTCAGATGGGTATTACTTTATCAAAGGTTTAATCATGATTGCGTGGCTCATTCATAACGAGATTTTATTTAGAGCCACGATTTTTATCGTGACGTATGGTTGTGTGATTTATTTGATTGCGAGAGGAAGATGAAACTAGACATTCCAATCTTTAAGAAAACAATAATCGTTACGCTTGCGTTTCAGCTCATTTTTGTTGTGGTTGGTGTTGCTTTGTACTGGATAGGCGGTGGCGAAATTAATCGATGCGAAGAATTAAAAGAAACAATCCTTGCATGTTTGATTCCTCCTTTTGCTCTTTGGCTTCTTGCTGTGCCGATAGTTGCTGTTGATTTTGAGTGAGGTTAAAAATGGATGTAAATGAGATTGCTAAAAAGTCTTTGATTAAAGGCGTTAAGTTAGGTGCAGAAGCTGCAACTGCGTATATCGATGACATTTTTGTTATCAAGAAAGCACGAAAAACAGTTAAACAGCTCAAGAAATACATCAAAAACGCCAATATTTTGGTTGATGTAAGTGATGACAAGGTTCGTATTATCGAAGATTGCGATACCGAACAAAATGTAAAAACTGAAACGGTTTTGCGGTCATCAGAATCTGCGGAATCTTGTGCGCATTGCGGTGCATTCGCTTCGAGCTACTACAAATACTGCCCGAATTGCGGAAGCATGATTTTGCGGAGAGTGTCGAATGAAGCTTGATGATTCAACAAAGATTGTTAAAGAGTAGTTAAGAAAAAACTAATTTCGGACTAAAAAATGATTGCACTGAACGAAAATCAACGGTACACTAATCTCACGTTAGCAAAATCTAACGTCGGGATTGGCATCCTGATTTGTACAAGGCGGACAACCGCCATCAGAGCGGTATTTTTATGTCCGAAAAGTCTCCTTCAATGGGCAGACTATATGGGGCACAGTAATGTGCGCCGTTTCCTTGTACGCGGTATGCCAACCTGTATAGTATTGCCCTCCCCTGTTTGGCATCAGGACAGCAAGCTTCAGAAACAAGTACAAGGAGGCTTTATGCTCTTACAATCTACAGTTGCACCTGTAACACTTCAATCATTCAGAAATTGCATCACAGATATTGATAGCTTGTCGCAAGAAAATCTATCAAGAATTGCATCAATCGCAAAACTCGCTAAAACGTGTCTCGAATTAGGCAATCATGCGCTCATAGAAGATGTCGCATGCGCTTTATCAGTCATTCACTACATTGCAACAACGACCGCCGATGACGTTAATTCGTCTGCTGAAAGCGTTGGTTGTAATTACAAAGGAGAGTGAGATGGAAGGTTTAACACCAATCGAAGAAACGATAGCAAAACTATCGCACGATGCACCAGATATTCCTTATCCATTGATGTTTCAGCTTTTAAACGAGGTTCTGCACGCAGAATTCAAGAATCTCTCAGAAGATGGTGCTGCGAAGTTAATCGGCTTAGCAGCGTTTTGCTACAAGAAGTCAAAAGAGGAGTTTCTCGAATCACTGTCGAAAACCTCGCAAACGTTGAATTAAAAAAGGGTGTGAAACAGATTCACCCTATTTAAAAGGGACATAAACCGATTATGCCACTGACGGTGAACAAAACGTTCATCGTAAATATGGAAAGAATGGCTTTCACTCTAAGATCGGAAATCACGACCTTAGAAATAAACAGTAACAAGGAATATAAATCATGAACGAAATAATCGAAGTCAAAAACATCAACGGAAAAGAAATCCCAGCAATTACATCTTTACAAATTGCAGAAGATTTAGAAAAACTACACAGACATGTAATGCGAGATATTCGCAACATTATGGAAAAATGTTCACCTAGTTTTAACGAGTCCAATTTTGGTCTCGTCGAATATACCGACTCAAAAGGCGAAAAACGCCCAATGTATCTTTTGTCTAAAGATGCTTGCGTTATGGTCACTATGGGTTACACCGACCCAAAATCCATGCAAAGAAAAGAAGCTTATATTGCACGCTTTAACGAAATGGAAGATCAGCTACGCAATCCATTCGCAGCAATGCTTCCGAAGAATTTTCCCGAAGCTTTGCGTGCGCTCGCAAAATCCGAAGAAGAGAAAGAAGTCTTGAAGATTGAGCGAGATAAAGCGATTCGTGCGAAAGGTCAAATCAGCAGCAGCCGAGAAGCAAAAGCTTTAAACATGCTATCACAGCAAAGCAAAAAGATTAAAAAGCTCGAAGACCAGATTGGCATCGGTGAAACCTACAAAACACTGAAAGCGATTCCTTGGATTGGCGATGTGTTTGTGCCGTCAAAAGGAATGTTCTCTCAAGTCGGTAAAGCATTAACTAAAACTTCTAACAAGATGGGGTTGCCAGTGAAAAAGATTGATACACCAGAATATCCGGGCGGCGTGAACGCGTATCACATCGATGTCGTAAGTGAACTTTACGATGAATTATTTAGAAATCCAGCATTGTTATCAAAGTATCGAGTTTATTAAGGATTAACCATGTTTTACACAAAGAATTTAAAGTTTATACGCCTAACAAAGTCGGACGGCGCTGAAATCTGGATTGGCGTGCATAAGATTGAATCAGTCGCCAAAGGTAAAGAATGCACAATCGTTAGTACCAACAACGGCACATATTTTGTGCAAGAATCGATTAAAGAAGTGCTTGATGCTTTGAAAGATTAGGAGAAACACATGAAAAAGTTTATTGAATTTACTGATGCTTATTCAGGTGAAAAGGTTGCTATTAAGTCTGATCTTGTTGAAGCAATCTGCAAAGAAAAAGACTCGACTGGTGTTGTTCTGAAAGGTCAAAAAGTTTCTTTCAAAGAATCTTACGAAGAAATCAAAGCGATTCTTGAAGAAGATGAAGCAGTTAATTTTGCGGCAGCAGATGACGAAATCAACACGGCAACCACAATCTCAATCGAAGAAGCGAAAGCAAAATCTAAAGAAGTGCTCGATAAGTGTCTCAATACGGTCTACATAAGATTAGAAGAATCAGGAATGTCATCTGATTTTATCGGCAGCATTCAAGATTCGATGATAAATAGCGTTAAGGATGTGTGGCAATGAATGGTGAAATCAATGTCGGAAAGCTTGCTGAAGCTATCTCTGCGCAGATTCGACCAGAAGTGCCCGTCGAATACGCCATGTGGGGAATTAAGAAAATTGCTGCATGGCTTGACTGTTCCGAGAGTAAAATACGGGTTTTAGTCAGTCAAGGTGATTTTCCTGTCTCGTATCGCATCAAAGGTGGTTATCGGCGATGGCGAGCAAAGGAAGTCATACAATGGGCTGAACAGTTTCGAGGTAAAGAAGCTTCGGTCTAAAAAGTATAAAAGACTTGACGGGGTTGCCGCTGTTAGTTTAAGCTAAATGCACTAACTAACAAAAGCGGTCATCGCTACTCGTCAGCTTGCGATTTTTTATGTCTATTTTTGACATTAATCAATGAGCGGGATAATAGGTGCTAATAAAACACTCGAAAGAGAAATAACACCAGCCGGTCTTTTGTTCGGTTAGTTGAGTCCTGCTCGCCCTCACGTCTGGCGAGCTAAAACTAAAAAACAAAAGGAGAACAGAATGGCTGTTCAATCACATCAAGAACTCAAAAAGGCTATCGAATTCATCGATGGTTTATCTCAATCCGAATTATCAGAAATCATTTCAATCTCCAGAATGGCATCGGCTTGTCTGCAAACTTTAGATGCAGTCAATAACAAATACATCGTTAATGCTTTATCAGTTATCAGAAGTAAAGCCGAAACAATGATGAATTGCATCAATGCACAAGCCGAAGAAGTCGGCTGTAACTGCAACGCTTAAGCAAAAATTAACCGAACCACTTTTAAAACGCTAAAGGGGCGCATTTGAAATGCGTACCTTAAACAGGAGATAAAAATGAATGAACTCGTATTTTGAACAACAACAATGAAGCTGTCACAACCTCTCTTGCGATTGCAGAAGGTGCGCAAGTACAACATAAGAATGTTTTAGAATTAATTCGCAAAAACATCAATGATTTCAATGAGTTTAACCCTATCGCGTTTAAAACGCGGAAGGGTGAACCACTGTCTCAAGGCGGTTTTGCAAAGTCAACAGAATACGCAGAGTTAAACGAACAACAAGTTACCCTACTCTTTACTTATATGCGTAACTCTGAAATTGTTAAGAAATTTAAAATTCGTTTGGTAAAGACATTCTTCGAAATGCGTGAACAGTTGAGAAAATCTTTTGACCCATCAAAACTAAGTCGCATTGAAATTCTACAGATTGCGATGAATGCAGAAGAGGAACGTGCGAGACTTGAAAAAGAAAATCAAGTACTCACACCAAAAGCACAAGGTTTTGACAGAGTCGCGTTGTCAGAAGGTAGTATGAATTTAACTCGTGCTGCAAAAGTACTCGACGTTCAGCATAGAGCGCTCATCGATTTCATGTCGCAAAACAAATGGATTTACCGTAAAGCGGGCAACGGTCGCTGGTTAGCGTATCAAGATAAAATCCAATCTGGCTGTTTAACGCACAAAATCTATCAACGGATACTTGATGACGGAACAGAAAGGTGTGATGAACAAGTCTTAATAAAACCCAAAGGGCTTACAAGGCTATCAACTATTCTGAATCATCGAGAACCAAATGCAGATGCTATTTTACTCTAATCTTTGCGCTATGTCTTCAGCAGATTCGTTGTAATACGTCATTAATTGCTTGATGTTCTTATGACCGACTACTCTAGCCAACGTAAGAACGTCAAGCTTACGAGAAAGACGTGTAATTGCTTCATGGCGAGAATCATGAAAATGTAAGTCATCAAAACCTGCAACAGTCTTTAGTCTAAAAAAGTTTGCAACAAGATTGCCGTAAAAAACTTTCTTGAGACGAGGTAATGCTTTAATAAGCGCAATCGCTTTAGATGATAGCGGTACTTTTCTGGATGTGCCGTTTTTCGTCATCGGTAAAAAAGCAGTGCGCTTTTCAAGATTGATATTATCCCACGTCAAACTTTGAATCTCGCCTGCTCTCATCGCTGTTTCTATGGCAAAAAGAAAAGCATGACATGCATACTGCAGTAACGTCACTGGTGACGCTTCATAAGCACAAGCTAATTTCAGTCTTTCTATTTCTTCTTCTGTAACTCGTCTATCTCGAGGCAGATTGTTTTTAGGTTTAGAAACATTAAAAAACGGATTCGACTCAAGCCATCGCCATTCTTTAACTGCAATCGTACAAACATGAGACAGAATTGTCATATCTCGATTAACTGTTGGCGCTTGCACTTCTGTTAGCCTTTGCTGTCTAAACTCAAGAATAGACTCTTCACTAATCTCTTTATTTGCAATTGGATATCTTTTGATTTTTTCTAAGCGATATCTAGCATCACGCTGGTTTCTTCTTTTATCAAGATACTCATCTAAATATCGATCAATCAATTCAGAGAATTTATAAATTTTCTTTTTTTCTTGAGGTTCAGAAAGAATAAGATTTTCAACTCGTATCGCCCAGTCTTGTGCTTCTCTTTTTGTTTGAAATGTTGCTGACTTAGAAACCCCTCTTCTCTTTATAAAAACCCGCCAGCCTTTTCCGTACTTTTGAAATGATGCCATGATGTATGCCAGTATCCCTGTCTCTCTCTTACCAGTTTAACTAAAACTGAAGCTGATGAAATGTGGAAAAATTGTGTAATTTGTGTATTAAAGTTTGTCATAGATTGTTAAAGACTGTCAATGTGGTAGATAAAGAAACTCTTTGATTTCATTGAAAAATATTGCAAATTATCAAAGAATATTAAAGACTGAAAAACCATAAGAATTGCCCATTTAAAGCAATTTCAAGTTTTACTAAATTACCCGATGCCGTATAAGCAGCAATTGGAACAATTTTGGCTTCACGTAGTGTTAATTCCATTGGTTTGATTTCCTGTGTATACGCGGGGATAGCCATTAAACAGCATATATTTAAAATTGCTGTTAATAAATATTTCTTAATATTCATCTTTTCCTTTCTTTTTAGCGTTAGAAAAAAGAAAAATTCAGCGAAATAATGATTTTTAATATTAAGCTTCCCCAACCCATTTAGCCGCTTGACCAGAATATCGTGCGCCAACAATTTTGAGATCATCATTAGCGCGATCAAGACGCACCAAATCTTCTTGTGTTAAAACGACATTTTGAGAGGCAAGATTTTCTTTTAAACGTTCTAATCGCGTTGTCCCTGGAATAGGAACAATCCATGGCTTTTGAGCTAATAACCATGCTAAAGCAATCTGTGCTGGTGTCGCATTTTTTGTTTTAGCAATATCTAATAACAGCGAAACCATAGCAGAATTTGTTTTGATTGCTTCTTGGGTAAATCGAGGCATAGATCCACGAAAATCGTTCGCACCGAATTGTGTTTTAAGTGTAATAGCCCCTGTTAAAAAGCCTCTACCTAACGGACTATATGGGACCAATCCAATCCCTAGCTCTTCTAATAATGAAAGCATTCCCTGCTCTGGTTTACGCCACCAAAGAGAATATTCATTTTGCAATACAGTAATTGGACAAACCGCATGCGCTTTGCGAACATAATCCATACTTGGCTCTGATAAACCAAAATATTTTACTTTTCCCGCCTTTATTAAATCAGCAACAGCCCCTGCAACATCTTCGGGAGGAACTGTTGGATCCATACGATGTTGATAAAAAATATCAATAGTATCAACCCCCAAACGTTTCAAAGAGGCTTCCGCAACCAGTTTAATATGTTCAGGACGACTATTTAACTTAACCCATTTATGATCATTATCAGGATCCGCTTCAAAACCAAATTTAGTAGCAATAACCACTTTTCCTTTATATGGAGCCAGTGCTTTCCCCACAAGCTCCTCATTAATAAGAGGTCCATAAACTTCTGCTGTATCAAAAAAATTAACGCCTAATTCAACAGCTTTACGGATTAACTGTACCATCTCATGGGAATCAGGATGATGTCCATAGGCTGTGGTACACCCCATGCATCCATATCCTAAAGCAGATACTTCAGGACCATTTTTACCTAGTTTTCGCTTTCGCATATTCCCCCCTAAATTTAAGCCATTTTGAGAGAAGCCATATCGATCACAAAACGATATTTAACATCCGATCTTTTTAACCGTTCGTAAGCAGTATTGATATCTTGAATGGCAATCATTTCACAATCCGGTAGAACTTGTTTTTTTGCGCAGAAATTTAACAATTCTTGCGTTTCAGCAATACCACCAATGATAGAGCCTGCAATACGGCGACGACCAAAAACAATGGGAGTTGAATCAAATTCAGGTTCTTCCCCAATTTGACCGACCATACAAAGTGTCCCATCAATATCCAGTAATGGTAAATATGGATTAATATCATGCCGAACAGGAACTGTATCAATAATCAGATCTAAGCTATTTAATGCATCTGCCATTGAAGCTTTATCAGAAGAAACTAATAAGCGATTAGCACCAAGTCGTTTAGCTTCTGTTTCGCGAGATGCTGAGCGACTAATAACTGTAACATCAGCTCCCATCGCATTTGCCAATTTAACAGCCATATGACCTAATCCCCCCAAACCAACAACGCCAACACGAGAACCGGGACCGACATGCCAAGTACGAAGCGGAGAATAAGTTGTAATACCAGCGCAAAGTAATGGTGCTGCTTTTGAAAGATCAAGTCCATCTGGCATACTTAAAACAAATTCTTCACGAACAATCAAATGTTTAGAATATCCACCTAAAGTGGGCGATCCATCGATACGGTCACAACCACAATAAGTCGGTGTCATCATATTTCTACAATATTGTTCTTCACCATTACGGCATTGATCACACTCCATGCAACTATCCACCATACAGCCAACTGCAACATGATCCCCGATCTTGTATTTTTTAACATCGGTACCTACCGCAATCACTCGACCAACAATTTCATGTCCTGGCACAACTGGGTAAATTGCCATATTCCAATCATCATTAACCATATGTAAATCAGAGTGGCAAACGCCGCAATAAAGTACTTCCATACAAACATCGTTTGAACGAAGTTCACGACGCTTAAAAACATGAGGTTTAAGGGGGGAAGCTTTTGCATTTGCCGCATAACCAATCGTTCTCATGATACATCCTCCTTTTAGATTAGTATTTGAAATACTTTAAATAGTGATAGTTATATTAGAGCAATTTTTTAAACATAAAAATATCTATACTTTTTGTATCAATGTTATGTCTATAAAGCATAATATAGCGTAATAGATGATATGCAAAAAGATAGCTTAAGATTTTACTTTCCTGGTAGCAATCGAAAAAGAAAATTAGAATACGTCGATATAAAAGAGAGATCCGCTTCAAAAAAAGATATCGAGCCTGTAAAGTTTTCAGTGGACTATTTGGATCAAAGATAATCAGAAACCCTTTCTCCAAATTCAATACAGAGTCGATTCAGCGCTGATTTCCAGTGCTGAATCGACATGGTCCATTTCTTGGACGACTCCATTATAGCCAGCCACACGACTTTCAAGGCAGCATCATCGTTAGGAAACATTTTGTGTCGGTGGGTTGCTTTTCTGATGACGCTGTTGACTGACTCAATGGCATTGGTCGTATAGATGACCCTGCGGATGTCTCCTTCATAGCTGAACATGGTGGCAATCCTTGCCCAGTTACGCTCCCATAGCTCAGTAATTCGGGGATACTGTGGCCAATCCTGCTTGAACTGTTCTAGGTTGGCCAGCGCTTCCTGTTCATTCACCGCCTGGTAGATGGTCTTGAGCTGCTCGGTAACTTCCTTGTATTCTTTCCATGATACGGTCTTGAGGCTGTTACGCACCATATGGACGATGCACAGCTGAACAGCCGTCTGCGGATAGACTGCCTCTATGGCTTCTGGAAAGCCTTTGAGCCCGTCAACGCAGGCTATCAGGATGTCCTTGAGCCCACGGTTCTTCAATTCAGTCAGGATCCCCAACCAGAACTTTGCTCCCTCATTCTCTGCGATCCACAGCCCAAGTAATTCTTTCTTTCCCTGAAGGCTGATGCCTAGGACAACATGGATTGTCTTATTGGTCATACGCTGCCCGTCACGTACTTTGACGACAATACCATCCATAAAGACGATGGGGTAAATGGGATCCAGCTGTCTATTTTGCCATTGACGAACATCATCAATGACGCTTGCCGTGACAAAGCTTACCAATGTCGGGAACACATCGATCTGATAGATGTTTTTGATGGTTTCCGTGATTTCACGGGTACTCATTCCCTTGCTGTAAAGCGCAATGATTTGCCGGTCAAGGACGCCGCTTCTGCGTTGGTTTTTCTGGATAAGCTGGGGATCAAAACTACCGTTACGGTCTCGGGGAACATCTATGCTGATAGGGCCTTTCTCGGTCTTGACTGTATTGCTGGTTGTCCCGTTACGGCTGTTTGGATTGTGGCTTCTTGCCTATTTCTCATAACCAAGATGGGCTGAAAGTTCACCTTCAAGTGCTTTTTCAATAAGCCGTTTGTATATCCCAATTATAAATGTTTCAATTTGTTCCGGTTCGATATTGGATATATTAGACCCGTTTTCTATGTCAAGAATTGTCAGAATGGAAGAACGTCGCACCCTCACGGGGGCGTCAGCCAGTTGAAAAAGTTCCTAAAGCAAGAAAAAAACCTTGGGGATTTTTGTTTTTATTGCTTAATGACGAACGTTAAGAATCAAAACCTAAAAAATGCTGATTTGCATAAACGCTCTGTACATTCATTAACTTTCATGCGATACCGCCGATCGTCAATAACAATCGCCACGGTATGGTCACGATCCCCGCAAAAAGAAAGGGGAACGCCTCACTTTCAGGTTTAACACCGGAAGTAAAGCCATAAGGTTCAAAGTGCTCAACGTTGTCGTGTGTATCTTCGGCGTAAATTTCCATTTGTACCGTTCGCATCGGTAATTTTTCATTGGCGGCCGAAATGGTGGCGCGCCCAGCTAAGTTTTCAATCGTTTCATTCATGACCAGTTCCATGTTGTGTTAGTTCGACCACTTCCGGATCGAATACCGTTTAAATCAACTGTTGAGCCTTTTTTGCCTTTTTTCTTCTTGCCGGCGTTTTTAGCTTTTTTAGCTTGGGTAGGCACTTCAATCTCGGTATTTAAAAAGGCATCGATGTCTTTACATTCAATTTCGCAAATCGTACCAGATGCTGAAATCTTGTAAGAGACTCGGGCAATCAACATCTGGATGGCATCTGTCCCATCTGTCACATTTTGCGCAGACTCATCAGGCAGTGTCACAAAGCTGTCGCGAATGATGACACTACGGCCAACCTCCCATAAATCCCCGTTAGACTGGCGCCATCCTTGCACGACATAGGTGTAGCTATCAGAACTTCCGACCGAATAGTTATGCTGTAGGCTAGCCTTTTTGTTCAATAAGTCTTGCCGGGCGGCGCCTGACATGGTCTGAACGGACCATCGTGTTCGGCAATCTTCATTGGTCACAACCGTTGATTTCAGCTGATTGGATTTAACGGTTTGTGTGCTCCCCGCATTTTTAGCTTGCCCTAGGACAACGTAATTGCTAAAAACATCGGTCACGTCAATGGAGCGCTTACCGTTATAGATGTTTTTGCCGAGTTCTAAAGCATCCGTTGATATTTCTGCTTTGTCTTTGTTATAAATGACTAAGTTGCCATCCGCATCATCGGTAATTAAGATGCCGTGTTTTTTTAAGAGTTCAGTAATGGCGTCCCCAATTTTTTTGTTCGCGGGACGAGACTGTATCTTTGTCTTGCAAATTCACACGATTAATCACCGAAACACCGTAATATCCGGCTAAGTCGCTTAGGATTTTTGTCACCGGTACATTCTTCCAGGAATGTGGTTTACCTAAGGGGATTTGACACTGCACTAAATCAATCGTTTTACTACTACTGGAAACCTCAATCGATAGGTTGGTGCTACTGTAGCTGACCTCAATCTTTTCAACGTAGCCGGTGATGATTTTGTCGTCATCAATCATCACTTGGACTTCGTCGCCTGGCTCAAACGGAATAGAGACGCCGTCATTGCTGTTTTTACGGGTGGCGCTCACTTTAAAGGTCCTGGCTAAACCGGTTAAGTTAGAGGCAATATCAACACTCAACCAGCCTGAATAAGCGACACCATTAATTTTTAAGGAAACGATATTATTGTTATCCATATAAAAAAAGCCCTCCATTTCTGAAGGGCTACCTGATCAAAAATAAACAAACGATTATCGACAGCTATAGGAATCTTTGTGCGGTAAATTCGGGGTACAAAATACGGTCCTCCCAGTATTACGATCGGTAATACTGGTGACGCCATTAGTGGTACTCACGTCAAACGCCTTTTTCTTGGGGGCTTCGCTAAACTGGCCGGTGTTTTTAACATCGTATCGCCCCTCAATTTCATAAGGTTCTCGCTCGGTTCGTACTTCACGAACGCCGTTTTCAACCCATCGGTAAGTTTTATGAGCATGGGCAAAAGATGTTGTCATCAGTCCGATGACTAAACAAATGATCCATTTTTTCATCAAAACACCTCCTTAAATTCAGCATATCAAAATCCTTTAAAAGATGTGTAAGGGTTTGTTTCAATCACTTATTTTCAAAAAATGAAATAACGATACTAACGCCAACACCGGCGATAACAGAAATTGAAAAGCTCTTTAAGTCTGACAATTCTTCCGGAGTCAACCATCTCAAGCAGTGCGGCATAAGTAAATGCCAAATGCATATAAAAACAACAGCAGCACTAATACCCGCACAACCATAAATCGACCAAACCCGAATTCTATGTAAACTAAACCATTCGACATCTTTGGCCGACTGTTTGTCTAGATCAATTTCTTCCGTAAAATTCGACGTGTTTTCCGAATCTAAGAATTTCTGCTTGACCATAATTAGAATTTACTACATTTACATAAAATATTTATGAACAACAAATTTGTGATTAATCTTAAAAAAGCATCTAATCTCACCTTGTACAATAAAAAAAACTAGATATTCTTTTATGTTATATTAGGTCCTTTTAATAAACCTCAAAAATTATCTTGATTTGTTATTTTCCAATTTCATTCTTTTCACTATCCGTAAGCATTACAATAATTTTTCAAAAAAACATTAAATGCTTTCAATTCTTTTGTTTGATTCAATTTTTATTTCAATATTTCACAAACAAATCCGCAAATTGATTCGAATTGTCATCAATTTCAGTTAAAATACAGCTTTTGCTATCATCTATTTTTTCGAGTGAAATAATGTCCCAAGATACCCTGAAGCACTCTGTTGCAAAAGCTGCTATTCAATTTGTTCCTGAAGGAAGAATTATTGGAGTTGGTACAGGGTCAACAGCCAACTTTTTTATCGATGAGCTTGCTAAAATCAAAAATAGAATTATTGGTACTGTTGCATCATCTCAAGCAACCGCTCAAAGACTCAATTCACATGGAATTAAAGTATTCAATTTAAATGATATTAATGAGTCTCTACCAATTTACATTGATGGAGCAGATGAAATTACCCATGAAGGGGCAATGATCAAAGGCGGTGGCGGTGCATTGACTCGAGAAAAAATCATAGCTTCTGCTGCAACAAAATTCATTTGTATTGCAGATAAGTCAAAACTTGTTGATCAATTAGGGAAATTTCCTTTACCAATTGAAGTTATCCCTATGTCATGGCAATTATTGGCGCGTACTATAGCAAATCAATTTGGCGGAACTCCAAAATTACGTCAATCTAATGGGCAACCTTTTGTCACGGATAACGGTAATTATATTCTAGATGTTACTGGTTTATCGATTAAAGATCCCCAAGCAATGGAAACAGAAATCGACCGACTTGCAGGTGTTGTTACCGTTGGCTTATTTGCCATACATCATGCACACATCTGCCTACTGGGAACAGATCAAGGAGTACAAACATTGCACTTTTCTAATTGATCATCCTTAATTGCTTTCTGCAAAAAATTATTAAGCAAAATACTTGCTTTGACATTAGTACTTTTCAAGATGAAACGTACGATCATAGGATATCTAATGGCAAACTGTTTTAAAAAACTGTCTGCAATCATTTATATTGGAAGTTTATCCATGCTAACAATATCTGTACAAGCACGTGATATTTCTTTACCTAAATATAGCTGGCATGCAGATCTAGGCGCTTATCATACTAATGTTTTAGTTGGTCCCAATCGAACCACAATACAAAGTGATCCTTTAACAGAAATCTTATCAATCAGTGCTGTCGATGTTTGGGGACGTATTCGTTCAGGTTTTGGCATTCAACCACTTGATAACCCACTTGTTGCAAATCATGAAAACTACTATTCTCGCCGAGGGGAATATTTTCAACGAACAACAAAACGTGCTGAACGTTATCTCTTTCATATTGTTCAAGAATGCGAACGACGCAATATGCCAACAGAACTCGCACTCTTACCCTTTATCGAATCTTCCTATAATCCGCACGCCCATTCCCCCGCTAAAGCAGAAGGACTCTGGCAATTTATCCCTAGCACTGGGAAACAATATAGCCTATCACAAAACGCTTTTCAGGATAAACGCAGAGATATTATTGCTTCAACAGATGCGGCCCTCACCTATTTACAACGACTTTATGATATGTTCGGCGACTGGCACCTCGCACTAGCTTCTTATAACTGGGGCGAAGGCAATGTCATGAAAGCAACTCGTAAAGCTGAGGCTGCAGGACGTGAAATATCTTTTAACGGAATTTCTTCCTATATGCCAGCTGAAACGCGTAACTACGTCCCTAAACTACTCGCTGTCAAAAATATCGTTTCGCGGCCTGATATATTTGGTATTCGATTACCAGAAATACAAAATCGCCCCTATTTTGTAAAAATCGGAAAAACAAAAGATATTGATTTAGCTGTTGCAGCTAAGCTAGCAGAAATGCCACTTGATGAATTTAAAGCATTAAATCCCCAATATCGTTATGTCATTCCTGGCGGAGATTCTGTACATATTTTATTACCTAGAGACAAAGCAAAACACTTTCAGCGCAATCTATTAAGTTGGTCACGTCCTCTATCTTCATGGACATCCTACCGAGTTAATGAGCCTCGAGAACGCATTGAAACCATTGCAGAAAAACTCAATGTATCTCCCGATATTATTCGTCAAGCAAATAACATTCCATCCCAGAAAGCTCTAAAATTTGGTTCTACGATTTTAGTTCCTAGAACGACAAATTTCGACCAAGATATTGCA
This sequence comes from uncultured Oxalobacter sp., assembly GCA_934401755.1. Lineage (GTDB taxonomy): Bacteria > Pseudomonadota > Gammaproteobacteria > Burkholderiales > Burkholderiaceae_D > Oxalobacter. The sequence goes on from CAKRSU010000005.1 coordinate 73,274, forward strand.
CCAGGAACTTTTGATAATGCCTATATTGCTTATGCTTCAGATTACACACCATCTGAAACACCACAAAATACAAACACTGAATCCACTACACCGAATTTAGCTCCTTCAGATGCTTTAAAAGAAAAACTACAATCTGATCGATTATCGAACCAAAATTTATGGACTTTGTCTAATTCCTCAAAAAATAATCAACAAAAATTAATAGATCGTCCTAAAAAATCAGATGTTTTCCTGACAACACGAACAACGAAGAAAACAAATGGTCAAATAGAAAGGATGGCAAAGCAAGATCGTATTGAAAAAACAGATAAAATTTGGCAATTAACCCAGTCCCAACATACTCGTCAAAATAGAAAATCTTCTTTATTGAAAGAAACTCGAAAAGAGTCAGAAAAAAAAGATAAAAATGATCGCTCAACTAAAAATAAAAATATGACAGTTCGAGCCCATCAACTACCCACAAAAAATACGATAAAACGTAAAAATGAAACGCTTCGTTCATCGACTCAAGAAAAAAATACAAAACAATCTCAAAAAGATTCTGCTATAAAAAAGATTATCTATGCAAAAGACTCTCGAAAAGAAAACACTTCTGCAAAGCAGCAATCAACAAAATCTATAAAAGATAGTAAAAAAACAGGAGTCCTAAAAAATCGAAAAAAGTAACAAAAAGTTGATTTAATACATAAATACACTCTATTTAGGTGTAAAATTTCCAAGATTTTGTCTGACTTATCTTATAAAGAAGTCAGACGACTCCCGTTGGACAGGGACCAGCCTGAATTTCTGGCGGTTGATAAATATATTAAGAACAATAGCTTATTATTTGGAGTCATACATGGCTTTTCTTGAAGGTAAAAAGATTCTAATCACTGGACTACTGTCCAATCGTTCTATTGCTCTAGGTATTGCTGAAGCTTGTCGTCGTGAAGGCGCAGAGTTAGCATTTACCTATGTTGGAGACCGATTTAAAGACCGCATTACCGCTTTTGCCAAAGAACTGGGAAGTTCAATGGTTTATGAATGTGATGTCAGTAAAGACGAACATATTGAGCATGTTTTTTCTGAAATTAATAAAGAATGGGGCAAATTAGACGGTCTTGTCCATTCTATTGGCTTTGCACCGCGAGAAGCTATTGCAGGAGATTTTTTCGACGGTCTTTCTCGTGAAAACTTTAGAATTGCACATGATATTTCAGCTTACAGCTATCCTGCACTTGTTAAAGCCGCTCGTCCTTTATTAGGCCCAGGTGCTTCATGTCTGGCCATGACTTATTTGGGATCTAGCCGAGCAATCCCTTATTACAATACCATGGGACTTGCAAAAGCTTCTTTAGAAGCAACTGTCCGTTATATGGCAGAATCTCTAGGTAAAAGTGGTGTTCGAGTTAATGCAATTTCCGCAGGCCCTGTTAAGACTGTTGCAGCAAGCGGTATCCGTGATTTCAATATTCTATTAAATTTCGTCGCAAAAAATGCCCCTTTGCGTCGTAATGTTACCATTGAAGAAATTGGTAATGCGGCAGCTTTCTTGCTTTCTAATTTAGCATCAGGTATCACTGGTGAAATTTGTTATGTTGATGGAGGCTTCTCCCATGTCATGGGATTAAATACCGATGGCGTTATTTCTCAGAAAGAAGCTCAATAAATCGCCTCTTTTCCAAAAACAGAGATATTCTTGATAAGTATCTCTGTTTTTATCATTTGAAAAATATCATTTATTTCATTTCAATGAACTTTATGTTGAAATGATCTTTATTGCCTTATTATTTGATACATCTATTCAGATATACTATTGAGGCATTATTCGTTTTTATTGCCTAATCGGATATTTTTGTGAATTTTGTATCATTTGAATCGTTAGGATTGCATCATTTGCTAGTAAAAGCACTCTATGAAATGCAATATGCAGAACCCACTCCTGTACAACGCGCAACAATCCCTCTTGCAATAACTGGCCGAGATCTTCTTGTTTCATCTCAAACAGGTTCTGGAAAAACAGCCGCTTTTTTATTACCCATTTTGCATCGTTTTGCTAAACAACTTGATGCCGATAAAAAACAAGGGCGTCATACTTTTTCTCAGCACAAAAAACGGCTTCGAGGACAAAGCCATACCGCCTCTCGCAAACGTCCTGCTTTTCCTCGCATGCTAGTATTATCACCAACACGTGAACTCGCAATACAAACCGTTACAGCATCGCGACGCTTTTCTGCCTATTTAGGAAACATTATGACTGTCGCCATTTTAGGAGGAATGCCCTATTCAAAACAACTAAGACTGCTCGGAATGAAACCTGATATTTTAGTTGCAACACCTGGTCGATTAATCGATCACATTCAATCAGGACGCATTGACCTTAGCGAATTGGAAGTGCTTGTATTAGATGAAGCAGACCGTATGCTTGATATGGGATTTATTGATGACATTCGATTCATTGCAACACACATACACGAATGTCATCAGACAATGTTATTCTCTGCCACATTAGATGGCATTACCAATCATCTTGCAGAAGAAATGACCTATAATGCCATCCCCATACAGATTCAATCAAAAACAACTCCCAATAAACATATCAAACAGATTGTTCATTATGCCGATGATTTATCTCATAAACATCGTTTATTAATACATTGGCTTCGATATAAGCCATTACATCAAGCTCTCATATTTACCGCAACGAAAAAGCAATCAGAAATACTCGCTAACTGGTTAACAACAACTGGATTACCAGCTACAGCCATGCACGGGGATTTGCCACAACCCGTCAGAAATCGAATACTTGATAAACTTCAACGAGGACAAATTAAAATTCTCGTTGCAACAGATATTGCGGCTCGAGGAATTGATGTTCCAGATATTTCTCATGTCTTTAACTTTGATATGCCAACATCATCTGAAGATTACATTCACCGAATTGGTCGAACAGGACGCGCTGGACGATATGGTACGGCGATTTCACTCGTCACTTTAACTGATCGGATCCATTTAAAACGAATTGAACATTTTCTTCAACAGAAAATTCAGGTTAATACGATCACAGGCCTAGAATCAAAGATTTCTGCAAAAAAGACTTCGAAACATAATGCTTGTAAAAAATCAAATCATTCTATGAAAAAACACACAAACATCCGCCCTATAAAATAATAAGACCACACACTAAACAACATTACCTTTTAGCCGATTTACTTTCCTGTATTTCTTGTTTCCATTCCCGCTCTCTCGCATCAATCAATGAAAGATCATAGAAGGTAAGATCTTTTTCTCGACGCGCAAGCGTTAGTTGTTCAACTGCCATCTCATTAGCTTGCATCCCATGATAGTATTCTGCCATAGAAAGATGCATCAATCCTTTCTTGCCCATCTGCGCATAAACTTCGGCAATCTTCTTTTGCAATGAAGCATCATCAGAATAGCGTTGGATTGCTTTACGAAGAAACCGAATACATTCATCATACCGACGGGCACGATTTAATGCTTCAATATGCAAATTCATCATAACACGAGAAGACGGAAAACGATCTATCGCATGACGAGTAATATTGACCACATCTGTCGCCTTACTTGTTTCCATTGCAATTTGTATAGCAAGTCCATTAAGTGCAATACTTTGACGATTGACGGTTTCCGTAAAAATCTTACGTGCTTCATTTAATCTCGTTTTAGCAAGTTCAGGCTCTCGTTGAGATAAAGCCAGTAACGCTAATCCATAATAGCCTGCGGCAATTTGAAAACGCGTTCCGTTTCGAATTTGTTCCGTAAAATATTTTTCTGTCTCATATACGCCTCCCGTCATATCCCCTTGAATGACTCGGGCTTTAGCACGAATCAACTGAAAATCTGCGCTATCAGTATGTTGTCGATAGGGTACATTGCGAGCACGTGCTTCAGCATCAGCAATACGATCAGAAGCTAAAGGATGAGTTCTCAAATATTGAGAAGGTACATCATTATATAAACGAGTAGCATTTTGCATTTTAAGGAAAAATGCGGCCATATCATTAACATCAAATCCTGCTCGTCTCAAAATTTGAAATCCCACACGATCTGCCTCTTTTTCTGCATCACGTGTAAAATTAATTTGCTTTTGAATAGCGACACCTTGCCCTGCCATAAATGTACCAATGGCTGCATCAGAACCAGCACCCGCTGCAGCAGCAATTAATGCAAGTGCAGCAGAAGCCAATGGAATTAGCACATCATGTTCAGAAGAAGCAATCATTCGAGCAATATGTCGTTGCGATACATGGCCAATTTCATGAGACAGTACAGACGCAAGTTCAGATTCTGTTTCCGTTGCAAGTAATAGCCCGGTATGAACACCGATAAAACCGCCAGGTAAGGCAAACGCATTAAGCGTACGATCTTTGATACCAAAAAAAGTAAAATCATTAACTAATTCACCACGAATCGTAGGATCTGCTGCAATGAGCTTATTACCCAGATTAAATAAATATTCATTTAGAACATCATCTTTGACATAAGCAGGATCCTGCTCAATTTGGATCATAATCATTTTTCCCAATTTATATTCTTGAATCGGTGATAATGCAACACGCGCATCATCACCAATACTTGGGATATTATTTATCTGAGCATATGACTGGATTGGCAATTGTAGACAAAAAACAGTCAGTACAGGAACTGTCCATTTTCTTAACCAACCTGATAATTGGCATAATCTTTTTTTCTGAAATAACGCACCGTTTTTTCTCATGATGCTATGATACATTGTTATTTTGATTTCTTAGGGTAATTTATGTCTGCTTACAATTTTGAACAGAATCAGACTTTGGCATTATCGCATTTTGATGATTTAGGACAAGCTCATATGGTTGATGTCGGGAAAAAAGACAATACCCACCGAATTGCAATTGCCACTGGAACTATTCATATGAAACCGGAAACACTTTCAACCCTTGTGAATCAAAAAGCAAATAAAGGAGATGTTTTAAGTATTGCAAGGATCGCCGCAATCATGGGAGCCAAACGAACATCAGAACTTGTTCCCCTCTGTCATCCACTTTCTTTAACACGAATTACAGTCGACTTCTCAATTGGCGACTTCTTTGTAAGTTGCAAAGCAAGAACAGAAACAGTTGGAAAAACAGGTGTTGAAATGGAAGCATTAACAGCTGTTCAAATTGGATTATTAACCATTTATGATATGCTCAAAGCCATTGATCGTGGCATGGTCATTTCAGATATTCACCTAATTGAAAAACAAGGTGGGAAATCTGGGATATGGAAAGCTCATTAAATAAAATTACTGAAGTTTAAAATCCTTTTTTGCATCATCTGGCATCTCAGCATGAACTAACTCCCCATTAAGATCTACAAACAACGGAGCCCCACAATCTTCACAATATTCAATCATAAAGCGCCCTACTGGAGATTGATCAAATTTTATCCCTAATTCGCGAAGTAAACTAAAGATTGCCAATAATTGTTTGCCCCCTTTTATCTTCGATGAAGTTGGATGTTTCTCTAACAAAATCGGTATGCTTTGCCCATCAATTTCTTCAGTGCCATAAATTGGCCATACAATCCCATAAATAATTTTGCGCTCTTTTAAAGTGTAAAAACCAATCCGATATTCTTCAATCTGAATCCCTCCGCTTTCTTTACCGAAGCCACCAATAACAGCACCTAATGCCTGCACTGGAATATTTAAAGCATATTCGAGATATTGAACAGCAGCACGAACAGAAATAGGACGGACTTCTTGATCAGTCTTTCGGCAAGTATTGAAATATCCCCCTGGTAATAAAAAATCAAAATAACACCCTGGAAGAACCTGCATGAATAATGGCAACACTTCCTGCTTCCAATTAATCAGTGCGATTTCTTTCTCTTGATCAAGTGGTATCGGATCTTTTTTTGCCTGCCAGCAAAAAATAGGCGTGCCTTCATCAACCATAATGCCGGCTAATAAATAACGCCCATCGGCAAGAAATTGTACCGTCTCCTCCTTAGCGGGTAAAACGACCGATTTTCCTGTTTGAATGGATTCAATAAACTGTTGAGAAACTTGATAAACATCAATAGGTTCCATCGGTAACTGATCCACTGCATATAACATAGGAGATAAACTGACTCTAGCGCCCTTAGCTAACAGAGTCGTCTGAAAAATCTTACAAAGCTTTTGAACAATATCACAGCCCAATTTTCCTGAAGGAATCGTAAATCGAGTCCAAGCTAATATTGGTATCACAACTAAAAGGAATTGAAAGCGATGCTCTTTTTCAACAACAATACAAGATTCACAATAAGATTCAATCACTTCTAATAAACAATTGTAAGCATCGATATCGGTGTTAAACAGAAAATCTCCTGCTTGATTAAAGAGGCTTTGACGGCCGCGTTTTACCAATGATGCCACTAACTTCTGCAGCCGAAGTCTGGCATATTCGCTTTCTGTAAAACTAGAGGCATAAAACATCTCCCGAGCAAGTGCAATAAGTCGTTTGCTATCCATACTCATATGAATATTAGATTCTATTGAAGTGTTTTGCATTTCAAAATAATACCCCTAATACAACGTTCTAATACGCGGTAGTTAATAGGCAAAAAAAAATCCCCGAAGGGATATTCTTTCAATATATTTGGCATCTCCAAGCGGATTCGAACCGCTGTTCTCACCGTGAAAGGGTGATGTCCTAGGCCTCTAGACGATGGAGACAAATTTTATTTCTTCTCTGGTGGAGGTAAGCGGGATCGAACCGCTGACCTCTTGCATGCCATGCAAGCGCTCTCCCAGCTGAGCTATACCCCCTTACGAAGAAAATGAATTATAACAGTGTTATAATATCTTTCGCAAGAAGTAGCTATAAACATATCATAAAAAACGATATCCCCCAATAGTTCTTTTTCATTTCTTGAAAAAAACAAACAACCTTAGACTAAACAATTCTTCCTTTTTCCGATAATGAATATTACATTAAAAATCCTGTCATGATTTAAATAACATTGACAGGATTTTCTCAATTTAACCCTAAAAATGATTACAAATTCTTGAGTCGTTCAAGAACAGTCTCGCGTCCAAAAAGACAAACAACAGCATCAATAGATGGGGTATGGAGTTCTCCTGTTAATAACAAACGTAACGGCATTGCTACCTGAGGCATTCTCATCTTACGTTGTTTCAAAATACCTTTCATCATCGCTTTAAGTGCATCACGATTCCAATCAACCGTTTTAATCTGATCAGCATATTCTTTTAATGCTTCGCGAGAAGCTTCAGTAAGATGCTCTTTTAACACTTCAGGATCAGGATCGGGATGTCCATAAAAAATCAAAGTAGATTGCGCTAATTCATTGACCGTATTTGCTCGATCTTTCATCAATCCAATTACTTCTTGTAAATTAGGTCCTATCGATAAATCAACACCTAATTGTTCTAATTGCGGACGAACTAATGTTTCAAGACGAGCATTATCTGCTTCACGAATATAATGATTATTTAGCCAATTGAGCTTTTCAGTATTAAATTGAGAAGCTGAAGCGGATAAATGATCAAAATCAAACCATTCACAAAACTGCTTCATGGAAAATACTTCATCATCCCCATGACTCCATCCCAGTCGAGCTAAATAGTTCAACATCGCTTCAGGTAAATATCCTGCAGCTGGATACTCCATAACAGATACAGCCCCATGACGTTTAGATAATTTTTCACCGTCATCTCCTAAAATCATAGGTAAATGAGCATATTCAGGAACAGGAGCATTCAATGCTTTAAGCATATTAATCTGACGAGGCGTATTATTGACATGATCATCACCACGAATAACATGGGTAATCCCCATATCCCAATCATCAATGACAACACAAAAATTATAGGTCGGCGTTCCATCCGAACGTGCAATAATTAAATCATCTAACTGGCTATTTGCAATCGTAATCTCCCCTTTAACATGATCTTTCCAAGTTACAACGCCTTCTTGGGGATTACGAAAACGAACAACAGGATGAACACCTTCTGGAATAGGCGGAAGAATCTTGCCAGGTTCTGGACGCCATTTTCCATCATATCGAGGGATTTCTCCTGCCGCTTTTTGACGTTCACGCATTTCATTTAACTCTTCGGGGGTACAGTAGCAATAATAAGCGGAACCATCCTTTAACATTTGAGTAATCACTTCACGATAACGGTCCATACGCTTCATTTGATAGAAAGGCCCCTCATCATGTTCTAATCCAAGCCATTTCATCCCATCAATAATGGCTTGAACGGCCTCATCAGTTGAACGTTCGAGATCAGTATCTTCAATGCGTAAAACAAATTTACCTTGATGATGACGGGCATAAGCCCAAGAATAAAGTGCAGTACGCGCACCGCCTAAATGCAGGAAACCTGTCGGACTCGGCGCAAATCGGGTTCTTACAGTCATGAGATTTATTGAAATTAAACAGAATTAAACAAGGTGTTTATTCTACTCCACCCTTGTGTTTAAAGAACATCAAACATTGAGATCATGGTCCTTAGCCGTATGATTATGTTATTCTTCCGTCAAACTGAATTTATTTCGATAGAATAACCATAAAGCTTATGGTTATTGATAGCACTAATCTCAATACACATAATGAATAGATAGGATCAACGGTGGAAAACAAATCGCATGCCTTGATTACGTTGCTCTTCACCGGTATTCTCGGAATAATAACGCTCTGTATCTTTCTCTTTCTAAATCGTAACGCTTCAGATTATTTTTACTACCAGATTACTACTTTTCATTCCGTCAAGAGTTTGAATAAAGGCAGTAAAGTAAAATTCAATGGGATTGATATTGGGCATGTTACTGAATTAGGCTTTAGCAAAAAAAATAAAGGCGCTATTGATATCACACTTGAAATTGATCAAAAAACGCCCATTACCCGAAGTACCTATGCTGTTATTGCTTACCAACCAGTTACGGGCATTTCTTCAATTGAATTAGCGGATAATGGTTCCCATTCCGAACCACTCATCACATCCCATGATACGCCTGCGATCATCCCAATGATTGATGGAACTTATCATAAAATGCAAGCTAGAGGACTTCAAATTATTCAAGAAATTCAAATGGTCACTCAAAGCCTCTCAACACTACTCAACGGAAAACATCAAAAAATGATCTACGCGGTTATTCACGACCTCAGTAATCGATCAAAAAAATGGGCTCAGGCACCATGGAATATCTATGCTGCCTCCGTTGATCTCCCTGAAAAAATTGCCCAAGGCCACAATGTTATTAATCGATTATACCAATTAGCAATTGATGTTAAACGAATTTCAAAAATCATCGACACCCGACTTAATCAAGCAAATCGCCAAATTGATTTTGAAGAATTAGAAAAAATTGCTCGTGACTCTCGTATCATTCTTAACAACATTAATATCATCATGAATGAATACAAACGAGGAATGCATTCTCCTTTAATTAAACGAAAAATAACCTCTCCCCATAAAAATCACTAAAAAATCCTATTTCTTCTACGACACATGACATAGGTCTGTTACAATCAAAGGTTATATAAAGGGATCATATAAAAATAATTTGATATGATGTTATCTCAATTTATACGATCAAAATCCTTTCAATCATTTTTACAGGAGCAACTGTTTCAATGAGACCTTCTGTTTCCGAATTGGATGCGGAAAAGCTATACCAAAATCTAAAAGATCAAATTGGTCTTGCTTTTAAAAATTTTGACAATATCGTTATTGTGGGCATTCGTTCAGGAGGAGCATGGATTGCCGAGCGTTTAGTTCAAGATCTTTGTTTAACGACACCACCTGGATTTATTGATGTTTCTTTTTACCGTGATGATTATGCCGAAAAAGGGCTTCCTGCTGAAGTAAAACCGACACAAATCCCTTTTGACGTCAACGGGATGACCATTTTACTGATTGATGATGTCCTTTATACGGGACGGACAACTCGTGCTGCCATTAATGAATTATTTGATTATGGTCGGCCAGCTCGTATCATATTAGGAGCATTAATTGATCGTGGTGGACGTGAACTTCCCATAGTTGCCGATTTTGTTGCAACAACTATTTCGGCAGAAAAAAACGAAATACTGGTTCTGCACCAGTGTGATGACAAAACTTTCTCCTTAACGCTGGAAAATGCTTAATCCTCAATTAAATAATCATGGCGAACTGCAACATTTATTAGCACTGCGCGGTTTGCCAAAAGACATTATCCTTCATATTCTAGATACGGCATCATCGTTTGTTAGTGTATCAGATCGTGAAGTAAAAAAAGTTCCTTTACTTCGTGGAAAAAGTGTTTTTAATCTTTTCTTTGAAAACTCAACGCGTACCCGCACAACTTTTGAAATTGCGGCCAAACGTTTGTCTGCCGATGTAATCAACTTAAATATTGCTGCTTCTTCTACGAGTAAAGGAGAAACATTACTGGATACGGTTGATAATTTAACTTCCATGAATGCCGATATGTTTGTTGTTCGGCATGCTCAATCTGGAGCCCCTTTTCTTATTGCTAAACATATCAATGACCATCATCGTGACCATCTGCATGTTGTTAATGCTGGAGATGGTCGACATGCTCACCCTACCCAAGGGCTTTTAGATATGTTTACCATTCGTCACTATAAAAAAGACTTTTCAAATCTTAAAGTTGCGATTGTTGGAGATGTTGTGCATAGTCGAGTCGCTCGTTCTGATATTTATGCACTCAAAACTTTAGGTGTCCCAGAAATTCGAACCATTGGTCCTGCGACATTACTTGCATCGGGTTTATCTGAATTAGGCGTTCGACAATTCACCAATATGGAAGAAGGTTTAAAAGATGTTGATGTCATTATTATGCTCCGTGTTCAAAATGAGCGAATTAATAGTGCTTTATTGCCGACAACCCAGGAATTTTTCAAAAGTTATGGTCTAACGCCAGAACGATTAGCATTGGCAAAATCAGATGCTATTGTGATGCATCCAGGTCCAATTAACCGTGGCGTTGAAATCGATTCTGCTGTAGCAGATGGTCCTCAAGCGGTTATTTTGTCACAGGTAACTTTCGGAATTGCCGTCAGAATGGCTGTTATGAGCATTTTAGCCGCCAATTAAAAATCACTCGATTTCTGGAGATTGTTATGAAACTGCTAATTAAAAATGGACATGTCATCGATCCAGCTAATCGAATTGACGGTATTTGTAATTTAGCCATTGCAGATGGAAAAATTTTCGCTATATTTACGGATGAATCAACCTTTGATTTCACCCCAGATCGTATTATTGATGCGACTCATCTTATCGTCGCTCCTGGTTTGGTCGATTTAGGCGCTCGCTTGCGCGAACCTGGCAACGAACATCGTTCCTTTTTAAAATCAGAACTGAGTGCTGCTCTTGCCGGTGGCATTACTTCGCTGGTTTGTCCGCCTGATACAGAGCCTGTATTAGACGAACCTGGATTAGTTGAAATGCTGAAATATCGCGCTTCTTCTTTAAATAAAGCCCATATTTATCCGCTAGGAGCCTTAACCTTAGGTCTTCATGGTGAAAAATTGCCTGAAATGTCAGAATTAACGGATGCGGGATGCATTGGATTTTCCAATGCAAATGCTCCTTTACCTGACTCAGAAATGTTATTGCGTGTTATGCAATATGCAAAATCATTTGACTATTGCATCTGGTTACAACCTCAAGATCCTTCATTAAGCCGCAATGGGATGGCCCATTCTGGCGCATTATCTGCTCGTTTAGGCCTCTCTGGCATCCCTGTTATAGCTGAAACGATTAGCCTTCATACCATATTCGAACTGATGCGAATTACAGGAGCTAGAGTGCACTTGTGTCGCTTATCAAGCGCAGCAGGAATCAATCTTGTGCGCCAAGCAAAAGCAGAAGGACTCCCTGTAACAGCTGATGTTGGGATTCACCATGTTCATCTAACGGATGCGGATATTGATTTCTTTGATGCAAATGCTCGTTTAACCCCTCCATTACGCTCGCCAATGGATCGTAATGCCATTACAGTAGGCTTACAGGATGGCACCATTGATGCAATTTGTTCTGATCATACACCAACAGATGATGATGAAAAAATGTTGCCCTTTGGTGAAGCGGCTCCTGGTGCGACAGGCCTTGAATTACTATTATCGCTAACTTTAAAATGGGCCATGAAAAATAGCGAAAAAGATGCTTTATCTCGTGCTATCGCAAAAATCACTTGCGAACCCGCTCGTGTCTTGAACCTGCCTTGTGGAACATTAGGAGTAGGAGAAATTGCAGATATTTGTCTTTTTGATCCATTGGCTAAATGGACTGTTAAAGCGGATGCATTGATTAGCCAAGGACATCACACCCCATTTCTTGACAAAGAGCTGCCTGGACGAATTCATTTAACGCTTATTGATGGACGTCCTGTTTTTGAGCGCTAACATGCCAATGATAGATCATTATTGATAATGCGTCGGCTTATTAGAAGTACCCGTTTAATCATCCATGTTCTTGCCGCAGTATTTTACTGCGGTATCATCTATCATTTCATTAACAAAGCCGCTCAAAAACGTTACATACAGAAATGGTCACGTCAACTAATGGCAATTTCTGGCATAAAAACCGTCATCAATTACCCTGAACGTTTATCTTCTCAAGCATTAATCGTTTCAAACCATATTTCGTGGCTTGATATATTTTTAATTTATGCTCATATTAACGGGCATTTTATTGCTAAATCAGCAATGGCAACTTGGCCTGTCATCGGTTATCTAGGCCGTAAGGTTGGAACTATTTATTTAGATCGTTTAAGTAACCGCAATCTCAAACAAACGCTCAATAAACTGATTGAAAACTTACTGGCTCATGAACGTTGCATTTTCTTTCCAGAAGGCACAACTGCTTCTCAAGGTAAAATGCTCCCTTTTCATGCTAACTTATTTGAAGGAGCAATTCATACTCACATTCCTGTTCAACCGCTTGCTATTCGATATAGAATGCCAGATGGTTCTTATGCTAAAGCAGTCGATTTTACTGGTAATATCAGCATGTTGGCTAGTTTAAAACGAATTTTAAATGCCAGTCACATTACCGCAGAACTCACCGTTTTACCGATTATTGACATAACAGGAAAACACCGGAAAGATTTAGCCCAAATGGCTTTTAATGCTATTGAATTAGCCCTCAAAAATGATAATACTAGATAGTTGGCACACGATATCCAGAAGACGCAATCTGAAAAACCGCTCGATCTTCTAATCGAACCGCTGTTAAAGCGCCCCCCCATAAACATCCTGTATCTAATGCCAACAATGTTGGTTCATTTACTAGACCTAATGTCGACCAATGTCCCCAAACCACGAGATTATTTCTCGATTGCCTTTCTGGTACTTTAAACCAAGGCATATAACCCATCGGTGCCGTTTCAGGTCCAAGTTTTGCTTTAAAATCCATTACGCCTTTTGCTGAACAAAAACGTAGGCGTGTTAATCCATTAATAATACATCGTAATCGATCTCCACCCGTTAAATGATCATCCCAACAATTTGGCTGATTCCCATACATTTCCATCATGAATGTTTTCCAGTGCCTTCCTTGAAGCACAGATTCAACTTCAGATGCTAAAGTTAAAGCTTTTGAACGAGACCATTGAGGTAATAAGCCCGCATGAACAAGAATACCATTTTCTCCAAGAGGATACGCCATCGGTCGAGAACGAATCCAATCAATCAATGCTGCATGATCTGGCGCCTCTAAGATGTCTTTAACCGTATCTCCCGTTTTTATCTGACGAACACCCGCTGCAATTCCTAATAAATGCAGATCATGATTTCCTAATACAACTTGTGCTCTCTCTCCTAATGCTATAATTCGACGCAACACCCCCAATGAATCAGGACCACGGTTAATCAAATCACCTGTAAATAAAAAATAGGCATCTGATGATTCGTGTGCAATCATCGCCAATAATGCTTCTAACTGAGGCAAACACCCATGAACATCTCCAATGAGATAGGTATTCATCATAACGATTTCCGATATAACAATATCAAACTAGACCTTGAATAAGTTTCATCTTTCGATGAAACCTAACATCACAATAAAAAAGCGCTCATTCCAAGATAAACGCCCGCTAAAACTTGATACATCTTGAATCAAAACTGGAGGTTATTTATTCAAGTATTCCGCTGAAGTCAATTGTAACCGTTTAGCAATGTCATGACGCTTAAACACTTTAAACGTCCCCATGGCTTTGGCAACTAAGGCTTCTCCATTCCAAATCTCAGCTTCACAGTAAT
>CAKRSU010000006.1 GCA_934401755.1 uncultured Oxalobacter sp.
GGCTGCTAAGATCTTTGGCGATTATTCCGATAAGGTTACTGGCCTCCAATTCGGTATTACTCATAAGTTCTAAGATTTTTTTGCTAATAATATTTCAAGGTCGTTTTCTTGAAAACTCTCCGAGATTTTTAAGAAAATTGATGGAAAAGTATACCCAATTTCATTACAAAAAATACCATTAAAAGAACTTCTTTTTATTTTCAACAGCTCATCATAATCAAATTTAAATGGGAAAACCCCTAGCTTAACAACTCTTTATAAAAAAAGAAAAATCTTATACAATCAAGGATTAACCATCATAAAGACGGCAAATTTATCCGTCTGGAGCATAACATGGCCATAAAACATTATCTGCAGTTTTCTGATTTAACACTGGCTGAATATGAATATCTTATCCAGCGTGCTAGCATCATCAAAAAGAAATTTAAGAATTTTGAAACCTACCATCCTCTCCTTGATCGGACACTGGTGATGGTCTTTGAGAAAAGTTCTACTCGCACTCGTTTGTCTTTTGAAGCAGGGATGCATCAACTCGGAGGCACTGCAGTTTATCTCAATACACGCGACAGCCAGCTTGGCCGTGGAGAACCTATTGAAGATGCCGCTCAAGTAATGTCGCGTATGTCTGACATTATTATGATCAGAACTTTTGGTCATGACATTATTGAGCGCTTTGCTGCAAATTCTCGGGTTCCTGTTATTAATGGGTTAACCGATGAACATCATCCATGCCAAGTATTTGCCGATGTATTCACTTATATTGAGCATCGTGGCACCATTAAAAACAAAACGGTTGCTTGGATTGGAGATGCAAATAACATGCTGTACTCTTGGTTACAAGCAGCAAAAATCTTTGATTTCCATGTCAATGTTTCAACCCCTAAAGGATACGATATTGATTATCGCTGGGTCTCTGAAGATCATAGCCATTTTACGTTATTCTCTGATCCTTCAGATGCCTGTGAAGGGGCCGACCTTGTGACAACTGACGTCTGGACCAGCATGGGATGGGAAAAAGAAAACGAAATTCGCAAAAAAGCTTTTGCTGGATGGAATGTCGATGCCGCAAAAATGGCGCGAGCAAAACCGGATGCTCTATTTATGCATTGCTTACCTGCTCATCGGGGCGAAGAAGTTGAAGCTGAAGTCATTGATGGTCCACAGTCTGTTATTTGGGATGAAGCCGAAAATCGACTGCATGTCCAAAAAGCACTACTGGAATATTTTGTTAAAGGCAAAGTTGAATAATTACTAAGTCGCCTCAAAAGAATTGCCATCTGTACCATTAGGCCTGTTTTCGTTTCAGTAGAAACGGCATAAAATATGCTGGTTAAAATCATCAGGGCGTGTCTCTATCACGCCCTATTCGCATACTATCCACTTGTATTACACGAAAGAAAATTATGAGCGACGTAAAGAAAGTTGTTCTCGCATACTCCGGCGGTTTAGATACCTCTGTTATTCTAAAATGGCTGCAAGATACCTATCAATGTGAAGTTGTCACTTTTACAGCTGACTTAGGTCAAGGTGAAGAATTGGATCCTGCTCGCCAAAAAGCTTTGAAATTTGGCATTAAACCTGAAAATATCTTCATCGATGATTTGCGTGAAGAATTTGTTCGTGACTTTGTCTTCCCGATGTTCCGTGCCAATACCATTTATGAAGGAGAATATTTATTAGGCACTAGTATTGCGCGTCCTTTGATTGCAAAACGCTTAATTGAAATCGCAAAAATGACAGGCGCAGATGCCATTGCTCATGGCGCAACAGGAAAAGGGAACGATCAAGTCCGCTTTGAACTCGGCGCTTATGCTTTAATGCCTAATGTTAAAGTCATTGCCCCATGGCGTGAATGGGATTTGACTTCGCGTGAAAAGTTATTAGCTTACGCTGAAGCTGCTGGTATTGAAATTGAAATGAAACACAAACAAGGGGGTGCTCCATACTCAATGGACGCCAACATGTTGCATATTAGCTATGAAGGGCGCTATCTAGAAAACCCAAATGCAGAACCAGAAACTTCAATGTGGCGTTGGACTTGCAGTCCAGAAGATGCCCCTAATCAAGCAGAATATTTAGATATTGAATATGCAAAAGGTGACATTGTTGGTTTAAATGGCAAAAAACTATCCCCTGCGGCTGTTTTAATGGAATTAAACCGTCTTGGTGCAAAACATGGCATCGGCCGTTTGGACTTAGTCGAAAATCGTTATGTCGGCATGAAATCTCGCGGTTGTTATGAAACGCCAGGGGGAACAATCATGCTAAAAGCACACCGTGCAATTGAATCCATCTGTTTGGATCGTGAAGTCGCTCACCTGAAAGATGAATTAATGCCACGTTATGCTTCTATTATCTATAACGGTTATTGGTGGTCTCCAGAACGCATTGCCTTACAAACCTTAATTGATCACACTCAAGAACATGTTAATGGAACGGTTCGTGTTAAATTATACAAAGGTAATGTCATTGTAGTAGGTCGTGATTCTGCAAATGATTCGCTATTTGATACAACGATTGCAACTTTCGAAGATGATGCTGGTGCTTATGATCAAAAAGACGCAAACGGCTTCATCAAACTTAATGCTCTTCGTCTACGTATCGCTGCAAACGTACGTCATAAAAAATAACAGCATTGGTTATTGATCAAAAAAACGGTCCTTCTTTTTCGGGCCGTTTTTTTATAATAGTATTTTCAATCGTTATTAATAGGAATTTCTGTGTTAGGTATTATTGGTGACAGCGGCATATATAGTCTTGATGGACTAACGAATACGCATTGGGAAAAAATTGCTTCACCTTTTGGAGAACCCTCTGATGAATTACTCTTCGGCGATCTTAATGGAAACCCCTTAGTTTTTCTTCCACGACATGGTCGAGGACATAAACTATCGCCTAGTGGAATTAACTATCTTGCCAATATTGATGTACTCAAACGAGCTGGAGTCACTGATTTAATTTCTATCAGCGCAGTTGGTTCTCTGCGTGAAAATCTTCCGCCAGGAAAGTTTGTCATTGTCGATCAATTTATTGATCGTACCGTTGCTCGGCCTCGTTCCTTTTTTGGCAATGGTTGTGTTTCACATATCTCAATGGCCCACCCGATCTGTCACCGTCTTTCGAAAATTCTTTATGAAACGGCCATTCAATTAGGCATTGATGCCACATTAGGAGGAACTTATCTCGTTATAGAAGGTCCTCAATTTTCAACCTATGCAGAATCTCAAATGTACCGCCAATGGGGATGTGATGTCATTGGCATGACCAATCTGCCTGAAGCAAAGCTCGCACGAGAAGCAGAAATGTGTTACACCACTATTGCGATGGTCACTGATTACGACTGCTGGCATCCTGATCATGACAATGTGACAGTTCAGCAAATTGTTGAAACTTTTTCTAGCAATGCCGCTAAAGCTCAAAAGCTATTGCAAGAAGCCATCCCGGTCATTCTAGCAGATACTTCCAATGTAACATGTGCTTGTCGACAAGCGTTAGAGGCTTCTCTTATCACTGACTCAAAAGCTCAAGATCCTGAACTTATAAAAAAGCTAGATGCGATTTTAGGACGTCTTCTTAAATAAGTATACTTAGACATTAGAGCAACTTCTTAATGAGCTTACCGATTACTGGTCATTTATCCTTAACCAAAATTCGAATAATAACTTCAAAGAATTATGGCAAAACAATTAACCGATTTTATTCGTACCATTGCAGACTATCCTAAGAAAGGTGTGATGTTTCGCGACATTACAACATTAATTAATACGCCTGATGGTCTAAAAATAGCAATTGACCAACTTGCTACTCACTACAAAAACCAAACAATTGATCGCATTGCTGCGATTGAATCAAGAGGATTTATCATTGGTGCGCCGCTTGCTTATTTACTCGGCACTGGACTTGTTTTAATTCGTAAAAAAGGGAAATTACCCTGCAAAGTTTATAGCGAAAATTATGAACTCGAATATGGCACCAATACCCTCGAAATCCATACCGATGCGATTTCGCCTGGAGAACGAGTACTCATCATAGACGATTTACTAGCGACAGGAGGAACAGCCGAAGCTGCTATTAAATTGGTCCGTCAATGCGGCGGTAACGTTACCGAATGTGCGTTCATCATTGATTTACCTGACCTAAAAGGAAAAGAAAAATTAGCAACCTTAGGATGCTCTGCTTTTACTCTTTGCCAATTTGAAGGGGATTAACGCTATTGAAACTCCGCTGTGATGTCACCTAAAAATAGAAATGATGGGGCTAGTCTACTAATTCAATACTAAATGACATCTAAAATTATCAATACGATTTGTATCATAATGCGTCAATAGCCTATTTCGTTATTTATAGCGACTGCTCTCTAAGATGATTTGAGCTCAATCATTCTAATTGACGCATTGCATCTATCAATTAATAAAATCAGGTTCTGGCACTAACTGAACACCAAACTTTTTATAGACATCATCTTGAATGGTTCTCGCTAACTCAGCAATTTCTTCTCCTTTTGCGTCTCCACAATTAATCAGTACCAATGCCTGTGTCGCGCAAACGCCAGCATTGCCTAACCGTTTCCCTTTCCAACCACATTGATCAATTAACCAACCTGCCGCAATACGAAATGTTCCATTGGATTGGGCATAAGCAGGAATTGTTGGAAACTTAAGTTTTAACACCGCTAAATCTTCAGCGGTAACGGTTGGATTCTGAAAAAAACTCCCGGCATTACCTTGCAAAGCCGGATTTGGCAATTTATGCTG
This sequence comes from uncultured Oxalobacter sp., assembly GCA_934401755.1. Classification (GTDB taxonomy): domain Bacteria; phylum Pseudomonadota; class Gammaproteobacteria; order Burkholderiales; family Burkholderiaceae_D; genus Oxalobacter. Next base: position 4,755 of record CAKRSU010000006.1, read on the forward strand.
ACGAATTTCAACAACCGCTTGACTAATCTGATTTGCGGTTGGCGCATCAATTTTTTTATTGGCAAAATAATCTGAAATATCCTTATACTTAATATTTGGAATCCATTTTCTTGGTAAAGCAAATGTAATATCCGTAATTACAAAACGATTCTTTTCAACGTGTTTAAAAATACTATCGCGATAAGAAAAAGCGCAATCTTCTCGATCTAACTCAATAACTTGCCCTGATTGAAAATCAAATGCCCTTAAAGAATAGAAATGATCTTTCATTTCAGCACCATAAGCCCCAATATTTTGAATAGGTGCTGCACCAACAGTCCCCGGAATAAAAGAGAGATTCTCAAGTCCTGGATATCCTTGTTGCAATGTCCATTGAACAAAATCATGCCATTTTTCACCGGCATAAACACGAATATAAACAGCTTGTCCATCATCTCGTTCTATATTGATCCCTTTATTGATTATCCTCAGGACCAACCCATTAAAACGTTCTGATACGAGCAATACATTACTTCCCCCACCAAGGATCAGACGTGGCAGATTCCGTAGTTTTTCATCTTGATAAATCCGATAAAGATCGATCAAATTATGAATTTCTACATAATAAGCAGCGACAGTATTAATGCCAAATGTATTAAGTGTCTTTAAAGAAACTTCTTGCTGAAGGAAAAAACGATTATCCATAGCCCTAAAATATTATTAATTCTTAGCTTTTATTGATCACTAAAATAAAGTCTAACACAGAAAAAATAATGGGAATATTTTTAGATAATCATCGATTGCCTGATTTCAGGCTATATAACATCAACTGATTTCATCCTTTTTTAGCTTTATAATAATTTTTTCAACAGAACAAAGAATCACTATATAGAAAAGAAATTATTCGGTAGAATGCTTAGCGAATTGATCATTAACCCCTCCGTTGAGGTCTTAAAGAAAGGGATACTATGCCATCTTTTGATGTTGTCTCTGAAGCAAACATGGTTGAAGTACATAATGCCGTTGACCAGACTAATAAAGAAATTGGTACACGCTTTGACTTTCGTGGGAGTGATGCCCGAGTTGAACAAAAAGATGCCGATTTAACCATTTTTGCAGATTCTGATTTCCAATTACGCCAAGTACAAGATGTCTTAACGAACAAAATGACAAAACGCAAAGTGGATATTCGCTTTTTGGAAGAATCTAAGATTGAAAAAATTGGAGGAGACAAAGTCAAACAAGTCATCACCATCAGAAATGGAATTCAATCGGATATGGCCAAAAAGATTGTCAAACTTGTTAAAGACAATAAATTGAAAGTTCAAGCCAGTATTCAAGGAGAATCTGTCCGTGTAGCGGGCAATAAAAAAGACGATCTACAAGCAACCATGCAGATGTTACGAGAAAAAATTAAAGATATTCCATTGGAATTTAATAATTTTCGTAATTAATTTTCTTCATCGCTTATTAAAAAATCCACTGTCATTTTTATACCCAAATAACAGTGGATTTTTTCTAATGGACTGCTTATTAACGTTTCAAATCCATTAAGCAACCCATAGAGACGGTATTAAAAATTCATTGCTTTAGAAAATCACGACGACGACGAACAGCTTCTGACAATTTATTTAGCAACATTTGACTATCTTGCCAACCAAGACAAGCATCTGTAATAGACTGACCATAAGTCAAATGCTTCCCATCCCCCAAGTCCTGCCGCCCTGCAACTAAATTAGACTCAATCATAACCCCAAAAATATTCGTATTTCCTTTAGCAACATTTTCGGCAATATTTTCAGTAACAGGTATTTGATTTTCTGCTTTCTTATTACTATTGCCATGAGATGCATCAATCATAATATTTGGATTAATCCCATTTGTTTTTAATGATTGAACGGCAGCCTGAACACTTTCAGAATCATAATTTGGTTTAAATCCACCTCGTAAAATAATATGACAATCAGGATTTCCTTGGGTTTCAAAAATAGCCGTATGGCCACTTTTTGTGACGGATAAGAAATGATGCGGATGAGAAGCGGCCTTAATCGCATCAATCGCAATCTTGACATTGCCATCCGTTCCATTTTTAAACCCAACAGGACATGATAATCCAGAAGACAATTCACGATGGACTTGTGATTCTGTTGTACGTGCACCGATTGCCCCCCAACTGACCATATCAGCAATATATTGTGGACTAATCATATCCAAAAATTCCGTTGCAGCAGGAAGCCCTAATGTATTAATCTTCTGCAATAATTCACGAGCAATATGTAATCCGTCATTAATGCGATAACTTTCATCTAAAAATGGATCATTAATTAATCCTTTCCAACCAATCGTTGTCCGCGGTTTTTCAAAATAAACACGCATCAAAATAATCAAATCATCTTTATAACGCTCGCTCTCTTCTCTTAAACGTTCTGCATATTCCATCGCTGCTTTCGGATCATGAATAGAACATGGCCCAATAATAGCAATCAACCGATCATCGGTTCCGTGTAAAACATTATGAATATTATCTCGGCAAGTCGATACGGTCTGCGCCGTTTCTGTACGGCATGGAAACGCACTGAGCAACTGTGATGGTGGTGTTAGTTCTTCCATCGCAACGATACGCAGATCATCAATTGGTTTTTGCATGTTTTTCCCCTTGGGTAATCATAAAAAAAACCGCCAGTTATTTCCTGGCGGTTTTTGGTCTTTAATTTCATTCTATATAAGTATGACCCGTCCTTTCACCGCCTTTTCAGCACACGGCTAAAGAAAAAATAAAAATAAAATCGGGTGAAATTCAACATTTTATGAATAATTTCAGGTCACTAGATCGTTTTATTGTAAACCAGTTTTTTACAACTGACAAAATTTTTATTTAATCACTTTTTAAATCTATTGCTTTTGCTCCAAAATATATTGAGAAAAAGCCCTCAATTAAACACCAGTTCCTCCTACAGTAACATCTTCAATTCGGGTTGTTGGGATACCGACTCCGACAGGAACACTTTGACCTTCTTTACCGCAAACACCAACTCCTGTATCCAATTTCATATCATAACCAACCATGGAAACACGCTTTAACACATCTGGGCCATTGCCAATTAATGTTGCCCCTTTGACCGGATAAGTTAATTTTCCATTTTCAATCATATAGGCTTCACTCGCAGAAAAAACAAATTTACCACTGGTAATATCCACTTGTCCCCCGCCAAAATTAGCCGCATATAATCCTTTTTTCACCGAAGCAATAATTTCGGCAGGATCTTTATCTCCACCTAACATAAAAGTATTGGTCATTCGAGGAATAGGAAGACTGGCATAAGATTGTCGACGGCCATTCCCTGTTATCGGCATTTTCATTAAACGAGCATTCAAGGCATCTTGTAAATAACCTTTAAGTACCCCATTTTCAATAAGGACATTACGCTGAGTCGGATTTCCTTCATCATCAACATTTAATGACCCTCGGCGGCTTGCAATCGTTCCATCATCAACCACAGTAATTCCTTCTGCCGCAACCTTTTGCCCTAATAAACCAGAAAATGTACTTGATCCCTTTCGATTAAAATCCCCTTCAAGTCCATGACCAACCGCTTCATGAATTAATACACCAGGCCACCCTGGTCCTAAAACAACAGTCATAGACCCTGCAGGTGCTGATTTAGCTTCAAGATTCGTCAATGCCGAATCAACCGCTTGGCGAACATATGTCATGATTTGCTCGTCTGTAAAATAAGCATAACCAAAACGTCCTCCACCGCCACTTGTTCCTACTTCTCGACGCCCATTTTGTTCTGCAATGACGGTTACAGATAATCGCACCAATGGACGAATATCTGCTGCTAATTGACCATCACTACGAACAACCATGACGATATCGTACTCTCCGGCCAATCCAGCCATTACTTGCACAATACGAGGATCTGTCGCCTTAGCGAGTTTTTCCACTTTTTCAAGTAATGCCACCTTTTCAACGGCTGTTAATGTCTGCAAAGGATCATTGGGTAAATACAGCGAATGGGCCTCTAATGTTGTCGTTTTCGACAAAAACGGCGCAATCCCACTTCCTTGATGACCAATGGTTTTAACGGCAGAAGCGGCATGACGCAAAGCGGTCAGTGAAATATCGTCCGAATAAGAAAATGCCGTTTTATCGCCCGATACAGCACGAACGCCAACACCTTTGTCAATTGAGAAACTACCCGATTTAACAATACCTTCTTCTAATCCCCAACTCTCACTTTTGCAAAATTGGAAATACATATCCGCATAATCAACCTGATGGGTAAAGATATCAGCCATCGTATGCATCAATAATGCCTCATTCAAATCGAATGGATCGAGTAATACTGATTTTGCCTGTAATAAATGATCTGTCGCTGTATTCTGTAAAGACATGAAATTGTTATTCAAAATTCAAAAGTATCGATTTTAATGTATCTATTGATGATCTAACATAAAAATCAAAGCTGACGGTGTTTTAAAGCGGGCAATTTTTCACGAACCGTAGACAATAATGTCTCATCAATATCCCCCATAGCAAGTCCTTCCCCTTCCACACAAACGGAACGAATCTGCCCCCAAGGATCGATTAACATGGAATGTCCCCAAGTTCGTCGACCAGTCACATGGCGTCCCCCTTGTGCAGCAGCCAGAATATATGTTTGATTTTCAATGGCTCTAGCTCGTAATAAAATTTCCCAGTGTACTTGCCCTGTTGTATAAGTAAAAGCAGCAGGGACAACCATTAATTGACATTCACCTAAAGCTCGATAAAGTTCAGGAAAACGTAAATCATAACAAACGGACAAGCCAACTCGACCAAATGGCGCATCAAATGCCGTCACCGAATGTCCTCGATTAATAACGACAGACTCATCATACGCTTCCCGCTCCGTTGAAAAACTAAACAAATGAATTTTGTCATAGCGTGCAACATTCACACCATCTGGTCGATAAACCAAAGTTGTATTTAAGACTTTATTGGCATCTGGTGCAAATAACGATAATGTTCCTCCAATCAGCCAAATTTTATATCGCTGTGCTAGCTGCGCCATAAAATCCTGAATAGGGCCATTCCCATACGGTTCTGCGACCGCCAATTTCTCAATATCTTTTAATCCAATCGCAGGCCAATACTCTGGCAGCAATACTAATTCGGCCCCTTTATCTGCCGCTTCCCGAATTAAACGTTCTGCAACCCGTTTATTTTCACTAACAACAGGTGTTGACACCATCTGAACAGCAGCAACTTTTGTCATCTTTTTCTCCTGTGGCTATGGTAAGAGACGATTACCAATCTTTCGGCACGAATATGTCTATTTTATTTTCCAATCTGTTGCACAAGGGGATTTTCCCAACTTCCTGTGATATGGTACTGAAGCGTGAATTTTTGCATCAATGGGCTTCTCGCTAAAACTTGAGCCAGCAATGTTCCCGCACCAATCACTGGATTTAATACCCCCACCGCAATTGATGCCCCTGCCGCATTAATTTCCGGGACAACAACTGCCTTCATATCCTGCGTCATATCAACCATATTAATCAAACCGTTCATTGAAATTTCTGCAGCAAGTCCCATCACTTTCAAATTATCTGTCCGTATTACCCCATCAACAATATCAAAATCCCCAGAAATACTATCGTAAGCAAATCCTTCAGAAACAATATCTCTTAAATCGAATCCAATGCGCCGAGGAATCGATTTCAAACTCAATATACTGAGTAACTTTGCGGCGCCCGGTTTAACACTTTGAAATTCTCCATTGGTCAGGTTAATCGATAATTTGCCTGATAGCGATGAAAAATCAGGAACAAATGGTAAACCATGCCATCGGATACTGCCTTTATGAACGCCAACCCCATCTTTTAAAAATCCATCCAACAATAGACGTTTAAATAATCCACCTTCATTAGAAGTCTCTAATTGGAAATCCAACTTGGTCATAGGAACCATACCAGGCAATGCAACCCATTTTCCATTCGCAGAAAAAAAAGCATCTTTATTACTAATCATCAATTTTTTGATGATCCATTCGTTTCCTTTTGGCAATACAACACTTTCTGCTTGCAATTTAGCATGCCCTAATTGATGCCGATCAAAGAGTCCTAAATTCGCCGTTTCAATATTCATTGACGGAAGTGCTCCATGATACATTGCATTTGTCCCCGTTTTTTGTCCATTAGATTGAATGGCCGCAAAAGGAAGATCAAAATATTTTAATCTTGCACCTAGAAAACCATGCGGATAATCATGATTATTTTCAATATAGGTAATATGCCCATCAAGAATATCTGATAATGCATCAATCTCCCAATTCCCATTTTGACGAGAACCTTTTGCAATAACTTGACGACCTCTCAATCCAAATGCATCAAAGGTATTTGCTTTAAGACTAAACCAATGCGGTTCAAGATACTGCAACAATCCGTATCCAGCAGATGACCCTGCATGACTAGAAGAGGTATGAGAATAAAAACCAACAATGAAATCAATCCATTCATTCAAATCAAAATGGGAAACTTCAGCATTAACCATCAATCCTTTTTTGGCGACAACTGGACGATGAATCCCAAAACCACCTGAAGCAACACGCCAATAACGATCATGGCCTTTTTTGATACGAAAATATTTTGCCGTATAGCCTTCTCCATAACGAACCGATAATTCATCATGTTGTACAGATCCTATCGTCGGCTTGTCCTTTAATGTAATCGACAAAGGTCGCTTTTGACCTTTTGCTTTATAAAATGGCTCGGGGAGATTTATCCCTATCCCTTGAAGATCTGTTTCAATATGAATCTGCCCTTTTCTAATATCCACCGTAAAGGGCGCTTGCCCCTCCATCATCCGAGCCAAATGCCGCATAGCCCCAGTTGTATAAGTGCGCCGAATGCCTTGCTCATTTAATAGTCCGCTTACCTTAACAAGAAAATCTTCTCCCTTGATTGTTCCTCCTTGTATCTGAACAGGTGCACCAAGAAATTGCCCGATTAAATCGTTCAGCGAAAAACCACGATCTGTAAAATATAATTCTCCTTGGACGCCAGAAATAACTGGCAAATCTTCAAGTAATACAATATCGTTATTTTGAAACTTTAAATGTCCATCAACTTTCGTCTTATTTAAGTCTTGTAATGGCAAATGGATTTTAATATCGACCCGTCCATTACCCGTTGCCGTTGTATTTTCAGTTAAATGATCAATTAACTCATAAACAGGAGATGCTTTCACAAAAGCAAGATGATCCGTCATTGATCCATTAGAATATCCTGTAATTTCAAGTGTTGGCGCGCCTTGTAGGACATCAGGAATCACAACATTAACATCATGCAAATTCACACCTTGAGTCATCGCTGAATCGGCATGGACCGTAATGGCTTTGCCTTTCATTTGAAATTCGCCTTGAATATGTTCTAAATCAGGCCAAAGCGATCGTTTTCCATCAATTGATTGAGAAAATGGCGCATAATTCATGGAAACATCATTGAGTTTCGCACGAATCTCAAAAATTCCATCGCCATTTGGATAAGGAATATTATCAATTTGCCCTTTAGTGCGAATCGTTGCTCGACTCACTTTCCCACCTTTTAAAGCAGCAGAAAGCCAATCCGATAATTCCTTCGGCGTTTGTAATGGGATATAACGTTTAATATTCGTAACTTCTAAATTGTCTATTTCTGCAGTTAGATCTAATATATTGCCCCCACCATTTATATGAGGATTCCAAATATATTGTCCTAAAGCACGCCCTGTCATCGCTTGTTGTCGGAAAACCAAATCACGAATATCAAGCACTAATCCCTCTTGTTCTGACTGTGTCCAGACAATATCTGTTTTTAATTCATCAAAGACAAGAGGCTTTTTTTCAGGATAAATAGGTAATGACAATACAGCTTGATGAGAATTTAAGAGAATCTTTCCACCTTCTGAATTAGCGTCTAACTCTCCTGATAATCCATCTACACCAAACCCTACGGGCAATAATGCCTTTTCAACGGCTGTTAAATGAACATTTTCTTTGAAACGAAAATGCTCAAAAGACGTTTTGATTGCCCATTTAGGAACAGGTAATCCATACCATTCAATCGTCATATCAGATAATAGCCCCCCTATCTGATATCTTGACAAATCATGAGAGCGTTTTTCATTAACTGGCAAAAAAGGAATCAACCGATTTAAGGTATCAAGAGACAGTTTATCGGCCATTACCTTAATATGATCGAATTGATTTCCTTCATCTGCCATAACCAATGCCCCTTTTAATTGCAGTGTTTCTGCCCCTTTCAATCCAGGTGTCATCTGGATCTCAAAATGATGGTCATTGTTATCATTTTCTAACGTGCCATAAATAGACTGAATATCAAATGAAACGGCTTTTCCAAAATCATTTTGCCAACGTAGGGTTCCGTCACTAATGGTAATTTCAGCTTGTTTCATGAGCCAAGGCAACATCCCATTCTCTTTTTTTTCACTGAAATCAATTAAAATGCCAGCTAAATAGAAACGTCCTTGAACATCTCGCTTAACAATCAAATCAGGACGATTAATAGCCAAACGAGCAAAACGTATTTCCCCTGAAAAAAGCGATTTCCATGAAACAATCGCATCAATGCTTTCTAGTTTTAACTGCGACTGCCCAAAGTGATTGGATACTGTAATTTGCTCTAAAGAAATTGTGGGATTTATCCCATGCCAAAATGCGTCAATACGTGCAATACGAACCGGTTGATTTAACGCTTTACTCGCTGCCAATTCAATATCATGGTGATATCGCTCAATATGGGACATGAAAACACTAGCCACAATAAATAGGCCTAAAATAATCGCTAACGCAGCCCCAAACAAACCGCCAATGAGCCATGTCAAACACTTATGCCGAGAAAAAAAAGTATGCAACCGCCCCCACACCGATACGCGCATTATCGGCGTTTTTTCAATTTGTGTTTTCTCTGACTGCGGATCCTGCGGCATTATAAGTTTTCAGGAAATAACAAATCGTAAAAATAGCACAGTGTCAGGCAACTTTTAACCGTTTAAAAGCATATCAAATGATATGCTTTAAAAAAAACACCGTTACGGATACTTACAATCATGATTAAACCCGCATTAATTTCTGCAGAACAAGCTTCTCGTTTTTATCGAAACTGGTTAAACGGAGATAGAAAAAACCGTCAAGTTCAAATTAATGCATTGATTCAAGCCCCATTAACTGACGTTAATTTCATGACACTTCTAAAACATGAAATGGAGGCGGGTTATGCATTACCAAGAGCCATGCGCAGATTACGTAACCTCATTATTTGTGCCATTATTAATCGGGATCTTTCCGGGAAAGCCGACCTCTCCGAAGTTGTGGAAACCATGACGCGATTTGCCGAATTCACAATCCGTACATTACTTAAAACTTTGTACGACGATATGATGGAAAGTCATGGAATGCCGATTGGTACGTCATCTGGCACCCAGCAGGAATTAATCGTACTTGGCATGGGAAAATTAGGCGGGCGTGAATTAAATGTCTCATCAGATATTGATCTGATTTTTGTTTATCCCGAAAATGGGGAAACCATTCCGACTAATACGAAGCATCAGCGGCTTCTTTCTAATCAAGAATTTTTTATTCGTCTTGGCAGACGGCTTATTGCTGCGATTTCGGAAATTGCAGAAGACGGTTTTATTTTCCGTGTTGACATGGCATTACGCCCTAATGGTAATTCTGGACCATTAGCGGGTAGTTTTGGAATGATCGAACACTATTTTATTGTTCAAGGACGCGAATGGGAACGCTACGCATGGATAAAAGCACGAGCAATTACGGGAAATCCTAAAGATATAGCCACTCTACAAAAGATTGCTTTTCCTTTTATCTATCGCAAATACCTTGATTTCAATGTCATTGAATCCATCCGAAATCTCCACCAACAAATTCGTGCAGATGTTATTCGTCGTGAAAAAATGCATCCCGAACATCGTGACGATGTTAAATTAGGACGAGGTGGCATTCGAGAAATTGAATTCCTTGTCCAAATGTTTCAACTGATCCGCGGCGGAAGAGACCCAGCACTTCAAGATAAATCAACGCGTCATCTCCTAAAAATTTTAGCGGAAAAACGACTGTTAGATCCATCAACAGCCAATAAACTATTAGATTCCTACATCTTTTTACGCAATATCGAACATCGTATTCAATATCTTGAAGACGCCCAAACACATTCTATCCCTCTTAATTCGAATGACCGGTTATTAATTGCACAAGCAGCAGGCATATCTTCGATCAACGAACTTATGGAAACATTGAACCATCATCGTGATTTTGTTTCTGATCAATTTGAAACCATTTTTAGAACTAAAAACGAACCCCAAGATCCCGACAAAACGATTATTTCTCCGCTTATTACCAATCAAGATGAAAAAGAACAACTGCATATTCTTCAAGTTAAATTGAATGCTATAGGATTTCCTGACGTCAATACAGCAGCACAATATTTACAAGCTTTTTGGAAATCCAAACGAATCTCGGCATTATCTGATGCCAATAACAATAAGATGGTTGCCCTTATTAACTCCGTACTATCTAATTTGCTTGAATATGCCCATGATCCATTGACTACGTTAAAACGTTTTCTCAATTTCTTAGAAAATATCGCAAGACGAACGGCTTATCTCTCATTATTAACAGAATACCCCATTGCAACCTCCCGACTCATGCATATGCTAGATGCGAGTGATTGGGCCGCTCAATATTTAACACGTCATCCTATTTTGCTAGATGAATTACTTGATGCTCGGACATTAATGGAACGCCCTAATTGGGATGCTTTCATCAAAGAATTAGATGCCCAGATCATACCTCAACGTGGTGATACGGAACAATTAATGGATACATTACGTGAAGCACACCATGCTCAGCAATTTCGCTTGCTCGCACAAGACCTTGGCGGAGAATTAACAGTCGAAGAGCTGGCTGACGACTTATCTCGATTAGCGGATATCATGACAGAAATTACTTTGCGCGAAGTATGGTTTGCAATGCCCAAACGCCACCGTAATAATCCTCAATTTGCCATTATTGCTTATGGCAAACTCGGCGGAAAAGAACTGGGATATGCCTCTGATTTAGATATCATTTTTTTATATGATGACAACGATCAAGAAGCCCCCATGTACTATGCACGGTTAGCCCAACGATTCATTACCTGGATGACGAGTTCAACTTCTGCGGGTACTTTATTTGATATCGATATTGCACTACGCCCTGATGGTGCAAGTGGTTTGATGGTCACGAGTTTTGATGCTTTCAAACGTTACCAAGAACAATCAGCATGGCCTTGGGAACATCAAGCATTAACCCGCGCGCGTTTCTGTTGTGGGGATCCTTTAATTGGTAAACGGTTTGAAGATTTGCGCATTCAGATACTTCGCCAAAAACGAGATCCAGAAAAACTCAAAACAGAAATTATTAAAATGCGTAAACGTATTTTAGATGCCCATCCCAATCATTCTTCGCTTTTTGATATCAAGCATGATACAGGCGGCATGATGGATATTGAATTTATTGTCCAATATCTCGTACTAGAATATGCTCGTCAATATCCAGAATTAACCAACAACTTAGGAAATATCACATTACTTAAAATGTGCCATAAATTAGGATTATTTTCACAAATCTCTGGAGAGCGCATCGCGTCTATTTACCGTCACTTCAGACGACTTCAGCATGAACTCCGTATGCAAGGGGCTTCTGAAGCAAAAATCGCCTTCAATGCGGTTAAAGAAGAAGTTGATCATGTCAAAAAGCTTTGGAAAGAAGTCTTTGGAAAAGAATATACCAATGAATAAATGAATAGCAAAACATCCTAAGATTGCTGATATAGTACATCCCCCTCATCACGGACATGACGTGCCATTAACTGCGCAACCGCTTCTTTAATAGAAACCCCATCAAATAAAACGCTAGCGACTGCGCGAGTCAATGGCATTTCAACGTTCATTTTTTGCGCCAAATCTCGTACAGTATGCGCACAATTAACCCCTTCTGCCACATGTCCTAGTTCTTTAATGACATCCTCTAATGTTTTACCTTTTGCAAGTCCCAATCCCACACGTCTATTTCGAGATAAATCTCCCGTACACGTTAAAATCAGATCCCCAACTCCCGTTAATCCCATAAATGTTTCAAGCCTACCGCCTAATGCGACACCCATACGAGTAATCTCAGCCAATCCACGAGTAATTAATGCAGCACGTGCGTTCATTCCCATCGATAATCCATCAGCAATCCCAGTTGCTACCGCTAAGATATTTTTCAAAGCACCACCAACTTCAACCCCAATCACATCATCACTGCAATAAATACGCATCGTACCTGCATTCATCGCTCCAACCACAATCCCTCGTAATGTCTCAGATTGAGAGGCAATCGTTAAAGCACAGGGCATGCCTGCTGCCACTTCTTGAGCAAAAGAAGGACCTGAAAGCACCCCCAGATTAATGCCTATATGACCAATCACTTCATTAGCAACTTGACTCGGTAATAACCCCGTATTCTGTTCAAACCCTTTGCACAGCCAAATAATATTTTTAACAGGATAATCTTTAAGTTGGGTTAATACAGGCCTTAATCCAGCAACAGCGGTTGCCACAATGATCAACCGAGTTAATCCTGTTCCATGATTGACCGCCTTATTAAAATCATCCGTTAAGTGCAAAGTATCTGGCAACTTAACGCCCGGCAATCCCATAGGGTTTACACGATTCTTTTCTGCTTTAATAACTTGTTCGCTTTCTCGCCCCCATAATAAGACCTGATGGCGTTCTGCGAGACTAATTGCCATCGCAGTTCCCCATGCCCCAGCACCTAGCACCGTGATATTCATTTTCTATTGCCTATTTCAATCAATTATTGAATCTTATTTGCAGCAGATTCTTGATTTTCATGATTAGCAGCGTTTGCCTGTTGCATACGATCTCGGAAATAGGCTTCAAAATTAATTTCAGCCAAATGAATGGGAGGAAATCCTGCTTTCGTAATCGCATCAGCAATCGTTGCACGCAAATAAGGATAAACAATCGTTGGACAATTAATGCCTAATACTGAATCCATTGCTTGTGCTGGAATACCTTGAATATTAAAAATACCGGCTTGTTTTCCTTCAACCAAATAAGCCACTTTATCCTTAATTTTTGCCGTCACCGTTGCCGTCACCGTCACTTCAAAAAAAGCATTCCCTAAATCGGTGTATCCTACATTAATGGCAACATCAAAACCTGGCGCTTCTTTCTCTAAAAAAATCTGAGGTGAATTGGGTTGTTCCAAAGATAAATCCTTAAGATAAAGACTTTGGATTTGAAATACAGGCTGTTTCTCTTGTGTTGCTTCGTCTGTCATAAATACTCCCTAAAAATTCAATTTCAAGCTGACTGTAATAACGGCAATAATTTTCCTGCCTTATCTAAAGCCGCTAAATTATCAAAACCACCGACATAAGTATTACCAATGAAAATCTGGGGAACGGTTCGTTTTCCCGTTTTCTCAATCATCTCAGCTTTCAAACGATCATCATTATCAATCAAAATTTTCTTGATATTGGTCACTCCTCGTACTTCAAGTAATCGTTCAGCCATTTTGCAATAAGGGCAGCTTGTTGTGCCATACATCAAAACCTGTGCAGTCATATCAAACTCCTTTATTTCGTTGTCGGTAACCCATCTTTATGCCAAGAAGTCATTCCCCCTTTGAGGACATTAATTTTTGTAAATCCATTTTCCTTTAAAATCTTTGCTGCCGCAGCTGACTCTTTGCCTTCATGGTCAATCAATAACACGGGCTGCTTTTTAAAAGATTCTTCTAATTGGCCAATCTGATCTTTTAAATTTAAAAAAGGCATAGAAACTGCATTAACCAAATGACCAGATTGATATTCTTTTTTGGTACGAAGATCTAAAATCATCGTTTTGCCTTTATTAATAAGTGTTGTTGCTTCAGAATTATTAACATTGGTCGTTGTTCGAATATAGGGCCAAATCAACGCACCAATGCAATAAACCGCAACGCCGATAAGAAAAATGTTGTCTCTGATGAAATTCACGGATTAACCTGCCTAAAGTCAAAGATAAAAAACGGAATACATTATAAAATAGAAAAACTCAGAACATTGGGATAACTTGTCCTTCATTTTGATTATGCACAAAATCGTTTTCATGCGTCACGGGCAGTCTACATGGAATTTCGAGAACCGTTTCACTGGTTGGACTGATGTGGATCTAACAGAAAAAGGCCGCCAAGAAGCCGTAATGGCAGGTAGTATTCTGCGTGAAGCAGGATTCAAGTTCGATATTGCATACACATCGGTCTTAAAAAGAGCGATCCGAACACTATGGATTGCATTAGATGAAATGGATGCCATGTGGACGCCGACTGTCTGTGATTGGCGTCTCAACGAACGTCATTATGGGGCATTGCAAGGGCTAAATAAAGCAGAAACCGCCAAAAGGTTGGGAGAACATCAAGTTCATTTGTTGCGCAGAAGCTACGAAATAGCGGCGGATCCCCTTCCAGAAAATGATTCACGAACATCTTATAAAAACCCAGCTTATTCTTCATTAAAGAAAGAGCAAATTCCGTTAACAGAAAGTCTTAAAGATACCGTTGCTCGTGTCAAAGTATTTTGGGATGAAGTTATTATTCCACAGTTAAAAAAGGGAAAACGTATCCTAATCGCTGCGCATGGAAATAGTTTACGAGCGCTTATTAAAGAACTCGACAATATCAGCGATAAAGATATTGCTTTGCTTAATATCCCAACAGGGCAGCCCTTAGTTTATGAACTAGATAATGATTTAAAACCAATTCGACATTATTATCTAGGTGATCCTGAAAAAATTGCAGCAGCGACAAAAGCCGTCATTCTTCAGGGTAGCTCAAACAACGCTTAAAATACCAATCTATCCTATAAATCATCCGTGCTGAGTATACGCATTTAGGAATATTCCCAATAGAAAAAGGGGATTAGACTCAATAAACAAGGTTATACTGCCTTTCGATACTGATTGAAAGGCAGACTCAGCATACGATCATTGAAGTTATCATACCAATTGATTTTATATCAGATAAAAAACAGGTGACTCAAAATGGGGAACAACTTACGGAATATTCTAGTTTTTTCAGTTGGCATTATTGTCGGTGTTTTTGGTACGGCTATGGCACAAAAACAACCGGCTTCCAATTTACCTGTTGAAGAACTCCGTCAGCTATCCGATGTTTTCGGTTTAATTAAATCCGATTATGTCGAATCTGTCGATGATCGAAAATTACTGAAAGAAGCAATTATTGGGATGGTGTCATCTCTTGACCCACATTCTGCCTATTTGGATAAAAAAGATTTTCAAGAACTAAAAGAAGGAACAACTGGAAAATTTGGCGGACTTGGCATGGAAGTTGGGATGGAAGAGGGACTTGTCAAAGTAATCTCTCCAATCGAAGACACCCCTGCCTATAAAGCAGGTATTCGCCCAGGTGATCTGATCACAAAACTTGATGGCACTGCTGTTAAAGGAATGACACTTAATGAAGCTGTTAAAAAAATGCGAGGAGATCCGGGGACCAAGATTACGTTAACAGTTACACGCAAAGGAGTATTGCATCCAATTGTTCTAACACTAACTCGTGACATCATCACGGTCAGAAGTGTTAAGTCCAAAATGATTGAGCCTGGATATATCTGGTTACGTATTGTCCAATTCCAAGATCCCACTGTTGAAGATATGGTCGAACATCTCAACAAACTCTATGCAAAAAATCCGAATGTCAAAGGCATTATTTTAGATTTAAGAAATGATCCAGGCGGTGTTTTACCTGGCGCAATTGGTGTTGCTTCTGCTTTCTTGCCAACAGATTCCCTTATTGTATCGACTAATGGCCAATTACCAGAATCTCAAGCAAAATTTTATGCTCGTCCAGAATATTACATGACACGAACCATAGCCGATCCTTTAAGTAAATTACCGGCAAGTATCAAGAAAGTTCCAATGGTTGTATTAGTCAATGCGGGCTCTGCCTCTGCTTCTGAAATTGTTGCTGGTGCTTTGCAAGATTACAAGCGTGCGACCATTATGGGTTCTCAAAGCTTCGGAAAAGGCTCCGTTCAGACAATTCGCCAACTCACTGAAAACACTGCGTTGAAATTAACCACGGCTCGTTACTTCACCCCAAATGGCCGTTCTATTCAGGCAAAAGGCATTGTGCCCGATATTTTAGTGGATGAAACCGCCACAGGAAATGGGATTAACGATCTACTGGTTCGTGAATCAGATCTTGATAAACACTTAACAAATGATGGAGAAGAAACACCCAGAGAACCTAATGAAAAAGAACAAAGTAAACTTTTAGAAGCCGTCAAAAAATATAAACCGATTGAATACGGCACCACAAAAGACTTTCAACTGATGCAAGCGCTCAATCACTTGAAAGGAAAACCTGTTAAAGTCTCAAAAACACAAAAAAAACCAATTGAAAAAAACAACAAAGAGAAATGATAAAGGTGAATGATGAACAGTGAACAAGAACAAAGATATTCGCGCCATATCTTGCTAAAAGATATGGGAAAAGCAGGACAAGAAAAAATTGCGCAATCTTCCGCATTGGTTATTGGTGCCGGTGGATTGGGTTCTGCTGCGCTTATCTATCTCGCTTCAAGCGGTATGGGAAAAATCACAATCATTGATGATGATCGTGTTGAATTGCATAACCTTCAACGCCAAATTATTCATACGACAGAGCGCATTAACGAATTAAAAGCAGAATCTGCAAAAAAAACACTTTATGGGATTAATCCAACTATTGAAGTTAATACCGTGACGACTCGCATGACTGAGGAAACTTTACCTGATTGGGTCAGTCATGCAGATGTTGTTTTAGATTGTACGGATAATTTTGCCTCCCGAAAAGCGATTAATCGTATTTGTATGACATTAGGGAAACCGCTTGTTTCAGGCGCTGTCGTTGCCTTTGACGGGCAAATTACAGTATATGATCCGCGTCAACAAAATTCTCCATGCTATGCCTGTTTATATCCTGAGGATATGACTTTCACCGACATTAAAGCCGCGCAAGTTGGCGTATTTGCACCTGTCGTAGGTCTCATTGGAATCGCTCAAGCTGCAGAAGCCCTTAAAGTTGTCGACAACATTGGAAAACCATTGGTCGGTTCATTATTATTACTCGATGCATTAACCATGGAATGGACTCGAATCCAGATTGATCGGAATCCAGATTGTCCGATTTGTTCAAAACGCCCTATTTTCCGAAAATCGCAATAATCCTTGATTCAACGCTTATTTTGGGGAAACACGAATCTAACGCCTCAAAAAACAAAGCCCTGTGAGATTTTACATCCATAGGGCTTTACCTTTTAAAAACGAGACAACTGTTTACAGTTCATCAAATAAAACTTTATCAATGAATCAGTGACGGCATTTCATTAGCCACAGAAGATGGGATAACTTCTTCATCAGCAAACTGCAAACGCACCCCTTCTTCTCCTTTAACATCGACTGTAACCTTCCCGCCATTAACTAATTTGCCAAATAATAATTCATCAGCTAATGCCTTACGGACAAGATCTTGAATCAATCGAAGCATGGGTCTTGCGCCCATCGCTGGATCAAATCCTTTTTTAGCGAGCATCGCACGCAATTCATCCGTGAAGATCACTTCCACTTTTTTCAATCTTAATTGATCTTCAAGCTGTAATAAAAATTTATCAACAACACGGAGAATGACCGCCATATCCAACGGTTTAAAACTAATGACCGCATCCAATCGATTGCGAAATTCAGGAGTAAATGTGCGACGAATTTCATCCATTTCATCACCAAACTGTTTTAGCCCCGTAAAACCAAGAGATGATTTCTCTAAAGTATCAGCTCCAGCATTGGTCGTCATGATAATGATAATATTACGAAAATCGGCTTTTCTGCCATTATTATCGGTCAGTGTGCCATGATCCATAACTTGCAATAAAATATTAAACACATCAGGATGTGCCTTTTCAATTTCATCAAGCAATAAAACGGCATGGGGCTTTTTCGTAACGGCTTCTGTTAACAATCCCCCTTGATCAAAACCGACATATCCTGGCGGCGCACCAATAAGGCGACTAACAGCATGACGCTCCATATATTCCGACATATCAAAACGGATTAATTCAATGCCAAGCTGAGCCGCCATTTGACGCGCAACTTCTGTTTTACCAACCCCTGTTGGACCAGAGAATAAAAATGCACCAATAGGCTTATCAACCTTACCCAGTCCAGCTCTCGCCATCTTAATACTGGCCGCCAATGCCTCAATCGCTTCATCTTGTCCAAACACAATACTTTTTAAATCACGCTCAAGTGTTAACAAACGGCTACGATCATCTTGGTTAACTGTTTGTGTGGGAATTCGTGCCATTTTAGAAATAATGGCCTCAATTTCTGTTTTACCAATCACCTTCTTTTGTTTGGATTTCGGCATAATCCGTTGAGCAGCTCCCGCTTCATCAATCACATCAATTGCTTTATCTGGCAAATGACGATCATTAATATAACGCGCCGACAACTCTGCTGCCGCCTGCAATGCTGCTGCCGCATATTTCACATTGTGATGGGTTTCAAAACGCGCTTTTAATCCTTTTAAAATCTGAATGGTTTGATCAACACTCGGTTCAGCAATATCAATTTTTTGAAAACGCCGTGCTAATGCATGATCTTTTTCAAAAATATTTCGAAATTCGGTATAAGTCGTTGCTCCAATACACATTAACTGACCACTAGAAAGCGCGGGTTTTAATAAATTCGACGCATCCATTGCCCCACCAGAAGCAGATCCTGCTCCAATAATAGTATGGATTTCATCGACGAATAAAACCGCATTTTTATTCGCAACTAATGCATTAAGCACTGATTTCAAACGCTCTTCGAAATCTCCTCTAAACTTTGTTCCCGCAAGCAATGCCCCCATATCCAATGCATAAATGACCATATTTTGCAATACATCTGGAATTTCTTTATTTACAATACGCAATGCAAGACCTTCTGCAATCGCCGTTTTTCCAACGCCTGCTTCTCCTACTAGCAAAGGATTATTTTTTCGTCTGCGACATAACACTTGGATTGTTCGATCAATCTCTTCTGTACGCCCAATTAGAGGATCAATTTTGCCAGAAGATGCGGCTTGATTTAGGTTATGGGTATAACGATCTAATGGCGATTCTTTTCCTATAGCTCCTTTCGAAATTTCTTGCGCACCTTCCGTTGCAACTTCTGTCTCTTTAGCGATATCTTTACGAATGCCATTTTTCGTAAAATTAATAACATCTAACCGAGTAATTCCTTGCTGATGTAAAAGATAAACAGCATGAGCATCTTTTTCTCCAAATAATGCCGCTAAAACCGTAGCTCCTGTTACATCTTCTTTACTCCCCCCTATTGACGCCGATTGAGCATGCATAATCGCTCGCTGAATGACTCGTTGAAATCCCAAAGACGGCTGAGTATCCATCTCCTTAGTTCCCGGAACAACCGGTGTATTATTACGGATAAAATCTTTAAGAGCGCCTCGCAACAAATCAAAATTTGCATTGCATGCTTTCAGCGTTTCATTAGCCGAAGATTCATCTAAAATTGCCAATAACAAATGTTCTACTGTAATAAATTCATGGCGTGCCTGATTGGCACTCGCAAAAGCCTTTTGAAGACAAGTTTCAAGCTCTTTGGCAATCATGTTCTATACGTTCTCCTGAAATATTAAAGAAAATCGCTTTGAGAATCGGCGTAATTTGTATATATCGGCAATTACTTCAGTTGAGTTTTTTACTAATTAAATAGACGCTTTTTGATTCAGGCATTTATCTGACTCATCACTTACTTTTTCTGATCGTCTTTATAAGTCCCATCAATAGATGCCTCTATGAAATCAATCGCAAAAGAACTTATTTTTAGCGCTGTCATGTAAATAATGAAACCAATCACTCGTTAATACAAACTCAGTGAAAAAATAAGAAACGGCTTTCATCCATTTCTAACAAAAAATATCTGAAGATATGATTAACTCACAGATAGCATGACTTCAGAATCGTATTGAAGGAAAATCGTAGATTTGATGCCAATCGTTACAACGATAAATCTTTAGCTAAAAATAGCATCATTCATGATTTAATTCCTCTAAAAGCATCTATTTTTGAGCACTATCAATAAATACGCCCCTATTTAGCGCCGTATTGTTCTCGATACGCTTTAACAGCGGGTTCAAATTCCGCTAACTTACTACTAATTTCAGGCTTTTTAAGATACGCCATCAAATCATTCAAATTAGCAATCGAAATGACAGGCATTTTATATCTTTGCTTAACTTCCTGTACGGCGGACAATTCTGAAAGGACACCGTCTTTATTCGCGCGTTCCATACGATCTAGTGCAATCAAAACAACACTAGGAGTTGCTCCTGCACGTTTAATCATTTCGACCGATTCATTAACAGATGTTCCTGCTGTAATGACATCATCGATAATCACAATTCGGCCTTTAAGTGGAGCGCCCACCATAATCCCACCTTCGCCATGATCTTTAGCTTCTTTACGATTATAGGCAAATGGCACATTTTTCCCTTTTCTTGACAAAGCAACGGCAACCGCTGTTGCCAATGGAATGCCCTTATAAGCAGGCCCAAATAACATATCAAATTCCACATTGGATTGGAGCAATGCTTCCGCATAATAAGCCGCTAATTGGTCCAATGATTGTCCATCATTGAATAATCCAGCATTGAAGAAATAAGGCGACTTACGCCCTGCTTTTGTAATAAATTCACCAAAGCGCAATACCCCACAATCCAGAGAAAAACGGATAAATTCTTCACTTAATGGACTCATATTATCAAACCTCATTTATTATTAAACCGTAATAGAAACTATTTTAGCCTGCCACAAAATCAATAAATTGTTTATTTTTCATGCCATGGTGCAATTTTCGGCAAAAGCAGCATACCTGGAACAGCCAGTAAGAAACAAAGATTAAAAAACATAAACCATCCCATTACATCAATAATATATCCTGCTGAAGCATTGATAAAAGTACGAGGAACTGCAGCCAAACTTGTAAATAATGCAAATTGTGTTGCGGTATAACGAGGATCTGTTGTCTTTGCAATATAAGCAACAAAAGCGGCGGTTCCTAACCCAGTACCAAATGCTTCAGCGCCAATAACAATCGCTAATAAAATCGGATCAGCAGTACTATGTGCCAACCCAGAAAATCCTAAAATAGCAATTGCCTGCAATGCCCCAAATATCCAAAGCCCTCGATTAATGCCCAAGCCAATAATCCAAATACCGCCTAATAAAGCACCGCCAATACTCGCCCAAAATCCGGTTGTTTTAGCAACAACACCAATCTGGGTCATAGTAAATCCCATATCAAGATAGAATTTGATTGAAAGTGCCGTTGCAAGACTATCCCCTAATTTATAGAGAAAGATAAACAACAAAATTAAAATCGCTTTTTTCCAACCATCGCGTTTAATAAATTCAGTAAATGGCAAAATAACCGCATCACGAATCGTTCTAGGCACGCCACCTTGCACACTCGGTTCTTTAACAAAAAAAGTACAAATGAGCCCTGGTAACATAAACGCTGCAGTGATCCAAAAAACTATCTGCCAACTCATTCTATCTGCAAGAATAAGAGAAAGCGCACCAGGAACCATACCCGCTACGCGATAAGCATTAACATGGATTGCACTGCCTAATCCTTGTTCTTCATCAGGTAAAGATTCTCGACGATAAGCATCAATGACAATATCTTGGCTCGCTGACAAAAAAGCAATCACTGCCGCCATGACACCGATCAATACCATTTGCTGTTGAGGATTTAACATCCCCAATATGCCGATGGCAATAAACAAAGCAAATTGCGTCACTGCCATCCATCCCCTGCGCCGTCCTAAATAAGTAATGGCATAACGATCCATCAATGGCGCCCATAAAAACTTCCATGTATAAGGAAACATGACAAGAGCAAATAATCCTAATGCTTTTACGTTAAGCCCTGAATCTGTTAGCCACGCTTGCACAAGTGTTAACAAAATAAACAAAGGCAATCCTGAAGAAAAGCCAAAAAATACACAGGCAAGCAGACGAGGATCCAGTAAGGCTTTCCATTTGCTCGTTGTTGCCATTTATATTGAGCACTCCAACTTTTTCTGCAAACGATAAACCGCTAAACTGCCATGACGATATGGATTCTCTGTTACGATATGACCATTATGCAATACGACACGATTTAGAATCTCAAACCCCACCTTATCAGCAAGTTCTTCAAAATCCAGCATTGTTGCAAACCGCAAATTAGGGGAGTTGTACCATTCGTAAGGCAATTCTTCTGAAATCGGCATACGACAATGCTGATTGAGCATATCTAAATTATGTCCATATGCAAAATTGGGAAAACTAACAACTGCTTCTTTTCCCACTCGTGCGATTTCTTTCATGAGGGGCTCAACATTTTTTAACATCTGCAATGCTAATAAGCAAAATACCGTATCAAATGTATTATCTTGAAAATAAGGTAATCCATTTTCAAGGTTATGCTGAATGACGTTAACACCACGTCGGATACAAGGCGGAATTTTTAAATCATCAATTTCAACACCATACCCTGTACATTCTTTGGTCACTCGCAGATATTCCATCCATTCGCCAGAACCGCAACCAAGATCTAAGACATTAGCTCCTTTTTTAACCCAATCGACAATAAACTCAAGATCTGTTCGGAATTTCTTTAATGATGGAGCAATCATGCTTGTTTTCCTTCCGTCAATCCCTGCCAAATCTGATCATAATAAGCACGGACAGTTTCATGATAACGCGCATCATTTAATAAAAAAGCATCATGCCCATGAGGCGCATCAATTTCCGCATACGAAACTTGCCGACCATTACGAATCAATGCATCAACAATAAGACGGCTACATTCTGGAGAAAACCGCCAATCTGTCGTAAACGAAATCAACAAATATTTTGCTTGAGTATTTTCTAAAGCTTTACATAAATCACCATTATATTTAGCGGCTGGATCAAAGTAATCTAATGCACGCGTAATGAGTAAATATGTATTAGCATCAAAAAAAGAAGAAAACTTATTCCCTTGATATTGCAGATATGATTCAATTTCAAACTCAACACCATACCCAAATTTATATTCCCCCGTACGAAGTTCACGCCCAAATTTTTCTGACATATCATCATTTGAAAGATACGTAATATGTCCGACCATACGAGCAACCCGCAATCCATTTTTCGGCACAACCCCATAGGAATAAAAATCACCATTATGATAATCAGGATCTGAAAGAATGGCCGTACGAGCAACTTCATTAAACGCAATATTTTGAGCGGATAAATGAGAAGTTGAAGCAATAATAACGGCATGAGCAACCCGATCCGGATAACGCAATGTCCATGTCATTGCTTGCATACCGCCTAAAGATCCGCCCATGACAGCTGCAAATTTTTGGATACCTAAAGCATCTGCCAGTCTTGCCTGAGCATCAACCCAGTCTTGCACTGTCATTACGGGGAAATCAGCGCCATAATTTTTACCGGTAGCTGGATTAATATGCATTGGCCCCGTTGAGCCATAACAATGTCCTAAATTATTAACCCCAATGACAAAAAACTTATTCGTATCAAGCGATTTGCCGGGCCCCACCATATTATCCCACCATCCAACTTCACCGGTCTCTTTGTAGACACCTGCAACATGATGAGAAGCATTTAAAGCATGACAAACCAATACAGCATTGGAACAATCTGCATTCAATTGACCATATGTCTCATAAACCAATGTGTAATCTGCAATACTTGCGCCACTTTCAAGAATAAGTGGCTCCTTAAAATGCATGGATTTTGGAAAAACGTAACGTGATGATGGTATTGACATTCTATTCCGATAGATTATCCATCTATAAAAAGTTCGATTTTCAGTTCGAACCTGTTTTAAGTGCGCTAACCGAATTGACTAAGATCAGATCAGTAATTAAACCTCAAGCTTTTCTCAAATCGGGACTTTGAGCTAGGATAACGAATTATCATGATAGCGTCAAACCACGCCAATCTTCATGAAAAAAAATTCAATCCTCATTGCTTGTTAAGCAATCGCTTTCCCGATTAAGATTTCGCACGGCAGTAACGATATCCTCTTCTTCATTAATCGCAAGAATCTGATCAACTTTTGGCTTTAATAATTTTAAATTACTCTGTAAAACTTCCTGCTTCACTTTAAGCAACTGACTAATCTGCATTGAAAAATGCCGAATCCCTAATCCTAATAACAAACGAGTCAGCTGATAATCTCCTGCCATTTCTCCACAAATAGAAACCGGAATATTGGCTTTTTCTGCAATATCAACCGTCATTTTTAGCATTTTCAGTACAGCAGGATGCAATGGATTGTATAAATGTGACACTTCAGGATCAACACGATCAATGGCTAATGCATATTGGATCAAATCATTTGTCCCAATAGAAAAGAAATCTAATCGAGAAGTAAACATCGGCAGCGCCATAACGGCAGCCGGCACTTCAATCATTGCGCCTATTTGAATATTTTCATCAAACTGGCATCCTTTTAAACGAAGCTGACTTTTGGCTTCTTCAATAAATCCTAATGCTTGATCGATTTCAAATCCGTGAACCAATAATGGGAGTAACAATTTAACAGGGCCAAACGCAGATGCTCGCAAAATAGCCCGTAATTGGGTCATGAAAAGTTCTGGTTCTGCTAAACAATAACGAATAGCTCGTTTGCCTAAAGCCGGATTTAACGCCGTTCCTGTTTCGCAGACATCTAACGTTTTATCTGCCCCAATATCGAGTGTTCGAATCGTAACAGGGCGTCCTTTCAGTAAAAGAACCGCTTTCTTATACGCTTCAAATTGTTCTGCTTCATCGGGCAAACGACTCACTCCTCCTGTTCTGCCCATAAATAGAAATTCTGAACGAAAAAGTCCAACCCCATCCGCATTGGAATCAATCACCGCTTGGCAATCTTCAGGAAATTCGATATTGGCTAATAATTCGATGGCTACGCCATCCATTGTTTGGGTGGCTATTTTCTTCAAACGTCCCAACTGATGTTTACTTTTTTGTTGAGCCGCCTGTTTGGCGCGATACTGTTCCAATAAATATGATGTCGGATTTACAATGACGACACCATCATCCGCATCAACAATCAAATAATCATTTTGATGAATAAGCGATAATGCACTAGAAAGCCCAAAAACTGCAGGTGTATCAATGCCTCTTGCAATAATAGCCGCATGAGAATTGCGTCCACCAATTTCTGATACAAACCCTTTAAATACATCCTCTCTAAATTGAAGCATATCAGCTGGAGAAATATCGTATGCCACAACAATCATATCGGAGGATTCCCCGGACTTCGGCAACGGTTTTTCAGTTTTAATCCCAGTTAATGCTTTAATCACTCGTTCAGCAACCTGCTCAAGATCGGCTTTTCGCTCCCGCAAATAAGGATCTGTCATATTATCGAATCGTGCCGACAACTCTTCGACTTGCGTCATCAACGCCCATTCTGCGTTATATCGACGAGTTCGAATCATATTAAAAGGGCCTTTTGCTAGCATTTCATCCATCAAGATCATTGCATGCACTTCAAGTAAGACCCCTAATTCCACTGGCGCATCTTTGGGTAGTGACGCACTAAGCGTTGCAAGTTCTTTTCGGACGGTCGTTAGCGCTGTTTCAAGACGCTTAATTTCTGCTTCAACTTTTTCTGCAGGCACCAAATAATGTTGTGCTTCCAGTGCGGCATTTGCAATGATATGCGCACGACCAATAGCAATTCCTTGTGAAACCGAGATACCAAATAATGAGAAAGCTGCTTCCATAAAGGCGGCCCTGCTAGATTATTCTGATTCACCAAAACGATTATTAATGAGTTCTTCTAGTGCCTGAATACAAGCAACTTCATCAACCCCATCAGCTTCAAGCAAAACCGTAGATCCTTGTCCTGCCGCTAACATCATAACGCCCATAATCGACTTAGCATTGACTCGCTGGTTATTATGACTCATCCAAACTTCACTTTTATACCGAGATGCCAATTGGGTTAATTTTGCGGAAGCTCTTGCATGCACGCCAAGTCTATTGATAATTTTAAGTTCTGTCTTCGTCATAATTTTTATCTTGGTTCGGTCAAATCAATACGAACAGCCCCATTTCGACTGCCTTGCAATGCTTTATTAACAACGGTTTCAAGCGTTTCTGTGCGATAAGTGACCGCCCGAAGTAACATTGGCAAACTCGTCCCAGCAAGTACTTGAACAACTGATTTTCCACACTTTAAATGCTGACAACAATTAGCAGGCGTCCCGCCTAACATATCTGTAAAGACAAGAACGCCTGAGCCGCCATCTAACATTTTTACTGCCGCTTGTGCCTGCTGATCAATATCAAAAGGATCTTGATCGGCTTTGACATCAATTGCGATTAGAGAACCAGCATTATCATCAAAAAGATGATTAACGGCTGTTTTAAATGCACTTGCTAAAGGCTCATGCATAAGAAGTAATATGCCAACCATAATTTAAATGATCCCCAAAGAAATACTAAATCGCCACATTTATTGAATGACAACTATTTTTATCTCAGATTTAAGAAAAAAGCACCTTTTCAAGCTCATCAATAAACATCCCTGCAACATTAAATCCAGTTTGATCCGTTATTTCTCTAAAGCAAGTTGGACTCGTCACATTAATTTCTGTTAGCCATTCTCCAATAATATCGAGTCCAACTAAAAAAAGCCCTTGCTTGACTAATTCTTGGGCCAATGTTTCAGCAATCTCACGATCTCTTGTGGTCAATGGCTGCGCTTTTCCCATTCCTCCTACTGCTAAATTACCACGAACTTCTCCTGCTTTAGGAATCCGTGCCAATGCAAATGGCACCACTTTGCCATTGATCAATAATACGCGCTTATCTCCTGCCGTAATTTCAGGAATATAAGCTTGCACCATAATTTGCTTTTGTCCACGATCGGTTAACGTTTCAATAATGGATCCCAGATTCAACCCATCTGTTTGGACACGAAAAACGCCCATTCCTCCCATTCCAACGAGTGGTTTTAACACAATATCACCATGATGAGCATGAAATTCGCGAATTTGCGCTTCATTGGCAGAAACAAGCGTTGGTGCTACAAATGATAAAAATGAGCCAATCGATAATTTTTCATTATGATTTAAAATGCTTTTTGCCGTATTAAAAAAACGAGCGCCTTGTTTTTCAGCAAGAGAAAATAACCAAAGTGCATTGACATAATACATATCAAATGGCGGATCTTTTCGAACAATAACCGCATCAAATGATGATAATGCGATCTTCTGAGTATCAATAATACGATACCAATCTTTTTCATAATGCCCTGACAGCTCAATTTCCTGACAGATCACTGAAACCCTTTCTTCTGCCAAGAAAATATTTTGGTAACCAAACACATAAATCGAATGACCGCGAGAAGCGGCTTCAACCATCATTGCCATCGTAGAATCCTTTTTGATATGAAATGTCTCTAAGGGATCTACAAAAAAAGCTAACCTCATGTTTGCCTCCTTATCACGCCAAATCAGGATCTGTTCTTTCCAACTCAATGGATGCGGCCAACAATGCTAATCGTGCAATGACCCCATACATATAATAGCGATTGGCCTCTGACGTCCCAGGAGTTACGCCAACTTCTGGCAAAATATGCTGTCGAGAAAAAGGTAACGGAACAAATCGAGCCCCTGGCGCATTCAGATTCTCATTAACATTACGGCGTTCATTAACACGATAAAATCCACCAATAACATAACGATCAATCATATAAATGACGGGTTCAGCCACTGCATCGTCCATTCGCTCAAAAGAATGAACCCCTTCTTGTATTAAAACTTCCCGAACAGGTTGCTTATCTTTTATCACCGCCATTTTATTACGTTGACGACGATTCAGATCTAACACTTCTTTAGCATCTGTCACCGTCATGACACCCATTCCATAGGTTCCTGCATCGGCTTTGATAATAACAAATGGTTTTTCTTTAATACCATATTCTCGATATTTACGCCGAGTCTTTGACAAAATAGCATGCACTTGAGCAGCGAGACACTCTCCACCTTCTTTCTCTTCAAAATTGACATCACTACAATGAGAAAAATAAGGATTGATCAACCAAGGATCCATATCAAGCACTCTTGAAAATCGACGAACAACATCATCATAGGCTGCAAAATGATGACTTTTACGCCGTATCGTCCATCCCGCATGCAATGGCGGTAATAATGTCTGTTCATAGAGTTCTTGCAAAATATCCGGCGTTCCTGCACTTAAATCATTATTCAGCAAAATAGCACATGGGCTGAAGTCTTCTAGCCCAACACGGCGGCCATTATTGATTCGTTTCAGTGGATACAAAACAACCGTTTTACCATCAGGCAATGTCATTGGGGTCGGATGAACAATTTGTTCCGATAATGATCCTAATCGAATATCAAGCCCAGTCTGCCGTAAAATCTCCATTAAGCGAACGACTGATTGCATATAATAAAGATTACGCGTATGGCTTTCTGGAATTAATAAGAGATTTTTTGCTGCAGGACAATATTTTTCAATTGCAGACATCGCCGCTTGAACCGCAAGCGGCAACATATCAGAAGAAAGATTATTAAATCCCCCTGGGAAAAGATTGGTATCGACCGGCGCTAATTTAAATCCAGCATTACGCAAGTCAACAGAACCATAAAAAGGTGGTGTATGATCCTGCCATTCCATACGAAACCACCGCTCTACTTTGGACGAGGAGTCGATCAGCGTTTTTTCAACATCAAGAATGGGTTTATCCATGACTGTTACCAAATCTGAAACCATTTTGCCTCCTTTGCCTCGCTTCCTTTCATTATTGATCAATCAAACATTTTATCAGACTGTCCCAATCCTCATCTTCCTTTCAACAAAAACAACTGCTTCAGTGAAATTGCTTTCGCTTAATCAAGTCCATTCACTATGAATTCTGTTAAAAATTAACCTTTTTAACGCTTTAAAAAACAAATGCTCTTTAAAATATCAATCTCCATTTTTTGGGTTTCTTTTAATATAGACAAAATGTAGAATCCATAAAAAAGGCTATCTGATGATATCTACTAGCCCCCAACTAAGCCCTAGGAATCTCATATGAATAAAACTATTTTAGACAACCTTCAAGCGACTATCGGGCCATTAATTGAACACTCCCCATTAAAAGATGTCGAACAAAATATTCGAGCATTATTAACACAAGCAATTACTCGGTTAGATGTCGTTAGTATGGAAGATTTTGAAATTCAAAAATTAAAACTTGCCAACATGCAAAAAACACTGGTCGCACTTGAAAAACGAATCACTGAACTAGAAAATCAGCTTAACGATCATCAAACACCCCTATAAAAATCGATAAAATTCATTGCTTAGTTTATTAAAAAAGCTTACCGTATTTAGGTTGCGATTGACTGCGATACATTGCTTTTTGTGATATTAAATTCAAAATACGGTATAAGGATCATAAAATGGCTCTAATTATTTTTAAATCTCGTGCAAGTGCTAACATGATGATGATTGATAAAGATGCAAAACCCATTCTTAACCTCCTTGGCAAAGAGGTAGAAAAAGGCGTTATTACATCTGCAGAAACAGCGTCTGCCATTGAAAAAATTGAAAAGCAGATTGAAAAATTAAAAGAAATGGAAAAAATGAGTACCATCGAACGCGTACGAATGGAACAGCAAAAACCAAAAGCAGCACAAGAAGCTGAAGAACAAGAAAAAAATAATGGCCCAACAATAGGTTTTGCTACTCGCGCTTACCCATTTCTACAACTATTAAAAGCAGCCAATAAAGCAAAAAAAGATATCATATGGGGAGTTTAAATAAACTCTTCCTAAAAAGGATGAAATTCATTAATTGTTTTCCCATTTTCTAACATTTCTTTTCAGTTAAAATGGCTATTTATTGAAACGATTATTGCTGTTTAATGAATCCCCATGAATCTTAAGAAATATCAAACTGCTTTTTTATGTCTGTGTATGGCTCCTGTCATTTTGTCACTAACCGGTTGTGCGAGACCTAATGATGAAGATATGACAGATATGTTGTCTAATGCTTACCAATGCAAATGGATCAAGATTGACAACTATAAGAAAACGGATTCACTACCAGGCATTTGGACATATGTTGGTCAATATGAATTCGATATTCGCTTTAAAGATGAGCAAGCAGGAACCTTCCAATTCTTTAAAGGACTCTACAATACTGCCCCGGGGATTACTGACTGGAAAAAAGTATTAGCAACACCTGCTGCACGCGATTATCTACGTGATGGTTGTTCTCCGCCAGCACAACGTATCCTAGAACAAGTGGCCATTAAAGGATAT
The DNA here is from genome assembly GCA_934401755.1 of uncultured Oxalobacter sp. GTDB lineage: Bacteria > Pseudomonadota > Gammaproteobacteria > Burkholderiales > Burkholderiaceae_D > Oxalobacter. The sequence continues at coordinate 35,240 of CAKRSU010000006.1, forward strand.
GAACAATTACAAAACCCCAAAACAGCAAAAATTAAACTCCCTATTGCAATCAGTTTAAAAGGTTGGGCAGAAACATCTTCTGGGCGTGCTGGATGGAATATGGATATGCGTAGAGACAAATTTGATGATTCCCGCAATGATCAAGGATTTATCTGGTCAGATCTTATGTCCCGTGCAGAAATAATGGCAAAAACACGGCATTAATAATTTATGATGAATGGCCATTTCCCCAAATGGCTATTTCATAGTCGGCCACTATGATCTATTTGGATCATAGTTTCAGTCGGCATAACACCATGCCCCAATATAATGACTTTGAATAATTCTCCCATTTCTGCAGAAGACAGTAATGTTATTGCTTCTTGTACTAAAGCAGCATGTTTGGCACCTTTATTATCCTGTTCTGAAAATACATCCATAAATCCTAATGCTGTCAAAAACTGAGCTTGAGTGGCATAACACAACACATCCAGCCCAGAATTCCTCGCTGTTTCGGCTAAAGCGGTAAAATTCAAATGAGCCGTTACATCTTGCAAACCGGGTAAAAAGAAACAATCATCATGAACTCGATGTCTATAATGACAAATAAGAGTCCCTTCAGAACGATCTGGTAAATAATATTCACACGCAGAATAGCCGTAATCGATTAACACGACAGCGGAAGGATTCGATTTTATTATAGCCGCTAAACTTTGGATAAATCCTAAAGCATAGGGATGAATCTCGGTTACATAATTGTCGGGTAATGTTGTTATATCAATAGATGACAATGATGTATGTAATTGCGATAAAAATACAGGGGAGGCCAAACGATCCTCAAAACAGAAGTGTCCTTGTTGATGAGTCACGCATCGCTCATACCAAATCCCTTGCTTTAAACACGCTAACTTTACTGGCATTGCATCTAATACTTCATTGGCAATGACAACCCCAGAAAAATGCTCAGGAAGCGTATTTAACCATTTTATGCGCTTTTGAACGGCGAGTCTTTTCTGTTGGCGCTGTCGCAATTCTCCGGATAAATCAAGAATATAATATTGATCAAGAGGAACACCTAAAGCATCCCATTCCGCCAATAATGTCTCTGCAAGCCGTCCAGTACCAGCGCCCACTTCTAGGATCTGATGCCCAGTTTGATAAAACAAAGGCTTAATCGCGCGAGCCAAGGATTTTCCAAACAATGTCCCCATTTCAGGTGCTGTAATAAAATCACCTGATTTTCCTAATTTGGTCGCTCCTCCACTATAATAACCTAAACCAGGTTCATATAATACCCAATTCATATAATCTGAAAAAGATACATATCCCCCTGCTGCATCAATTCGATCAATAATTAGTTGACGCAAACAATCAGAATGCTTTTGAGCTTCATCATTAGGTAAAGGAAAATCCAACATCATTATCAGTATTTACAAAAAGAAAACGCCTTATAATACATTGAGATATGAGTCTTAATGATTAAAATTGTCTGAATCATGGCACAGCAAACACTAAATACCGTTCGAATTGACAAATGGCTTTGGGCTGCTCGTTTTTTTAAAACACGCTCACTCGCCCAACATGCCGTAGCATTAGGACGTGTTCGTATTAACGGAGAAAAAATCAAACCCGCAAGAGAAGTCAAAATCGGTAATTTATTACTCATTGAACGTGGAGAAGAGACATTTGAAATTGAGGTACTCGGCCTCTCTCATGTCAGAGCATCAGCACCTATTGCTCAACAACTCTATACAGAAACGACTCAATCTCAAATAAAACGAGAAAAGATTGCCACTATGCGCAAACTTGCCGTTGAGCCTGCCCGATCTATTGAAAAAGGAAGACCGACTAAACGAGATGCAAGGCGTATTCGTCAAATCAAATCGGCTTGGTAATTACATTCCACACACTTCGCGGTAAAATGCAACGTTTTAAAATGAGAATCTGTCCCAATAGAAAATTATTCCCATGATTTTGAATGAATACTCATCATTCAATTTAATACTTGTGTTGGATATTTCATCAAAAAACATTTTGTTCTTTTCTACTCAATAAAAATGTATACGTTGCTTCATCCCAAACTTAGAAATTGCCGCCGTTTCTTTCTTCGAAATTTTGAGGTTCCAATCAAAATCGGTGTCTATGATTTTGAAAAGAAAAACGCTCAAAATATGCTCATTAATGTTGATCTATTTATTCCTTTGTCAAAAACAACGCCCATTAATGACAAACTCCAAGAAGTCATCGACTACTCTTTTATTCGTAACACCCTTGCTTCTCGAACCGCTGAAGGGCACATTAATTTACAAGAAACATTAGTCGATGATGTCGCAAAACTGCTATTAAAACATCCTGATGTTATTGCCGTTAGAGTATCATCTGAAAAACCGACCGCTTATGAAGACTGTGACAGTATTGGCGTTGAAGTCTTTCGCTTCAAAGATGAAAATTGAACTCCATTTCTAACAAATTATGTCAACTTATCGGCAATTTCATAAAACAGGGTACGAAAATAATAAGCTCTCAAAACGCCTCTTGCGCCTGACTGGTAAAGCAATCAAAGATTACAATATGATTGAAGAGGGCGATCGGATCATGGTCTGTATGTCAGGCGGTAAAGATAGTTATGCTTTACTTGATCTTTTAATGATCCTAAAAACACGAGCTCCCATTCATTTTGACCTCATTGCGGTTAATCTTGATATGAATTTACCAGGATTTCCAAAACACTTGATGCCCGATTACCTCAAAAACAAAGGGGTTCCTTATCATATCGAAACACAAAATACTTTCAGTATTATTGAACGCCTTATTCCAACGGGTAAAGCGATCTGCTCACTTTGTTCCCGTCTACGTCGAGGGATTCTCTATAATCTTGCCGATCAACTTAATATCACAAAAATCGCACTAGGACACCATCGCAATGACATTTTAGAAACTTTCTTTTTGAACTTATTTTTTAGCTCAAAAATTAAAGCGATGCCCCCTAAACTGAAGACGGATGACGGCCGCCATGTCGTTATCCGCCCAATGGCCTATATTAAGGAGACCGATTTAGAACGTTTTGCAGATATTAACCAATATCCATTGGTTCCAAAAGGCCTTTGCGGCGCACAAGAGAATCCTCAACGGCGCTTGATTAAACAAATGATCAATGACTGGGAAAAGCAATATAAAGGACGAGTCGAAAATATCTTTTCTGCATTATCAACGCTCGTTCCTTCTCACCTAATGGATCGTACCCAATATGATTTTATTAACCTGCACGCCAGCTCTATATCGCCGGCTAAAACGACGATTAACGAGTAAAATGCCGATTAGAAACTATGATGTCTGACGAACTTTGTTTAATAGCGCAGTCGTTGAACGATCAAATTCGAAATCAATCGCTTTGACTTGCCCCCCATAGGCTAATACTTCTTTGCCTTCAGGGATTGTATGCATGTCATAATCCCCCCCTTTAACATAAATATCCGGACGACATTCTTTCACAACGCTTTGTGCCGTTTCCTCATCAAATGGAATCACTGCACTAACCGATTCTAATGCGGCTAATACCGCCATACGATCTTCGCAAGGATTAATCGGGCGATCATCTCCTTTGCCCAGTCGTTTTACTGATGCATCGGTATTAACAGCCACAATAAGAGAAGCGCCTAATGCGCGAGCTCGTGCAAGATAGGTCACATGACCACGATGTAAAATATCAAAAACACCATTCGTTAATACAATCGGTTTAGGAAGCTCACTTAACTTTGCCTGAATGGTTAAACGATTACAGATTTTTTCTTCAAATGAGACCATCTTTTCCCCTATATCTCCATAATATGTAATATTTTTTGTCATTTATTGACGCTATTAATGACTTCGCAATATTGTCATGACACGCTATATATCATAAGGTTAGATAGGAGACGAAAATGGGACTCATCAAAAAAATCAATACGGCCATCATTTTAGGCGTGATGATCATGATGAGTTCATTTGCCTTTTCTGCGCCATCCTATCAAACAGCTATCCCACCTTCTGCAACATTAAAATACAAAGTCATCGCCACTTATAACGGCATGCACTTATCGGGAAATTCCACCATGCAATGGAAAACGGATCTTAAGACTTACTCCCTCATTAATCGCTGCTCCGTCTCGTTTTTTGGAAATGTCCTTAATTCTGCGAGTTCCGGTCAAGTTGACGAAAATGGATTAGCCCCTTCAAGCTATTCTGAAAAAAAACTTCATAAAGCATTTTCTGCCACTATTTATCAATCCAAAGGTTTTTTCTCGCCATCAGATAGTAAAGAGCCTGTCTCCTTTTCTGGTCGAGTACAAGATCATAGCAGCGTTATTTGGCAACTTTCATCGATTGCCAATGCTCATAAAAAATCTTTTGCTGTCGGACACACTTATACGCTCCCCGTTATTGGTCATCAAAAAACAAAAAATTGGACTTTTCAAATTATTCGTTCTGAACCGATTTCAACACCTGCTGGTATTTTTCAAACCCTCGTTGTTTCCGGTCATAATGGCAAAAATCAGACAATGACGATTTGGTATGCTAAAGACCGATATTTTTACCCCGTACAACTTTATTTTAATGATAAGGGAACCTTTGAAACGCAACAAACTTTAAGTCGCATTCAATAAAATATTACGTTCAATCTAATCAAAACGCCAATCATATAGCATATCAAATGCCGTGATGGTTCCTGTTTGGCCAACAACTGACATTCGCCTTGATAATTGGTAACGTAGTTTAATCACACTAATTGCCCCGGCTAATCCCTGTTCATAAGATAGAAATAAATTAGAAGCAATGCGATAACTAAGTGCTAATACGGTATCATCAACTTGAGAAGACGATGAAAGCCCAACATCTACTCCTAAAGCGCCAGCTAACCGATTGGGAATGCCTCCCACATTTGTTGCCCCTAAAATAGCAGACGTTGCTGTTGCCAAAGCGGCACGCTGTTGTGCGGACCCATTTTCACCTCCCCCATAGCCAACAACTAACCAAGATAGTTTCTCAGAATCAGGAATTTCAGGATCTGAATACAACTTAATTTTTGGCATTTGAGCCGTTCCTCTTACACGAACTCCAACCTCTTTGACTTCATCTGACGAAGAAAATTCCTTAACGGCTAACACATCAATCATCGGATTATCAGGAGCACCCGTAAATGTTGCTCTTGCCTGCTTAATCACCAATTTTTGACCATAAGCATTGAAAACACCATTCTCAGTATTAATATTGCCACGAAGCTGTAATTGTCCACCGGCTAATGATTCTGCGGTTAATTGCCCCACTAAATATGTTTCAACGCCCATTCCCTGTAATATAAAATTATGACCAAGATCAGCCGTCACACGAAATCGAAATGGAGAAACATTCTTTTTTTTCAATGGACGTCCAAGCACCGTGACATCTTTACTTCTTGTTACCCCAGTAAGATTTGACAGAACAACTTTTGCACGATCAATTCGTATATGACCTAATAAATTAACGCCTTGATCATCGAGCCCAATTTCAGCATTTCCCGATAAAACAACTTTACGTTCAACATTTGATAACACCATTAAATGATCGGCCTGCAATTTTATTTGGCTATTAAGCGCGCCATTTTGTATGATTGCGCCTCCACTCACTTTCAGTTGTCCTTCTTCACCATATAAGTTCCCTTTTGTCACCATTAAACGATTACCATTTAATGACGCAATGACTTCACCTCGATCCAAATGAATTCCCGCGCTAGGCCAATCTATACCAATATCATGCAATCCAATAGATCCCGCCAATTTCGGCATTCCTAATGTCCCACTTCCATTAACATGAGCCATTAAAGAACCGCTAATATCCATGTCAGGTTGTCCTGTCAGAAAATTTAACCAACCAATGGATGGCATATCTGACTTAATCGATAATTGAATAGGACTATCTTTAAATAACCCCCAGCTTCCTTGTCGACGCGATAAACGACTCTTAAATAAAACATCTGTTTCGCCCAGTCGCCGACTTGATGCTTTCAACCGAACATTCATATTGTTATTGTTAAATTGAGCATTTGCATCTAATCCTGTTAGCCGAAAACGAAAACGATTTTCTTCACCGATTAAAGTAATATCTCCATCTTCACGATAGAAATGTAATGCGCCATTTACCGCATGATCAGCTCGTACTGACCATTCGCCCCCCATTGTCAAAGAACTGTCTATTGTGGCATCCGTTGTCTGTGATAAAGAAAGCAACCAATTTAACGGAATATGGCTAGCGTTACCATCCGTTTCAAGATGCGTATATTTCTTAATAAATCGCTTAACTGTTAATTGTCCTTCTCCAATATTAAGCCTTAAATTTTCTACCGAAAAAATATCTGAAGAAGTAATTTTTAAAGATGCCGCTCCCACTAAAGTAAAGGGCTTTTTCCCTCGATTTTCTAAATGTTGCAGCGTCCCAAGCCATCCTCCTGCGGCAGTAATGCCCCCTGAAATTTGGGCAGTAAGATGATAATGGCTACTTTTTGCCTCAGCTTCCAAAATATGTGAATGCCAAGTTCCTGAGGTTTTAAAATCTAATAGTGTCCAATGCGTTCCTGCAAGAGTGGCTTGTTTTGCCGTTATATGGGTATTGATTTTACTGGAACGTGTCGTACCAAATTCAGCATTTATTCGCAAATCCTGAGCACCGATTAAGTCTTTAACTTTAAAATTTTGTCCCGTTAACGCTATTTTGCCTTGCATTGCATCTAACGGGCCTGAGAGCGTTCCTGAACCGGATAAAGCGCCCTCAATACCATATCCAATATGCCCTAATGCCGGTGCATTAAGTGCCCAATTGATTTGACTTTCTAATTCTCCTAAACGTCCAGATGCTGTAAATTTATTTAATCCCAACGCAAGATTGATGGTTGCGTCAGTAATGGCTTTGCCTCTAATTTGAATTTTGCCTTGACCAGAAACAGGCTGATTAAATAAAGTACTCGGATCAAAACTAAAATAAACATCTGCTTTCCATTCAGGTTTTAAAGCACCCGATACGCCCAATATAAGATTTAGATTAGAGGGCGGCAATTTTCCTAATGCTGCAAAATTGAAATGACGGATATTGCCTTTTAAAACAAAATCTTGATTGTCTGTCATATTCATATGACCAGACATAGACAGTTTTCCACTATTAGCAATTAATAAGCCCTCTTTTAATGCCAGTAAATCATCCGTTTTAAGAATATCGGCTTTGAGTTGAATATGATTTTCTTTTAAATCCGTTACAATTTCTTGTTTATTCTCAATACAATGATAGGATACAGTTCCTTGTGCATGGGTTGGTCGTAATGTTTCTGAAATACCATGTAAATTAAAATTTTTTGTTTTTAGATCAACTGCCGTTTTCATTTCAGAAAACTGAGCATTTCCTAAAAATTGTCCTGCTTGTCCCAGGTCAATCATTAACGAAGATAAATTAACAGAATCAACCGTTCCTCCTATTGTGGCTTGTACGCGATGAATCGGTAAGCGATTTTTTTCAATCGCCCCTGGTAATGCATTAACAATATTGAGTTTTCCTTCTACTTTATGTGTTGAATGCGTTTGGATATGCGTATCAATATCAAATTGGGCAACGGGCCATGTTTCATCGAATTTTGATGGATTAATGTTTGACGCGGTTAAATCTAATGTATTAAATATAAAAGATTCAAACGGCGTTATCTCGGCCTTTAACTCCCCCGTTGCGCCATACCCACTAAGCACGCCTGATAATTGCATTTGATCGAGTGTTCCCTTGGCATCCATGACCAAATGGGCATCAACATCCGTATTATCAACTTGGATTCGTCCTGATAAAGCAAATGGTTTTTCCATCTGCAAAGAAGCATTCATAACAACAGTGCCAAAAGCACTATCAAACCCTAATTCATTCAAATGCCATTGTCCGTCCTTTGCTATTAACGCACTATGTACATTCTTAAGCATAGGCCCCATTCCTAATTTTTTGACTGATAATGAATCAATCGCTATTTTTTCAACAGACAAGGAAAATGGTAATGCCAATGATTCGGGTAACTTTAATGGTTCAGTCGATGATCGTTTTAAATCAATGGACAACTCTGTAACAGAAATTTCATCAATTGCTGCTTTTCCGTATAACAAATGGAAAGGATTCCAATGAAATACCAATCCTTTCATTGTGATATCACGTTCGACTCCCTCATAAACAATTTTTTCGGCCTTAAATTCATGAAAAAACGATCCGGATGTTTCTTCAAAAGTAATTTTGTTTCCTTGTGATGCAACGATACATTCAACTGCCCATTGAATCGCCCAACGCTGTGCAGCCAGCGTTAACAGGCATAACATCATCAATGGAATTAACACATAATATAACCGACGAGAGGTTATAAATCGCCGAAAACGAATTAGGAATGTCTGCATCAAAATGTCAATCCAAATGAAAAATGCAAGTGGACATTACCCGTCTTTTGACCATATGCCAAATCGACCCCGATTGGACCTGCAGGACTCTTCCATCGAATCCCTGTTCCATAGCCGACGGCATAATCCATTTTTGCCCACTTATCAGTCACATTGCCAGCATCTACAAAAAATGCGAGCCCCCAATCATCCCAAAAGTAATGCTGATATTCGATGCTACCCGCGGCTAAATATCGCCCACCAAATATCGCATCACCTCTTCGAACCCCTAAACTCTGATAGGAATACCCTCGTACGGAATGGTCCCCGCCTGTACGAAACATGACTGTAGACGGAACACCTGCCTTGGTATCAGAAAGAACAGCACCTAATTCACCCCGTACAATAATATCCCCTCGAGATCCCACTTCATGAAACAATTTACCTTTTAAATGGCCTCGAACAAATGTCTCATCGGTTACTAATCCTTTAACGGCACCGCCAACCTGGGCTTCAACGATATAACCTTCTGTTGGTGAAAAAATATTATTAACACGACGCTTGATCAATCCATAAGTTAAAGGAAATGCTTCTGGCTTTTCATCATGATCACCTTTAATACGCTCATGTTCATTTAAGTATTCCAACATGACATATTGTTCAAAACGAGGTGTCCCCCAAGCCCGCCGAACATTTAACCCGACGGTGCGTGTATCTAATCCACGAAAATCTGAACGATCATAAGCAACCCCAAAGCTATCACGGAATCCTTCTTCGTTTTCTGGCAGATAAATATCGGCTTTGACCGTTTGTTGCTTATTTTGGATCACCGCTGAGCTTTTTAAATGCCAATCTTGCCCAATAAAACTAAAATTCTCATAATTCAAACTCACTCGTTCACGGGTATCCGTACTATATCCCACACCGACGGATGCATGACTGAAATAGTTTTCATGAACTTTTACTATAATAGGAATGTCATCTGCGCCCGTTTCAAGATCAGCAATGACTTCAACGCCATTGAAATAGCCAATATCAAGAAGGCGACTCTGAAAACGCTGAAGTCGCTGCTCACTGTAAGCACTTCCTTTTTTTGGCGGATGCTGAGCACGAATAACTCTCTCGCTATATCGACGTAACCCGATAATAACCACATCACCAAAACGCACTGCTCGCCCACTATCTATTTCAACCGTTAAATGAGCTTCATGACTCACGGGATCAACTACCGCTTGAGTATTTAGAATTTTTGCTCGAGGAAAACGCGCTTTAGTGACTGCATTTAACAAAGCTAATTTTGCCGCTTCCCAATCCTGCATTCGAAATATTGAACCGATGGGTAATTGCCATCCTTTTTTTAATCCTTGCACATCTGGGGTTGCTTTATCAGTCTTATGGGTTAATACGTCTCCTTCAAAAATAAGATTAACGGTTGCAACCTTCACGGGTTTTCCAGGATCAACATGAACAATCACCGTACGATTGCCGATTTCCCCTTGTAATTCTGTTTTAACCTCTGGTGCATAATACCCTTCTGTTTCCATTAAATCATGAACCTCTGAAGGGGTGCTCCGATACATCCGGCGCAATTGACGATCATTCATTTCAATATCATTTTGCCACCGAAATAAATTCAAATTCTCTTGGAGCATCTTTTTGATCTCTAAAGGTGCATCAATTTTCACAACATAAGCAAACTTTTGTCTCTTTTTATCTCCCGTTACTTTCGTTTTATCTGACGAATTTGTACTTACCTGTCCTTTAGGTGTCTCCTCTTGTCTAGAAGTAACACCTGACGAATCCAACACGCCTTTATCAGAAGATATTGTTTTAATCTGCTGAGCATAACAAGGCATCATGCCGCCTAATGCAAAACAGAGCATGCTATAAGGCAAAAAAAGCATGGCTACTATTTTCCGACTCCCAAATATTCTATTTTTAAGCCATTGATACATAACTCTAAATAAAAAATTGCACCTTATTGTCTACCTTATCATTGATATTGAAAAATATATTCCAAATCAACTCAAAAAAGTGGAAAATTTTCATTTTTGACTCAAGGCACTTAACCTTGAATGTTTAGATACATCTTTATTAACTATGCCTCAAACGCCTATTCCTACGACAAAAAAAAATGCCCTTGTTCTCTTTAGTGGCGGACAAGACTCTACCACCTGCCTTGCTTGGGCCCTCAATCAATATGATCGAGTTGAAACAATCGGTTTCTCCTATGGGCAACGCCATAATGTTGAATTAGACGCACGTCCTCGTATCCTTGAACAATTACGCCAAATGAATCCCATATGGCATAAAAAATTAGGAAAAGATCATCTCTGCGATCTTTCTTTACTCAGTCATCTTTCACAAACGGCGATGACAGAAGATATTGAAATCCAGATGATGGAAAACGGTCTACCCAATACATTTGTTCCTGGACGAAATTTAATGTTTTTAACAACAGCCAGTATCATTGCATACCGGCGAGGAATGAATATTCTAGTTGGAGGAATGTGTGAAACTGATTTTTCTGGCTACCCAGATTGCCGAGATGATGCCATTAAAGCACTACAAGTTGCCTTAAATATCGGCATGGCCTCTCGATTTAATCTCATCACACCTTTGATGTGGAAAAATAAACAACAAACCTGGGAACTTGCTGAAAACTTAGGAGGACAAGCATTAGTTGATCTCATTATCCATCAAACCCATACCTGTTATATGGGCGATCATACCCATCTTAATCACTGGGGATACGGTTGTGGAAAATGTCCTGCTTGCTTACTACGAAAACGCGGCTTTGATGCTTATTTAGCTAGTAAACAAAAGGGGTAAGCTTTTTATGATACCCCATTCATTGACATCTTCTCCTTATATTAAAAGGAAAAGATGTCAATTCATTACACGCCGTTAATGGCAACAAAAAGCCTTTTTCGCAATATTAAGAATGACCATCCCGCCAATTCCAATTGCGAATCTCTGGCATATCTTCACCATGCTGATAAACATATTCTTTATGTTGCAATAAACGAGTACGAAGCCATTGCTGGGTATAAGCCGCTTTGGCCCCGAGTTGAGGTAAATGATCAATGACATCACCTGCTAAATGATAACGATCAAGATGATTTAATACGACCATATCAAATGGTGTTGTCGTTGTACCTTCTTCTTGATAGCCACGTACATGAATATTGGCATGATTGGTTCGACGATACGTTAAGCGATGAATGAGCCATGGATAACCATGATACGCGATAATGACTGGTTTATTTTTGGTAAACAATACATCAAAATCATGATCGGATAATCCATTGGGATGATCAGATGGCTGCTGCAATGTCATCAAATTAACAACATTAATCACCCGAATTTTAATATCTGGTTGTTGTTCACGCAAAATCTTGACGGCAGCAAGTGTTTCTAAGGTCGGCACATCACCAATACAACACATCACAACATCTGGCTCATACCCCTTATCATTACTTGCCCACTCCCATATACCAATACCTGCCGTACAATGATCAATAGCTTCTTCCATTGATAGATATTGCAATTCAGGTTGCTTACCGGCGACAATAACATTGATTCGATGGCGACTTCTTAAACAATGATCTGTCACAGATAAAAGACAATTTGCATCTGGTGGTAAATAAACGCGAGTAATATCTGCTTTTTTATTCATGACTTGATCAATAAACCCCGGATTTTGATGACTTAATCCATTATGATCCTGACGCCAAACATGGGAAGTTAACAGATAATTAAGCGATGCAATAGGGCGGCGCCATGGGATATGACGACAAACTTCCAACCATTTCGCATGCTGGTTAAACATTGAATCAATAACATGAATAAATGCTTCATAACATGGAAAAAATCCATGACGTCCTGTTAATAGATATCCTTCTAGCCAACCTTCACATTGATGCTCGGATAACATTTCAAGAACACGACCTTTATTTGAAATCTTGTCATCAGTCGGCTTAATTTCATCCATTGACATGCGCTCAGTCACTTCGAAAACAGCATTCCATCGGTTGGAATTGGTTTCATCGGGACAAAAAACACGAAAATTCTTGTTTTTATCGTTAAGCGTAAAAACATCACGGATTAGTCGCCCTTGAATTCGAGTCGCTTCGGCAACAACCACTCCTGGTTCAGGAACATCAACCGCATAATCTCTGAAATCTGGCAACCGTAAATCACACAATAATTCGCCCCCGTTAGCATGGGGATTAGCTCCCATACGTCGAGTACCTTTAGGCGCTAATTCTGCTAATTCAGGAATTAGTTTTCCTGTCGAATCAAATAACTCTTCGGGTTTATAGCTTAGCAACCAATCCGACAAAATTTTAAGATGTGCAGGATTTGTCCGAATATCACTAATAGGAACTTGATGTGAACGGAATGTTCCTTCTACTTGCACCCCATCAACAATAGAAGGCCCCGTCCAACCTTTAGGACTACGCAAAATAATGACAGGCCATCTTGGGCGAGTCATAATATCTCCCTCACGGGCATCTTTTTGAATACTATGAATATGGGCAATTGCTTCATCTAGCACAAATGCCATTCTTTGATGCATTGCCATGGGTTCATCCCCTTCAACATAATAGGGTTCATACCCATAGCCCCACATCAATGCATCCAATTCTTCAGGTGGAATGCGCCCTAATACCGTTGGGCCTGCAATTTTTGCATCATTTAAATGGAGAATCGGAAGAACAGCACCATCACGCACCGGATTAATAAATTTATTGGAATGCCATGCTGTTGCTAATGGGCCCGTCTCTGCTTCACCATCCCCCACAACACAGGCAACGATTAAATCAGGATTATCCATAACGGCACCAAAAGCATGTGATAAGGAATATCCTAATTCTCCGCCTTCATGAATAGATCCCGGCGTTTCTGCCGCAACATGACTGGGAATACCACCTGGAAAAGAAAACTGGGTAAAAAGCTTTTTCAATCCTTCTTCATCTTCTGAAATATTCGGATAACGCTCGCTATAAGTTCCTTCCAAATAAGTATTTGCAACCAAAGCTGGACCACCATGCCCTGGGCCCGTTACAAAAATCATATCCAAATCATACTTTTTGATAATACGATTTAAATGAGCATAAATGAAATTCAAACCAGGCGTTGTCCCCCAATGCCCTAACAGACGAGGTTTCACATCTTCTGCAACAAGCGGACGTTTTAATAACGGATTGTTAAACAGATAAATCTGTCCCACAGAAAGATAATTCGCCGCATTAAAATATGCATGAATTTTTCGTAACATTTCAGGGGATAATGGTTCAGTATTTAGGCCTTTATTTTCACCCACACTGTATTCCTTTCTTATGAAAACATCTGCTTACACAGATGCGATATCTCAGAGAAATTGGTACAACCAATTCTAGCTATACCATCACAATATAATAGAGATTCTAGCCATTTTGAATGATATTGGCATTAGTAGGCCTAGAAAATCATGATCTTCTAATCAAACGAATGATTTCACCGATCCATAGGACAATGGATGTCATCGCAATAATAAGCACCCAATCAATCATTTTTAATGGCACAACATTAAAAAATACACCCCCAACATTAACAATAATAATCTGACCAATCACAATTAATGCCGCAATAACACCAAATCCGCGACACCCTTTCAAGTCAAAAGCGGAATGTCCTGTTGCAAATGCCCGTGCATTGAACATATTCCAAAATTGCAACATCACAAATACGGTAAAAATAATACTCAATTCATATGGCGATAATCCATTCGTCTTTTCTAATTTCGCCAATGTCAATAATTCCAATAAACTGGAAATAGAACAATGTTCGAATAAATAAACGAGTCCTAACAACAATAAGAAAAACATCCCGCCAATACCAATAATACATTTTTGCATCATCGGTGAGATAATAAAAGCATTTCTATCTCGAGGAGGTTCTTTCATAACATCAGTAGTTGGTGGCAATGAAGCCAGCGCAACAGCAGCAAACGTATCCATAATGAGATTAACCCAAAGCATTTGAGTAATTGTTAATGGAGAATCCATGCCCATAAATGCACCAGCAAGTACGGTTAAACAGGCGGCAACATTAACGATCATTTGAAATAGAATAAAACGCTGAATATTTCGATACAGCGAGCGCCCCCACATTACAGCACTCCCAATACTTGAAAAAGCATTATTAACAATCGTAATATCGCTTGCTTCTTTTGCAACAAAAGTCCCGTCTCCCATTGAGAGTCCAACATCTGCAACTTTTAATGCTGGCGCATCATTTGTTCCGTCTCCTGTCACAGCAACGACATGATGACGAGCTTTCAATATTTCGACTAACCGATATTTGTCCATAGGGCGAGCACGCGCAATGACTTTAATCGTTTCAACTCGTTTCATTAATTCTTCGTCAGACATCGCTGCAAATTCGGGGCCCGTTATCAAACTATTTTCATTATCACTTTTCTGCCACAATCCAATCTGTCGACCAATTTCACATGCCGTGCCTGGCGTATCTCCTGTTACGATTTTGACGGAAATCCCGGCATCAAGACAGGTTTTAATCGCACCAGGGACATCCTGACGAATGGGATCTGCAATCGCAACAATTCCCATGAAAATCAAATCTTTTACAATCAATTGCCCATCTATAATAGCTGGCTCTTGCTCATCTAATTTCTTATAAGCAAACCCTAATGTTCGCATAGCCTGGCTCTGATAAGTGCGCAATTGTTCATGAATAGCCGTTGCCGCGACATTGTTATGAACCCTCGTACAGAATCCGAAAACAATCTCAGGGGCCCCTTTGACATACAATATACGGTCGCCATTTTCCCTTTTGACAACCGTTGCCATGAATTTGCGCTCTGTCGTAAAGGGTAATTCTTCTAGACTTTGAAGCTGTTTTCGCACGGCGAGATAATCAATATCATGTTGTTTTAGCCAAAGAAGTAAAGCCCCTTCAGTTGGATTTCCTAATACTTCAATATGATTTTTCGGCGAAACACTTAATTGAGCCGTAGAATTCATCGCAAGATTTTCCACAACCCATGTCGCTTCATCACACCCAGATGGCTCTTGTTTATCATCTAACCCATAGAAATGCGTTTGAAAAACACGCATTTGATTTTGAGTTAATGTCCCTGTCTTATCCGTACAAATAACCGTGACCGCTCCCATTGTTTCACAAGCATGCAATTTACGGACAAGATTATGAGTCGCCAACATTCGGCGCATGCTATAAGCTAATGCGAGTGTGACCGCCATTGGCAAACCTTCTGGAACAGCCACCACAACTATTGTTACCGCTAACATCAGTGACTGCAAAAGATAAGAAATAAAAGACATCCCATTAAATGGAACATCATTTAAAAAGAACATTAATAAACGTCCGACAATAATGGCGCCCGCAAGACCATAACTGATTTTAGAAATCAATGTACTCAATTTGGCAAATTGTCTATCAAGTGGGGTTTGAGTACTGCCATCAATTCGAGTTGCAACAAATACTTTGCCATATTCTGTTTGATCTCCCACGGCAAAAACCTGACAAATACCGTGCCCTTCGATCACTTTAGTTCCTCGCATAATATGATTTGATGGGAACGTTGCCTCATTGTCAAAATCAGACTGATTAACTGTTTTGATACAAAACGATTCACCTGTTAGTGTTGATTCATCAATATGTAACGATACGGCTGTTAATAATTTTGCATCAGCAGGAACTTCATCACCGGTATTAATACAAAGAATATCCCCAACAACAACCTCCTTTCGAGGAATATTAATGATCAATCCATTTCTAATGGCTTGAACAGGATTCTCGTCATTCACTTCATTAAGAACAGCAAACTCTTTATTTGCCTTCATCTCAAAGAAAAAAGACAAACTCGTTGCTAATAAAATAGCGATAAAAATGCCGAGTGGTTCAAAAAATACGAGAACTTCTTTATCGCTACAAAAGAATTCATAACAGGAGATCCCCATTGATAAGAGACCTGCTATTAACAAAATCAGAATTAACCGATCTTTAAATTTAGCTAAAAATTGTTTCCACCAAGGAATTGGATCAACGGGTGTTAATACATTTAGACCATGATCGGCGCGACTTTTAATGACTTGAGCATCTGTTAGCCCAAAAAATGGCTGTGTCTGATTCATTAGTAACCCTCTTGATAACAGACAACATCAACATAACATGAATATGATTCGAAATACGGGAATAGAAATATTGTCATGAATACATTGGAAGAGCCATTCGACAGGATCTTTACGACACGTCATTACCTGTCAGCTCTTCCCTGAAAAACATAATGACCATGCCGCAAGTCTTGTCGAAAAAACCAAGCCGGTTTTACTCAGATGCCATGGAAGAATCCAGAGACTGTTGACATCTGCACAGCCTAAACGGCTGCCAACTACTCCCTTGCGGAAAACTATAAAATGATTCTATGTAAAAAGCAGTGACGAATCAAGCGATCATTGACATCTGAAATGATATTTTACAAAACCATTATTTCTTTTTTGTTGGCCGTTTCCAACCAGCAATCGCTGTTTGCTTGACTCGAGTCACAACAAGGGAACCCGCATCAGCATCCCGTGTTAACGTTGTGCCTGCGCCAATCGTTGCCCCAACGCCCACTTTAACGGGCGCAACTAATTCGCAATTAGTCCCAATAAATACATCATCTTCAATCACCGTACGATGTTTATTCGCCCCATCATAATTACAGGTAATGGCTCCCGCGCCAATATTGACTCTCGATCCGACAGAAGAGTCCCCCACATACGCTAAATGATTCGCTTTACTTTGCGCAGCAATATGACTATTTTTAACTTCTACAAAATTGCCAATATGAACATTCTCATCCAAATCAGCCCCTGTTCTTAAACGTGCATAAGGACCAATTAATGAGCCAGCACCAATTCTTGCTCCCTCTAAATGACAAAATCCACGAATTTCTGCCCCTGCCTCGACTTTAGTATTTCGAATGACACAATTAGGCGAGACAACAACCCCATCACCTAATTCCACATTGCCTTCAAATACACAATTAACATCAATGAATACATCATGACCGCAAGTTAACGTCCCTCGCACATCAATACGAGCCGGATCGGCTAATGTCACCCCTGATGCTAATAGTTTATCCGCAATATTACGCTGATAAATTCTTTCTAATTCTGCTAACTGTGACTTGCTATTAACCCCCATTGCTTCCCAAACATGATCTGGATGAGATGAAACAACGGCAATATTTTCTGCTAGCGCTTTTTCAATAATATCCGTTAAATAATATTCTCCTTGCGCATTATGATTGGTCAAAGAGGCTAACCAACGTTTCAAAGGAATCGTCGGAACACAAAGAATGCCTGTATTAATTTCATTGACCGCTAACTCTGCGGGTGTTCCATCTTTTTGTTCAACAATACGAACAATTTTTCCATTTTCACGAATAATGCGACCATATCCTGTTGGATTATCCAATACAACCGTTAAAATCCCTAAACAAGTCCCTTGTGCTTTTTCAACTAAACGCTTTAAAGATGCTTCTCCTGTTAATGGACAATCACCGTACAATATCAACGTTGGGACATGATCATCTAATTGTGGCACAGCTTGTAATACCGCATGTCCCGTTCCCAATTGGTCTTTTTGTCTTACAAAGATCACATCATCAGCCGTTATTCTTTCTTTGACCTGATCGCCGCCATATCCATAAACCACAACCAATTTTGTCGGATTCAACGCCCGAGCATTGTCCAATACATGTTCAAGTAAAGATTTACCAGCAAGCGGATGAAGAACTTTTGGCAAAGACGAATACATCCGTTTTCCCATACCCGCTGCCAAAATTACGATATTCATAAAATACCCCTTAATTCTCTTATTTTTATATCCGTTAAAATCAAGCCGCCTCAAACTTTCCGATCTGACAGTTCTTTCTCACATGGTCCCAGCTAAAAACTTGCCCGTTCATCAACACATAAACGCCATATGGCAGCAACTGTACAGCACTGACTGCTGTTCCAAAATTAAAAAATGCATCCGAACGATCAAATTCATAGGGGATCATCGCACCCGTTAAAATAATCGTTTTATCTAATGCGGCATTTCCCAATACCCTTGCCGTTTCCTGCATGGTATCTGTCCCATGAACAATAACAATGCATGATGATTTTGTTTTCTGACAAGCATTTAATATGGCTTGTCGATGATTTTCTTGCATATCTAGTGAATCAATCAAACAAACCGTCTCATAAGAATAAGGGACAGTCACTCGCGCTCGCGTTAACATTTCAGGTATATGCGTTTGTGTAAAAATGAGTTCACCATTCAGTTCACTGTAATGCTTTTCAAAAGTCCCACCGGTCGCAATAAAATGGATCGTTTTTGTCAATACAGTCATGATCAAATCTTAAAGAGTCGAAAAATAATTACGGGTTATAGAATCTGTGTAATATTTTTTATTCCATCCTGGCGGACAGGGTAAAGAAGGCCCATTATAATCAGGAACCCCTCTATTGACCGGATATATCGGTAAAACATCAGAAAAAGAACCATCTGGATTACGACGCTTTTCCAAGCTATACATATATCCTGGCAATAATATATGACAAACACGTTTAAACCACAGGGTATGCTCCTCATCTTCGCCATAAGCAGAAGCCAATCCCTCTGGATCAAATGCTGATAATGCATTAATTAGTTCACGGGTATTTGCGCCTGGCGCATCTCCCCAACCGAGTACTGGATTAAAAATATAGTCAGATCCCGAACCATACCATCCTTTTCGCCATCCTCTTTGATGCCAAGATCGATTCCCCGTGAATAAATGCCAATTCCAATGAATTTGCGATTCCCGTGGCCAAGAATATAAATAAAGTCGCTGATATCCTGCACGATGTAATTCCAACATCATCGCCATCAATCGAGCATGCGGCATTCGATCAGGAGCTTGTTTACGAAAAAGAATCGGTTCGCCGTCTGCATATTGCACCAAATCCGTAGAAAGATTCAAATCAACGCCTTGCTGTTCATTTCCAAAACGAGCGGTAACCCATCCTGTTAATAAATTGACAGCAATCAATACACCATAACCTCGATGGCGATGAAACACAATGGTTCCTGGAGCAATCGTTTTCATGAAAAATTACAAGGTAGCATTTATTTGATGGGCAGTGCAATCTGTTCTGTTGTCTTGGCTTCTGCTTTGGCCGTTTGCAGCATAACAGCACGAGTCTCAGGTGTTTCAAGACTAATACGCCCTAAAGCCCCATTTCGATAGTCTTGAATCAATGTATGAGCACCTTTTTCAAGATCTAAATCGCCACCACGCACTTTAAATCCTCGATAACTGGCAATCGCTTCAATCAATGCAATTCCATCCATATTTTCAACAGACGTTTTATAACGTGTTTCAAGATATTTAGGATATCGTTTTATTAACAAATCCCCTAAAAAGGCAGCAACCTCTTCTTCAATAATGGCATTAACGCCAATAGCATGACTTGCCGCTAACATATAGCCATCACTATCATAAGCAATTTTCGGCCACATTAATCCCGGCATATCGGTTAGAACCATTGATTTATTCAAGTAAATTCGTTGCTGTTGTTTTGTCACAGCCGGCTCATCGCCAACTGCTGCAATACGCTTTTTCAACAATCCATTCATCAAGGTTGACTTGCCAACATTTGGAATACCCATCAGCAATATTCTAACGGGCTTTCCAGGCCCCACTCTATGAGGAACCTGTTCGCGACAAAGATTCGGAATTTTGGCCACTTCTATTGGATTTTTACAAGACAAAGCAACGGCGGTTATTCCTGGTTGATTATTAAAATATGCCAGCCATGCTTGAGTGACTTGAGGATCTGCAAGATCACTTTTATTTAGAATTTTTAAACAAGGTCTTTGGCGTTGAGAACGAATTTCTTCCACTAAAGGATTGCTACTCGCAGCAGGTAACCGAGCGTCTAATACCTCAACAACTAAATCGGTAATTGCCATCGTTTCTGCCGCTTTCTTGCGAGCAGCATTCATATGTCCCGGGAACCACTGTATCGTTGCCATCAAAAAATCCTTATTCTATACGCGCTAGCGCTTTCACATGAGCAATAACACTCCCATATAATGCGCCAAGATGATACCCACCTTCTGAAATACTAATCACTCTGCCATGACAATATTCATCAGCGAAATGCATCAATTGCCGAGTTATCCAGCCATAATCGTCATCAATTAAAGCCATTCCCGCTAAAGGATCGTCCCGATGGGCATCAAATCCTGATGAAATATAAATCAACTCAGGACGTTGTTCTTTTAAAAACGGAATCCATTGCTCTTTTAGAATTTTTTGAACGGCTCTCCCATCTGTTCCAGCAGGGACCGGAATATTTAACATATGCTGGCGAGGCGTTTCATTCCCAATAAACGGGTAAATATATTCTTGATAATAGCTTGCCATTGCAACACTTGGCTCATATAAGAAAATATTTTCTGTTCCATTGCCATGATGAACATCCAAATCAATAATCGCGACTTTTTTTAACTTGCGAATTTTTACCGCATACATTGCGGCAGCGGCCACACTATTAAAAACACAAAATCCCATCGCTTCGCCCATGGTCGAATGATGACCAATCGGACGATTCACACAAAAAGCATTATCAATGATGCCATCAAGCACCGCATCAGTTGCTGCAATAGCCGCGCCAACCGTCCGAAGTGATGCTTTCCAGCTATATTGATTAAGCGGCGTTTCATCAACAAAATTATAAAACCCCGGAGAAGGCACATCTTTCACCAAATTAATCATATCTTGAATATGAACGCGACGAATATCCTGTTCAGTGGCCTCAGGAGAAATACGATACTGCAGCACATTATCTAATCCTGATTCCTTAAATGCCTTAAACATCGTCCGCATACGAGCAGGACTTTCTGGGTGTCTTCCCCCCATTTCATGTAATTCATTATACGGATGAAAATAAACAGCTGTTGTCATAATTCGCTTTCTATGATGAAGGTGCCTTTTCTATATCAATCAGGAATTCATATTGAAAATTCCGCTTACATCCCCTCTAAATACTGGTTATTTTTTCAACCATGCACGAATTGATTGACGCATTAATCTTTCACCTTCTTCAATATGTTTGTCTTCAATAACCAATGCTGGCACATAACGAATCACATCATATCCTGCCAATAAGACCAACAAGCCTTGATTTTGTGCTTCTGCTGTAATTTCAGCGGCCCGGCCATGATATTTATCTGACATGACCAATCCCAACATTAACCCTTTACCTCGAACGCCAGCAAATATATCAGGATAATCAGCAACAATTCGTTCAAGACTTGCCCGTAATTTTTCACCTTGCTTAACGACATGATCAAGAAATTGAGGCGAACTAAGGATATCAAAAACACTATTGGCAACAGCAGCCCCTAATGGATTTCCGCCATAGGTTGAACCATGAGTTCCTGGTGTAAATGACTGAGCAATCGCATTTTTTGTTAACATTGCAGCAATCGGAAATCCATTGCCTAACGCTTTTGCCGACGTCATGATATCGGGTTCAACACCATAGCCCATATAAGCAAATAACGTTCCCGTACGTCCAAGACCGCATTGAACTTCATCAAAAATCAATAATGCATGATGTTCATCGCATAATTGACGTAACGCCTTTAAGTAAGCGGGATCTGCTGGCAAAATTCCCCCCTCACCTTGGACAGGTTCAACAACAACAGCACAAACATCATCATCAATCGCATTTTTTGCTGCTTCGATATTATTAAATTCAATATGATCAATTCGCTGCGGTAAAGGTTCAAATCCCGCAGTATATTTCTCTTGGCCACCGACAGAAACCGTAAATAATGTTCTGCCATGGAATGCATGAAAGCAAGAGACAATACGATTCTTTTTAGCGCCATAATGGTCATGGGCCCATTTACGAGCTAGCTTAAATGCTGCTTCATTCGCTTCTCCTCCTGAATTACAGAAAAAGACTTTATCCGCAAAAGTCGCATTCACTAATTTACGTGCTAATTTCAATACCGGCTCATTCGTAAAATAATTACTGATATGCCAAAGTTTATTGGCTTGTTCAATCAATGCATTAACAACAACATCTGGAGCATGTCCAAGTGCCAATACCGCAATCCCTGCACTTAAATCAAGATAACGCTTGCCACTTTGATCCCAAACTTCAAGCCCTTTTCCTTTAACAGGAATAAAAGAAGCGGGGGCAAAAACAGGCACCATCACTTCATCAAATGTTTGGCGAGTAACGCCGTCATCAATTGCTGTCATTTTGAACACTCCAATTAGAAACTTGAATTCTTACTTAGAAAGTCGTCTTATCCATGATAGATATTTGTTCACTTCGCATAACAAAACGACCCTTAAAATTTCATTTTATACTAACACACTGCCATTTGAACAAAGGGAGCATTGAACTTTTTGATCCGATTAATCGCTACTATTTTCTTCTTTCTAGAAAACAACCTGCGAATATTTTGATTTTTTTCCGAGTGCATGGATAATGGCAATAGTATTTGTGTTATTGCACCAGTTAAGAACCAAAAAGAAGGGGGGACATCATGAAATTGGATTCTGCACCTATCGCAGCCATTGCCACCGCATCAGGTCGAGGAGGTGTTGGCATTGTACGCATCTCAGGCAAAAATCTTGATGGCTTTATCGCGGAATTTTTCAAGCAGTCCAATTTGTCCTTGCCTATGAAGCCCCGTTTTGCTTACTTCACCCCATTTAAAGATGCAAACGGCAATATGATTGATGAAGGCATTGCCTTATTTTTCAAAGCACCCCATTCTTACTCTGGAGAGGATATCCTTGAATTACAAGGACATGGTGGAACAATCGTTATGCAAATGCTCCTTAAACGATGTCTTGAAGTCGGCGCTAGCTTTGGTCTTCGTCTGGCAGAACCGGGAGAATTTACTCGGCGTGCTTTCCTTAATGGCCGTATTGATTTAACTCAGGCTGAAGCGATTGCTGATTTAATTGACGCAACCACTGAAGAAGCCGTTCGTTCTGCAACGCGTTCTATGAGTGGGGAATTCTCTAACCAAATTCAAGCCTTAGCCACAGATGTGATCAACTTGCGCATGTTAGTTGAAGCAACAATGGATTTTCCTGAAGAAGAAACAGAGTTTCTATTGGAAGCGGATCCCGCTCATAAGATTGCTATATTACGTGAAACGTTAGATCACATTCTTGCTGGTGCTGCACAAGGCGTTTTACTTCGTGATGGTATCCATATCGTACTTGCAGGTCAAACAAATGTCGGAAAATCTTCATTATTTAACACAATGACTGGCACTAATGCCGCTATCGTGACACCGATTGCAGGCACAACCCGTGACAAAATTACAGAATCTTTCCAACTTGAAGGGATTCCTATCACCCTGACAGATACGGCAGGCATTCGAGAAACTTCACAAGCCGATGAAGTCGAACGAATCGGTATTGGGCGAACTTGGGATGAAATCGGTAAAGCCGACATTATTTTACATCTGCTAGACGCGAGTATTGGTCCAACAAGAGAGGATGAGAAAACCTTTGCCTCTTTTCCTGACAATATTCCCGTAATTCAAGTTTGGAATAAAATTGATCTTTCTGGTCATCGTCCATCACTTGACCATATTTTTGGTACGACTCAGGTTTATCTTTCCACGGTTACTGGAGAAGGGCTTGATTTACTCAAAGAAGCTGTACTTGAAGCCGCTGGATGGGTAAAAACGGGAGAGTCGACTTGCCTTGCCCGTGAACGTCACCTACAAGCTATTCGAGAAGCCAAAATTCACCTTGAAATGGCTAGCGAACATATTAAGAACGGCGATAATCTTGAACTACTCGCAGAAGAACTTCGACTCGTTCAGAATGCATTAAACAGCATCACGGGAGAATTCACTTCCGATGACTTATTAGGCAAAATTTTCTCTCAATTCTGTATTGGCAAATAATGAATAAATCCTGCTCAGTCTTACTGAAACGATATCGATTATACAGACTGGCAGGATTTACCACTATTTTAATCATACCAATAAATACGGAAATATTTTTTCCTTTTTGACTAGAATTTCTGCCTTAATACAAATATTTCTATCTTTACCATGTATAACTGCTTTTTATAATTTCGTCCGTTTCACAATGTGCGATACAATAAATGATTGAATAAAATCCTTTTCCTCAAAGGCAAATACTTCCAAAACAAGAGAACATAATCGAATCGTTTCAAATAAGATTTGAAACGCATGTCATCACTTTTATTTAAAATAAGTGGTTTATAAGGAAAAATTTATGCCAATCGCTTCAACTCAAGAAATCATCGAAGAATTACGTGCAGGACGTATGGTTATTCTCGTTGATGATGAAGATCGTGAAAATGAAGGCGATATGATGATCGCTGCTGACTTTGTCACACCAGAAGCTATCAATTTTATGGCAAAACATGCCCGAGGTCTCGTTTGCCTAACATTGACACAAGCACACTGCGACCGCTTAGGTCTTACTCCGATGGCTGCTGACAATACCAGTCAATATAACACCGCATTTACAGTTTCTATTGAAGCTGCAACTGGAGTAACAACAGGTATTTCTGCTTTTGATCGGGCTCGCACGATTCGTGTTGCTACAGCCCCCAATGCAAAGCCTCAAGATATTGTTCAACCAGGGCATATTTTCCCTGTCACTGCTAAACCTGGCGGTGTACTTCAGCGAGCAGGACACACAGAAGCAGGTTGCGATCTTGCTGCACTTGCAGGATTAACCCCAGCTACGGCAATTTGCGAAGTGATGAATGAAGATGGCACCATGGCACGCTTGCCTCAACTCATCGAACTTGCAGAAAAACACCATATGAAAATCGGCACTATTGCTGATCTTATCAATTGGCGTAGCCAACATGAAAGTATTGTTGAACGTTTAGAAGAAAATACGATTACCACTCCAGCCGGTCCTTTCCATGCCATTGCTTATAAAGACCGCCCGAGTCAAACGACTCATATAGCCCTTGTCAAAGGGAATATTTCACCAGAACAAGAAACCATCGTTCGTGTTCAACAATCGGTTTCCATTATTGATTTTCTAAGTGTGGGTTCCAATACAAACCACTCATGGACACTTACAGAAGCAATGCACGCAATTGCTCAGACAGAACGCGGCATTCTCGTACTACTTAACTGCAGTGAGCCCCCTGTTGACTTTTTAGATCGATTCAAGGCCATTGGTAATCGACCAGAACGATCAAATCCTGTTGCCCAAACACTGCGTAGCTATGGTATCGGCGCACAAATTTTAAGTGACATTGGTGCTGGCAAACTAAAATTATTGGGTAATCCCAAAAAAATGCCATCTATGGCAGGTTTTGGTTTAGATATTATGGGTTATATTGAAAAACCACAATGATTCATTGTCATTGACGGAGGAAATTATGGCTATTGAAACAATTAAAATGGATCTTGAAGGAACAGGACTTCGCATCGGGATTGTCCAATCACGTTTCAACGAAAATGTTTGTAATGGATTGCGCAAGGCTTGCCTTGAACAGCTCAAACGCTTAGGCGTTGCCGATGAAGATATTTTAATCTGCACAGTACCTGGAGCGCTTGAAATTCCTATTGCACTTGCAAAACTTGCAGCCGGCCAACAATTCGATGCACTCATTGCCATTGGGGCAGTAATTAAAGGAGAAACCTATCATTTCGAACTCGTTTCCAACGAAGCCGCTGCGGGGGTCTCTCGTATAGCACTAGATTTTGGGATCCCTATTGCAAATGCTATTTTAACAACTTACACCGATGAGCAAGCCGAAGCCCGCATGGTTGAAAAGGGCAACGAAGCTGCTAGCGCTGCCGTTGAAATGGCCAATCTTATCTTCTACAACATTGACGAGGTCCTTGATACTGAAGATTCAGATAACCTACTTGAAGATAACATCATTAAAAAAGAATAATGAAAAACAAATCCGTTCTTGCAAATCCTTCTAAAAATCGTTCTCCACGTAGGCGATCTCGTGAATTTGCCCTACAAGGGCTTTATGAATGGTTGCTTAATAAAGACGATGCCGCCGTTATTGTCGAGCATATTCGCTTAGCGCATGGTTTTGATAAAGCAGATACCGAACATTTCGTGAGTCTGCTCTCTGGCGCCATTGCTCAAGCTGATACATTGCGTGCGCAAATCATCCCTCATATTGATCGAGCGCCCGATGAATTATCGCCTATTGAATATGCCATTTTATTGTTAGGAACTTTTGAACTCGTTAACTGTATTGAAATTCCCTATCGTGTTGTCATTAACGAAGCCGTTGAGCTTGCTAAATCTTTTGGCGGTATTGATGGTCACAAGTTCGTCAATGGCGTCCTTGATAAAGTGGCGGCCCAAATTCGAGATATCGAAGTTAATGCCGATCACCGTTCTTAAAATCCCCATCTAAAGGTAGGAATAGGAAAACCAACCAAACCTGAATACAAAATTTGTATTCAGGTTTTTAACGTCCAAAGTCTTTGTTTTAGTGAGCCTGTATAAAGGAACTTTGTTGCCACCATAATATTTCGATAGAAACAACTGGCTTTCCATCAAAAAAATGGGACCTTTCATAAAAGAAAAATACCATTTTCTTTAATAAATTCAAGTATTTTTTAAGCCTAACTCACGCCATAAACGTGCAACCGCATCTGCCCGATTCAAACTATAAAAATGCAGTCCATCTACACCACCATCTAATAACTTTTGACACAGATCCATAACAACATCATGACCAAAAGCTCGAAGAGATGCTAAATCACTGCCATAACTCTCCAGCCGACGGCGAATCCATAATGGAATTTCTGCACCACACATGTCTGAAAAACGAGCCAACTGTTTATAATTAGTAATGGGCATAATGCCAGCAATAACGGGAATATCAACGCCAGCTTTGCGAATATCAGACATAAAATGAAAATATGCTTCTGGATTATAAAAATACTGCGTAATAGCAACATCAGCTCCAGCTTTCACTTTACGGACAAAATTCGCAATATCTTCGGTCAATGATGGGGCTTGCGGATGCATATCAGGGTAAGCGGCAACATCAATACGAAACCAATCGGCTGTTTCTTTACGAATAAATTCAACAAGCTCATTGGCATAATGAAATTCTCCTGATTCTCCATACGCGATGGGTAAATCTCCTCGCAATGCGACAATATGGTGAATCCCCATTCGCTTATATTCCGCAATTTGTTGGCGAACTTTTTCGCGTGTTGCTCCAATACAAGTAATATGGGGTGCTGGTTCAAATCCTTCATTTTGGATTTCTAACGCAATATCATACGTTCCCTGTTGAGTAGAGCCGCCTGCCCCATAAGTAATCGAAAAATATCGAGGCTCCAATAATTCTAATTGCGCACGAGTCTTACGCAACTCAATAACCGCATCAGGTGCCTTAGGAGGAAACACCTCAATGCTAAAACTTTTTTTTCGTGATGCCATCATTGATCCTTAACTAACAATGTAGAAAATGCCCATGTCAGGATACTATATAGCAGAGCGCCCCCTACAGCTGCCCCAATCCCACTTACCGTAAAGCCAGGCACAATGCCGGTTGCTAACCAAAACATCACGCCATTTAATACCAGTGTAAATATTCCCATTGACATGATCGTTAACGGCAAAGTCAATACGGTAAAAACTGGCTTGATAAAGGTATTCATAAAACCAACAGCTATAGCGGCGAAAATAGCCGCAAAAAAATTTTCAACTGTAATCCAGCCAGGAAGTAATTCAGGAAGCAGCAACATCGCCGCTGAGTCAATCAACCAGACTAACGCCATACGCAGCATAGGTCACTCCAAATCTAGACAGTACAAAACTATCTTTATGTAACCGAATAAGGAACCTTTTAAAAAGGCTCCTTATCGGAAAGCGAGTTATTTTATTAATAACGATAATGATTCGGTTTGTATGGGCCTTCTGTCGATACCCCAATATATTTTGCCTGTTCTTCCGTTAAAACAGTTAATTGAGCATTTAACTTTGATAACTGCAACCGAGCAACTTTTTCGTCTAAAATCTTAGGCAAAATATAAACACCGATCGGATAATCAGCTGTCTTTGTAAATAATTCAATCTGTGCCATCGTTTGATTAGCAAAAGAAGAACTCATCACATAAGAAGGATGGCCTGTTGCACAGCCTAAATTCACTAAACGTCCTTCAGCTAACAAAATAATACGATTACCACTTGGTAAAACAATATGATCAACTTGAGGCTTAATGTTTTCCCATGGGTATTTCTGCATAGAAGCGACATCAATTTCGCTATCAAAATGCCCAATATTACAAACAATCGCTTGATCCTTCATTTGGACCATATGATCATGGGTAATAACATGATAATTTCCGGTACAGGTCACGAAAATATCACCATATTGCGCAGCATAATCCATCGTAACAACACGATATCCTTCCATTGCTGCCTGTAATGCACAAATTGGATCAATTTCAGTCACCCAAACCTGTGCAGATAATGCACGTAATGCTTGCGCACAGCCTTTACCCACATCACCATAACCGCAAACAACCGCAATCTTACCGGCAACCATCACATCTGTGGCACGTTTAATGCCATCGACCAATGATTCCCGACAACCATACAAATTATCAAATTTAGATTTAGTTACCGAATCATTGACATTAATTGCAGGGAATTTCAAACGCTTTTCCTGATGCATCTGGTACAAGCGATGAACACCTGTTGTGGTTTCTTCAGTAACACCTTTGATCTTAGTAATACGAGTAGAATACCAAGTTGGATCTGAAGCTAAATGACGTTTGATTGCCCCAAATAATGCGACTTCCTCTTCGCAAGTTGGATTAGCGATAACAGAAGGATCGCTTTCTGCTTGATTACCTAAATGAAGTAAAAGGGTCGCATCACCACCATCATCCAAAATCATATTGGAATAACCACCATCTGGCCATTCAAAAATCCGATGGGTATATTCCCAATAATCATCTAATGATTCTCCCTTAACCGCAAAAACTGGCGTGCCATTAGCAGCAATTGCAGCAGCGGCATGATCTTGAGTGGAATAAATATTACAAGATGCCCAGCGCACTTCTGCCCCTAAAGCTTCTAGGGTTTGAATCAACACTGCCGTTTGAATGGTCATATGTAATGACCCGCTGATACGAGCGCCTTTAAGTGGCTGAGTCGCAGAAAATTCTTCACGAATCGCCATCAAACCAGGCATTTCAGTTTCTGCAATACGAATCTCTTTATTGCCCCAATCTGCTAAAGCAATATCGGCAATAACACAATCTTGATTAGTGGATACAGCGTTCATCACGCTCTCCTTTCTTGAAATAATGAGAAAAAAGTAACGTGAGCGCCGTTTTAAATGACTCCGAGCCTGGCAAAATGAGCAGATAAAGCCAATAAGTCTAACTGCGTTTTGTTGCAACGCTCCTCGGATAGGCACGCATCATACCTTAAAAACCGGAAATTGTTAAATTTTCCGTTACACAACAGGCAGATAGCGTTTTTCCTATTATAACCATCAATTTGGAAATACAGTAATCATTAAAAGAAAATGGGCGACACCCATAAGGATAATCGCCCATCTACAGTGCAATCTTGCAAAGCAAGATTATCAGAAATTCACCGTGAAAGAATTACTTCTTTTTCTTAGGTGGAACATCAAATGCAC
>CAKRSU010000007.1 GCA_934401755.1 uncultured Oxalobacter sp.
TCCTTTTTTTTTATCTTTTTTCCTTTTTTATTCCTTTTGAAGCTTTTATCTCTTTTGGCGCTATCTTTTCTAAGGGATCGCTCTTTCCCTTTTTCGCTGCTTTTAGGGCTTTGGGTGTATCCTTTTGGTGCTTCAATGGCTTTTTCGCTCTTTCTAAATGCTTATGGCGGTTAAGTTAATAAAGCTCAACCGCCATAAATAAATACCATCATATGGAATAATCTAATTCGATACTCCTGATGTCATCATACGTTCAACATAACGTGCAATAAGATCAATCTCAAGATTGACATGCATTCCAGCTTTTAAATGTTTTAATGCCGTTACTTCTATCGTATGAGGGATTAAATTAATTGAAAAACGACAACCACTAGGTACGTCTTCTACTCGATTAACAGTCAATGAGACTCCATTAACAGCAACAGATCCCTTATAAGCTAAAAACTTTCCAAGTTCTTGTGGCGCTTCTATCACAAGCTCATGCGATTCAGCAACTGGAACAAAACGAACCACAGTCCCAATTCCATCAACATGTCCAGAAACAAGATGTCCCCCTAAATTGTCTCCCAACGCTAATGCTCGCTCAAGATTAACCTCACCGACTTGATCCAATCCCGATGTTTTATCAAGACTTTCTCGAGATACATCCACTGAAAACCCATTAACTGTCTTTTCAACGACTGTCATACAGGCTCCATTAATCGCAATAGAATCGCCAATACGTACCTTATTCATTGGCAAATTTCCAGCATTCAGAATCAATCGAACACCTGCATCTTTGCCATTTCCTTGAGAAATAACAGAAGTGATCGTTCCGACTGTTTCTACAATCCCTGTAAACATATTTATTTCTCCTTATTTCTTTCAATAATCCTAGCGATAATTCTCAAATCTTTGCCAATTGGTACGATTTCACGGATATCTAAATTAATTCTTTCATCTAAAGACGGTACTGCGTCAATACTCAACATATTTCTACCGCCTCCTAATAAACATGGCGCCATATAAATAAGTAATTCATCAACAAGCCCCGCCTGTATTAAGGCACCTGACAAAGTCGCGCCAGCTTCCACATGAACTTCGTTGATTCCTTTTTTTCCTAAAATCTTCATCATCTCATGAAGATTAACTCGCCCTGTATCATTAATCGCCGCATATACTTCTGCCCCTCTGTTTTTAAGCAGATCAACTTTTAATGGAGAAGCATTAGCCGCAAATAACCAAACAGATCCTGAATCCAAAATTTTTGCATCAACCGGTGTTTTTAAATGACTATCAACGACAATACGAATTGGCTGACGAATAACGATGGGTAATCTAACATTTAATTGAGGATTATCCGTCAAAACTGTTCCAATTCCAGTCATGACTGCATCTGCTTTCATTCGCCAATAATGTGCATCCTGTCGAGCAGCTTTTGATGTAATCCATTGACTTTCTCCATTAGGTAAAGCAGTCTTACCATCTAAACTTGCAGCAAGTTTAACGCGCACCCATGGACGACCTTTTTCAATACGAGATAAAAATCCTGGATTGAGTTCACGAGCTTGCTGTTCAAATACTCCTTGATAAACCTCAATTCCAGCTTCACGCAATCGTGCAAATCCTTTACCTGCAACTTGTGGATTGGGATCTTGCATTGCTGCAACAACTTTACCAACCTTTGCTCGAATCAATGCATCCACACATGGTGGAGTTCTACCAAAATGAGCGCAAGGCTCCAGCGTCACATAAACCGTTGCACCAACAACATTTTGATATTTCCTAATAGCATCATTTAACGCTTCGATTTCCGCATGATTTCCACCTACTGGCTGTGTATATCCTTCTCCCAGAATCATCCCATCTTTTACAATCACACAACCAACACGCGGATTAGGTGATACCGCAATAGAACATTGTTTTGCCAATTCCAATGCACGATTCATAAAAAATACATCATGCTTTTGCAGAGTCATTTTATTGTCTGCCTTTATTGTTCTATCCATGGCATTCTCCTAATCAATCAATACAAAAAATTCTACCGAAAAAAAACCTGCAGGTCTTTTTTAGCCCGCAGGTTTTTAAGTACATTATTAACAGTTCAAAAAATATTTATTTTTGATAAACAGGGAATGCAACTGTTAATTTTTTGACTTCAGCCGTTACACGATCAAGAACGGTTTGATCAGTATGATTTTCAATCGCATCAGCAATCAAGTTTGCGATTAGAACCATTTGTTCTTCTTTAAAACCACGTGTTGTCATTGCAGGGGTACCTAAACGGATACCGGATGTCACAAATGGAGACTGAGGGTCATTAGGTACTGCATTACGATTACAAGTAATATGACATTGTCCCAAAATATCTTGAGCCAAACGCCCAGTTACTCCCTTATTTTGCAAATCGACCAACATCACATGAGATTCCGTGGTTCCAGAAACAATATTGAATCCACGACTGATCAATGTGTCACATAAAACCTTTGCATTTTTAACAACTTGCTGCTGATAAACTTTATATTCTGGCTGCAAAGCTTCTTGAAAAGCAACGGCCTTACCTGCAATCACATGCATTAATGGACCACCTTGCAATCCTGGGAAAACAGCAGAATTAATCTTACGTTCAAGTTCAGCCTTCATCAGGATAAAACCGCCTCGTGGACCACGCAAAGATTTATGAGTTGTTGAAGTCACAATATCAGCATATGGAACAGGATTTGGATAAACCCCTGCGGCAATTAACCCAGCATAATGCGCCATATCAACCATAAAGAAAGCGCCAATTTCTTTAGCAACTTTTGCGAAACGTTCGAAATCAATTTTTAATGAATAAGCCGATGCCCCGGCAATAATTAATTTAGGCTTATGCTGGCGTGCTAATTTTTCCATTTGATCATAATCAATGACCCCATTAGCATCTAATCCATAAGAAACAACATTAAACCATTTACCGGACATATTAAGTGCCATACCATGGGTCAAATGTCCGCCTTCTGCTAATGACATACCCATCACAGTATCGCCAGGATTTAACAATGCTAAGAACACAGCTTGGTTAGCCTGAGATCCAGAATTAGGCTGAACATTTGCCGCATCTGCGCCATATAATTTCTTAACACGTTCAATGGCCAATGTTTCAACAACATCAACAAATTCACAACCACCATAATAACGTTTTCCAGGATAACCTTCTGCATACTTATTCGTCAGCTGGGTACCCTGTGCTTCCATAACCGCTGGGGATGTATAGTTTTCGGAAGCAATCATTTCAATATGTTCTTCCTGACGAAGATTTTCCTGCTGAATAGCAGCCCACAGCGCTGGATCAACCTTAGCTATGGTGTGGTCTTTAGCAAACATTTGCGCTCCAAATTATATTCTTGCAAAGAGGAAAATAATTAAACAACCATATAGCTGTTCAATATCAAATACATTAGAAATATCTTTTCAAAGACTGTTTCCATCAGGATAAAAATAATTCGATCTATAAAACAGCCTTATGAAAAATAAGCCAATTATTTTATATAAATCAATAATTTTAGACAAGCAAAGTTCCTATTTCAAGCAATAGCTCATATATAATATTCGCGAATCTTACCTAAAAACTCTTTCAACCCAACATTGATAGGAATCATATTATGCCAACTATTAATATCCAGCTTTTTGAAGGTCGCTCTACCGAACAAAAACGTGAACTTGCTAAAGCGATTACTGAAGCAACGGTTAAAACACTAAAATGCAGTCCTTCTGCTGTTGATATTATTATGACTGATGTTAAAAAAGAAAATTGGGCAACAGCTGGCAAACTTTGGTCTGACCAGTAAATCGCTCTAACAACGCAATACAATAGAACCTAAAAAGTGAATCCTACTTATTCACTTTCCGGGTTCTAATCATACTTCTATTAAAAATTATCAGGCCTTATTCTTTTCTTCACGGTCATCATGCCAAAAGCGTGCCAATAATGGTTTAACCGTCGCACCATGCATTAAAATTGACATCGTAATAACAATAAGTACGAGATGAATGAGTTCTAATGCTAGAGATTCTGCAATTCCTTTATTAATAACATACATCAGGTAATACAACGATCCAATTCCACGGACGCCGAACCATGCAGAAAGCCCTTTCACACGCCAAAAACCACGTTGCGGTAACATCCCAATATAAACACTTAATGGCCGCACAATAAAAAACAAAAATAGCGATAATCCAACTGATCGAATGCTCCAAGAACTGAGAAATAACGTTCCTCCTACTAGCAAAATCAACACTAATTCTGATAAACGTTCAAGATATTCTTGAAATACGAGTGAACTCGAACTGACAAAAGGTTGGCCATTAGGCAGTGTTTGAGGTCTTAATACGATTGGTTTTTGAATAGATTGAGCTGAATTATCCACCTCTTTAATTGAAGTTTTCTCCGAAAAAACACCCTTAACATCAAAAACTCGTTTTCCCTGCGCAATACGTTGCGCCGCTTTAAATTCAGTTTGCCGCAATGCAACTGCAGCTACAAATACCGCCAAAAATCCCCAAGCATTACATATCTCAGAAATACCATATACAACGCCAATTAGACCCAATCCTAAAAAATCATCTAATAATCCACTACGATATTTTTGATGGACTCGGCTAACAAGTAACCCCATTGCCCATCCCATAAAGCAACCAATGGCAATGCCTCCTGCGGTTGCCCATAAAATATCATTTAAGGCCCATTGCCAAATCCAATTGCCAAATTTATTGTTAGATGCGAGCAAAGTCATCCCTAAGATAACAAACGGAAAAGCACTACCATCATTCATTCCCGCTTCACAAGTTAATGTAAAACGTAACCGATCAGAATCCCCCGGACGACGGCTTTGCACATCAGTTGCCAAAACAGGATCCGTTGGCGCAACGATTGCCCCCAATAAAACAGCACCCCCTAAAGGTAAATGCAAAATATAGTAACCAAATAGTGTCGTTAGCCCCACACTCACTAACATTGATGTACTTGCTAATAGAATCGGCGCTTTCCATCGAATTAAAGTCACAGGGACCGGCATTTTTACTCCTGCAGAAAATAAAGAAATTAATGCCGCAACTTCAGTTAATGCCTCAAGAAATTCTGACTGCTTAAGCGGATTAAAATGAAAAAGATTTAATCCTGTTGGACCAACAATAATACCGACTGCTAAATAAAGAATAGCGGTAGATACGGGTAATCGTCTTAAAATTGATGACGAAATCCCAATGGTAAGTAACAAACCACCTGTTAAAAGAAACCAATGTGCATTATTCATGGATACTAAACCTTAAGAATTTCCTAATATCCTTCTCACTATTTACAAAAATAGCATCATATACTTACAAATCGATGTTAATTGTTACAAAATACAAAACATTTCGTACATATCTAATAATAAAATAAGATAAATACCCGCTATTACTTGCCGGATATAACAAATACCAGTTTCAGATATCAATAATGCAATAGGAGATCATCATGAAACAGGCCACTCAAAAAGCGCTCGTTGTCGCTTTTATCATCTATCTGGCCAGTGCTATTTCAGTACCTGCTTTTGCTCGAGGTGGTCATGGCGGAGGTCCTCATGGCGGAGGATTTCATGGCAGACCACCAGGACCAGGCCCCGGCGGTAGACCGCCAGGAGGATTTCACGGAAGACCGCCACATGGTTGGCATCATAGAGGACCTCGTTGGCATGGTTCATATGGTTTTTATATGGATCTAACCCCTGTTTTCTGGCGTCCATGGTACTATCCTCCTTATTATGGAAGACCTTATTACGAAAGTCCGACAGTCATTGTCCAACAACCGATACAATATGTTAATAGGTATGACAATACCTCGAATTATTGGTACTACTGTCAAAGTCCCAAAGGTTATTATCCTTATGTGACCCAATGTGATGCTTCATGGATAAAGGTTCATCCATTTCCGCCAGATGCTCAAAATTAAATGAAATTAAGAAAGATCCGATTAAACGAAAGGAAGTCTATGTCCTTTAAACCTCAATATCTTCTGCTATTAACGCCCCTTCTAATGACAGCTTGTTCTTCTGTTCCAACAGGTCCCAGCATTAATGTTATGCCAGGACCTAATGTTACTTTTGAACAATTTAAAGCAGATGATCAAGAATGCCGAGACTTTGCTGAACAGCGCGCAGGGGAACCTAGCAGCAATGAAACCAAAACAGCCGTTAAAAATGCTGCGATCACAACGGCAATTGGTGCTGCAGCGGGTGCTGCTTTTGATCATGGACATGGCCGTGGCGCTGCTGTCGGTGCAGGTGCCGGTCTACTTGTTGGCACGCTCGCTGGAATTGGCAGCGGAGGACAAGCCTCCCGTACCACTCAAGTTCAATATGACAATGCTTATCAACAGTGTATGTATTCAAAAGGACATAGCGTTCCAATGAATGGAAACTATGAAACACGAGGCGGTAAAAATAGAGGGAACAGCTATGGCCCTCCTCCTCATACATCGAACCCTCCTCCTGAAGACTATGTGGTAAATCATCCTAAGTCAGAGCATCGGCATGCGCCATCTTCTGATGATTATGTCGTACAGGAAAATTAATCTTTAAAAATTAAACCTCACCAGATATAGTATCTGATGAGGTTACTCATGGGAGTATCGTTATAAAAACAATGCTATACGCCAGGCGCTGGTCGAACTAACAGGAATACAGCAAACCCAACCGTAAATACAACGCAAACAAGCCACGTTAATAGCTGCTTCCAATAATTTTCTTTCCATTCGATATGCCCTTTAGATTCACGCCACCAATAAAACCCACGTAACGCACACCCCCAAATTAGCATAATCACAGCTGCCACACTTGAAGATTGGAATTCTTCCGCCTTAGCAATTAACGCCAATGATGCGGTACTAGAACTCGTAATATACATGGCAATGCCATGAATCAAGAATAATATGATAACGTTAATAATGGCGACTCGAGTGAATGTTAAATACTGCTTGCAAATTCTAGACAATCCACTCTGATTTTTAGGAATTAGTCTGACTGGCCCGCGTCCTGCTCCTTTTGCGGGTTGCCTTGCATGAAACGCCTGCAAAGCCTCTTTCTCTTTGATAATTTCTTGACGACATGCATAACAATACCGAGCAAGCGGATTACCCATAAATTTCTTACCACATTCTTGGCAAGTTCGCTGTACTTCTTTTTTAGACTGTTTTGCCATTTAGTACCTGCATATAATAATTACTTAGATGGAATGTGCCGCAACTTAAGCTCTTCCATCACTAAAAAATGCATTATAACCTTTAAATGAGTTGACTGATTGATCCATCTTAAACATATAGAATAGAAAATATTGCTCGAAACCTCTCACTAACATGGCGACAATATCCCCTAAAAATTCACCTAATTCCATGAAAGATACTCCCCAACTTGCTTTATGGCCAATTCAAAAACAAACCCTTATTTCATCTGGTTTATCCTCAAAAACGCCTGCTATTTTTCCCAATGAAGCCAATCGAATCACCGAACGTTTGAAAGCACTCACACACTCCACATTTCGTATGAGCTGGCATCTCAAATTAAAACAAATTCAATATATTCATGAAAAAGGTATAGATACCATTACCAGACATGCCAATGAATTAATTGCGAACCGACTCGCTCCGGCTTATATTCCCAATGATGGGAAACAAACTCCCATGAAAGGTCATCCCGTCTTTATTGCACAGCATGCAACAGGAACTTGTTGCAGAAGTTGCTTACAAAAATGGCATCATATTCCTCCTGGAACCGCCTTTACGCCAGCGCAACAGCATTACGTCACAACACTCATTATGACCTGGATTACTCGCCAGCTGAATCACTGGCAATCGTCTCATCATAAATCCCCGGCACTCATCAAGAAAAATAGCACACACACTCTCAAAAAAAATACCAACTACAATCCCGTTTCTGTTGATACAGATGACCTTTTTGTTTAATAAAATGGGAACCTATTTCCTTTAAATGATCGTTACACGATGACTCTATTTTCTAGATCAATACTGCTAACTATTAGCCGTAAACTATTACTATTAACACCTTTATTGCTAATTGCTGCGTGTACTTCTGTTACCGTTTCAACCCGTGACAGCACAGAATACATGAAATTGCGTCGAGGAGATATCATCAGTTCCGGTCAACTCAGTCAACCAACTCTTTCTACGCTGCATATTGTTGGCATTGATGCGAATACATGCCAGAAACAGATAAAAAGTTGCATTAAAACGATTAATACAACTCAAGCACTTAATGATGAACAGCGCTTATCGGCTTCATCTGAACTTTGGCTTATGTATGCAATGCAAAACCAAAAAACAAAAGCTATCACCGATAATCCCTATGAACTAAATCAACAGCTATCTAATCAGTTAAATGGTTATCTTGAAGCAGCCCGACAAGCCTATGCTTATTTGTTTTATACCAATCGTTCACTTGATAAAAGAGCGTTAGAAGATCGTCAAAACCAAGTCAGAGATTTTTATAACCAAGCCTGCCACGCTGCCGTTACGATTTTGTCAGATGCGATTGATACTCAAAAAAAATATTTGCCCCAACATATGATTGAGCATTGGCAAATTGAAACTGACTTTAACGGTATTCTCAAAACTGAACAAAAAGAAAGCAAAATTAATAGTTTTACCCCTGATTATCGTTTAGATTTTAAAGGATTAAGAAACCAATACGTTCAAGATGGTCTCGGTGCTCGAATGGTGATTGCGATGGAACAAGAATCAACGCCAACGATTCATAACCCTAATCGTTCATCTCCGAATCATGCAATATCCACATCTCTTCCTTGGGAACCTATGCATTATATTTCAGTGACCGCTTTGTTGAAATTTCCAGGGAATACTCTCCAAGAGGTCTTAACAACTCATCGCGTTATTTTAGCGGCTTACGATACATGGCAAGACCATCATGTGATGATCGCAAATCACCCTGTTCCTTTAGCAGCCAACTATACTGCCGCTTATGGTCTTTGGCTTGCTAATTCTGATTTTTCTAGCCAATCGATCAAAACATTATTTGGTAAAGGCAATATTCTTGCAGAACCTCGAGTTTACTTAATGCAGCCGTACCAACCCCATTTGAAAACATTGATTTTGATTCATGGCCTTGCTAGTAGCCCGGAAGCATGGGTTAATGTCGCCAATGAAATTATGGGAGATGATAGACTACGCAAACACTATCAAATCTGGCAAGTCTATTATCCAACAAATGTGCCGATTATTATCAATCGTTACGAGATTGCAAAAGCTATTGAAAAAACATTTGATCACTATGATCCTCAACGCAAAAATCCCGCCAGCCATAATAGTGTCATTATTGGCCATAGTATGGGAGGAATTCTTGCTAGATTGCTCGTTTCGTCCAGCAATAATACACCGTGGCAAGCATTAAACAAATATCACAAAATCGATCCCGAAAAACAAAAAGATGTCCGCAACAAACTAGCTAACTATATTGATTTCGAACCATTACCTGAGATTTCTCGTGCTATTTTCATCGCTGCTCCTCATCGAGGCACACCATTTGCTGATCAAAAACTGGCTCGCTTAGTCGCTTCACTCGTTAAACTACCCGTTAATATGTTGAAAAAAGTAACGGATGCGACCATCAGTATTTTTGGAGGGCAAACAACAAATACTCCGACAATCAATGGTATCGATAACCTAAGTACACAAGACCTTTCTATTCAAACCTTAGCAAAACTTAATATTTCACCCAAAGTTACCTATCACTCCATTATGGGTAACAATACTCCTAATGCGCCAATTAAAGAATCATCTGACGGCATTGTGCCTTATCAAAGTGCCCATTGGGATGGCGCTCAATCTGAGATTATTATCCCATCGGGCCATAGCGTACAGGAAACACCAGAAGCCATCATCGAAATTCGTCGTATTCTTTATGAACACCTAAATAAGCTGCCTAAAAATTAGAAATCGGATTTAAAAACAAATGACTAACTATAAAAAGCCTTAAAAAAAGTAAAATTAGATCATTCCAAGCAAAAATTGCTGATCTTTAGATTGGAAAAATTAATCATTCGAATATCCTTCTTATTTTCTTGAACATAATGCTCACTAATTGAGCATTGTTTCCAAACATTAAAATTTGGCACAATCTTCTTGAGATAAAAATTGATTGACTGCATTGAAAAAATAAACATGAAAGATTCTAAACCTCCCGCTGCTAGCCGCAATATCAATACATCCCACTTTTTGTTGCTACAGCTTTTATGTGTGCTAATTATTATGTTTGTTATCCATGCTGGACATCTGTTTTCTCTGATCCTTTAAGATATCTTAAATACTGCTAATAAAATGGAGGCTACTATGAAACAGGTAAGAGCCATTTCCGTATCCGGACAATATCCAAGAAAAACAACTCATTGGATGCTTTGCAGTACCATTTGTCTTATGACAGGTCTATTGGGTATATGGTATCTCATGCAATAATCAACAAAATTAAATGCTTGTCTAAAAATAAGAAAAATCGTTTGATTGGGGGTTGGGACTGGTGAAAATCCAGTCCCTTTTTTTACCTTATTATTTTTCCGCCGCTTATAATATTTTGAAATGAGCTCATAGGAGAAATACCATGGCAAACTGTACAACCTGCGGCAAACCTATTCCAAATGGTGAGACCATCTGTCCCGAATGTGAACGTATCGTAAATAAAATAAGCATTAATAAACAGATCAAAAGCAGTCTTTCAGAACTTGTATCACGACGCATTAACCAACTTGAACTCGAATCCCATCCAC
This sequence comes from uncultured Oxalobacter sp., assembly GCA_934401755.1. Taxonomy (GTDB): domain Bacteria; phylum Pseudomonadota; class Gammaproteobacteria; order Burkholderiales; family Burkholderiaceae_D; genus Oxalobacter. The sequence goes on from CAKRSU010000007.1 coordinate 10,786, forward strand.
TGATTCATTTAACTACAGGCGTTCCTAATGGATATCACCTAGTCTGTACTTATGGCATCTTATCGGCAAGATGTTTCTTAAAAGTAGAAAATAACCTATCTTACAATCAATTTGAAGAAGCGCTTTTAAGAGAAATTGACCAAAAAGCCGTTGTTGCAGGAGCGAATGCAATTATTGGAATTCGGATTGACTATACCCCAATTGGACAAGAAAACAGCGATATAGCAAATCGTATTAATGGAGAAAATTTTAAATCATTAGGATTCACACCCATTCTTATGCTGACCATTACAGGAACAGCAACTAAGATTGAACCCATTCAAACGCTTTAAAAAAAAGTGATTCTATTTCCTCAATAAAAATTGCATAAATTAGAAAATAGGATTATTCTGATTTTTAATTATTAGTTGGGTTAATGCTATGAAAAAAATATTAATTGCTTCAACCATCGCCTGTTTATGGATATTACCTTTGACTGGTTGCGATCAAAAAGAATCTCCTAAACCAGAAGCCACTCAGCAGGCCCAAATTCAACCTCCTCAGCCTGAACCACCCAAGCCACTTTCCAAACAAGAATTAGATACTCTTGTTACTAAAGTGATGAAAGATAACTTTCAAGCTAAAAGTGGAAGTTGCTGGCTGACAAAAAATTCATGGGATCATACTTACTGTCTTAAAGTTAAATCCGTTAATGCTATTTCCCATCAAGATGGAACGCCAGAAACAATATATATTCTAGCTATGGGGGATGCTGCCAATCCTGATGAAGCTTGCCATGCAGAAGGTGGAATGGTTGCTATGTTTGTTGTTCAACCAGATGGTCATGGTGGTTATTTAACGATCGCAAAGAAACCTGCTTTTGAAGCAGGCGGTGGTTGGGGACAAGGAGGCGATGGTAAGTTCATATCCCTTGGAAAAGGACAATACGGATGGAAATTGACTTCAAGCTTTCTCACGAATGGGATTGATGAAACAACGAGTGTCATTTTCGGCATAAAAGATGCTCAAATTGTTCAGTTATCCTTATCCCGGAAAGAAAAAGCAATTAAAATCATGTAGAGGATAATGCCCGACCTTGCTGGGCATTATCAAACCGCAACGGGAATTTTATTTTCTTTCCAGAATTCATTGAATATATTTCGAACCATTTCAACTTTTTGAGGGGATTTTGCGTTAACGCTCTCAATTAACTCTGTTGCATCAGATTTTGCTCTTTCTGCATATTGACTGGCAATGGGAACTCCATAATCTACTGCTACTTTATAGGCTACAGAACCGATTATTTTACCCACAACAGTTCCTAAACAGGACCGATGTCAGGTACTACAGCCGTTCCAAGAACTGCACCAATTTTTTTGCTAGCAACTCCGCTATAGCGAGAGCCTGCCGCTATCATATGCTTACCAACCTCATAGGCAAACTTTTTGCCATTAATATTTCCTTGAACAATCTTCCACTTTATTCCCCTGAACTTAACCCTGCTAAAACACTATGGTGCATACTCAAAGGTAAATGGATAAGACCTATAGATTACCAAACCTCGGACGCGCTCTTCTATTGTACGAATAGCGCTTTAGCGTCTGTGGGTATTGCGCTATTTGTGAATTACTCTTATTCTCTAATTTAATTTTGAACGCTTACTTACATATCTGCCTGCTTTCAATTCGCACTGCTTGTTAAGAACTTCTATTCTTTCGATAATCTAGATAATAAGATCACAAGAACATCAATCGAAAAAAGAAATTGATTCAAAGAAAAACTTACGATCTTAGTAACCGGCTGGAATTGGTCTTTACCAGTTTTTTGGGGGATAACTCCAAAAACATTAATATTATGTCGAGTATATTCGACACAATTGCCATAAAAAAACAATAATGTCGAATATACTCGACAAAGATATATGGCTCCACATCAAAAAGAGGAAAAATACAGAAAAATAGGCGCAACATCAAAAACATGTTATGCCTGAAAGCCTCCTTATCTTCAGCAAGAAAAACAGCACTACTATTTTTTCTTGAAAAATCGCTGTTCGTTGAGAAAAGGTAATTCTAATGAATATCAGTGATTCTCATATTCATGAACTTTTCAATCTCCTCTAAGCGATTTCTCTTTGTGGAAAATGAATTAATAAGTGGTTTTAGCTTTCCTGATTCATTGTCACCAAATCGTCTATCCAATTTTTCTCTAGCCTGTTTGACGCTATTGGTTGGTGTAATATCAACACAGGCATATTTAATACCTTCTAATGGAATGCTCTGATTCTGGGAGGTTAGCTCAATGTGGCATCGATGAAGCTTATGATCTTCTGTTGTAACAAACTCGAATTCTACAGTTGCTGTTTTGCTTTTATCTGTAATGCTTTTTACGAGTGGATTAAGTTTTCTGGGAATAACAAGAAAGTTCTTCATCGCACACATAATACGACCGATAGATGTTTTGCCTGTCGCATTAGCGCCAGCAAATACACAAACCCTTTTTATGAGGAAATTTGGTCTGTTTTCAAGAAATTCATTCTCAAGGATTTCTTCCTTTGACTTATTTCTTAGTGTGAAATCAATATCTAGATTATCAAAAGAATAGAGATTCTTGACAATCGATCTAGTGAAAAGCATTTGTCAAATCATCAGATCGTTTCCGGACATAAATAAGTAATTCATAATTTAGCATCACTGACAAAAAATGCCCGAAAACAAACAATAAGACATGATTTAGAATATTAATCGCGATTAATTGAATCGTTTGGAATGAAGTAGCGCCCCTTATTTAGGGTTGAGCCCCTTTTTCCCTCCAATTAGGCCATAAAATATGACTAAATTATACTATGGCCTAATTTCTGTCCTAATTTATGCAAGATTCTATGGAATGTGGTGATACCCGATTGTCCCGCAAGTTTTGTATTTTTAATTTGAGTGCTAGTTAGTTGAGTAACAGGTTTGACCATAATGGGGGTATGAATATTAGGGGTATTTGTTCATACTCCCATTTATACCCCCATTATGTTTGGCTTTCAATAGGCTTTAATGGGCCTTAATTGGGGTAATTTATAGCGAAATCGTTGATTTTTAACAAAAAAAATAGCCACCAATTGGTGGCTTTTGGGTATGCGGTGGTGCTGGAGAGAGGAATCGAACCTCCGACCTACTGATTACGAATCAGTTGCTCTACCAACTGAGCTACACCAGCATTAATAAGAATTGAGTTTTCCATTGTAACAAACTTTGTAAAAAAAGTGTTCTTGTTATGAAATTTGTGCTGGAATAGATGATATTTTTGATCTGCCTAGACTATTTCATCAGCCTTTACCTTAATCAATATGACAACAACCTATTCTATCTTGCGATTTTTCCGTAATACTATTTTGCTAGCTATGGCTATTCCTTCTTTAGTCTTAGCATCCCCTTCTCCTGAATCCATTATTAAAAACCACTTCAAAACTTATATCGGCGAAACGCCTGATGATATCCGTAAAACAGATTACGGAAATTTATATGAAGTTCGCATCGGTACTGATATTGTTTATACTGATCCTAATGGGCTATATCTAATAGCAGGCAATGTCATTAATCTAGAATCTAAAAAAAACTTAACGGAAGAACGCATCAATCAAATTTCAAAAATTGATTTCAATGCATTACCTAAACAACTTGCGATAAAAATTGTTAAAGGAAACGGATCAGTAGAAATGGCCATTTTCTCTGACCCCAATTGTAGCCACTGTAAACATCTTGAAAAAAATTTACGTGACGTTGATAACGTTACTATTTATTTATTCCCTCTCTCTATTCTATCGGAAAGTTCAAAAACGCTTGCTGAAAATGTTTGGTGCTCAAATAATCCGACAAAATCATGGCAAAACTGGATGTTAAACGGAATAAAACCGGTAAAAACTAATATGCAATGTACTCTGCCAAATGATGCGATTAAACAACTTGCCGATAAACTTAATGTCCGTGGTACACCAACCCTCTTCTTTTCGGACGGCACTCGTGTTCCAGGAGCACTTGAAGCACAAGATATTAATTTTAAGTTAAAAACACTGCGATAATATCTTCCTTTAACTTAAAAATCTGTATAAAAATGCGTTCATTTTTCAAAGCAAATGAACGCATTCTGTATATTTAGTGATTCTTAAGATAAGATTACCCTTTCACCTAATTTTTAAATATTGCCGATAGCCCATATCGGCTTTTTTCTACAATTATGCAATCCAATACAATGAGTCAAACCGAACGCCAACTCCGTGAAATTCTATCTAAACGCATCATGGTACTTGATGGAGCAATGGGAACCATGATCCAGCGTTATAAATTGACTGAAGAAGATTATCGCGGTGGACCGAATGGGCGATTCATTAATTGGAAACCTGATGATTTAGCAGAAGGCGAACGTGAACTATTTGTTAAAGGTAATAATGAATTACTATCACTAACACAACCCCATATTATTGCTGAAATTTACGATCAATACTTACAGGCTGGTGCTGATATCATCGAAGCCAATACATTCAGTGCCACGACAATCGCCCAAGCAGATTATCATATGGGCTTTCTAGTCGATGAAATGAACGAAGCATCGGTCAAAATTGCACGTGAAGCTTGTGCTCGCCACTCAACCCCAGAAAAACCACGCTTTGTTGCTGGCTCAATTGGCCCAACACCTCGTACAGCCTCTATTTCCCCAGATGTCAATGACCCAGGCGCGCGAAATATTACTTTTGATGAACTTGTGACATCTTACTTACAACAAGTTCGTGCTATGGCAAAAGCAGGCGTTGATATCCTCTTAGTTGAAACAGTCTTTGACACACTGAATTGTAAAGCGGCTTTATTTGCCATTGAGACCTATTTCGATGAATCGCATAAAACATTACCTGTCATGATTTCAGGGACTGTTACTGATGCATCAGGTCGTATCCTATCTGGACAAACCGTCGCTGCCTTTTGGTATTCTGTCCGTCATATCAATCCATTAACCATTGGTTTAAATTGCGCTTTGGGCGCTGCCATGATGCGTCCTTATATTGAAGAACTTTCCCGCATCGCAGATACACATATCTGCTTATATCCAAATGCAGGATTACCTAATCCAATGAGTGAGACAGGATTTGATGAACTCCCAGAAGATACTGCTCGGGTTCTTAAAGATTTTGCAGAACATGGTTACCTCAATATGGTCGGAGGATGTTGTGGAACAACGCCCGATCATATCCGTGCCGTTGCACAAGCAGTTGCTCCGTTGCCTCCTCGCAAATTGCCCAAAGATCCTAAAACACTTCGTTTAGCTGGTTTAGAACCCTTTGTAATTGATGATCAATCATTATTCGTAAATGTTGGGGAACGAACCAATGTTGCCGGTTCTCGAGCTTTCGCTCGAATGATTATTAACGAGGAATATGACAAAGCATTGTCTGTTGCCCGTCAGCAAGTTGAAAATGGCGCACAAATCATTGATGTCAATATGGATGATGCCATGATTGATGCTGTCAATGCCATGCGCCGATTCCTTAATTTGATTGCATCAGAACCAGAAATTGCCCGTGTTCCTGTCATGATTGATTCTTCAAAATGGGAAGTTATTGAAACCGGACTAAAATGTTTGCAAGGAAAATGCATCGTCAATTCTATCTCCATGAAAGCTGGAGAAGAAGAATTTCTCCGACAAGCAAAACTCTGTCGGCGTTATGGAGCTGCTGTCATTGTCATGGCATTTGATGAAGTCGGGCAAGCAGATACCTATCAACGAAAAATAGAAATTTGCAAACGAGCCTATGACTTGTTAATGGGAATTGATTTTCCTCCTGAAGATATTATTTTCGATCCTAATATCTTTGCTGTTGCAACTGGAATTGATGAACATAATAATTACGCGGTCGATTTCATTGAAGCAACACGCTGGATCAAAAATAATCTGCCTTATGCCAAAATCAGCGGGGGTGTTTCCAATGTCAGTTTCTCATTACGTGGAAACAACCCTGCCCGAGAAGCGATTCATACCGTTTTTCTATACCATGCGATCGCAGCAGGAATGACAATGGGCATCGTCAACGCCGGTATGATGGGTGTTTACGATGAAATTCCAGAAAACCTACGCGAACGGGTTGAAGATGTTGTATTAAATCGCCGCCCAGATGCAACTGACCGCCTTTTAGATGTTGCTCACGAATTTCAGTCTGGCGCCAAAAAGGAAACCGATCATCTTCAATGGCGCTCAGAATCTGTTGAAAAACGGATTACTTATGCCTTTATCCATGGCGTAACGGATTTTATTACAGAAGATACGGCAGAAGCATTGAAAGATATCACTGATCGTGGAGGTGAACCTATTGAAGTCATTGAGGGTCCCTTAATGGCGGGAATGAATGCTGTTGGCGATTTATTTGGACAAGGAAAAATGTTCTTGCCACAAGTTGTCAAATCTGCACGTGTTATGAAACAAGCTGTTGCGTATTTAGTTCCTCATATTGAAGAACATAAGCGTGCTAGCGGTAATACCCAATCTAAAGGAAAAATTGTCCTCGCAACTGTTAAAGGGGATGTTCATGATATTGGTAAAAATATTGTCGCTGTAGTCTTACAATGCAATAATTTTGATGTCGTCAACATGGGCGTAATGGTTCCTTGCGAAGAAATCTTAGCAAAAGCAGAAGAAGTCAAAGCCGATGCTATTGGACTTTCAGGTTTGATTACTCCATCATTAGAGGAAATGACCCATGTTGCAAAAGAAATGCAACGCAATAATTACTGCCGTTGCCACAGAATTCCTCTATTTGTAGGTGGCGCAACAACAAGCAAAGCACATACTGCAATTAAAATCGCGCCAAATTATGAAGGCCCTGTTGTTCATACATCTGATGCATCTCGTACGGTAACAATTATTCAATCACTTTTGTCTGAAAATACCCGTGATTCCTATTTTCAGACCATTCAAGAAGAATATGCGCATTTGCGAGAACTCCATGCTAATAAGAAACAGCGAAAGATGCTGACCATTCAAGAAGCTAGAGCTAATCGTCCTCTCTTATCTTTCAGTGGTGAAAATACCCCTAAACGCCCTGCTTATTTAGGACAACGTTTTCTTAAAAATATCCGTTTAGAAACATTGGCACAATATATTGATTGGCGTCCATTTTTCCGCGTTTGGGACCTACCTGGCACTTATCCGAAAGTATTGGATGATCCTCAACACGGAGAATTGGCTCGAAAAGTATTTTCTGAAGGCAAAGCGATGCTGGAAAAAATCATTAAAGGCCAATGGTTAACAGCAAATGCCTCTCTTGCCTTAATGCCAGCAAATCGAGTGGGAGATGATGACATTGAAGTTTATACGGATGAAACACGTACCCAAGTAGCATTTACTTATTACTGTACTCGGCAACAAGATCAAAAACCGATCATCAACGATATTCAACAACCGAACCAATCTTTAGCCGATTTTATTGCCCCTAAAGGAACGCCGGATTATCTTGGCATGTTTGCTGTAACAGCGGGGATCGGTATTGAAAAATGGTTAAAAACCTATAGCAATGAAAATGACGACTATAACAGTATCATGTTAAAAGCTTTAGCTGATCGACTCGTTGAAGCATTATCAGAATATCTGCACGAATTAGTCCGTCGTGATCTATGGGGGTATGCGCCAGACGAAAAATATAGTCCAGAAGCATTACAAAAAATGCCTTATCGTGGCATACGCCCTGCGCCAGGTTATCCAACTTGCCCAGAACACACCATCAAAGGAGATATCTATAAATTGCTGAAAGCCAATGAAATTGGAATGACCCTAACAGAGAATTACGCCATGCTACCTACTGCTTCTATCATTGGGCTATATTTTGCGCACCCTGCTGCAAAATATTTCGCTATCGGTAAAATTGGTGACGATCAAGTTGAAGATATGGCTAAACGTCGCGGAATATCCAAAGAAATACTATCTAAATGGCTAGCACCAATGTTGAGGTAATTTAAACGAATCTTTCCCTAAAAGGCAAAGACAAAATAGGCATAACACAGCCAATGATGTTATGCCTACAAAAACACAAAAACCAAATTTGAGACAATCAGTTAAAATTCATTGAGTAAAATTCATTTTATCTCATGCTTTTTGCAAGACTGATCATGCGGTGAACACTATCAGAACAGTTTATCGGAATAATTTCAACCTCTGGATGTAAGTTATAGAAAACTCTGAATACTTCATCTGCAAAAGCCTGTCCAATAAGATCAATTCCTTCAAAATCGAGATATACTGTTTTGAATTCCTGGAGTCTTGTCACAAGCCTTTTTCCCTGTGATCGTGATGAAACCATATTGTTCCCCATATAAGCAATACGTACAGGAATATTGGTTATATTGAATTCAGCATCACTTTCAGGACTGTCAGAAGTGAAATATTTTTCGTATACCTCATTGGCAGTCCTACTACTTTCAGTATGTATCAACATATAAACATTGGTACCAGACTCAACAGACATATCTTTTAGTACATCCGGTTTATTATCAATATGCATAAAAGTTAGATTGTTTGCATCAATTTCAAATGCATCGAACATTTTTGATGTGATAAAAATCCCGATACCAGAATGCCCCTTACCTCCCGTCTTCAATTTTCCTTTAGTGAGTTCAATAATTGAAAGCTCAGGAGAAGGAAGATTTAATGCATCCTGAATCTTTTTAAACACGCCGATACCATCATCTGAAACCCGAACCATTAAAACGCCATCTATTAGACCAACAGCAATCTCAATTCGACTTCCACAGGAATGATCAATTGCATTGTTGATCATTTCAGTAAAACCGATTTCAAATATATCTTGAATATTTTTGGGCAACTGAAGATAACCTTTAAAATCTCTTAGGTATATAGTCGATTCATCATCAATGCCGTCAATTTTATAAGACCGATATATTTTTCTATTAGTTCCCAATTGATACAAAGGCCGATTTTGCTTTCCTGTTTTTTCAAGAAAATTGCTTTCAATCAGTTGAGATATGAATTTCGTTGCAGTAGGCCTGGATACAGAAAACTCATTCATGAGTGCAGTCGTAAGACCTGATTTCTTTTCATTCTTCAAAAAATCTGAAATAAAGTTCAGCCCATAAATATTCAGGTTACTTGTCATTTTTTAACACTTTTATATAAATAAATCATCCTCTCAATGTAAATATATTTAATACCTATGTAAATATTTAATCCCATTTCTATGCAAATTCCTCTGCTATAGCGTTGTAATACGCCATCAGTGGGACTAACTTAGTGTGACTTAGCATACAAGTTTTGCAAAACCGACTTTCCTAGAAAAAACATCCTATACACATTTTTGTTGCTCTTCGGTAACGACATTACCGAAAACTTTCATTGAAAAATAAAACCGATTCCTCTTAAAACATATGCACTTAGGAATTTTTAAAATGATCCAATAAGAAGCTGAATACTTTGTGGCAATTGAGATTATCTTTGGATATTATTGTGACTGTTTTGATTATTAGGAATTGCTATTGTTTCTTCTAGGTAATAGCATCATTTAAACAAATATAACCAATTAATAACTCATAGGAATCTAAAAATGACTCAATCCATCCGTTACACAATTGAACCGATTGATCCTCATGGTCATTTGTTTCACATTGAACTAACCGTGGAGAAACCAGCCTCAGATGGACAATGTTTCAGTATGCCAACATGGATTCCTGGCAGTTATATGATCCGTGAATTTTCCCGAAATATCACACAAATCAGTGCAATTTCTCATAACACACCGGTTTCATTAATCAAATTAGACAAAAACCACTGGCAAGCCGCACCTTGCCAAGGGCCTTTGACACTCAATTATGATGTCTATGCTTGGGACTTATCCGTACGAACAGCCCATCTTGACCAAACTCATGGCTTTTTTAATGGATCAAGTGTTTTTCTCGAAGTGCAAGGGTATGAAAATGAACCACTTATTATTGATATTCGCCGACCATTTGGTGAAGCCTATAATGATTGGCGTGTCATCACTGCTCTACCGGAACTTGAAGCAAAACGCTATGGCTTTGGTACCTATCAAGCACTCAATTATGACGAATTAATTGATTCTCCCGTTGAAATGGGATGTTTTACACTGGGCAAATTTAAGGCTTATGGTGTCTTACATGAAATTGCAATAACCGGTCATGTCCCTCATTTAGACATAACCCGCCTCGAAAAGGATTTGAAAACAATCTGCGAAACCGAAATTGCTTTTTTTGACCCCAAAACGAAACAAGCACCTGTTAACCGCTATGTCTTTCTCATTATGGTCGTTGGAAATGGCTATGGTGGTCTAGAGCATCGGGCTTCTACTGCATTACTTTGTTCCAGACAAGCGCTACCGAATACATCAACACCTGAAATCGATAACAACTTATCAAATGATTATGTCCAATTTTTAGGACTTTGCAGCCATGAATATTTCCACACATGGAATGTCAAACGAATAAAACCAGCTGCATTTATTCCTTATCAACTCAATACAGAAGCTGATACACGCATGCTTTGGCTATTTGAAGGATTTACAAGCTATTTTGATGATCTCATTTTACGTAAAAGCGGTCTTATTGACGCCAATACCTATTTACAGCTTATTGCGAAAACTATTAATGGGATTATGCGCGGAAAAGGCTATTTAAGACAAAGTGTTGCAGATGCAGGCTTTGATGCATGGATTAAATACTATCGCCAAGATGAAAATTCGCCCAATGCACTTGTGAGCTACTATACAAAAGGCGCAATCGTTGCCTTATTTTTAGATTTAACCATTCGAAAATCAACCTCTAATAATTGCTCTCTTGATGATGTTATGCGATTGTTATGGCAACGTTTTGGTAAGCCATTTGATGCAGGGCAACCTATTGGAATGACCAATCAAGATGCTCAAAATGCACTTGAAGAAATCAGTCATCTTGATCTATCGAATTTCTTTAATCGCTATATTTTTGGCATGACTTTAATGCCTTTATCCGAGATATTCGCCGAATTCGGTATAAAAATGGAGAATACCGCAGATAACACAAAACCATCCCTTAATATCAAAGTTAAACAACAGGGAAATGACTGTATTGTGACTCACGTTTATGAAAATGGCACCGCCCATTTTGCAGGTATCTCTGCTGGAGATACTTTATTAGCAATTGATGGATTACGCGTTTCTGCTGACGGAACTTCTATTAAAAAACAATTGTCACGCTATGCATTAGGCGATATCGTTGATATTCATGTTTTTCGGCGAGATGAACTCATGAAACTTCCTGCAACATTAATCAGCGAAGATGCACCCCAATATACTTTGACAATACAAGAAAATGCATCTGAGAATCAATTAGCCGCAAGAAAACAATGGCTAGGTTAAATAAAGAACAATGATATTTAACCAAACAATTCAGCAAGTGCCAGACCGGGTTCTGGTGCTCGCATGAATGTTTCACCAATTAAAAACGCATTAACGCCATATTGACGCATCGTCTGAACATCACTAGATGTTCGAATTCCGGACTCCGTTACAATTAAACGATCAGAAGGGACCATCGGCAACATATCAATCGTATGTTGGATTGATGTTTCAAATGTCCGTAAATCTCGATTATTAATACCTATTAAAGCTGTTTTAAGTTTTAGTGCTCGTTCTAACTCTTCAGGACTATGTGATTCGACTAACACATCAAGGCCAAGTTCATGCGCACAAGCTTCTAGCTCTATCATCTGATTATCCGTTAATGCGGCAACAATGAGTAAAATACAATCAGCCCCCCATAACGCAGCCTGATAGACTTGATAACAATCAATTAAAAAATCTTTACGTAAAACTGGCAAAGAACAAGCATTTTTCGCTTGCATTAAATAAGCAGGGGATCCTTGAAAAAATTGAACATCCGTTAAGACCGATAAACAAGCTGCGCCATATTTTTCATAACTTTCAGCAATCTGTGCTGGATAAAAATCAGGGCGAATCACCCCTTTAGAAGGAGATGCTTTTTTGATTTCAGCAATAACACCCGCCTTATTAGCCGCTATTTTGGTATACAACGCATCAATAAATCCTCGTCGATTTTGTTTGAGTAATTCATTATTTTCGACTTGTTGACGTAATGCTGAAAATGGTAACTTTTGCTGAGCTTTAGCAATTTCAACCAATTTAACATCAAGAATTTGAGTAAGAATATCTGACATAGGTCTTCCTTTGCCCTAAAACACTCATGCAAACTGCCGAGTAACTGCCGTAAATTGTTCCAATTTACGTTTTGCTGAACCATTTTGAAGCGCCTCTTTAGCCTTTTTCAAACCGTCTGAAATAGAAGGAGCAATTCCCGCAATATACAGAGCAGCACCTGCATTTAACGCCACAATATCGGCTGCAGGAGAGACTCTTCCTGCTAACACATCCAAAATGACAGCTTTCGATTCCTGAGCATTAGATACTTTAAAATGATGGCTAGGACATCTCTTTAATCCAAAGTCTTCCGAACTAATATCATACTCGCGAACTTTACCATCAATTAATTCCCCCACTTTAGTCGGAGCACCCAATGAAATCTCATCTAAATTATCACGCCCCCAAACAACTAAAGCACGTTTAAGTCCCAAGCGCTGCATCACACGAATTTGGATACCGACTAAATCCTCATGAAAAACGCCCATCATCATATGAGCTGCCGAAGCAGGATTCGTTAAAGGCCCTAAAATATTGAATACAGTACGGACACCTAATTCTTCTCTGATCGCTTTAACATGACGCATTGCACTATGATGAGCTGGTGCATACATAAAACCAATTCCTGTTTTTTCAAGCGATTGAACAATTTGTTCGGGAGATAATGCTAAATTAATACCAAGCGCCTCAAGCACATCGGCACTCCCTGATGAAGACGATGCACTACGAGAACCATGCTTTGCCACTTCAGCCCCGCAAGCCGCTGCAACAAACATAGCAGCAGTTGAAATATTAAACGTTTGTGCACCATCACCGCCCGTTCCCACAATGTCTAATAGCCGCTCTGGATTAGAAACCGGCACTTTAAGCGCAAATTCACGCATAATCTCTGCCATTGCCGTAATTTCTTCAACGGTCTCCCCTCGAACTCGCAATGCCATCGTAAGTGCAGCAATCATAACTGGGGACATATTGCCACTCATTACTTGACGAAATAAATCAAGCATCTCATCATGGCTAATGGTTTGATGTTCAATACAACGGATTAACGCTTCTTTCGGTGTCATAGCCATTATAAGGATCCTTCAAGAAAATTCTTTAACTGCTGATGCCCATATTCAGACAAAATAGATTCTGGGTGATATTGAACCCCTTCAATATCAAATGTTTTATGGCGTATCCCCATAATTTCACCATCTTCTGTCCATGCGGTAACTTCCAAACAATCTGGTAAAGTGTCTCGATCAATTGCTAGCGAATGATAACGAGTCACAATAAATGGATTCGGTAATCCTCGAAATATTCCCTTAGCATGATGAAAAACTGGAGATACTTTGCCATGCATCACTTGCTTAGCATGAACAATCTTGCCACCAAAAACAGCACCAATTGATTGATGCCCTAAACAAACACCAAGCATGGGCTTTTTTCCCGCAAAATGTCGTAACACTTCCATAGAAATTCCGGCTTCATAAGGCGTCTTCGGCCCTGGAGAAATACAGATACGATCTGGATTTAATCGCTCAATCTCTTCAATCGTGATTTGGTCATTGCGGAAAGTACGAACATCTGCCCCCAATTCTCCAAAATATTGGACAATGTTGTACGTAAAAGAATCATAGTTATCGATCATCAGTAACATAACTGTCACCTTTTTGATATGGCTTAAAAGAAAATCGTTGGAATCTATCCAATCGTGATTACAAGATATGGCGCAAACGCGCAAAAAGAGATATTAGGCTTTTGGCATACGCCAACGCCAATGCAATGGAAGATGATAAACAGAAGATGAAATAACTTTATACATAGGGTAGATTATTGCGCATGCTAATATAATTAGCAAGCATTTGATTTCGATCAATTGTCCATGCCACTATCTTCATCTTCTGTACGGGAAGGAACGCGATATTCTTCATTTGCCCAAGCACCCAGATCGATCTGACGACAACGATCAGAACAAAAAGGACGAAAAGGATTTTTTTCACTCCATTCAACCGTTTTACCACAAGTCGGACATTTAACTGTTAATACCATTTTCTAAACTGAATTTATTTATAGACAATATTTAGAAAATTATTTTAGATTTCAATTCATTATCACACAAGAGAACAATAGCAACCATTAATTAACTTTACGAACTCTTCTTAAGAATCCTCTAAAGGACACCCCCTTAAATTGAAGAAAAATAATCCTCGCCAACTATCCAGATTCTTAACAACTTTTTTGTGAAATATCACAAAAACACCGCTCATAATACATATTATTAATTGTAATTTATGATTTTATACGTAAAATACGTTTTATAATATGTAAATTATTTCAATCGGAAATTGTCATGCAAACGCTTCAAGATATAGGAATTGCACTAAAAAGAGCAAGACTCAAACGCCAATACACTCAAAACGATATCAAGGATCTAACGGGAATGTCACAACAACATTATCAACGTGCAGAGTCTGGACATGATATTCGCCTATCCTCATTACTTAAAATTTTAAATGGCATGAACATGACTTTAATGCTTGTTCCCAATAAAGATGTTTTTGATGTTAATACCATTATTGATCCTGAACTTGCTCAGCGATTTTCTTTACTTGATACCATGAAAGATTTGGAGGATTGATATGGGAAAAGATGCCAAGAAAAATAGTCAATATCCAAATGTACTAGAAATATACCTGCATAATCATCCAATTGGTGCTGTTATTCGACTACAAAATGGGCGAAATCAATTACTATTTCATCCAGATTATATTAATACGCCTGCATCGCAGCGCTATACATTCACATTAACACAGCTGCAAAATCCCAATTACCTGAATGAAACTCGAAGTCATCATCACCAATTAGCTCCTGTGCTCTCAAATCTCCTACCAGAAGGAATATTAAAAGACTGGTATATTCATCACCTAAAAATCACATCTCACGATGAATTTTCGTTACTAGCGGCAACTGGACGTAACCTTGCTGGAGCCATTACGGCAAAGCCTTATAATGGAATCTTGCCTGATTGGATTATAAAACAGGGAATTACAATCAATCGGTCATTGACCGTTGATATGACTGAAAGCTTACGCTTCTCACTCTCTGGTGTCCAAATGAAATTCTCAAGTATCTATAAAGATGGACGTTTTACAATAGGAGATATCATTAATGGCGAACAATGGATTTTAAAACCCCCTTCAAACGTTCATCCCCACGTTCCTGCCAACGAATTCACTGCGATGAAACTAGCCGAATCAGTAGGAATCCAAATACCAGAAATTAAATTGATTCCGTTGTCGCTCATGAACAATTTACCTGATTTACGATTCCCCAATGAAACAGATATTTATGCTATTAAACGTTTTGATCGATCAATAGATGGCAGCCCGATTCATATCGAAGACTTTGCCCAAGTTTTTGAAGTATATCCCCATGATAAATACCGTAAAGTTAATTACGAACAGATTGGTAAAGTATTGCTTCAATATAGTACAGAAGGATTAGCCGATGTCTGCGAAATGGCTCGCCGATTACTCGTTAATATCCTACTTGCTAATGGAGACGCTCATATTAAAAACTGGAGCCTTATTTACCCTAATAAAATTCTACCTAAACTTACTCCGGCCTATGATATTGTTTCAACTTTGCCTTATATCACGACAGAAAAAGGGCCGGCATTAAATATGGCACGCGAAAAAAATTGGCAAAAACTATCATTTGACCACTTTAAACATTGGGCAAATCGTATTGGCGCACCCTGGTTACCCATTCAAGCGCAACTCCATGAAACACTAGAAAAAGCAAAACAACTTTGGCCTTCACAACTCAATATACTTCCCATGGAGGATCGACATAAAAATATTTTAAAACAACATTGGCAAAACTTACATAAAGATTTTATATTACTTTAAAATCATCTATTAGCTCACATCTTTTGCCAATTGTTGATAAATTCTATGAAGTTGTCGAACTTTTTGTTCAATCACATTGGCATCCTGATCGTTTGTAATCACATCATCTGCTTTAGCAAGTCGTTGTTTCCTCGTTGCTTGTGCTGCAATAATTGCTTTGACTTGGTCAACCGTTAATCCACTGCGTTTTACGACTCGCTGAATTTGAAGGTCTTCAGGACAATCCACCACTAAAATACGAGTCCCCATCCCCTGCCAAATAGGCAATTCAAGTAATAAGGGATTAACAAAAATAACATAGTCACCTTGTGCTTTTGCGGCTTGATCAAAGCAAATATCTCGAATCAAGGGATGTAAAATTCCCTCTAATTGATGCCTTGCTTGTGGATTATTAAACACATGCTGACGCATTTTAACGCGATCTAATGCCCCTTCTTGGGTAATAAATTCTGCTCCGAATATCTGTCGGATCGGCTCTATTCCTTCGCCGTTAATAGCCGTTAGATTACGTGAAACAACATCAGCATCGACAACTGTAGCACCTAGCATTGCAAACATATCTGATACAAACGTTTTTCCGCTTCCAATACCACCTGTCAATCCGACAGAAAAATGCGCATAATCCATACTTATTCCATTGATGATAGACTTCTGCCTACTGCAGATAAAATAAAAGCGGTTTGTTCTTGCATACCAATCGTTGGAGATAGGGAAAAACCACTTTTAACAAATCTTGTCATTCGCCCAATCAAACTATTCATGAGCAAACTACTGCGCATAACCGCTGATGTCTCATTTAAGTACTGTTCTTGGGTTGCGGCCAAACGCATGGATTGACGAAGCGTTAATTCAACCCGATCAAAAAATTGATTCATCCGTTTGATCAAACGCGGATTTTCATTAATCAACGCATCTCCGATCATAACTCGAGTCATACCGGGATTTTTTTCAGCAAATCCTAATAAAAGCCATGAAATATTTTGAGCTTGTATTAAACCACTTTCCTCATCGGTACAAATACGATTGATGACACCAAATATGGAAGATTCAATAAACTCAATTAATCCTTCAAACATCTGAGCTTTACTCGCAAAATGCCGATACAATGCTGCTTCAGATATCCCTAACTTCGCCGCTAATGCTGCAGTCGTAATCTTTGTTTCATTGGGTGCTTCAAGCATCATCGCTAATGCTTGTAAAATCTCTTGTTTTCGTTCTCCTGTTTTCCGCCTAACCATATTATTAATATTACTTAGATTGCATGAGTCAATAATTCAAGAATAGATTTCACTTTCATATCGACATAAGAGGGACGCCCTACCCTATTTTTGGTTTGAGGATGTGCGTATGCATGTGTGGATTGATAACTACGATTCAGATAACGTGTTACAAGTACCGTTTTCATACCGGTTATTTTAGCGGTTTTCAAACTTCTTATATCATCTTCAACCAGAATACATTGAGAAGCTGTAGCATTTAATAAAACAGGGAGATGCTGAAAAAACCGTTTAGAAGGCTTTGGCGTAAATCGCCCCATAAGATGCATAGTTTCTATTGAGATAATTCGTTCAAAGAATCTCTTAATGCCAAGAATTGATAATACACGTTGTGCATAATCACCCGCAGAATTGGTCAGCAAAATTTTGCGTCCTGGCAAATGCATCAATAGATTTTTTAGTCTTTTTTCCGCATAAATCATGGAGGATAAATCATCAAATTGATGGGCTGCTTTCAAAAATGATCTGGCACGCTTTCCTGGAATACGGCTAATCCCTAATAAAGTTGCGCCATAACGTTGCCAAAATAATCGCCTCAGTGCATCGGCCTGCATACTGGAAAGCACCTGCCCATTTTCTCCACAATGCAATGCAATCCATTCATTCATGTTTAAACTAATCTGTGGAAAGATCTTAACAGAAGCATCATGAAGCGTATTATCTAGATCAAAAAGCCAAACGGTATCAATTTTATGCATCACCCCCCTCCAATAAAAAACCCGCATGTCCACATACGGGTTTTTTAACTGCTTATTCCACGAATTATCTTCGTTTTGTCTTAGAAGTCACAGGCTTTGCTTGAGCTGCCGCTTCTTTTTCTTTCGCAATAATCTTATCCGCTTGTTTATTGATGTAATAATGATGACCAATAGAAATCAAATTATTAACAATCCAATATAACACCAGTCCAGCTGGGAAGAAAAAGAATGAAATAGAAAATGCGATCGGCACAAACATCATAATCTTCGCTTGCATGGGATCAGGCGGTGGCGGACTCATTTTTTGCTGTAAGAACATGGTCCCCGCCATAATAATTGGAAGAATAAACCATGGATCAGGAGCTGCTAGATTCTGAATCCATCCTAACCAAGGGGCATTACGAATCTCAATAGAAGCCAATAACACCCAGTATAAGGAAATAAATACTGGAATCTGGGCAATCATTGGCAAACACCCCCCAGCCGGATTGATTTTTTCCCGTCGATACAAATCAATCATTTCAGCTTTCATCGTTTGAGGATCATCTTTATAACGATCCTTCAAACGTTGGATAACCGGCATAAATCGACGCATACGAGCCATACTCTTATAGCCCATATGAGACAATGGAGACAATACTAATTTAATCAGCAATGTCAAAATAACAATCGTCCAGCCCCAATTACCTACTTCATCATAGATACGATTCATTAGCCAAAAAATAGGCTTTGCAACAACGGTCAAAAAGCCATAATCTTTGACCAATTCAAGCCCTGGCGCTGTTTTTTCCAAAATAGAGGTTTCTTGTGGCCCCATATACAAACGAGAATCATTAGAGACTGTCGCTTGAGGCTGCAACATACCTAACTGAACGGCTGTACCAATGCGATATAAATCATCACCAATTTTATCGGCATAATTTTCACGATTAATACCAGACGTTGGAATAAATGCAGACACAAAATAATGCTGAACCATAGCTACCCAGCCATTATTTGCATCTCTAACAAATTTTTCACCGGTTCCATTTTCAGTCAGATTATCAAACTTCAGTTTTTGGAATTTTTCTTCCCCACTGTAAACGGCAGGACCAGTAAATGTGCTAACGAAACGAGACTGCCCTTCCGGACGACTACTGTCTCTGACCAATTGCATATAAATTTTTGCATTAATGGGTTCACCACTTAAATTCGTAATTTGATGGTTAACATCCACAACATAACTACCACGATGGAAAGTATATGTTTTAACAAGACGAACGCCATTTTGAACGGCATCCATTACAACTTTAAGCTCATTTTGACCATTAGCCAAAGTAAAAGAGCCAGGATGAATATTGAAATGAGTCACATGATTTGGAAATTGTCCGCCCCAAAGACCAGTTTGAGCCAAATAAATACGCGGCGGATTATCCTCAAATAATACCATTTCTTTTTGGTTATCATTATCAGGATACTTCAGTAACTCTAAATTCTGGAAAACACCACCATTTGCATTAATTACCAACCTAAAAACATCCGTTTGAACGGTAATCGTATCCGATTTAGCTTGCTGCTCTAAAATCTGTTTTTGAGCAACTTCAGCATCAGCAGCCGCTTTTGTTGCCTGCTCCATTGGAAGCCCTGCTGGCTCTGCTGTTTTGGCTTCTTCTTTTTTATCTGAACTCCGGTAGCTAAATAGCAATGAAGAACCGCCATTATAAACCTGCCAATTATCCCAAAGCATAAACAATGAAATAATCAGGATAATAATCAGCGTCGTGCGTTTTTTTACATCCATAATTTATTGGGTATATTTCAACTGCTGTTTTTTTTAAACCATTTCCCACAACGGCATCCCCAACCTTTCTGGGGAACAGGATCATAACCGCCGGGATGAAAAGGATGACATTTTAACAGTCGTATCGATATCAGAAAAATGCCTTTAATGCAACCATGTACAGATAGAGCTTGAATCGCATAAGCAGAACATGTTGGATAAAAACGGCAATTGGGACCCAATAAAGGACTGATTACTAACTGATAGCCTCTTATCAATAAGATAAAAAAGCTTTTTAAAGGCGATTTTAGAAAACTTATAAAGCGGCTTTCTTTTTTTGATTCTTTTCGCATTGAGCAATCAAGTGGGTCACTTCCCGATAAAGTAGCTGTTTCATCGATTTACTCATGGCAGACTGATGACGCATATTAATTGGAGCTATCAAACGGATAATGCAATCCAATGGCGGTAATGGAGATTGTCGAAACACTTCTCGACAAAGCCTTTTAATGGTATTTCGAGTTACCGCTCTTTGGGCAAACCGTTTGGCTACAACAATACCAAGCCGAGCCTGCCTAAGCCGATTAGATCGAGCATAGAGAATAAAATGGTCAGTCCGCGCACACGGTCGCATACGAAAAACGGATGAAAATTCATCCGTTTTACGCAACCGTCTGTCGGAAGAGAATTTTCCGCTCACACAATCAGCTTCAATTAGTCGCTGTATTAGACAGCTAACTGTTTACGGCCTTTTGCCCGACGCGCATTTAAAACTGCTCGGCCATTTTTAGTAGCCATACGGACACGAAAACCGTGGGTGCGTTTACGACGCACGACTGAAGGTTGATAAGTACGTTTCATGATGATCTCGCTAATCAGCAATAATAAATTCAGAATTCGGCACTTCCCGTCGGAACAGCCTTCATGCTGTCTGCCACGGCCAAAGCCCAGACAAAGCACCACTTTATGTGTAAAGAATCAGTGATTAAACCGTACCTTGTCAAGTATGTCAATACCAAATCCCCCACTTTAATCAAATCATCCCCAAAAAATCACAGATCCTGTGGATAACTTGTGTATTTCAGGGTAGAATAAGGCCTTTGAATAAATTTTATATCCAACTGAAATTACTTGGTTTTCATCATTTTTATCGATCTCAAAAATTGATATCCAAGAGATCTAGTGATCCATTTCAATTGCCGCTTTAACACAAAATCATGGAAACTCTTTGGCAGCATTGTCTCTCCAAACTTGAACAAGAAGTCACACCGCAACAATATGTCACTTGGCTAAAACCCCTTTCTATGGTGTCTTGCCAAGAAGGTGTTTTACAAATTGCCGCCCCCAATGTCATTAAACGAGATTGGGTCCGGCAAGAATTTGCTAATCGTATTAGTGAGCTGGCATCAGAGATCTCAGGAGAACCCATTGACGTCCAAATTATCGTTTCCAATAAGAAAAAGATTTCACCTAGTTTTAAAGCAGCAACAACGGATGAATCCCATTTAGCTCCTCCAGTAACAATTGATGAGCCCAATCTGCCTCCTAAACCAGATGAAGGATTAAATCGAGAACAAAGTAAAATTGACCCGTCCATGACATTTAGCAGTTTTGTGACAGGCAAAGCGAATCAGTTGGCACACGCCGCTGCGATTCAAGTCGCCAGTAATCCAGGCATTTCTTACAATCCACTCTATTTATTTGGCGGCGTTGGCTTAGGTAAAACGCATCTCATTCATGCTATTGGCAATCAAGTGCAAGCCGATCGTCCCTTTGCAAAAATTCGTTATATTCACGCAGAACAATACGTTAGAGATGTAGTAAACGCTTACCAACGTAAGAATTTTGATGATTTTAAGCGCAGTTATCACTCGCTTGATATGTTACTGATTGATGATATTCAATTCTTTGCGGGTAAAAATCGCACTCAAGAAGAGTTCTTTTATGCATTTGAAGCGCTCATTGCTGCGCATAAACAAATTATTATCACCAGCGACACTTATCCTCAAAATATCTCAGGCATGGAAGATCGCTTAACTTCGCGCTTTGCATCAGGACTTACCGTTGCCATTGAACCCCCTGAATTAGAAATGCGAGTTGCTATTTTGATCAAAAAAGCCAATCAGATGGGCGTTGTATTAAATGACGATGTCGCATTTTTTATTGCTAATCTCCGCCAATCCAATGTACGTGAACTCGAAGGGACTTTAAATACCGTTGTTGCACATTGTCGGTTCATGAACAAAGAAATCACCATTGAAAATGCAAAAGGTGTTCTGCAAAATTTAGGCGGAGGACTGGCTCCCGTCTCTGTTGAAACAATCCAAAAAGCAGTTGCAGATTATTATCGCATTAAAGTCGCAGATATGTACTCAAAAAGACGTCCTGCTAATATTGCCCGTCCTCGACAAATTGCCATGTATCTTGCTAAAGAACTCACTCAAAAAAGTTTACCCGAAATTGGGGAATTGTTTGGTGGACGAGATCATACAACGGTCTTACATGCTGTGAGAAAAATTTCGCAAGAACGGCAAAAAAATGCAGAACTTAATCATGAGCTTCATGTATTAGAACAAACTGTGAAACGCTAACTCTTCGGTTAGAGTTTAATTATTGAAAATTTTATTGATATTCAAGGAATAATTATGCAATTGGTAAAAACTGGCCGTGATGAAATCCTCCGCCCTCTGCAGACTGTCAGCGGCATTGTGGAACGCCGTCAGACACTGCCGATTCTCGCCAACATTCTGGTCCGAAAACAAGGCAATGATATTTCATTTCTTTCGACAGATACCGAAATTCAAATTATCACTCATGCACCGATTGGGACAAATGAAGAAGATGCTGCAACGACAGTCGCGGCACGTAAATTGCAAGATATTTTAAGAACGCTCCCCGAAGGATCAGATATTGCGCTTTCTTTGAATGAAAAAAAATTAGTAGTCTCAGCGGGTCGTTCACGCTTTTCATTACAAACGTTACCCGCTGAAGATTTTCCGACCGTTAATGAACCCGCTGAATTTGAAGCATCCGTGACCCTGTCACAAAAAGCATTAAAAAATT
The DNA here is from genome assembly GCA_934401755.1 of uncultured Oxalobacter sp. GTDB lineage: Bacteria > Pseudomonadota > Gammaproteobacteria > Burkholderiales > Burkholderiaceae_D > Oxalobacter. The sequence continues at coordinate 33,645 of CAKRSU010000007.1, forward strand.
TATTTAATATGGTTCACTTTGCCATGGCACAGCAAGATATCCGTTATTATCTGAATGGCTTATTATTGCAAATTGACGGTCAAAATATGAATGCGGTTGCAACTGACGGGCATCGATTAGCATGTTACACCCTTGAAATTGATCAAGTATCTGAAAAACGTGATGTCATTATCCCCCGCAAGACCGTATTAGAACTACTGCGTTTGTTAGAAGAAAACGACGATCCTATTCGTATCGATTTTGCTCAGACACAAATTCGTTTTGTATTCGGTTCCGTTGAATTTATCTCCAAACTTGTTGAAGGTAAATTCCCTGACTATACTCGTGTTATCCCTAAGGACTATAAAAATCATTTTACGATCTCTCGTGATACGTTACTTCGCGCCCTGCAACGTGCGGCCATTATGACAACAGATAAATATAAAGGGATTCGTTGTATCCTGTCAGCAGATAGTCTTAAGATCAATTCAACCAACGCAGACCAAGAAGAAGCATTAGAAGAACTTGAAATCGCATTTAGCGGAGATGATATTGATATTGGTTTTAATGTCACTTATTTGATTGATGTCCTCAGTAATTTGAAAAACGACAACATTCAGATTGAATTAGCAGATAGCAGCTCTTCAGTCTTAATGACTATTCCAGATAATGACAATTTTAAATATGTTGTAATGCCAATGCGTATTTAATAATGTAAACAATATATGTGCATGCAGAATCAATTCATTCTGCATGGGGCACTTCCTTAAGGAAGTGATTTCCGGTGTTTTTTAAGGAAAATTTTTCCATGTCACAAACAGAAACCCAAGACTACGGTGCAGGTGAAATCAAAATTCTTGAAGGCTTAGAAGCCGTTAGAAAACGTCCAGGAATGTATATTGGGGATACCTCCGATGGTACTGGATTACATCATCTTGTTTTTGAAGTTCTTGATAACTCAATTGATGAAGCACTTGCCGGCTACTGTTCTGAAATACAGATTACATTACATAGCGACAATTCTGTTTCTGTGATGGACAATGGACGAGGGATTCCAACTGGCATCAAATTTGATGATAAGCATGAACCCAAACGCAGCGCAGCTGAAATTGTCATGACCGAACTGCATGCTGGCGGTAAATTTGACCAAAATGCTTACAAAGTCTCTGGTGGATTGCATGGTGTCGGGGTTTCTTGTGTTAATGCGCTCTCCACTTTGCTTAAACTCACGATTTGGCGTGATGGCAAAGAATACTATATGGAATTTGAACGAGGAATTCCTCTTCATACCACAACAAAAATGATTAATGGCGTCGAATGTTCCCCTATTAAAGAAATGGGACCATCCGAACGACAAGGAACTCGAGTACGCTTTTGGCCAGATGCCTCTATTTTTAGCACGATTGAGTTGCAATATGATGTCTTAGCACGACGTATTCGTGAGCTATCCTTTTTAAATAATGGGGTCAATATCCGATTAACAGACCAACGCACAGGCAAAGAAGAAATTTTTGCGTATGAAGGGGGTACACGCGGTTTTGTTGAATATATTAACCGTGGCAAAACCGTCATGCATCCCACTATTTTCCAGGCAACGGGGGAACGAATTAGTGAATTAGGAACACCTGTTACCGTTGACATTTCAATGCAATGGAATGATTCCTATAATGAACAAGTCCTATGCTTTACAAATAACATTCCTCAGCGAGATGGAGGAACTCACCTAACAGGTCTCCGCTCGGCAATGACTCGTGTCATTAATCGTTATATCTCAGATAATGAATTAGCCAAAAAAGCTAAAGTTGATATTACTGGGGACGATATGCGTGAGGGACTCACTTGCGTACTCTCTGTTAAAGTACCAGAACCTAAATTTAGTTCACAAACGAAAGATAAACTCGTTTCATCCGAAGTGCGAGGTCCCGTTGAAGAAATCATCACCAAAACATTGACCAATTTTCTTCAAGAAAAACCTAATGATGCAAAAATCATTTGTTCTAAAATTGTAGATGCTGCACGCGCACGTGAAGCTGCCCGCAAAGCACGTGAATTAACCCGTAGAAAAGGTGTCCTTGATGGATTAGGACTTTCAGCTAAATTAGCTGATTGTCAAGAAAAAGATCCCGCTCTTTGCGAATTATATCTTGTGGAAGGGGACTCAGCTGGCGGATCCGCCAAACAAGGACGAGATCGCAAATTCCAAGCGATTTTGCCGCTACGCGGAAAAGTGCTAAATGTTGAAAAAGCACGTTTTGAAAAAATGCTAACTTCAGAACAAATCACAACATTAATTGCAACATTAGGGACCAGTATTGGCCCGGATGAATTCAATATTGATAAATTACGTTACCACCGCATTATTATCATGACAGATGCGGACGTAGACGGTGCTCATATTCGAACTTTATTGCTGACCTTGTTCTATCGTCAAATGCCACAATTAATTGAACGGGGATATGTCTATATTGCTCAGCCTCCTCTTTATAAAATTAAAAATGGCAGAGATGAACGCTATCTAAAGGATGATCTTGAAGAAGCAAATCATATGATGCATATTGCATTACAAAATGCATCTTTACTGCCTAAAGATGGCGATGACATTATTGCTGGTGAATCTCTTAGAGAAATCGCAGATAAACATACGATTGCATACAATATTATCGGTCGATTATCCCGACTGATCGGACAAGATATTCTGACTGCAATCATGAATGGTGTTCGTTTAAAACTAACCTCTCAGGAATTCGCTCAAAAATCTGCTGCTGATTTAGAAAAAGCGCTTCAAAACCCATCCATTACCGTTGAAGTTCATATGGATGAAAATGATCATGCGCAATTACTCATTAAACGAACGACTTATGGTAATGTCCATGTCACCACGATTGACCATGATTTCACAGAAGGGAATGACTATCGCCTATTAGAAAAAACGTCCGACGAATTCCTCACACTCATCGGTCATGGCGCCATCATCAGACGTGGAGAAGGCGAAAAAATGAAACAGCTTGCTGTTCGTAATTTTCATCAAGCGATGCAGTGGTTGCGAGATGAAGCCGAAAAAGGCATTTCAAAACAACGCTACAAAGGTCTTGGCGAAATGAACCCTGAGCAACTATGGGAAACAACAATGGATCCCTCTTCTCGCCGCATGTTACGAGTTCGTATTGAAGATGCGATTGAAGCCGATAAAATTTTCACCACATTAATGGGAGAAGACGTTAATCCTCGTCGCGAATTTATTGAAAGCAATGCTTTGCTTGCCGGAAATATCGACATCTAAATTTTTCTATAAGGTGAATTGGATTGCCATATTACGTGCAACAGCAAAAAGCCAATATTTAAGCAAAATACGATGCTTCGTTAAATTTAATAAAAAGACTTACTTATAATAATTTAACGAAGCAAAGCACTCAACTTCATGATTTCGCTCTAAAATGAATGAGGTCAAATCACACCGTAATCTTGGTTAGCCTCATAAAAAAAGAAAGCTAATTTTTACTTCTTTTTGAAAAAAATAAGCCTAATTCAAATAAAAAATAAGTTGGTGCAAAAAGCATTATTTGACTTACGATATCAGGTGGCGTTAGGACTCCTGCTATGATAAGCAATCCAACAATCACATATGGTCTACAATTTTTGACTGCCTCTCTTGAAACAATGTTGAATTTTATAAGCGCATTGACAATTAATGGTATTTGAAACATTATGCCAAACGCTAAAATTAGCCAAAGTGCTAAAGTAATAACATTTGATATTCCAAATACCGCTTGAATGTTTTCATTAGAGAAACTCATTCCAAAATTAATTATCAATGGCAATATCACAAATAAACAAAATAGCGCGCCAGAAATAAATAATAGACTTGATAATAATACAATAGATTTAATAAATTTCTTTTCATGCTCATATAATGCTGGTACACAGAAATTCCAGATTTGCTTTGCAATATACGGAAAACACAGCATAATTGTAAGCACCAATGCAAATTTTATTTGTATAATAAGAACTTCAGCTGGTGAAAAATAATTCAACGCGATATTATTGCCATTCAAAATAAGTTTGATAAAAATATTAAGGCATTTCGGCGCAATAAAAAGCATTGGAAGCAAGACAATAACAATTGCTTTTAAACACTTTAAAAGCATCTCTCTAAATGCCTCAATATGTGTGATTATACTTTCATCATTATTTGCAGCCATATTTATTCATTTTCTGATACTTACTGTCTTATTCAATGGATTTTTTAATTTCATCGGTTTCATCCTTTAAAATACTTTTCGCTTTTTTGTATTCATAAGATGCACGACCTAAAGCTCTCGCTATTTCTGGAATTCTTTTTCCACCAAATAATAAAACGGCAACAGCTAAAATCAATAATATTTCAGTAATACCTAATGACATATTTTCCTCCTTATATTAAATCATTTGCTCTTCTCTAATCAGAATGACCTTTATTGCATCGCGTCATATCAGCATATACTTTTACAACCAATATATTTTTGAATAAATGTATTTATAAAGTTTTTTTATGATCGTTTATTATTCATTTGTTCTTATTATCGAAACTTGATAGGGACTATTGGTTCTATCAATTACTTGTCAATTTGACTTTCTGTAAACGGATCTGCCCTATGACCAACTAGATGAATCTTTGAGAAATCTTTTTCAAACGCTTTCAATTCTTCTGTGGATAATCTGACTTTTGATGCAACTAAAAGTTCATCTAAATGCGCAATATTTGTTGTTCCTGGGATAGGGACAATCCAAGGTTGCATGGATAACATCCAAGATAAAGCAAATTGAGCCAGTGTAATATTTTTTCTTCTAGCCCATCGTCTTACAAGATTAACAATCTCCACATTATGGGATAAGGCTTCTGGCGTAAACATCGGCAATGTTGCTCGCCTATCTGTTTTTTTAAATCGACTATCTTTTGTAATAACTCCCGTTAATAACGCTCGACCTAAAGGACAATATGGCACAAAACCGATCCCTAGTTCCTCAAGCGTTGAAAATATTTTTGTTTCAGGCTCTCTCCAAATTAAAGAATATTCACTTTGAACGGCAGAAACTCTGCAAATAGCGTGTGCTTTCCGAATAGATTTCGCACTAGCTTCTGACATTCCAAAATGCAGAACTTTTCCCTCTTGAATCAGTTCCTTTACCGTAGCAGCAACATCTTCTATTGGAATTTTTGGATCAACTCGGTGTTGATAAAGTAAATCAATATGATCTGTTTGTAAGCGCTTTAATGATCCTTCAACAGCGCGACGAATGTGTTTAGGCTCACTATTTAAAGCAGTTAGTCGTCCTTCTTCAACACCAAAACCAAATTTAGTTGCAATTTTTACTTTATCTCTAAAAGGTTTTAAGGCTTCCCCGACCCACATTTCACTGATATATGGCCCATAAACTTCAGCCGTATCAAAAAAAGTTACACCTTGTTCATAAGCGTGTCTAATCAGTGAAATCATGTCATTTTTATCATGCTTTATTCCATAATATCCAACCATTGGTAAACAACCTAAACCAATAGCAGAAACATTTAATCCTCCTAAATTCCGATGCTCATCATTTTTTAATTCTGGTATTTTTTCTTTTGCAAATACTTTTTGCATTCCAGCAGTTGCAAAAAATAATGTCATCAATGAAGATATTTTTAAAAATTCTCTACGATTCATAAAATGAACATTCCTTTAAAACTTCTTTCAACTCAATTTGGATTTTTAAAGTAATAACATTTGAAGGAATTATAGGATTGGAACAACTATTTCATAAGCAATATACTTTTTAAGTAATCCCATACAAATTAAGCATATCCCATACTTTAATTAAGCATTGAAATTTTATAGTTATATATCCAAACAAATAGAAATGATAAAAAATAGTTATACCAATTATTAATCTGGCCAAAGATATATGTAGAAAAATTCGTTTAGACAACAAATTAACTGTTCAAAATACAAAGATTAGATAAACTTATTAGTGACGTACCGACTAAAAATATTACAAGCAATATAAAAAAACACCGGCAGTGCTATGCCGGTGTGCTACTTTCTATTACAGTCACTCATTTCAAGGAAAAAAACAAGCTTGAACGATATTTTAATTTTTTTAGCTATTTATCATTGACAGAAAATGCTATAACTAGCGACTCGCCATTAAATAGGTTCTGTACGAGTAATCAACCAATCTTTTGCTTCATCCGCAATTCGTGGTAATAATTTCTCACGAACTCCCGCATGATAATGATTAAGCCATGTCTTTTCAGATTCTGTTAAAAGCGCATATTCTATACAACGTGTATCAATCGGACATTGGGTTAATGTTTCAAATTTTAGAAAATCACCAAACGGTGTTTTTTCAGCAAAAACAGCTGCTGATAAATTTTCAATTCGAATTCCCCATTTACCTGCACGATATAATCCCGGTTCAATCGATGTGACCATTCCCTCTTCCATACTTGTTTGAGGCATCGTACTACCACGATAAGAAATGCCTTGTGGACCTTCATGAACATTTAAAAAATATCCCACACCATGTCCTGTCCCATGACCAAAATCATACCCTTGATCCCACAAAGGCTTACGAGCAATAGAATCAATCAATGCTGAAGAGATTGAACGTGGAAAATGTGTTGTGGACAATGCAATCACACTTTTTAATACAATTGTAAAATCATGTTTTTGTGCTTTAGAAGGTTCACCAACAGGAATGACTCGAGTCATATCCGTTGTTCCTCTAAAATATTGTCCCCCTGTATCGATCAATAAAATACCATTTTTCTTAATAATCGAATGAGCAGCTTTGGTCGCTTGATAATGAGGCAAAGCCGCATTTTCATTGAACCCTGCAATGGTTTCAAAACTTGGTGAAACATAATCTTTTCGTTTTGAACGACAAGCTTCAATTTTTTCAGCAACTGTCATTTCAGAAATAACAACACCACGTTTTTGAACATCATCAAACCAGGCTTGAAATTCACAAAACGCCGCACCATCATCAATCATCACATCGCGAATATGTTCAAGTTCCTTTTTGCCTTTTCTCGCTTTCATTAATAATGTTGGATTCACCGCTTCAATAATTGATACAGAATCTGGCAAGGATTCCATCATAGCCAATGAAGTCCGTTGGGGATCAATTAATAAAATCGTTTCTGACGGTAATGATGAAAGCGCCATTACAATATCTGTATATGGTCTTAACTCAATTTCTTCTATTGCTAGTTTATTTTGAATATCTGCTGAAATTTTTTCAGAATTAACAAATAGCTGAACGGAATTTAGACCAATTAACAAATAACTAATAAATACAGGATTACACTTGATATCATTGCCACGAAGGTTTAATGTCCAAGCAATATCATCCAAACTACTAATCAGTATCCGATTTGCCCCTTTCTCTTTTAATGTATTTTGTACTTGTACAATCTTTTCTTTTCTAGACAAGGATACATATTTCAAATCATGCTCAAAAATTTGACCATTTGGCAAATCAGGACGATCAATCCATATATCATGAACGATATCAATGTCAGAACGAAGTCGTAGTGCATATTTTTCAAGCTGATTGCGCAATTCTCTTCCTCGTTGTAAAGCAATCAATCGCCCGTCAATACCCACGATTGTTTCAGCAGGAAAATTGGAAATGATCCAATCAATATAATTTCTCCCATTTTTTCCTGTCCATTTGCACATTTCAATACCGCTACCCATCAACTGCTTCTCAGCTTGCTCCCAATATCGACTATCGACCCATAAGGAAGCCTTTTCATGACCAACAACTAATGTGCCGGCAGATCCCGTAAATCCTGAAAGCCAAGCTCTACTTTGCCAATATTCCGGCAAATATTCTGATAAATGGGGATCTGCTGTAGGAATGATAACTACGTCAACAAATGATTTTTTCATCATCTGACGTAATGATTGAAGACGTGATTGAATCGTTGAATCTGTCATGATCATTTTCTATAGAAATTTATAACTTATCTTATATGCTTAATCTATCCAATTTTTCATTGATTTTCTATGATGTTTCACGTGAAACATTGCTACCAGTTTTAGATATTTTTACCTGGAATTCAGTTCATCATTAGATACATTATGACAAAAAAAGCCAGTTTATACTGGCCTAAAACTGTGAATTAAATCCATACATAATTTACGAATTCATTCTGATTTTATTCAATATACCATCAAGAATATCTAAATTATCAAAATCAATAATGAGCTTTCCTCGACCTTTATGACCGACTTTAAAGCTAACTTTAGCCGCTAAAAGATCTGAAAGTTCATTTTCGAGATTAACTAAATCTTGAGACTTTGTTTTAGATGGTACTGTTTCATTCTTTTTTTGATCAATCGTTTTAGCAACAAGCTTTTCTGCTTCGCGGACAGATAATCGTTTAGCGACAATTTGAGTTGCTAAAGCAATTTGAATGGCGCCATCAACCCCTAATAAAGCACGCGCATGTCCCATATCAATATCGCCGGCCGTTAACATCGTTTGAACAGGTTCTGTCAAATTTAATAACCGCAATAAATTTGTCACGGCACTACGCGAACGTCCAACAGAATGAGCCGCTTGTTCATGCGTAAAATTAAAATCATTAATCAGCCGTTGGATACCAACTGCTTCTTCCAAAGGATTTAAATCTTCGCGTTGTATATTTTCAATCAATGCTATTGCAGCAGCTGCTTTGTCATCAACATGCTTAACAATAGCAGGGATTTCCTTCATACCGGCAATCTGTGCAGCTCTAAAACGCCGTTCACCTGCAATGATTTCATAATGCTTACCATTACTACTTTCATCATTAATAGGACGAATCAGAATGGGTTGCATCACCCCTTGCTCACGAATAGAATCAGCTAAGTCATTTAAAGCGCCTTCATCCATACGGCTCCTGGGTTGATACTTACCAGCACGCAAACGTGACATAGAGACAGGAGAAACCAATGCTGACTCAGAAGATAGATCGGGCGTTGCTCCTAATAATACTTCCAATCCTCGTCCTAAACCCTTTTTCTTTTTTGATGTTGGTTCACTCATGACAATTCTTTCTGATAGCAATTAATGATTTTGCAACCATTCTAATAATTCTTTCGCACATGCTATATAAGCTTTAGCCCCCTTTGAAGAAGGATCAAAATCAACGCCAGGTAATCCATAAGAAGGCGCTTCGGCCATACGTACATTTCGAGGAATAACCGTTTTAAGCACCCTATCCCCAAAATGTTTTTCTAGTTGTTCAGAAACATGCGTAGAAAGCGTCACACGCCGATCAAACATAACACGTAGAATTAAAAGGCCTACCGTATTAAGTTGCGGATTCATATTAGAATACACATGTCTAACTGTATTTAATAAATCAGACAATCCTTCTAAAGCAAAATATTCGCATTGCATCGGAATAATCACACCTTCAGCACAACAAAATGCATTCAATGTTAATAATGACAATGCAGGAGGACAATCAATCAAAATAAAATCATATTCATCACGGATAGTATCTAAAGCCTCACGTAAACGTCTTTCTCGCCGCTCCATGTTAACCATTTCCACTTCAGCAGCGGACAGATCACGATTTGCGGGTAATACATCATATCGAATCGTTGAAGGACTTTGTCTAACATTTTGAATATCATCAAGTCCTAATAGCACTTCATAAACTGAATGCTCCAATTCAGACTTTTGGATACCACTCCCCATTGTTGCATTACCCTGAGGATCAAGATCAATTAACAAAACTTTCTTTTTTAAACGCGATAAACCGGATGCAAGATTAACCGCTGTTGTCGTTTTACCGACACCCCCTTTTTGATTGGCAACACAAAATACGGCAGCCATAAAATATCCTTCTAAGATAGTATATTGCTGACTTCATAAGATGAAGCAGGAGTCTTTTTCTCAATAACAATCAAATGACGCTGTGCATGAAGTTGAGGCACAGATAATGGCACAATTTCCACAACATGCCACGATTTATCAAGATTACTAATTTCGTCTTTAGGAATCAATCCTTTCATTGCATAGAAGCGACCATTTTCACTTAACAAATGGGAGGATAATGAAACAAAATCATTTAGGCTTGAAAAAGCACGGGAAATAATACCATCGAAGGGTGTATCAATAACCAATTGCTCAACACGACCTGTATGAACAGCAACGTTATTCAATTGAAGCTCAATGGCTACCTGACGAATAAATGCTGTTTTCTTACTCACAATATCGATTAAATTAACTGAAATATTAGGGCATGCAATGGCAACAACCAATCCAGGCAAACCTCCCCCAGCACCGACATCCAGAAGACGAGAGCAATGAGAGACTTTTTGTACTATCGCCAAAGAATCCAATAAATGATGCGTTAACATCTGTTCAATATTACGAACAGCAGTTAAATTATAAATTCGATTCCATTTACTTAATAAATTAAGGTATTCGATCAATTGATGACATTGGTCATGATTTAAATGAAGATGCAATGCATCTAGACCTGATAACAGTTTTGTCATCATTTCCTTTTCAGTCATCCGTGCACTTTCAGTTTTCATATTGAACGATTATTCAAATGTAATGAGCCCATGCTTTTTAAGATAAATCAATAAAATCGAAATCGCAGCCGGAGTAATCCCTGAAATGCGTGAAGCTTGTCCTAACGTTTCAGGTTTTTGCCGAGATAATCTTTGACGAACTTCAATAGATAAAGCTGTTATACCGTCATAATTGATATCAGTCGGTAATTTTAAATTTTCAAACCCAGACTGTCTTTGAACTTCTCTAGACTGTCTTTCGACATAGCCTGCATATTTAATCTGTATTTCAACCTGATTTTTAATATCATCAGATAATGATTGTTCTGTTTGCCAAGTGCGCCCATCTATACCCGTTAATCCGGCTAAAGAATGATAAGTAACACCAGGCCGCTTTAACAAATCAGCTAAAGAATATTCCCGCTCTATTGTTTTTCCAAGGACTCGTTGAGATTCTTCAGCGGACAAAGCATTCGGCTGAATCCAAGTACTTTTCATTCGCTGTATCTCTTTAGCCGTTTGTTCACGCTTAACGACAAAACGTTCCCACTGTGCATCAGATACACATCCCATTCGATATCCAATTTCAGTTAAACGCGTATCTGCATTATCTTCGCGTAAACTCAATCGATATTCAGCCCGACTTGTAAACATACGATAAGGTTCGGTTACACCTCGAGTAATCAAGTCATCGACCATAACCCCTAGATAAGCTTCATTTCTCTTGGGAACCCAAGCTTCTTCCCCTGAAACATAGCGAGCAGCATTAATTCCGGCAAGAATCCCTTGGGCCGCTGCTTCTTCGTATCCTGTCGTCCCATTGATTTGACCCGCAAAAAATAACCCTTTGATGGCTTTAACTTCTAGCGATGCTTTCAAAGCCCTCGGATCATAAAAATCATATTCAATCGCATATCCAGGACGTAAAATATGGGCATTTTCAAGTCCGGGAATCGTTTTAATTAACCCTAATTGAATATCAAAAGGTAAACTGGTAGAAATTCCATTTGGATAGTATTCATGAGTTTTTAAACCTTCCGGTTCAAGAAAAATTTGATGAGAGTTTCGACTCGAAAAACGATGGATTTTATCTTCAATAGAAGGACAATACCGAGGACCAACCCCTTCAATAACTCCTGTAAATAAAGGACTTCGATCTAATCCAGATCGAATGATGTCATGCGTTTGTTCATTCGTATGGGTAATCCAACATGGCCTTTGCTCAGGATGCATTGAAACATCCCCCATAAATGAAAAAACTGGCATCGGATCAAAATCGCCTAATTGCTTTTTCATTACTGAAAAATTAATCGTTTTTCCATCAATCCGGGGAGGCGTTCCTGTTTTTAATCGCCCTTGAGGTAAATTCAATTCTTTTAAAAAAGAAGACAATGCAATTGCAGGAACATCACCCGATCGTCCCCCGGGATACATATTCATTCCCACAAACAATTTGCCATCTAAAAATGTACCTGCTGTAAGAACGACAGATGCAGATCTGAATTCAACACCGCCTTGTGTTACGACCCCTTTGACTTGATCCTGTTCAACAATCAATCGATCGACTTGCTGTTGAAATAAAGACAGATTTTCCTGGTTTTCTAATGCATAACGGATCACTTGACGATAAAGAGAACGATCCACTTGAACACGTGTAGAACGTACAGCAGGACCTTTTGACGAATTTAAAATACGAAATTGAATCCCTGCTTTATCCGCAGCTAATGCCATAATACCGCCTAAAGCATCAACTTCTTTAACTAGATGACTCTTTCCTATTCCTCCAATAGAAGGATTACAAGACAACTGTCCTAACGTATCAAAATTATGGGTAATAAGAAGCGTCTTTTTACCCATTCTGGCACTGACTAATGCCGCTTCAGTCCCAGCATGGCCACCACCAACAACAATTACATCATAAGAAATTGAATACAACATAAACCATCAAACAATAACGATTGTACAAACTATGTTTCACGTGAAACATAAGTCGTGATACTCCACATAAACCTTCTAAAGGTTATCAACAACCTCATAACAACCTGTTGATAACATTGTGAACAACTTTATCAAGAAAAATTACTATTAAAAGACCGCATAATGCATCGATAATTGAAGAATCATGGAGTAATTTTCACAAAATAGAAAAATATAAGCATTATCAAAACGATATTTTAGTGCGCTTTAGATAACTTCTTAACAATAAAAAGTGGAAAACAATCGAAACCACAAAAATACAACAATACCAATTGAATAAACTTGTTGATAAGTCTGTTTTAAAATGAGTACAACGATCTAGATCAACAATCCCTAAAAATCTATTCAATTTTGATCACTTACTTTTCCAAAAAGTTAAATTTAGCTAACGTTTTGATTTTCGTATCATAAAACGAGTTATTAACAAGCTTTAAAAGCCTTCATTATTACTAATTTAAAATAAAAATAGTTATTATTAGCTAGTCCTACTATTAAAAGCTAATCATTGAATTGAATGGTGCATCTGTTAAAATGCTATTCTTTGATAGTTGTTCCTTTAATAAGTAAAGAAAGATTATGGATTCTCAAGAACAGAAAAAAGCATTATTGAAAAAGAATGCTCTCGCTTTTCATAGCCAGCCAATCGCTGGGAAAATTAGTGTTGAACCAACTAAACAAGTTAAAGACCAGAACGATTTAGCATTAGCTTATACCCCAGGCGTTGCTTGTGCTTGTGAAGAAGTGGCAGCTGATCCTCAAAATGCGTTCGTTTATACAACCAAAGGTAATTTAGTTGCTGTTATTTCTAATGGGACGGCCGTTTTAGGATTAGGCGACATTGGTGCTCAAGCATCTAAGCCTGTTATGGAAGGAAAAGGGGTTCTGTTTAAGAAATTTGCGGGTATTAATGTTTTTGATATCGAAATTGATGAAAAAGATCCTCAAAAACTGGTTGATATCATTGCATCTTTGGAACCAACATTCGGCGGTATTAATTTGGAAGACATTAAAGCACCAGAATGTTTCTTCATCGAACAGAAGTTGCGTGAAAAGATGAATATTCCTGTATTCCACGATGATCAGCACGGTACTGCGATTATCGTTGGTGCAGCAATTCTTAATGCATTAAAAGCTGTTGGCAAGACCGTTGAAAATGCAAAATTGGTTGTTTCTGGTGCTGGCGCTGGTGCATTAGGTTGCTTGGATATGTTGGTTTCTTTAGGTTTCCAATTAAAGAATATCTGGGTATCCGATATCGCAGGTGTTGTTTACAAAGGCCGTAAGGAATTAATGGATCCTGAAAAAGAAAAATATGCTCAGGATACTGATAAACGTACTTTAATGGATATCATTCCAGATGCTGACGTATTCTTGGGATTATCTGCAGGTAACGTATTGAAACCAGAAATGGTTAAGAAGATGGCAAAAAATCCTGTTATCTTCGCTTTGGCAAATCCTGTTCCAGAAATCTTGCCTGAAGTTGTTCATGCAACTCGTGATGATGCAATTTGCGGTACTGGCCGTTCTGACTATCCAAATCAGGTCAATAATTCCTTGTGCTTCCCATATATTTTCCGTGGTGCATTAGACGTTCGTGCGACAACCATTAACCGTGAAATGGAATTGGCTGCATTGCGCGCAATTGCTGGTTTGGCTGAAAAAGAAGTTCCTGCTGAACTCGAAGCAATGTATGGTAAGAAATTCAAATTTGGTCGCGAATATCTCATTCCAATGCAATTTGATTATCGTTTACTTGAAACGGTTGCTCCAGCTGTGGCTCAGGCTGCAATGGATTCTGGCGTTGCTCAAGCACCGATTGCAGATATGCCAGCATATGTTGCTAAATTGCACGCTATTGCAATAGCAAATAAATAAGCCTAGATTGGTTATTTGGAAGTCATCTCTAAAGAGACTTTTTCAAAAAATAGACCAATTTATTAGACTTTTGATAGGGGTATCTGGACTAATTCAATAATACTAGGGACAGATACCCCTATTTTTTCTGGCTGTTGCGCTTAAAATATTACAATTCACCTAATTAAAAAATCCGATCGCCATTATTAGCCATTAAAGACGGTGTTAGTAATACACATCCCTTTTCATTATCAGCACCTAAAATTCTGACTTCACTTTTTACGGAACCAATTCTCATAGGAGGCAAATTGACACAACATACAACCTTCATTCCTATCAGCGATTCAGGAGTATAAAGGTCTGTAATTTGAGCTGAACTAAGTTTATGTCCTATTTCATTACCAAAATCGATCTCAAGCTTATAAGCGGGCTTTCTGGCGCGTTTATTGATATCAACAGCTACAATGGTACCAATCCGCATATCGATACTATCAAACGTTTCTAAAGTTGTCATACGATCCTTACCTTTTTACTCAATTTGTTGTGTTTTTTTATTTCTTATGACGTCAAGTGTTTGTAATCCAACCGACAAAATGATTAACATCAAGCCACTGTAGAATCCTAGTCCCAATTCATTGGATTCACCAAAGAAAAGAATGGCAAAAATAATGCTGTAGACCGGTTCCAGATTGTAGGTTAATCCAACAGTAAAAGCAGAAACATTTTTGAGAACTTGGAGAATTAAAAAGTACATTAATGCGGTACAAACGGAAGCTAACAAAAATAGCATGATAGCGTCCGTTATATTATCGGGAATAAAAGTAATGTCAGGATGAATCAGTCCATACCCTATACAGACAATGGCTAATACAACGGTTCCCCCAATCATTTCATGTAATAACAGTGATGAGGACGAACAAATTTGTCTAGCATCTAGTCGCTTACTAATAATACTGTAAAAAGAAGCCAGAAAAGTTGAAATGATTCCTAGAATAATACCTAAACGGAATTTTATATCTAATTGAAAAATCAGAAGAATTCCGATGAGTGTTAATAAACTATAGAAAAAGTCTCGATAAGAAAATTTTTTCTTATTGATGAGTGGTTCAAGAATAGATGTAAAAAATCCCAATAAAGAGTAGCAAATCACGCCAATTGAAATATTGGATGCTTTAATACTGGCATAAAAAAATACCCAATGCAGCGCAATAAATGCCCCAGCAGATGACATTTCCAAAAAATGTTTTAGGCTGATTTTCTCAATGGATTGCTTAAAAAATAAAATAACAGCAATAATAGCTGCTGCCCCCGCTGTTCGCCAAAATGATAGTGGCAGTGCATGCATTGAGATTAGCTTGCCGAAAAGACCGGTTGCACTGCCAATTAATACAGCTAGATGAAGCTTTAATAATGTATTTTTCATTGTTAAGAGCGCTGAATAATCAGGCTAATTTCCAGTTTAATGTTTCTCCTGCCATTAAAGGGATGACACGATCATTGCCAAATGGCATAAATTCAGGAATGGTCCATGATTGGCGTTTTAAAGTTATGGTCGTTTTATTAACAGCAAGGTTATAAAATTTTGGTCCATTAATGCCGGTGAACCATTCCATTTGATCTAAGGCATTTTCTCGTTCAAAAATCGTTGCGTAGAGTTCAATCGCATGAGATGCACTGTAACATCCTGCACATCCGCAAGCATTTTCTTTTGCTCTTTGTGCATGAGGGGCTGAATCGGTTCCTATGAAAAAACGTCGATTCTTTTGAGTAATCGCTTTTATCAGTGCTTGACGATTTTCTTCACGTTTTAATATGGGTAAACAATAAAAATGAGGATGAATACCACCAACCAATAAATGATTACGATTAAAAAGTAGATGCTGAGGAGTTACAGTTGCACCAATAAATCCTTCTGCTTGTGCGACATATTCGGCTGCTGCTTTTGTTGTAATATGTTCGAATACGATTTTTAAATCAGGAAAATCTTTTCTTAAAGGAATCAGTACCTTATCAATAAAAACAGCTTCTCGATCAAAAATATCAACTGAAGGATCTGTTACTTCTCCATGCATCAGTAATGGCATTCCTTGCTTTTGCATTTCTTCGAGTGTTTTTGTGCATTTTGATAAGGAAGTAACCCCTGCATCGGAATTGGTCGTTGCTCCGGCTGGGTAGAGTTTAATACCATGTATAATTCCGCTTTTTTTTGCAGCAATGATTTCACTGGGAAGCGTATTATCAGTCAGATATAGAGTCATTAACGGCTCAAATTGAGAACCTTTAGGTAAGTATGAAAGGATTTTTTGCCGATATTGTTGGGCCTGAACCGTCGTTATCACAGGAGGTTTTAAATTTGGCATGATAATAGCTCTGCCAAATTGTTTAGCAGCTTGAGATACTGTTGATTGGAGGACCTCTCCATCTCGAAGATGCAAATGGAAATCGTCTGGTCGAATAATAGTAAGCGTCTGATTATTTGTTTCAGTCATAGTAATGTATCTATCGTCGTGTTAGTCTTATTTTACTGTAGTAATTCGTTAGTTTATGCGGTTGAAATATTATTGTTTTTTAATGCTAATCCAATCAATCGATCCGCCTGATCTGCCATGAATAAAGGGATGTTTAACATATCACCATCCAGTTTCAGATTACCTAAAGAAAAACATATACGGAGTTTGACTTTATCTGTAAATAATTCCTTAAATTTTTTGAGACTTTTACTAGATATATTTGCGTCAGATTTAACTTCAACAGGAAAAATATCATTGTCTCGCTGAATGAGAAAATCAACCTCATAAGGAGGATTGTTTTGTGTCCAGTATCGAGGCACCACTTCAAATTGCGTGATCAAAGTTTGTAATACAAAATTCTCGGTCAATGCTCCTTTAAACTCAGTGAATAGACGATTACCTTCTCCAAAAGCTGTAGGAGCCAATTGTGCTAGGCGGCGAAGCAGCCCCACATCTACTAGGTAAATCTTAAAAGCTGACAAGTCATCATAAGCAGCTATTGGTAGGTTAGGAGCAGAACTACGATAAATTTTATGTACTAATCGAGCATCCACTAACCACTGTAGTGCATCTTCATATTCGCGAGCTCTTGCACCTTCTTTGACTACCTTATAAATGAACTTTTTATTTTCTTTTGCTAACTGAGAAGGTATGGATTTCCAGAGCATAGATATCTTAGGAAATTCACTGATATTAGGATGTTTTGCAAAGTCACGCTCATAAGCACTAATAATGTCGGACAGTGCTTCTTGCATTGCAGGAACGTCACGAGCTTCTGTCCACATTAATACCGATTCAGGCATACCACCAGTAACATAGTACATCTTTAATTTTTCAGATAAAGGATTAAAAAATGCATCAGGAATCGGCTCAATGGTATCAATACTTTCTAAATACGTAGCAAGATTTTCATCGCCATTAGCAATTAGGAATTCAGAAAAAATCATTGGATCAATCTGCATGAAATTGACTTTTCCAACCGGAAAAGATGATGGTTTTGCTAAAGTAACTCCAAGCAGAGAGCCAGCACAGGCAATATGATATTGTGAAGCATTTTCACAGAAATACTTCATAGCATTAATGACTTTTGGACAATCCTGTATTTCGTCAAAGATAATGAGCGTTTTTTCAGGCAAAATTTTCTGACTACTCGCTAGCATCAGATTTTGTAAGATACGATTAATGTCTTTAGTGGTCTCAAAGAACTGTTTGTATTCCTCGTTTTCATCAAAGTTAAAATAAGCCGTATTTTCATAATAACGCTTACCAAACTCTTTTAGAATCCAGGTTTTTCCAACCTGACGGACACCTTTTAAAATCAAAGGCTTACGGTAGGGAGAATTCTTCCAGTTCAATAGTTTTTTCAAAATAAACCGTTCCATAAACACCCTTTCACACTTTTATTTAGATTTTAGTGTTTTTAATCACATTTTTATTATATTTTATAGTTAAAAAAGCATTTTTATCACAAAATTATATCTATTTTATGTAGTATAAATCACATTTTTATGTCTAAATGGGTGATAAGGGTATGCTGTAAAAAATAAGGATTTAGTTTCAAAAAAAATAGAAAGAAACGAGTCAATATGACAGATGGGAATTCATATCGAAAAAGGTCGATCATATTGATGCCTTTGTTATAAAACTTAAAATTCATAGAGAGATTGACCCAATTATTATTTTTTTATGTCTGTGTTAATCTAATGCTGAAAATGAAATAATTACTGTATTTGGTCTTTGAGTAAGAAATGAGATTATTTCACTGTATTTCTTAACTTTTTGTATTGAAATAATGCTCTCTAAGAAATGGAAAAATGCCTAATATTTCAAAAATTGTCACAAAAACAGGTGATAGCGGTTATACATCCTTGGCAAATGGCATTCGGATAACAAAAAGTCACCAACGCATTCAGGTCATTGGTGAAATTGATGAATTAAATGCTATATTGGGTATTATTATCAGCTTAAAACCGTTGAAATCTATCAGTGAAATATTCACAGCTATTCAACGTCAACTTTTTATTCTTGGCAGTGAAATCGCGCAATCTCATTCAAAACGAATCACAAATAGCCATATTATTTTTCTAGAAACTCATATCACGGATATCAGTAATCATTGTCCTCCTTTAAGCAACTTTATTCTTCCAGGGGGAACCATCATCGCTGCGCAGATACACTTTGCAAGAAGTATTTGTCGTAGAACCGAAAGATCATTAGTTACATTAGCTGAAACAGAGGATATTTCAGCTAATGTTTTGCGTTATATCAATCGCTTATCGGATCTACTATTTTTAGCAGCAAGAAAAATGAACCAATCAGCTAATTATCAAGAGCAATTGGTTGATAAATAAGTTAATACTTACTTACGTTTATCATGTTCAATACTTGCATAAGCTGAATGATTATGTATGGATTCGAAGTTTTCTGCTTCTAAAGAATAAGCAGCAATACGATCATCCGCATTTAACATTCCAGCCACATCTCTAACCAAATCTTCAACGAATTTTGGATTTTCATAAGCATATTCTGTAACGTATTTTTCATCAGGTCGTTTTAATAAACCATATAATTCACAAGATCCTTGAGCTTCAATATTGGCAATTAATTCTTCTATTGGAAGAATTTTATTTAAAACAGCGACGACTGAAATGTGAGAACGCTGATTATGAGCGCCATATTTTGATATTTCTTTAGAACATGGACATAAACTCGTTACAGGAACTTGAACAGAAAGCGTTGTTTCTAGTTTGCCGTTAATGATCTCCCCTTTCATTCCAACTTCGTAATTCATAACGCTACGTACTTTAGAAATAGGAGCGGCCTTAGACATAAAGAACGGAAAACTAACTTCAATCATGCCTGATTCAGCATTTAAAAGGGTTAACATGTCATGAATCAGTTTTGTAAATACATTGAAATCAAGAGGTTCTGAATCAAGGCTTGTAAAACTTTCTAATAGATCAATGAAACGCGACATATGCGTTCCTTTTTGATGATCTGGCAATTGAACATACATGTTCCAAGTGCCAACTGATGGTTGGATTCCGTCACGTGAATGAACTCTCAAAGGATGTTTGACACCTTTAACGCCAACTTTCTGAATAGAAATCTTACGCGTATCTACAGTATTTTGAACATCAGGTATTGTGTTAGATATAGGATTCATACAATTGTCCAGAGATGCATCACAACGGATACCATCATCAGATTTATCATCAATATCAATTGAATTGCGGAAACTCATTTATTAAACCTTCAAATTACAGCTTATGCAGTTTTTATATGACATTTTATTTATTATCGATCTGCAAGCTCAGATGTTTTTTGATAGATGCTTCAATTCCTTTACTATCAAGCCCATTCATTGCAAGCAGGGTTTTTACATCACCATGATCAATGAACTTGTCTGGTAATCCTAATTGGATAACAGGAACGAATAGCTCTTCTTCCACTAAACATTCCAAAACAGCAGAACCAGCTCCTCCCGCAATAGTGCCTTCTTCTACTGTAACAAGTACTTGGTGATTTTTTGCTACTTCAACAATTAATTGTTTATCGATCGGTTTAACAAATCGCATGTTGATAACCGTAGCATTAAGCTTTACTCCTGCTTCAAGTGCTGGAGCAAGCATCGTACCAAAAGCCATAATGGCAATTTTTTCGCCTTTTCTTATTGTTATACCTTTGCCAATTGGCAAAGGTTTCGTATCTTTTTGTACTGGAATCCCAATGCCAGTACCACGTGGATATCTTACCGTTGCAGGACCATTATATAAGTAAGCAGTTACTAACATCTGACGAGTTTCATTTTCATCAGCCGGTGCCATAATGACCATATTGGGAATACATCTTAAATAGGCCATATCGTAATTTCCTGCATGTGTTGCGCCGTCAGCTCCTACTAATCCTGATCGATCAATCGCAAACGTAACATCTAAATTCTGTAATGCAACATCATGAATCAACTGATCATATGCTCGTTGCAAAAATGTTGAATAAATGGCAACAACGGGTTTTAGTCCTTCACACGCCAGTCCTGCTGCAAATGTAACGGCATGTTGCTCTGCAATACCAACATCAAAAAAACGATCAGGATACTGCTGCGCAAAAGAGACCATTCCTGAACCTTCACGCATTGCTGGCGTAATGCCAATCAGTCTAGAGTCGTTTTTTGCTGTATCACAAAGCCAGTCTCCAAAAACCGAAGCAAAAGTTGGTTTTGAATTTTTTTTAGGTTTTACGCCCTCTAAAGGACTAAATTGACCTAGACCATGATACAAAATGGGATCAGCCTCTGCCAATTTATAACCATACCCTTTTTTCGTGACAATATGTAGAAAACGAGGCCCCTTCTGTTGTTTCAGTTGTTGAAGAACATCAACTAATTGATTCATATCATGCCCATCAATTGGACCGGTATAACTGAAACCAAATTCATCAAAAAGTGTTTTGGGAGAAATGAATCCCTTCACATCCTTTTCGATTTCTTTTGCAAACTGAATCACCGATGAGGGTAATACATTTTCAGCAAGACTTTTAGCGGCTTTTGTTGCTGCGTAAAACCCACCATGCATCAATCGCGTAAAATATCGATTCAAAACACCAACGGGCGGTGAAATGGACATATCATTATCATTTAAAATAACCAGTAAATTAATGTCTTTATAAATACCGACATTATTCATGGCTTCAAATGCCATACCGCCCGTAATCGCACCATCTCCAATCACGGCAATAGCGCAACGATCATCATGATTGAGTTTAGCGGCTATTGCCATACCTAGCGCGGCAGAAATGGAAGTTGAAGAATGCGCGGTTCCAAACGCATCATATTCACTTTCATTGCGTTTTGGAAACCCAGAAATCCCATGCAATTGCCTTAATGTTTGCATTTGTTCTCGGCGCCCCGTCAAAATTTTATGCGCATAACATTGATGCCCTACATCCCAAATTAAACGGTCATTAGGGGTATTAAAAACATAATGCAGCGCAATGGCCAATTCAACGGTGCCAAGATTAGAAGAAAGATGCCCACCTGTTTTAGAGACGGATTGAATAATGAAATGGCGCAATTCATCCGCTAGTATTGAAAGCTGATTGCGTTGCAATCCGCGAAGATCTGTCGGATTGTTAATAGTGTTCAACAGCTTCATTATTTTTTCCGATATACAATGAGGTCAGCTAATTCATGTAACCAATGTTTTTTCTTATCGAACAAAGCCAAAGAATCATGCGCTTGTTTGCAAAGAGTTTCTGCCAATATCTTTGCTTTTTCCAGTCCCATTAAAGACACATAAGTCGGTTTAGCATCTCGCTCATCTTTACCTGCCGTTTTCCCGAGTACTTCTGTTTTTGAAGTCACATCTAAAATATCATCAACAACTTGAAATGCTAAGCCAATGGCTTCAGCATAGTGTTCAAGCGCGACTAATTCTTCATCAGCAGGCATTTTGCTCGATAGAGCACCCAATAATACAGATGCTTTGAGTATAGCACCTGTTTTTAAGCGATCCATATACTTTAAATCATCTGATGATAATGAGATTCCAATGCTATTAAGATCGATTGCCTGTCCCCCGCACATGCCAGATGGTCCTGCTGCTTTTGTTAAAACACGCATTCTAGCGTTATTAAGTGCAGCATCCCCACCAGATTCTGCTATTACAGCAAAAGCCTGTGCTTGTAAGGCATCCCCTACTAATAAAGCCATCGCTTCGCCATATTGTATATGTACCGTTGGTTTACCGCGCCTTAATACATCATTATCCATACAAGGCATATCATCATGGACAAGTGAATAGGCATGAATCATTTCAATCGCACAAGCTGTTGGCATTAATATGCGGTCTTGCGCATCAAAAAGCATGCCGACTGCATGAACTAACAATGGTCGTATACGCTTGCCGCCATTAAGAACTGCATAATGCATGGCACGATATAGTTGTCTTAATGCATTTTGATTATGATGAATATCAGGCAAATAACCGGCTAGAGCGCACTCAACATTTTGTTGGGTACTGTGAACCCATGTTTCAAAGCTGACAGTCATTTCTGAGTTCCGTTTACACCATCTGGTTGGAAAGGTTTCAAAATTTTATCATCCAGAATTTTGACTTGTTTTTCAACCTTATCTAATTTTGTCGTACAAAACTTAATGAGTTCTGTGCCACGCTTATAAGCTCCAATGGACTGTTCAAGAGATAAATCGCCTGATTCCATCTTAGAAATAAGCTGTTCTAATTCAGCAATTGCCATTTCATAGGAGTCTGGATTTTTATTAATAGTCTCTACAGCCATTTTTTACCTAAAAAGTTGATTAATTGTATCGTACTCAAATTATCCGACCGAACTTGATATTATACGCTATGAGTGGTTTAATCACTCTTTCTCATGATTGAAAAAGAATGGGAAAAACAGATATTTGACGTCTGTTTCATACTTTTTCAAAACAATAAATGAGATCTTTCCAATTATTTTTCCTCAAATTCAAATGCAATCTCTTTGGATGCTTGTTACTTCGCTCTGTCTGACATTTATGGCAGTCTGTGTCAAATTAGTATCCGATGAGTACTCTACCCCTGAAATTGTGATGTACCGCAGTCTTGTTGGGGCCATTTTTATGGGAATTATCACCTTTTATCAAAAAGGAACGCTTAAAACACTCTTTCCATTTGAACATATTTGGCGCGCTGCTGTTGGAGCAACTGCATTTGGATTACATTTTTATTCTTTCAGGGGACTCCCTTTAGCAACTGCTGTAACACTCAATTACACTTCTCCCATTTGGATTGCTATTGTTCTTTTTATTGGCGGACTACTGCATGGCCAAACACGATTTGAGTGGAAATTGATTGGCGCTATTATCATTAGTTTTATTGGCGTTATTATGGTACTGCAACCCAATATTCAAAAAGAACAGTATATTTGGGGAATTATCGCGTTAACGTCTGGTTTTCTCGCTGGCTTAGCGGGATTACAAGTTCGGCGACTAGGGCAATTGGGAGAACCTGAATATAGGGTTGTTTTCTACTTTTGTGTCATTAGTACAATTGGGGCCGCCATTCTTACTATATTAAACGCTCAATTACCCAATAGTGATGGTATTGCTTTTCATACTCATAGCCCCAAAGGGCTACTCTTATTAATTTTAGTTGGCTTATCTGCTGCGATTGGGCAAATGGCAAATACCCGTGCATTTTCGTTTGGTAAAACATTACTGACTGCTAATTTACAGTATTCTGGCATTATTTTTTCAAGTATCTGGGGAATTCTTATTTGGGGAGATATGTTCGGTTGGATGAGTTGGATCGGTATGGCTATCATCATAATTAGCGGTATTTTAGCAACTTATTTTGGTGCAAAAGCCCGAAAAAATGCATCAATAAAGTAAGTGTTCACTTTCTTTGATACAAAACATATCTTCATAAATTTTTCCTGATTCCCCTATTTCAAATCATACGTGTCGTATCCAAATTGAATAACTCTGTTGATAAGCCTGTTTTTTTAATGGGAAAAACTTCTCTTTACGCCAAAATTAAAAAATCTATTCAAAATTAATGCTCAGCTTTTCCAAAAAGTTAAATTTAGCTAACTTTTTGATTTTTCATTATCTATGATAGTTATTAACAATTATTTTGACCTTTATTATCATCAATTTTAAATAAATATAATAACTATTAGCGATAACTTATAGCAATGCAATCTATCCATTATTTCAAAATGCATAAGGAATAACTAAGACCTATAAAAAGATGGCGCTCAACACAGATAGAGTAACCAAGCAGACTATTTGCTAGAACAAATATCGTTTTTTAATAAAGTGCTGCTTATTTGATCAATAGAAAAAACGGGTATACGCGTATTGTTAACAAAAATAAAACCGAAGTGCTCATTGATACTTCGGTTCATTCAAAGAATCATTTAATAGCGATCAATCAATGAGCTTCTTCCCAATTACGGCCATAACCAACTTCAGCAATTAATGGAACATCCAATTGAGCGGCTTGAGCCATTAATTCAGGTAAGTGTTGAATGACAATAGGACGTTCTTCTTCTGGAACTTCAAGTATTAATTCATCGTGAACTTGCATGATCAGTCGTGATTGAAGCTTATCCTCTCTTAACCAACGATCAACGGCAATCATGGCTAATTTGATAATATCAGCGGCAGTTCCTTGCATGGGAGCATTAATAGCGGCACGTTCTGCTGCTTGCCTACGGGGTCCTTTTGTATAAATTTCTGGTAGCCAAAGTCGGCGTCCAAAGACTGTTTCAACATAACCTTGTTCAATGGCTTGTTGGCGTGTTCTTTCCATATAATCGGCTACGCCAGGATAACGCTCAAAATATCGATTAATATAATTTTGCGCATCAGTGCGACTGATCCCTAAATTAGAAGCGACACCAAACGCACTCATGCCATAAATTAATCCAAAATTAATCGTTTTGGCATAACGGCGTTGATCGGCGGAAACTTCAATGGGTGTTATTCCAAATATTTCAGCGGCAGTTGCTCGATGAATATCTGCTCCTTGATGAAAGGCATCCAAAAGGTTTTTATCACCTGACAGGTGTGCCATAATGCGCAATTCAATTTGTGAGTAGTCAGCAGAAACGATCACATGGCCTTTTGGTGCGATAAATGCTTCTCGAATTTGTCGACCGGCTTCTGTTCTGATCGGAATATTTTGTAAATTCGGATCGTTGGACGCAAGACGACCTGTTACAGCAACCGCTTGTGCATAATTAGTGTGTACTCGCCCTGTTGCTGGATTAATCATCTTAGGTAGCTTGTCCGTATAGGTCGATTTGAGTTTTGCTAAACTCCTGTAGTCCAAAATTATTTTAGGCAATGGAAAATCTTGAGCCAGTTTTTCAAGGACTTCTTCATTCGTAGAGGGGGCACCTGAAGGTGTCTTTTTGATGATAGGGAGTTTTAATTCGTCAAATAAAATGGTGCCTAGTTGTTTTGGGGAATTTAAGTTAAAAGGTCTTTGAGCCATACGATAGGCTTTTTTGCTTAATTCATCCATCGTTTGTCCCAAAACGGTGGATTGTTTTTGTAATAAATGACAATCAATTAATACGCCATTACGTTCCATACGTTGCAAGACAGAAAGAATAGGAATTTCTATTTTGTTATATATGGAACGCATTTTTTCGTAAGGAGAGAGCATTTCCCACATTTTTTGATGAAGCTGCAATGTGATATCCGCATCTTCTGCGGCGTATTTTGAAGCGATATCAATAGCGACTTGCTCAAAACCAATTTGAGAGGCTCCTTTACCGCAAATAGATTCATAACTAATTGGTGTATGTCCTAATAAGCGTTCCGATAAAGAATCCATATCATGCCGACGATAAGATTCCAATATATAGGACTCTAACATGGTGTCATGAACGATCCCTTGCAATTGAATCCCATAGTTAGCAAAAATATGGCTGTCATATTTTATGTTTTGTCCGACTTTTTTGCGGTCAGGATTTTCTAACCAAGGTTTTAATGTTTCAAGTACTCGTTCTCGTGAAAGTTGTATTTCTCCTAACGATTGATGACCAACCGGAATATAAGCGGCTTCTCCTGCTTTAACCGATAAAGATATTCCAACTAATTTTGCCGTCATTGCATCTAATGATGTTGTTTCGGTATCGATGGCCGTTAATGTTGAAGCTTCTATGATATTTAACCAATGTTTAAGCTGCTCAATGGTTTTGATTGTTTCGTATTGTTGAGCATTATTAAAGTTAGTGGATTGGCTATCAGGAGATATATGATTTTTGAAAGAGAGGGGCTTATCAGTAATTTGTTGAGAGAAAGCGGTCGTATTTTCTCCCATCAATTCTTTTAGCATGTTTTTAAACCCAAAATGGGTAAAGGCTTTTTTGAGACCTTCAATATCCTTATTTTGTTTTTGAAGTGTTTTTTCAATCGATTGGATATGTTCATTTAAATCGCTATTGGAGCGGATTGTAATCAGTTGACGTGCTTTGAGTAACCAATCAAGAGATTGGCGCAGATTATTACCAACAACGCCTTTAATAGTGTCGGCATGGGCGATAATGTTATCTAACGAACCATATTGTGTTAACCATTTAACGGCCGTTTTAGGACCGAC
Source organism: uncultured Oxalobacter sp. (assembly GCA_934401755.1). Taxonomy (GTDB): domain Bacteria; phylum Pseudomonadota; class Gammaproteobacteria; order Burkholderiales; family Burkholderiaceae_D; genus Oxalobacter. The sequence continues at coordinate 60,618 of CAKRSU010000007.1, forward strand.
TTTATTGACGCCTGGAATATTATCTGCGTTGTCACCGATTAAGGATAAATAATCGATGATTTTCTCTGGAGGAACCCCAAATTTATGAATAACCCCTTCACGATCAAGAATGTCATTATTCATGGTATTGATTAAAGTGATATGGTCATTAACGAGTTGAGCCATATCTTTATCGCCTGTTGCGATGATCGTTTTTAACCCTTGGTTTTGTGCCATTGTCGCAAGCGTACCCATCACATCATCTGCTTCAATCCCTTCTACTGAGATTAAAGGCCATCCTTGCATTTTAATGAGGTTATGAATCGGTGCAATTTGACTGATAAGATCTTCAGGCATTGGCGGTCTATTGGCTTTATAGTCGGGATAAAAATCATGCCGGAAGGTTTTCCCTTTTGCATCGAATATACAGGCGACGTATGCTGTGGGATAATCTTTTTCAAGGCGATGAAGCATATTCATGAAGCCATAGATAGCGCCTGTTGGTTCTCCTAGTGCATTACGCAAGTCAGGTAATGCGTGGTAGGCTCGATATAGATAATTGGATCCATCAACTAATAATAAACATTTGCTCATATGGTAGAAAACAAAAAAAAAGTGCAGCTGCTGCACGATGTCAAAGATGTGGAATATGCAACAGTTCTCAAAGCACGGGAATCCTGGAGTATGTTCTCCATTATGTCAGAATTTGTAGAAACAACCGAAAAACTTTCTGAAATTCAGGCCGCAATTACCATTTTTGGATCAGCACGACTCCGACCTGGCAGTCATTATTATGATCAATGCATTAAATTATCACGAAAACTGTCGGATGCTGGGTTTGCTATATTTTCAGGCGGAGGTCCCGGTATTATGGAAGCAGCTAATAAAGGCGCTTTTGAAGGAAAATCGCCTTCAGCTGGATTAAATATTGAATTGCCTCACGAACAGTCTTCAAATCCTTGGCAAAATGTTTCTTTGAATTATCGGCATTTTTTTGCGCGTAAAGTGGGATTAGTTAAATATGCGAATGCTTTTGTTGTTTTTCCTGGAGGCTATGGAACGTTAGATGAGATGAGTGAAGTATTGACATTGATTCAAACAGGAAAAATTCGTCCGATTCCATTAATTTTATATGGTAGTAAATTTTGGAAAGGATTTCTTGATTGGAGTAAGGAGGCGTTACTTGCTGATGGAATGATTAGCGAAAAAGATATCGATTTGATGGTGATTGCCGATGATATTGATTTTATTGTGAACTATATCGTTTCTTTCTATCAAGAACGTGCCATTGTACCGACATCAGAAGAAAGACTTAAATTGATGTATCTCTAATACTTGTTTGTTACAATGAGACATTATTTATCGGATGAGTGCTTATGATGCGATTTCGAATTTTTATCAGGAATATGGTTGCATTGACGGTGTTTTTTGTCATGTCAATAGCATATGCAAAAGGAGCGCCTGAAGATATAGGAACTGAAATTCTGGATGAAACCGATGAGCCGGCTATTACGATTCGTAAACCTGATATCAACGCAGAAATTGTTGAACGGCGTAATGGTGGAATGGTTGAGGAAATTAAAGTAACGAGTGGGCCTAGTACTTATTACTTATATCCGAATGGCAAGAATGGTGTTCCTGATTCTTATGAGGGGAATCTTGTAAGGCCGGCTTTATGGAAAGTTGGCGAATTTGATGTAACCGAAAAAAACAAGAAGATCGGTAATGAAGAAGATCCTATGAGTGCAGATGTGCTTCCTCCAGGAAACGAATAATCAATCCCCAAGTATTAAAATTTAAATAAATTATTATGGCAGTTTTTACACCGGTGACCTTGCAGGATTTAAATCCTTTGCTTGCTAATTTTTCACTTGATCCCGTTGTTGCAATCAAAGGTATTGGTTCAGGTATTGAAAATAGCAATTTTTTTCTTATAACAGAAAAAAGTGAGTATGTGCTTACTCTGTTTGAGAAGTTGACGTATGATGAGTTGCCGTTTTATCTGAACTTAATGCGTCATTTGGCAGAAAAAGGCGTCAAAGTGCCCGCACCAATTGCGGATCAGTCGGGCAAAATTTTGCATAGGCTTTGTGGAAAACCAGCTTGTATCGTGACAAAGTTAGCCGGTAATTGGCAAGCAAACCCTAAGCCCATTCATTGTGCACAAGTCGGTGATATGATGGCGAAAATGCATATTGCTGGTCAGGATTACGCTCTCATGCAGCCTAATCCACGTGGAATGGCTTGGTGGAAGGAGACTATCCCGCAAGTGTTGCCGTATCTTCCAAAAGATGCAGCGGTAATGCTTGAGCAAGAATTAGTTTATCAACAAGCATTTCAGCAATCCCCTCTTTATAACCGATTAGCTAAAGGTGTTGTACATGCAGATTTATTCCGGAACAATGTCATGTTTGATGGGGATAATTTATCCGGTTTTTTTGATTTTTATTTTGCCGGCGTTGATACTTGGCTTTTTGATGTAGCCGTTGCTATTAATGATTGGTGTATTGATCTAGAAAATGGAAAATTAGATACCGAACGTGTGAGAGCTTATTTAGATGCGTATCATGCTGTCCGTCCTTTTACACCCGATGAAGTGGCTGCTTGGCAAGCAACTTTACGTAGTGCTGCCCTACGTTTTTGGTTGTCTCGTTTATATGATTTTTATATGCCACGTGAAGCTGAATTATTAACACCTCATGATCCCATGCATTTTGAACGAATTCTCAAATTGCGTATTTCTGAACCTGCTCCAGCATTGATAGTATGAATAAATTATCGGCAAAAACCGGTTGGGAATGGATTCGTTCCGGTTTTTTTATCTTTAAAAAACGTCCTTTTTTCTTAGTCAATTTGCTTTTTCTATATATGATGATTGCCATTTTTATTGGCATGATTCCTTATATTGGACAAGTTGCTCCTGTATTTACGATGGCCGTTTTTACCTATTTGTTCATGAGTGCAACGCTTATGATTGATCGAAATGATCAAGTATCGTTTGGGGCTTTATTTTCTTTATTGAATCGGCGGACTTTTCTGCGTTTGTTAGCATTAAGTGGTTGTTATTTATTGTTTGGGCTTATTGTAGCCGGTCTTTCAATTCTGTTGGAGGGTGGGCCTTTATTCGCAATCATTATTGCAAGAGATGGAAGTACTTTATCTGATGAACAAATGATAAAAGCGGGTTATATGATGTTGGTTATCCTTGCTTTATATGTTCCTTTTTTTATGTTGACCTGGTTTGCAGCGCCATTAATTGGTTGGCGTCAAATGAGTGTTCCAAAAGCCATGTTTTTTAGTTTCTTTTCCGTAGCACATGCATGGCGTTCCTTTTTGATTTATGTCCTTTCCTTTTTTATGATTGGTTTTGTTATTCCATCCGTTATAGGGGCAATTATTGGCCCTCTACTGGGCGGTTTTGTCGGAACATTTGTGATCTATTTGATGTCCGTTATTGTTACAACGGCACTATATTGTTCTTTTTATCCGACTTATCGCGATATTTTCGGGATTCCAATTCTCAATCACTGAATTTCTTGGTATAAAACCGTTAGAATTCCAATTATTCTTTTTTAAGTTTTTAGGTAAATTAATGAGTGATCTTCAACCAACCGTTAAGGCCGAAATTTTAGCTGAGGCCCTGCCTTATATTCGTAAATTTCATGGCAAAACCATTGTTATTAAATATGGTGGTAATGCGATGACGGAAGAAAAGTTAAAGCATGGTTTTGCACGTGATGTGATTTTATTAAAGCTGGTTGGTATGAATCCAGTTGTTGTCCATGGTGGAGGACCTCAGATTGATAAAGCACTGAGTAAAATTGGTAAAAGTGGCAATTTTATTCAAGGTATGCGCGTTACTGACGATGAAACCATGGAAGTGGTGGAATGGGTATTAGGCGGGGAAGTTCAGCAAGATATTGTCATGCTGATTAACCATTATGGGGGGCAAGCTGTTGGTTTGACGGGTAAAGATGGTGGTTTAATTCGCGCTGAAAAAATGCAGATTCCAGACAAGAATGAACCTGGAAAATTCATTGATATTGGGCATGTTGGTAAAATTAAATCCATTAATCCTCAAGTGATTACAGCCCTTCAGCATGGCGGCAATTTTATTCCTGTCATTTCGCCAATTGGTTTTAGTGATGATGGAGAAGCTTATAACATTAATGCTGATTTGGTGGCAGGAAAGATTGCTGAGATTTTAAAAGCAGAAAAGCTCATCATGATGACAAATACTTCTGGCGTCATGGATAAGGATAATCATCTATTAACAGATTTAACGGCTCATGAGATTGATGCTTTATTTGCAGATGGAACCATTTCAGGGGGGATGTTGCCAAAGATTGGTTCAGCATTAGATGCTGCAAAATCAGGGGTAAATTCTGTTCATATTATTGATGGGCGTATCGAACATTCATTATTGCTTGAAGTGTTAACTGAACAGCCATTTGGTACGATGATTCGTTCTCACTGATTCAATGACCATAAAAAAGCATGTCCGCCTTCAGGACATGCTTTTAAAGTTTTTTCCCAAAAAGAATCGACTCAAAAACTCCACCGCAGACCCGCCGACACCTGATAAGTCGTTCTAGTAGGAGAGCCAGACGTCGTTTCCAACTCCCCATAAGCCGATAAATG